>CAZVOD010000006.1:0-112404 GCA_964628385.1 uncultured Saprospiraceae bacterium
TGCTAATCTACAATTTTTTCAAAGAACTATTTGGATGCTAACATAGCATCTCTTAGCGAGAAGACATCAGCCGAAGTCTTCTTTGGACAAAAAACTTATTTCATTTCAACTAAATATTCGGCTTCACTGGTTTAAAATTGGGGGGAAGTATAGCCATCAGAATTAGAATGCTCTCCTGATAGTTTATTGACTCCCGGGAGAGTATTCTCATCTAAAGTGTTAATCTTTCCCGGTGGTCAAATGAGGGTTTCTATCCACTAGACAAAGTACTATATTTGCGGCATGAGTAAGAACCTTAAAGCCCAGCTTTCTCTACTGATGCTATTGCAATATTTTGTTTGGGGAGCCTGGTTTGTGACAACTGGTACCTATCTGATGAATACGCTACATTTCAATGGTAGAGAAATCGGCTTGGTTTATGGAGCTACTGCAATAGCCGCTTTAATTTCGCCATTCCTGTCGGGGCTTTTGGCTGATCGCCTGGTACCAGTAGAACGGCTGCTGGGCATCTATCAACTGCTGGGAGGCTTCATCCTGATCGGCATTTCTTTTGTGACTGATTTTTGGCTTTTCTATCCTATTATCCTTCTCTACACCATCATCTTTGTACCTACTTTTGGCCTGTCAAGTGCTTTGGTGTTTCACAACGTGACAGACCGCGCCCGTGAGTTTTCCAATATCAGAGTTTGGGGAACAGTAGGGTGGATGGCGGCCGGGATATTGATTAGTTTGATGGACTGGGAAGAGGAAGCCTGGCCCTTGCGTATAGCCGGTATTGCTTCGTTGGCCATGTCTGCTTTTTGTTTTTCTTTACCCAAAACGCCCATTCTTCAATCAAAGGGTAGCTCTTTGGGGAAAATTCTGGGTAAAGAAGCTAAAACTTTACTCCTGAAAAGGTCATTTGTTGTTTTTTTGATCTGCTTCGTGCTTATTAGAATTCCCTCTTCCTTCTACTATAGTTTTGTTAATCCATTTTTGACCGAATCAGGTATGAGCAATGCGGCCGGGAAAATGACCCTGGGGCAGGTTGCCGAGGTTGCCCTGATGCTCTCTTTTCCTGCTGTGTATAGGTTGTTAGGGCTTAAATGGGTTTTGTTTTTGGGCATGCTGGCCTGGGGCTTTCGCTATCTTTGTTTTGCTTACGGTGAAGTTGGAACGAGCGACTGGTTGCTTTATATCGGTATTTTACTACACGGGGCTACTTATAATTATACTACTCACGTAGGACAAATATTCATTGATCAAACCGTATCCAGAGAATTGAGGAGTTCAGCTCAGGGCTTTATCAATTTTTTAACTCACGGAATAGGCGTTTTACTTGGCTCGTTTCTGGCCGGTGCCGTCGTTGATCAGTACACTTTTACAGACGGAACCCACCTTTGGGAATCTATATTTATCATTCCCGGTATTATCGGACTTTCCATCGCTTTGCTGTTTGCCGCCTTTTTCTTTCCCAAAAGAGATAAAGATTACGTTTCGGGAAAGGCAGAATAGTCTGTTCGTTTCCCGCTCCCGAAACAAATCTGAGCGCTTAGCCACCCACTATACCTCGAAATACTTTTCAGCGAATTCAGAGGCATAATGAGGAGAGTCAGAAAGCCACAAATCGCGGTAAGCCCCTTCTTTATCGTACATCCCGGCCTGCTTTTGCGTATTGAAAATACGGTCTCTCGGGTCGTTCCCTACTCCACCGGCGTACATCCAATTGCCCCAATTGCTGGTTACATCATAATCCACCAAAAGGGATTCAAACCAGGCGGCTCCTTTACGCCAATCTTGCCTTAGCTTGTGGACCAGATAGGAGGCTACATTTTGGCGCCCTCGGTTACTCATAAACCCGGTTAGTAACAATTCTCGCATGTTGGCATCAACAAAGCGATCGCCGGTTTCGCCAATGGCCCATTGCCGGAATAATTTGGGGTTATTTCTCCAATTTATCTTTTTATCCTGTATACCACCTTCCTGGAATATTTTTTTCCCATACTTCATCCCAACATACTTGAAGTAATCCCTCCAGAGTAATTCAAATTTCACCCAGTAAGTCGACTGATTTTTGGTCACTTCTCCTTCGTAGTTTTCCAGCTCGTAGTAGATAGACCTGGGGGAGAGCGAGCCATTAGCCAGCCATGGAGAGAACTTGGTAGAATAGTCTTCACCAATTAAGCCATTTCTGGTTTCTTTATAAGTAGCCACAGCATCGGTATCCCAAAAGTAGTGATCAAGCCTTTTGAAACCAGCCATTGCTCCACCTTCAAACTGTATGGCGGCTCTGCTGTCTGGTTTTGGGGCTTGTTGTCCAAAAGTTTCAAAATCTACTTTTATCGAAGCCTCCTCCACAGCGGCAAAACGGATGACATCCGGAATTTCAAATGGTTCTCTGACCTGAGCATACTTTTCTACCTTTTTGCGAAAAGCCGTAAAAACATCAGGCGTCTTCTCTATGGTGAACGTAACGTCTTCGGGGTGAATAAGAGTGGTAGAATGGTAAAGATTCAAGTCCAATGCCTTATTGATCTTGTTTTCTACTTTTATTTCTTCATCCGTGTATTCTCTGGCCGCAAAAATAGCCGTACAGTCATGTTTTTGGGCTAATTCGGGCAGAATCTCTTCAGGAATACCTTTTTTCAAAATCAGTTTCCCTTTCTTTTCTTCTACATGATCGGCAAGGTCTTTTACTGATTCTAACAAAAATTTCAACCTGAACGGACCAGTGCGGATAAAGCCCCATTCATCTTTTTCAAAATAACGATCATCAAAAATATAGACAGGGAGGATCTCGTCGCAATTGTCTAGCGCAGCAATCAGGGCGGGATTATCTCTAAGTCTCAAGTCGTTTCTAAACCAAAGTATTCCTCGTTTCATTTACCTTTTTTTTTAACATTGATGTAACGAGAATCCCTGGGAATGGTTGATAAAATATGTCTACTGAAAGTAAAAGGGCGCTCTAGGTGCGGTCAATATAATTACCCAAAAGAAAAAGCTGATCAGCAGTAGTTAGGTTGATTTTATTGAGAAGCGCCCGAAAAGTTTTGGCATATCCATGAATATCAGAAATAGCAATATTTCTCATAAACGCGATTGGGTAATTTTTTATGTAAAAATATTATGTGAATTTAAAGGTCTTTTACGCATCGGAAGCCCAGGTGATTCATCGAAGAATCTTCTGTACTTTTCATCCGGGCTGCTGATCGGTAGCCGCTGCAATAGCTGTCATTACACAGAAAGGAACCGCCGCGGATGACTCGTTTTTTAGCTTGAGGTTCGTAGGGGTCAAAAGAGCTGTCGGGTCCGCTGGGGTTGATCAGCCCGTCGTTGCTGGAATTAATTTTGTAAGCATCATAGTGATAATAATCTGCGCACCACTCCCACACATTGCCGGCCATATCATAGAGTTGGTAGCCATTAGGAGGATAGGTCTTCACCGGTGCGGCCCCGTAATGACCATCTTCTTCTGTATTGATATAGGGAAATGCTCCCTGCCAAAAATTGGCTTTACTGTGAGCCAGCTTGGCCGATTGGTTGCCCCATGGATAAATGGCTTCTTCCCGACCTCCCATCGCTGCCCATTCCCACTCTGCCTCTGTAGGCAGTCTTTTTCCGGCCCATTCAGCATAGGCAACAGCATCCTGCCAGGCAATATGCACAACCGGATGCTCCGGGAGAGTGTCACTGCTGCTGTGTAGGCCGAGCGGCCGCTTCCAGTTGGCACCGATAGTCCAGTCCCACCATTTTTGATAGTTGTGAAGGTTGACGGCCCTCTCGGTGGCGCTAAATACCAAAGAACCAGGCAGTAGTAGGGAATCTGCCGGTTTGGGCGTGCCGGGCGGTAAGCTATTGCGTAATTCTTCCCATTCCACAGCTCGTTCTGCTATCGTCTGATAACCAGTAGCCTCAACAAATTCCTCAAACTGAGCATTCGTTACCTCATGCTCATCCATATAAAAAGCATCGATATGCACTTTTCTCTTTGGAAATTCGTCCGGCCGGGCCTGCTCTGAGCGCCCACCCATAACAAAAGTACCAGCAGGAATATATACCATTCCTTCAGGAGCTTCCAAGTTGTCTGGGACTTGATTTTTTTGACAGGAAAAAAAAACTATACATAAAATAAAGATGCGGAGATGCCTCACTGTTGTTTTTTTTGGTTGCACAGTGAAGTTACTAAATATTCCTCTAAACCTCAGCTTTTACGGGGTGTTAAAATGTTATGAATGAAAAAACGCAACTCTCCGGAAAAGTAGCTCTTATTACAGGTGGTAGCAAGGGTATCGGCCTGGCCATCGCTCAGGCCATGGCAGAACAGGGCATGAAAGTAGGCATTACCAGCCGAAGTTTTGATGCAGCCAAAAAAGTCGCTGATCAGCTCAATAGTGATCATCCAGATAGCCTACTGCCTGTAGAGGCGGATGTTCGTTCCATGGAGTCACAGCAGCGCAGCGTTGAAGCTATCCTTGACAAGTGGGGGAAGCTCGATGTATTAATTGCCAATGCAGGTGTTGGGCATTTTGCTCCTATCCAGGATATGACTGCCGAACAATGGCACGAAGTGCTGGATATCAACCTGACTGGCGTATTCAATAGCGTTAAAGCTTCTGTTGAAGAGATCAAGAAAAGTGAAGGTTATATCATAACTATAGCCAGCTTGGCTGGTACTAACTTTTTTGCCAAAGGTGCAGCTTACAATGCAAGTAAGTTTGGACTGGTAGGTTTTACCCAAGCTATCATGCTTGACCTCAGGCAGTTTGGGGTGAAAGTATCCACCATTATGCCGGGATCAGTAGCAACCTATTTCAATAATCATGTGCCGTCAGAGGAAGATGCCTGGAAGATACAACCAGAAGATTTAGCACAAATGACTATCGACCTGCTGAGTATGCATCCCAGAACCCTGCCCAGTAAAGTGGAAGTAAGGCCTTCTATGCCGCCTAAGAGGTAAAAAATATTATTGGCTGGCGAAAAAAGCCAACAGGCTTTTTTCGCCAGCCTCTATTTCTTTTCATTTGTGATTATTCACTTCTTTTCTCCACCTTAGGGGCGTCAGGAATCTGATCTTTAGGCTGAGTCGGTAAATCTTTCATGATTTCCTGGATTGCCCTTTCAATCTGAGGGTCCACACCTCTAGCCAGTTGAGTTGGATTTTCTGGCACTTCAATGTCCGGTTCTACGCCGTATCCCTCTCTGAACCAATCGCCGTCGGGATCATACATGCGGAATGTAGGTATAGTAACAGAACCACCGTCTATAAGGCCGGGAGCTCCACTGATACCAATCAATCCTCCCCAGGTACGGGTGCCGATAAGCGGGCCCAGCTCTGATTTTCTGAAATAATCAGGGAAAGCATCTCCACCAGAGCCACTCCAACCATTGATCAACATCACTTTTTTACCAAAATGACCATTGCTGGGGTGCTGCCAGCTCTTACCGTGGCGTACATCCCAAAAGGCCAAAGCAGGACGGTTTAAAAGCTCTACAAAGCGATCCGGAATCTGCCCACCACTATTGAAGCGCTCATCTACAATCAAGCCCTCCTTATTCCACTGGGCTTGATATTGCCTTACCAGTTCGTTCTGGCCGTCAATGCCTGTACTTCTGACATATACATATCCAATACGACCATTGGAAGCTTCTTCTACCCTTTTGCGATTACCTTCAATCCAGGCCAGGTGGCGAAGGCGTGTTTCACTGCCTAGCGTCTTAACAATAACTTTGCGGCGTTCAGCAGCATTTTCTGTGCTATTGATGGTAAGCTCTACTGTTTTACCGGCCAATCCCTGAAAAGCAGCGTACGGTTCTTTGTTAATATCCAGCTCCTGTCCATTTACTGCCAGGATATAATCGCCTTCTTTGACCTCTACTCCGGGTTGGTCCAGCGGCGAGCGGGTATCAATATCCCACTTGGCACCCCGGATGATTTTTTTAATGAAATATTTGCCGTTCTTTTGACCAAAATCTACTCCAATATACCCTACATTCCTGCGCTCGGGGTCTTCCTGGCTGTCTCCACTTCTATTGTAAGTATGAGAAGCATTTAACTCGCCTATTAATTCCCCCAAAATATAATCCATATCAGAGCGAGTAGTAGCATCTTTTACCAGGGCGCCATATTGTTCCTTCTGGGCCTCCCAATCTACACCGTGCATGTTGGGATCGTAAAAGAAGTCTCGTTGTAAGCGCCAGGCATCTTCAAATATTTGCTCATGCTCGGCTCTTGGATCGATCATCATCTCGATATCAGAAACGGGTACTTTCTTATCCGCTTTTTGCCCGGGAGCGATATCTACAACAGCAAGGCCACTGCTGGTAGCTACCATCATCTTTTTACCTCTCGCTGCTACAACAAAATTATATACACTGCCCATGATAGTTTTTTCCTCTTCCGCTTTAAAATCCCAGTATTTTAGAGGTGCCTGCCGCTCACCGGAACCGGAATTAGGGGCGCGATGAAAGATCAGCTTGCCCTTTACGGCAGCAATACCGCCAAAATTACCAGGCTCCATAGGCAACAGCACCGCTCTTGATTCCAGGTCTGCCAAGTCAATGACCAGGCCTGACTCTTCTTCCTCACCGTCTTCCTCCTCACCATTTTCCTGCTCTTTTTCTTCCTCATCTTTTTCTTCCTCATCTTTTTCTTCTTCAATAGCCACTTCGTCACTCGTAGGTTCCAGGGGTGAAGGCACATCAGCTCGTAAACTGGCAGCCGCAACCTGAGTAGCATTCGGGTAAACCCATGTCCCATCTACATCGCTATATACCGGACTGAAGTGACGGTTGGTCAAATAATAAAGGTACTTGCCTTCCGGGTCAAAAACAGGATTATAATCGTTGTAATAGCCAGAAGTGACCTGGTGTAGCTCTTTACTTTCCAGATCGTATAAGAAAATAGCATTATTAATATTCACAGACCGATTGTAGGCCATCCATTTACTATCAGCAGACCAATTGACCAGAAAGCGATTCAACGCCCCATGGCTCATAAACGTAGGGGATTGATCAACGCGCTCAACAGATTCCTCTTTGACATTCAATACCCAAATAGTACCAGATTCGTCAATGTAAGACAGCTTTTTACTGTCTGGAGACCACTGTGGCTCATACTTGTAGCCAGAATTGAAGTTGGTCAGTCGTTTATCCATACCTCCTTCCTTCAGGTCTTTTAGGTACAGGTTATATTCTCCTTCCTTATCACTCCAGTAAGCAATGTACCTACCGCTCGGAGACCAGCTGGGATACCTTTCGGCCGTACCAGAACTATTACTCAGGTTTCTGATAAAACCTTTTTCAGCCGGTAAGGAAAACAATTCTCCTCTGGCCTCAACAACGACTCTCTTCCCATCGGGCGAAACGCTGGTGTGGCTCAAAAACTGTCCTACCTTTTGCATGCTGGGTTTGAGCTTTTCCTGATCTGTAAATACATCTATCTTCACTTCCGTTAGCTTTTGAGAAGCTAAGTTCATAAGATATATCTTACCGCCGGCTTCAAAGACTAAATCCTCAGGGCCTATTGCCGGAAAGCGAATATCAAAGTCCTTAAAATTTGTCACTTGCTTCAACTGCTGATTTTTGGTGTTGTACGACCAAATATTGAAGCGTTTGTTGGTGCCTCTGTCAGAAATGAAATAAATCATATCATCGTGCCACATGGGAATTTCGTCGTTGGCATCGCTGGCGGCCAGCGTTTTAGATTCCATGGTGCTAAGGTTGAACGTCCGAATATCAGCAGCTGTCCCTCCCCTGTATCTTTTCCAGGTACGAAATGCTCTGGATTTATCTGTGTATACTACTTGTTTGCCGTCAGGAGAATAGCTGGCAAATTCTCCGTAGGGTACGGGTAGTTGTTCGGCCATACCACCTTCTACGCTAATTTTGTAGAACTGCCCGAAACGCTGCCGACCGCTCTTTCTGTTAGAATGGAAAAGTACAGCCTTGCCGTCGGGCTGCCAGTCAAGCACCCGATCGCTCATGCCGTGATAAGTCAGTCGCTGCGGAATCCCTCCGGCACTCGGGATAATGTACACATCTGTATTGCCATCGTAATTAGCAGAGTAAGCAATCTGGCTGCCATCCGGAGAAAAACGGGCAAAACGATCCTCACCATCCGGAGAACTCAGCTTTACAGCAGTTCCACCCGCTTTGGAGCATACCCATATATCATTACCGAAAGAGAAAACAATCTGATCCTCCGACACATCAGGGTATCTGAACATCTTGGCATCTACCTGAGCATTGAGCAGATAACCGGTTAAAAGCACAAAACTCTTAATTAGAATTAATCTTTTCATAAAAAATCGAGTGTGTTTAGGAATTGAAATACCTTGAAAGATATAGAAAAATAGATAAAGCCTGTGAGATCGCCCATTGCTTTAGATGGAATAACTTTTTTGGCCTATTTGAGAACTATTTTTATAGACTAAAGTCATTATAAAAGTATTAAGTATTGGTTTTTATGGAAAAAAACAGAATAATTCTGTAAAGAACCAAAGAACGATTTAAAATTTTTTCTTCAAAACTCGCTACAATTTTGGTATAATTGTAATCAACCTTTTCCAAATAAAAAAAGTCATGGCAGCTATAAAGAGACTATTCGACATTTTGCACTTTCAACAAGCTAATTATCCACAAGAAAAGGCTTTCAATAACAAGGTTAATAATGCCTGGACCAGCGTGAGTACTGACGAAGCCATCAATATCATCAACCGGGTGAGCAGCGGCTTGCTGAAGTACGGCGTAAACAAAGGGGATAAAATAGCTCTGGTGTCTTACCGCAATCGTATGGAGTGGATTTTTATGGATATGGCTCTCCAGCAGATTGGCGCGATCAGTGTACCTGTTTACCCTACCATAAGCTCGAGAGAATACAGTTATATTTTCAGTGAAGCTGAAGTGAGCCTTGCATTTGTCGGTGGGGGCGACTTGTATGACAAAGTTCAGGAAACGCAAAGCCAGGTACCCACCTTGAAAGAGATATTTACTTTTGATGAAGTGGAAGGTAGGCTCTACTGGCGGGAATTGTGGTCCGATGATCGGCTCGAAGAGGTGGAGCAGTTGAAGAGTCAGGTAGGAGAAGATGATTTGGCTACCATCATCTACACTTCCGGTACTACCGGTGCGCCAAAAGGGGTGATGCTTTCCCATAAAAATATCGTGAGTAATGCTTTTGCAGCCAAGCAATTAATAAAATTAGACCCGGGCGATCGCGTACTAAGTTTTTTGCCTTTGTGCCATATTTTTGAAAGGACTTCCGGGTATTTCCAAATTTACCAGGGAGCGAACATTTATTATACCGGGACAGATCAGCTGGGAGGCGACGATGGTGACCTCAAGGCCGTAAGGCCCCATTTCTTTGATACTGTTCCTAGGGTTTTGGAAAAGGTCTACGAAAAAATTTATGCTAAAGGATTGGAGTTAAAAGGGTTGAAACGAAGAATATTCTTTTGGTCTTTATCTTTGACGGATGATTTTGAGTATGGTAAAGAATATACTGGCTGGGAAAAAATCAAAAGAAAGATTGCCGACCGCCTGGTATTTAGTAAATGGAGAGAAGCCCTTGGGGGAGAAGTGAAAATAATCGTTTCCGGTGCGGCACCACTACCCGAAAAAATCACCCGCGTATTCAATGCCGCAGGTATTATGCTCGGGGAAGCTTACGGGATGACAGAAGCTTCGCCGGGAGTAGCCGGTGGGCGCCCGCAGGAAAATAGAGCATTGGTAGGCTCTGCCGGACCAGCTTTTCCAGGTGTTGATATACAAATCGATGAAAACAACAAAGACTTTGGCCCCGGTGAGGGTGAAATCATGGTGAGTGGGCCTAATGTCATGCAGGGCTATTACAAAAAACCAGCCGAAACAGCTGCTGTCCTTCACAACGTAGATGGCAAACGCTGGTTGAGGACTGGAGATATCGGTAAGCTGATCCCCGGCCCCGGAGGAGAAACCTACCTGAAGATAACAGACCGCAAAAAAGAGCTTCTCAAAACGTCTGGAGGTAAATACGTGGCGCCGGCACCTATAGAAAGCCGGTTCAAAGAAGAATTTTTGGTAGAGCAAATTATGGTGGTAGGCGAGCAACGTAAATTTGTCTCCGCGCTGATCGTACCTTCGAATGATGTGCTGAAAAATTGGTGTGAAGAGCAGGGCTTAACCTGGACTAATATGAAGGAAATGATAAAAATGCCCAAAGTAATAAAAGCTTTTGACGCTATAGTGGCAAGTGTCAATAAGGAATTCAGTAAAGTAGAACAAATCAAAAAGTTTGTTTTAGTAGATCAGGAATGGCTGACCAATCGGCCCGATGGTACAGAGGCAGAACTGACTCCCACCATGAAGCTGAAACGCAGAGTCATTAGTAAGAAATACAAAGACCTGATTGAAAAAATGTATGCATAAATTAAAAGAATATGTCTATCAAACAAGCTCTATTTAGTCCGTTACTCCTTTTCTTATTTCTCTTTCAAAATACAATTAATGCTCAACAGGCATCACAGGTAACCCTGGAGCGGATTCACAGTTCGGCTGATTTTAGGCAGGAATACCTGGGCCCCACCCAGTGGCTAAATGACGGTGAATTCTACACTAAAATAGAATACGCTGGCCGGCAGCAATACGAACTGGTCGCCTACAAATGTGAAGATCAATCAAGAACAGTGCTGGTAACTTCAAATGACCTGACACCCGAGGGAGAGGAAGCTCCGCTTTTTGTGGAAGACTATTCCTGGTCTGAAGATGAACGCTTGCTGCTCATTTTTACCAACTCCGAAAGAGTTTGGCGCAGTAATACCAGGGGAGACTACTGGCGCTTTGACCTCGACAGTAAGGAGTTGAGACAGGTAGGCAAAGGGTTGCCCGAAGGTTCTTTGATGTTTGCCAAGTTTTCTCCTGACAATAGCAGGATCGCCTACGTTAGTGAATTCAACTTGTACGTCGAGGATGTAGCGAGTGGAGATATCACTCAGCTTACCCAAGATGGAGACGGCGACATCATTAATGGTACATTTGATTGGGTGTACGAGGAAGAGTTTTTCTGTCGCGATGGTTTCCGTTGGAGTCCCGATGGCGAACGTATTGCTTTTTGGCAATTAGATGCTTCCAATATCAGAGATTTCTACATGATTGACAATGTTAGTGATGTCTATTCTGAAATCATACCGGTTCAGTATCCAAAAGTGGGAGAAGAGCCTTCGAGTTGTAAAGTAGGAACAGTAAACGTAAACGATGGAGCAATAAAATGGATAGACATTCCGGGAGATCCCGTTCAGCACTATATTCCGAGAATGCAGTGGACCGGGCCCACCGAAATGCTGGTACAGCAATTGAACCGCAAGCAGAATGAATTAAAGATCTACCTTTGCAATGCGCCTTTGGGAAGGGTGATTTCCACTTATACGGAAACGGAAGAGACCTGGGTAGAGGTGTTCACGATTGAAGGCTCTCGTCGGATGGATGATTTGCCTATGGTAAATGGAGGCAAGTCCTTCCTGAGAATGAGTGAAAATGATGGCTGGAGGCACTTATACCGAGTGGACCTTATCAGCAAGCAGGACAAAATATTGAGTGAACCACCCAGAGCGCTACTCAGTAAAGGGGATTATGATATTGCAAGATATTATGAAAAAAATGAAGAAGATCAGTTGATCTATTTTAGTGCCTCGCCTGAAAATGCGACTCAACGCTACCTCTACAGTATTCCGGTGGCGGGCTCGGATGAGCCCCAAAGGCTAACGCCAGAGTCTTTTTCCGGAACTAACGATTACGATATTTCTCCCGATGGGAAATTTGCTATTCATACGCACTCCAGTGCCACCACGCCCAGAAGGGTATTTCTGGTAAGCCTTCCGGATCACGATATTCTGGATACGCTGGTGGCCAATAAAGCTTATATACAAACTGTGAATCAACTGGACTTGCCGGAGGTCGAATTTTTCCAGGTGACTACTGCGGACACCGTGGAGATGGACGGGATGATGATCAAACCCGCAGGATTTGATGAAAACCTGCAATATCCGGTGCTTTTCTACGTGTACGGAGAGCCGGCCGGGACCGTTGCCAATGATTCCTGGCTTAACCTCTGGCACGTTATGCTGGCTCAGCAGGGCTATCTGGTCATTGCAATGGACAACCGAGGAACGCCCAGCCTGAAAGGAACACAATGGAGAAAAAGTATCTATAGAAAAATAGGTATCGTCAATGCCAGAGATCAAGCTATGGCCGCCCGGGAAATCCTCAAGTGGAATTATGTGGACCCCAATCGCGTAGCTGTCTGGGGATGGAGTGGCGGTGGTTCCATGACACTGAATTTATTATTTCAGTATCCAGAAATATACAAAACCGGAATGTCAGTAGCGCCGGTAGCGAATCAGTTGTACTATGACAATATCTACCAGGAGCGCTACATGGGATTGCCACAAGAGAATATGGAAGACTTCATCCAGGGTTCTCCTATTACTCATGCTAGAAATCTGGAAGGCAACTTGCTTCTGGTACATGGTACCGGCGATGACAACGTGCATTACCAAAATGCTGAAGCCCTGATCAATGAGCTGATCCAGTACAACAAGCAATTTCAGGTAATGCCCTACCCTAACCGTTCCCATGGTATTTATGAGGGAAGAAATACGAGAAGGCATTTGTATTACATGCTAACCAACTACCTGAAGGAAAAGAATCCTCCGGGTGCTATTGGAAAAATTGGTAATCCATAGCCTATCTTATGTTAAAAAGAAAGAGATAAAGACTTGAAAAAATAAGTTCATGAGTCAAAAATATAGTAATCTACTTAAGCCACTAGACCTCGGGTTTACAACATTAAAAAATCGCGTGTTGATGGGGTCCATGCATACGATGCTGGAAGAAGCAGAAAACGGATTTGAAAGAGCGGCTGTCTTTTATGCAGAGCGGGCAAAAGGCCAGGTAGGCCTGATCGTTACGGGAGGTATTGCGCCCAATGTGGAAGGCGCCGTTGGGCCTGGTGCGGCCAAGCTGGATACGCCGGAAGAAGCCGAGAAGCACCGTCTGATCACTAAAGCGGTACATGAGGAAGATGGAAAAATATGCATGCAAATTCTTCATACAGGCCGTTATGCTTATCATCAGCATATTGTAGGGCCTTCTCCGATAAAAGCTCCCATCAATATGTTGACGCCCCGGCAGATGACTGCCGAGGACATCGAGCGAACGATCGAAGATTATGCCAAATGTGCCGCTTTGGCTCAACAAGCCGGTTACGATGGGGTGGAGATCATGGGCTCAGAAGGCTACCTGATCAATCAGTTTATCGTTAAGCGTACCAATCATCGTACAGATGAATGGGGTGGCGACTATGAAAACCGAATGAAATTCCCCGTAGCAATCATCAAGCGCGTACGAGAGCGAGTGGGTGAGCATTTCATCATCATTTATCGATTATCGATGCTGGACCTGGTAGACGAAGGGAGTACCTGGCCGGAAGTGGTGCAGCTTGCCAAAGCCATTGAAGCTGCCGGAGTTACCATTATCAATACGGGTATTGGCTGGCATGAAGCCAGAGTGCCGACTATTGCTACCATGGTGCCACGGGGAGGCTTCAGTTGGGTGACCCAAAAACTGATGGGCGAAGTCAATATCCCGCTGGTGGCGGTTAATCGTATTAATATGCCGGGAACTGCCGAAGCGATCATCGCCGATGGCCATGCCGATATGGTCTCCATGGCTCGTCCTTTCCTGGCGGATGCTGATCTGGTACTCAAAACGATGGAAGATCGCGTTGATGAGATCAATACCTGTATCGGCTGTAACCAGGCTTGCCTGGATCATACTTTTCAGGTGAAAATCTGCTCTTGCCTGGTCAATCCCAGAGCCTGTCACGAGACAGAATTGAATTATTTACCTACCAACAATAAAAAGAAAATCGCCGTTGTGGGCGCAGGTCCCGCCGGGATGGCCGCCTCCACGGTAGCTGCAGAACGCGGTCACGAAGTACATCTTTTTGAGAAATCTGCCGAGATAGGCGGTCAGTTCAATATGGCCAGGCGCATTCCGGGTAAAGAAGAGTTTGACGAAACGCTGCGGTATTTTGACAAACAAATCAAATTGACAGGTGTAAAGCTGCATCTCCAAACGCCCGTCACTGTGGATGATCTGAAAGATAAAGGTTTTGATGAAGTCATTTTAGCGACCGGTGTGACTCCCAGGAAATCCGGATTTGAAGGAGAAGACCATCCCAAAGTGCTGAGCTATGTGGATGTTTTGTACCACAAAAAACCAGTAGGGAAGAAAGTAGCGATCGTCGGAGCCGGAGGTATTGGCTTTGATGTCGCCGAATTCCTTTCCCATGATCCCAAAGAAGTAGCGTCCAGCTTGGATGTAAAAGCATTTATGTCGGAGTGGGGCGTAGATATGAACTACTCATCGGGAGGGGCGTTGGCTGCTGCCCAGCCTTCCACTTCCTACAGAGACATTTACCTGCTCAAGCGTTCAAGGGGAAAGCATGGTAAAAACCTCGGCAAAACAACAGGCTGGATACACCGGGCGAGCCTGAGAAATAAAGAGGTGAAAATGATCTCTCAGGTGGCCTACGAAAAAGTAGATGACCAGGGGTTGCACATCACCGTTAATGGCGAACCTACCCTACTCGAGGTCGATCATGTGGTAGTATGCGCAGGCCAGCAACCACTGAGAGAATTGCAGGCCGGCCTGGAAGCCGCCGGTATCAACGTGCACCTTATCGGTGGTGCCGATGAAGCCAAAGAGCTGGATGCCAAAAGAGCAATAGATCAGGGCTCCCGACTGGCCGCCCAATTGTAGGACTTGATTCAGGCTTGTTTCGCAAAGCATTTGGTACCGACCTGACTGTCACGCGAAGTAAGCCTGTTTCCCCAAAAAAACCAACGATTAGCATGAAAGACATCCAGTTTGTGATAATTAGCCTGTTATCGGTTTTCATTGTAGCTTGTCAATCCGAACAACCGCGGGAGGGTTCCCTTTCTATCAGTGGCCTGATCAAAAGTATGGGCACGGACAACAAAATATACTACGCCACAACTACCGAATACGAAGAGATAGAGATGAGTGATAGTATTTTTTCCATTATTCTGGAAAGTGACCGGCCATTGATGGTCAGCTTGATTTATAATCAGCGAAACTGGGATATTTTTGCCCGGCCCGGCGACAATATACAGCTATCATTTGACCGCTATGATTTTTCCAACTTTACCCGATCAATTGTTTACGAGGGAGATTTGGCGGCAGAAAATGATTTTTTAATCGCCCTAAAAGAGGCGGTAGAGTTAGATCGCGAGGTGCTGCCGGATTTTTATGGTAGTGATGAAAAAGAATTTATCAACCGGGTGGGCGCAGTTCAAGATTATGCGGATCAGAAAATGACGGAATTTGTCAACGACAACAGGCGAGCGGATCAGACTTTCAGGAAGTACGCCCGAAAGATGATTGAATATACTTGTGCCAATTATTTTAATGAATACAAAAAATACCATGGCTATTACGCCAAAGATGCCGGGTACAGCGCCAGCAATCTCCTTCTTGGCGCGCAGCAGCGCTACGAGTTGGAAGATGCTAGCCTCATTGGTCTGCCTGCGTATATTCAATACCTGGAAAACTATCTCATCCGCCTGGCCAACGCCAAAATGGAAAATGTAGCCGACCTGGAAGATCAAAAAGCCAGATACCTCCAGGCATCAATGGACGTAATTGAAGAACAGCTTGATGAGCCCCAAATCATCGAGCACCAAAAATATGCCCGCCTGCGGGATCACCTGGATCTGTTCGGTATTGATGGCTCCGAAAAGTACTATAATAAGTTTTTGGTAAACTGTGAGAACGAGCAATACAAGAAGAAGCTGGTAGCGCTCTACAAAAAATGGGAACATTTGAAAAAGGGAAAGCCGGCTCCTGAATTCTCTTATCCCGACGTCAACGGCCAATCTTATGCCCTGAATGACTTTGCCGGAAAATACCTGTACATCGACGTATGGGCCACCTGGTGCCAGCCTTGTCTGAGGGAAAGGCCTTCCTTTGAGGCATTGATAAAAAAATATGAAAACAACGATCAGGTGGCCTTTCTGGGGGTTTCTATTGATGCTAACAAAAAAGCTTGGAAAGAAATGGTTATCAGAGATGACCTTTTGGGTACACAGATTATCGCTGACAAGGCCTGGGATTCAAAGATCAGCGAAGATTACAACATCAAGGGGATACCCAGGTATATCCTGATCGATCCGCAGGGCAAGCTCCTGGCAGCCGATGCTTACCGGCCCAGCTCCTTGCAACTGGCAACACAGCTCGAGCGATTGTTGAACCCGGCCCGGAAGGACAGGAAAAATTCAGATTAGCTACACTCAACTTTCTGAGCCATTCTGAAGGGCTAAAAACAGTACAATGAGCAGTTACTATCGCATTATTCAGGGCGAGCGTTATGATGAAAGAATACTGGAGCGGGCGGAAGCCTACCTCATTTCCCATAACAAAAACTTTTTTATATTGGGAAATAAATCTATTGGCCATGTTATTAGATATGATGAGAAAAAGCATAAGCTTTATTCCATCCGGGATACACTCAAATTCTACCTTTTCGACATGGATCATTAAACCATAAGTACCCCGTATGACAATTGAGCAGCAACTTCACAATTTATTTGGAACTTCCTTTGACAAGAGAACCTCGATAGTAGAAGTCCGTGCGTTCCACTCTGATACCGCCTACTGCCTGGACGACGATGGTAATCTTATTGCCCTGGCAGCCAGGCACACCGATACAGCAGCGGTAGAAATCCCCGCCGCATTCGGAGCGCTGCAGTACCTGAACCTGAGCGATAACGAGCAACTTACCAGCCTCAGGTTTGAAAAACCATTGCCACAACTGAAGCATTTGGATGTCAGTGACAGCCAGCTTAAGGAATTCAAGCTGCTGCAGGGCTTTGGCCGTATACAATGGCTGGACCTTAGCCGAAATCAATTGAAAAGTTTTACCCCCGTGGGTGCATACCCGAGCCTGGCGCATCTGGACTTAAGCGGAAATCCACTGGAGCAGTTTCAGGCAGATTGGTTGCTGAAGTTTCCAAATTTGGAACGCCTGTATCTTAGAGGTAATAAAGTCGCTTCTCCGCAAAAGCGGGTATTTACCGAAGAGCCAGGCAGTTGTCTGCCGGATATGAAACGCTTTCTGAAATCGCTACAGGAGAGTGGAGCTAAAAAGGACAATGAGCAAAAAGTATTGGTGGTGGGGGATGGTGGTGTAGGAAAATCCTGCCTGGTAGAAAGATTGATTTATAAGACTTTTGAAAAAAACCACCATTCTACTCATGGCGTGGCCCTTCATGTATACCGAGAAGAAGATTATCCATATCTGCTCAATTTTTGGGATTTTGGCGGGCAAGATATTTATCATGCTACCCATCGAATGTTTATGCAAGAAAATGCCATCTACCTGGCACTATGGGATGAGTTCTCCCAAAAAGAGCCAGAGTCCCGTCCTATTATTGAAAACAATAAAGAAAAAACCTATCCCAACCGCAAATTAAGGTATTGGTTATACTACATCAAAGTATTTGGCGGCCAAAGCCCTGTCGTTGTCGTCAAAACCAAAGCTGCAGGAAAGCCGGAAGATCATCCGGAACGCTCGCAATTTATAAAGCAATACGGCAACTATTTTACGCCGCTTAAATTTCTAAAGCTCGACTCTAAAGAACCGGAGGAGGCAGCAGATGATTTTGATACTTTACGGGATGCAGTGAAACGCATTATTAAGAAAAAAAATAAAGATGCTGAACTACCGGGCTCGTGGGCAAAGGTCAGAACCTGGGTACGCGAACAACTCGATCAAAAAAACAAGCTGATTCCTTTTTCTGACTTTAAGGAAAAGGTAACACAGGAAGAGGCAGCGGCTGATTTAGACCTTATTCTCAAGTGGCTGAACAACACCGGCGTATTTTTTTACCGGAAAGGCCATTTTAATGATCAGATCGTTGTGGATCAAAACTGGATGATCACAGCCGTATACGCCATTTTTGACAGAGAATTTAATTTCTATTACCTTTCAGGTGTTCAGAAAGAGCATAATTACTTTAAAGGGGAAAATCTTAAACGTTTATGGTCAAGGGAAAATGAGCAGTACTCAGAAGCAGATATGCTACTTTTTCTCGACTTTATGCTGACCTGTGAGATTATCTTTGAAGATCAATACAAGGATAAGGGGCAACCGGATTTTTCCGAAAGAAGATTTGTAGCGCCTCAGCTATTAAATGACCGGGCCCCTAATGAAGTGGAGAACCTGAGAGAAGACAAAGAACTGCTCCATGTTCGATACAGACATCCCATTTTGCAATACGGTATTATTCAAAGTTTTATCATTCAAACTTCCCACCTGGCCCGGTTGGATCATATATGGAAACAAGGAACCATTATCTACGACAGAGCAAGCAAAACCAGAGCTATCGTTCTGGCTGATGGCAATGATATAAAAGTGGAAATCCCACAGGAAGGGATTAAAACACTAAGTAAAATCCGTACTCTCCTGAGCAAGATACAAGAGAATTTGGAGGTGACAGAAAGCTACAGCCTGGATGGTCAGTTTTATGTGGACAAACAAAAACTGGAAAACTGGACGGCTCCCATTATCGAAGTTTCGGATGGGAAAATCTCCCAACCAATCGAAACGATAAAATTGAAACCATTTTTATTCGAAGATAAACAGGCTCAGTTTGAAGAAAAGGAAAAGCCTGCGTCCAAAAGGTCCCGGCAAGTTGTTCGTCAAAAAATCAGAGAAGCAGAAACTTTTATAGCTGAGGCGGAGTACCGGGAGGCTCTAGAAACTCTCATTCCTTTAATACCGGAAGAAGAGGACAGTTTTCAATCTTTTAAACAACAATTGGCAGGAGTACAAAGAGATGTTGGCAAGGGATTGGTAGATTACAAAGTAAAAATCCAGCTAGAGAATCGAATAGCAGAGTCCCTCAGAACCATCATTCATGAAGCTAAAAAGAGATTATTCCCCTAGCGTATGAGTCATTCGAAAATACAGAGAGCAGCCTACCTTCTACCACAGATGATCTCCATCAAAGGCGGAAGCTTTGAAATAGGGTCTAATGATGGTTATGACAATGAAAAACCGCCTACCCTGATCACCCTTCCGGATTTTGAAATGGCCAAATACCCGGTAAGCAACGAGGCGTTCTTGTGCTTTTTGAACGATTACGAAAGTGATACTGTACAAGAGGGGCCACACCAGGGACAAAGAATAATTAAAGAACACCGATGGAGTATGCAGAAGGGCGACGCTGGCTGGTGGGTTGATGAAAAATACAAGCGCCATCCCGTAGTCAATGTGACCTGGTGCGGTGCTAATGCTTACGCAGCGTGGCTAAGCCAGGCGAGCGGAAAACAATTTCGCTTACCCAGTGAATCGGAATGGGAATATGCCGCTCGCGGGGGGCAGCAGAGTAAAGGCTTTCAATACGCGGGCAGCCATAATATCAAGGAAGTGGCTTGGTATGATAAGAACAGTGCCGGGCAGCCAATGCCCGTTGGGTTGAAATTGGGCAACGAACTGGGCTTGCACGACATGAGCGGCAATGTTTTCGAATGGTGTGCGGACCATTGTGCTGATAACTACCATGACATACCTAAAGATGGAAAGCCTTATATTAATTCTGAGAACCTCGAAAAAGACTATTTTACTGCCGTGGTTCGTGGCGGGTCCTGGTTCGATGTTGATTACCTTTGTCGTGTCTCTTTTCGTGTCAACTGGTTTTCCAATTTCAGGTACTTCCTCATAGGTTTTCGTTTATGCGGGTTCAGCCCGTGAAATAGCTCGCTATATTTCACGGGCTAAACCCTTTTTCTTTTTACCCTTTTAGTTCCCCGCCGCAGGCGGGGTCGTTAGGAAATGGGGGGAGACTCAAAAGCCTTCGTGTGATAAAAAAAGATGATCCAATGGATGGGGCGGAAGAATTACAATTGGCTCTTCCCACTTTAAATTCGTACTTTTACAAATCATGAGACAACAGAAATCCATATTGCTGCTTTTTATAATGGGAATGACAATTCTCCCTTGGCAGTTGATGTGTATTGCTCACCCATTCGGACACGACCATCACGAACACGAAGGACCAAGTCCTTGTGAGTTAAGAGCAAAAGCCATAGCAGAAAGTGATGGCCCTATACTGCTTCCTCCAATGGATTGTGAGCATATTTCTGATGCAACGGATGACTACAATCAAACCCAAGTTGAAAGAATAGTACCCACTATTCAATTGGTTGCTTTAGCAGCAGTCGTTTTTGGCTTGGTTCGTTTTAAAATAACGGAACAACCGTTTTTATTACCTCCAGATCCAAAATGCCGCTCGGCAACTCTGCTTTTGGACAGTCCACTTCGCGCACCCCCTTTGGTTTAAGTTTTAATTGGCATTGAGTCTCGATAACTCGGGAGCACAGGCATTACTATGTCTGATTTTGCTATGTAAAAGTAAACCATTAAGAAGTTAAGGTACATTAAGAGACTTAATGAAACCTCTTAATGCGCTTAATGCCTTAATGGTTTAAAAATAATCAAAGGACAAATTATGATAAAAATATCTTTTAAGAATCCGTATTTGGTGCTTGTATTTGCCATTATTGTGGCAGTATTAGCGGGAGTTCTTATCCCAAGGATGCCTGTGGACATCCTTCCTCAATTCAAAAAATCCGCTATGCAGATTATTACCCTTTATCCGGGTATGCCTGCCGAAGTTGTAGAAAAAGACATCACCAGCCGTATGGAACGGTGGACGGGACAATCGCCCGGAATTGAAAAACAACTTTCAAAAAGTATAATGGGTGTAAGTGTCGTTACCAATTTTTACGGTGAAGACATTGACCCGGCAGAAGCAATGGCAAATTCCTCCTCCTATGCAGTGAGCGATATGTATTATCAGCCACCGGGAACTATGCCTCCAATGATTCAGCCATTTGACCCGACTGCTTCCAAACCTTTAATGTTGCTAACAGTGAGCAGCGACACCAGAAGCGGTAAAGACTTGTATGATGTAGCCTATTTGAATCTCCGCCAAATGTTGAGCGGTGTGGAAGGTATTGTTGCTCCTGCTGCTTATGGTGGTTCGTTGAGAATGGTGTATGTCTATGTTGACCCTGAAAAAATGGAAGCGTTGGGCATTTCCCAAACGCAGGTGATGGAAGCCATTCAGAAAAATACCACAATGATTCCATCAGGGGTTGCCAACATTGGAAATATCAATTATGGTGTTGATGCCAAAGGATTGATAATTGATGTGAAGGACTTTGACGACATTGTGATTACCTACAAAAATGGTAATCCCATTTATATCAAGGACATTGGACAAACTAAAGATGCCAGTGCCATACAAACGAACATTGCGAGAGTTGACGGAAAAGAGCAGGTTTATCTACCCATTTTCAAAAGACCGGGAGCCAACACAATTGCTTCGGTAGAAGCAGTTAAAAAAGCATTGCCGGGCTTGAAAGAACGAATGCCTGATGATGTCAGATTGAACGTCATATTTGACCAGTCATCTTACGTGCGTAATTCAATTTCAGGATTACAAAACGCAGGTTTGGGCGGATTAATTTTGGTGGTCATTGTCCTGATTCTCTTTCTTGGGAATTTCAGGTCATCGCTAATTGTGGCTATTAGCCTGCCTTTGTCCGTGCTGTTTGCTTTTATTGTCCTTTATATCTCAGGACAAGCCATTAATAGCATTACCCTTGGTGGATTGGCATTGGTGTTAGGACTTTTGGTAGATAATTCCATTGTAGTGTTGGAAAATATTGACCGCCACTTAAAAATGGGTAAAGATTCTTTCGCTGCTGCTAAAGATGCTGCTTTGGAAGTTGCCAATCCTGTTTTGGCTTCCACTTTGGTAATAATCGTAGTGTTCTTCCCTGTTTTTTTTCTAACAGGAATTACCAAATTTCTCTTTACCCCATTGGCGATTACAGTAGCAGGTGCAATGATTGGTTCATACATTTTTGCCTTGACGTTGATTCCGATAATGGCAGCATTTTTCTTCAGAAAATACTTACCCAATTCTGATAAGAAACCAAAGAAAAATGCACTCGGAATCTTCCAACGATTCATTGACCGATTGGGTGTTAAATACCAAAATAGTCTTTCGAACACTTTAAAATATCGTTGGCCTGTTTTGGGAATTACTGTTTTGCTTTTCGTTGCTTCCTTGTTTTTATTGAAAAATACAGGTTATGAATTATTTCCACAGTCGGATGTGGGGCAAATGGAAATCACGGTTCGAATGGAATCGGGTACTCGCCTCGAAGATGCCAACGAAACCATTGCAGAAATGGAACAGGTCATACGAGAAGAAACAGGAGATGATTTAGAACAACTTGTTGCGAACATTGGTGTTTTCTACGATTTACCAGCAGCTTATACACCTAATTCAGGAACGCAGGATGCTTTTATTGGAGTCCAATTAAAGGAATCGCACGAAACAAGCACCTTTGAGTATGCTTCCAGACTAAGAAAAAAAATGCACGATAAATTCCCGGGTGTTGAATTGAGTTTCAATACAGGTGGAATGATTACCGCAGCATTGAATGAAGGGAAACCCGCCCCTATTGATGTTCAGGTAAAAGGAAATGATTTGAAAGTACTGCGTGAAATTTCGGAAAAAATCCGTGATACCATTTCCACACTTTCGGCAACAAGGGATGTTCGGGTTTTGCAACGCATTGACCAACCTGCTAAAAATATCAACATTGACAGGGTTAAGGCAGCCGAGTTAGGTGTAGAACCTGTGGAAGCCATTAAAAATATGGTTTCGGCACTCAATTCTTCAGTGACTTATGAAAAGGCGTTTTGGATTGATGAACGCAACGGGAATCACTATTTCGTTGGAGTTACTTATCCTGAAAGCGAAATTGACAATCGTTTTGTATTGGAAAATGTGGGCGTGAACAGTTCGCTTTCTGACAGGACTGTTCCTTTCCGGAATTTTTCTAATATAACAGACGGAACAAATCCTGTGGAAATCAATCACCACAATCTGACGCGTGCATTTAACGTGTATGCCAATGTGGAAGGCAAAGACATTGGGCGAGTTTCGGATGAAATCCAGAACATTATTGACGGGATGGAAATTCCACCAGGTTATGAAGTCAATTTTGAAGGGGAAGTCGCCATCATTAAAGAATCTTTTGGCGGACTTGGTTTAGGATTGGCTTTGGCAGCCATTTTGTCCTTTTTGATAATCACGCCTTTATTCCGCTCATTTAGAAAACCGCTAATTATCATTTTAGCATTTCCATTCGGACTGATTGGTGTTGGCTTGTTGATGTGGATTACAGGTACATATCTCAGCATCCAATCCATAATGGGCATCATTATGATGGTCGGGATTTCGGTTTCTTACGGAAATATTTTGGTAGATAGAATTAATGCTTTGATGAACCAAGGCAAACAAAAACAAGCTGCTATTATTGAAGGTTCGTCAGACCGTTTTCGACCTGTGCTTATGACAGCATCCACTACTATTTTAGGATTGTTACCTACCGCTTTGGCGACTAGCCCAGGCTCACAAGCCAATGTACCACTAGCCATTGCCGTAATTGGTGGAACATTTATGGCAACCCTCATCACCCTTTACATCATCCCGATATTTTATTCACTAATCGCAAAAACAGAAAAATAATCATGGAATTTTTAAAAAATATAACCATTAAGAAGTTAAGAGAATTAAGACTTAATGAAATCCTTAATGCACTTAATGCCTTAATGGTTCAAAGAAACTCAATAGTGGCTTCCTTTGTATTTGTTGCATTTCTACTATCAGGCTGTAATCAAGAAGAAAAATCAACAAAACAGAATGAAAGTACGGCTGTCAAGATGCAAAAAGTAGAAGTTGTAAATCCTCAAAATCGGTCGTTTACAGCCGAAGTTTTGATAACGGGAACAACAGGCCCCAATCAAATCGTAACACTTTACGCAATGGAAAGCGGAATGCTAATGCAGATGCGAAAAGACATTGGCGACAAAGTAAGGCAAGGCGAGAACATTGCCGTGTTGGAAAATCCTGAAATCGAGTATTTGATTGACGAAGCTAATGCAATGCTTTTAAGTGCAGAAGCAGAGTTGATTTCTGCTCAAGCAAAGGCATCGGCAGCTCAAAGCAAGTATGATAGGCTAAATAATATTTTTAGTAAAACACCAGCTTTGACAACAAAGGCGGATTTGGAGAACGCAGAAGCGGATATGAAATCCTCAAAAGCTTTTCTTCAAGAAGTTCAGGCACGTATCAACCTAGCTCGACAAAAAATAAGTAATATAAAAAAGCGAAAAGCATTTTTGACCGTTAAAGCTCCGTTTTCAGGAGTTATCACCAAACGTTTTGTAGATAAAGGTGCTATGATTCAAAGCGGATTAAATCAGAGTAATCCGCAAGCATTGTTTGAGTTGCAGGAAAACAACCCCATTCGATTAACTATTCCCGTTCCTGAATCGGATGCGGCGGGCATTCAAAAAGGAATGGATGTGGAAGTAACCTTACCCGAAATATCAGGTAAGTCCTTTACAGCAGAAGTCAGTCGTACTTCCAATGCACTTGACCCAATGTCAAAAACAATGCAAGTAGAAATTGATTTGCCAAACCCAGACGGCAAAATCCTTTCAGGAATGTATGCCAAAGCTTTGCTTCAACTTAACAGCAGGGAAAACATCTTGTCTTTGCCTATGATGACTAAAGTAAGTCACAAGAACGAAGATTATGTACTTGCTGTGGTGAATGGCGTGGTTAAAAGACTGCCTATTAAAATCGGTTTATCCAATCAAGACTACTTTGAGGTATTGAATAATGAAATCACTGCTGAAACACAGGTAATTGTGAAAGGAAAAAGTTTGGTGAAACCCGAGCAGAGCGTAGATGCAATTTTGAAGAAAAAATAAACCATTAAGAAGTTAAGAAGCATTAAGAATCTCAATTAAAAACCCTTAATGATCTTAATGCCTTAATGGTTTAAAAACATAAAAATCATGACAAAAAAAGAAGTAACACAACTATCGTATCAAATTACAGGATGTGCCATCAAGGTTCACAAGGCCTTAGGGCCAGGATTGTTGGAAAGCGTTTATGAAAAATGCCTGAAATACGAATTAGAAAAAAACGGATTTCAAGTCATTCAACAGTTAATTGTTCCGGTGATTTATGATAATTTAGAAATGGACACCGATCTGAAACTTGACTTAATGGTAAATGATACAATTATTGTCGAATTAAAAGCCATAGAACACATCTTACCTGTACACGAAGCTCAGCTTTTGACTTATATGAAATTATTGCAAAAACCTCAGGGATTACTCATTAACTTTTACACCGACAACATAACTAAATCGATGAAACCAATGGTGAATGAGTTTTTTAGAGAATTGCCTGATTAAAAATAAGAACAAAAATTTAACCATTAAGAAGTTAAGGAATATTAAGACTCAATGAGTGCCCTTAATAAACTCAATGCCTTAATGGTTTAAAAAATACAAGTCATGAACAAAATAAACATTTATACAGTCATTACTTGCCTATTGCTAATTGCCAATTGCCAATTAATAAAGGCTCAAGATACTATCCCCGTCAGCCTAGAAACTGTGCTCAAAATAGGTGGAGCAGATAATTTGACCATAAAGGAATATAAAGAACGACAGGAATTGTCTTTAGCTGAATTAACAAAAGCCAAAGAATGGTGGTTGCCTGAAATTTATGCAGGAGTGCAAACCCATCAGCTTTGGGGTGCAACAATGAATGCAGACGGTCGTTTTTTCTTGGATGTAAGTCGACAAAACCTTTGGGGTGGATTGGGTCTGAATGTCAATTGGGATTTTGCAGATGGCATTTACAATGCAAAATCTGCCAATCTCAGAAATCAGGCAAGCCAATATATGACACAAGCAGAACGCAATCAGCAACTGCTTAAAATGATTAATGCCTATTACGAGCTGATGACCGCACAACTCAATTACAGTGCGTATCAAAATTTGGTTAGTCAGTCAGACAGCATTGTACAGCAAATACAATTTCAGGTAGAAGGTGGCTTGTTGTATCAGTCGGAACTGCTTTTGGCGAAGAGTAATAAAAACCATTTACAGGTAGAAATGCTCAATGCCAAAAAAGTATACAATAATGCTTCGGCAGAATTAAAAAAGCTACTCAATATTGAACAAAACATCAAATTGGCCAGTACGGATGAATCGTTACTTCCTTTGGATTTTACAGTCGTGTTGGAAGCAGTGGAAGACTCCACTTATCTTAACCGTCCGGAGATAAAAGCCAATGAACTACAATTTCAGGCATTGGAAATGGAACGAAAGAAGTACACCACAGGCTTATTGATTCCTGAATTGAATATCGGAACTTACGGTTCTTATTTCGGACGAATAAACGGAAATGTTTCACCAATGTTCCCTGACCAATACCCCGAAACGCAGCAACTTTATCCGACAAGTGCATTGAATGTTTCATTAATGTGGAAAATTCCATTGGGAGCTTTGACCTATCAGGGAGATAAAAAATCCTTCGATAGCAAAATGCGATTGAATGAAATTGAAGCAGAACAGTTCAAAGTTCAAATCAATGAAGAAATTGCCAATGCCAGGTCTGATTTACAACTTGGCAAAGAACAAATTGAAATCGCCAAAGAAGCATTGGACTTTACCACTGAAGCTTTGAATCAAAGCATTGAAAGGCAAAAGTTAGGAACAGCGAAACCCTTTGAAGTTTTTCAAGCACAACAGTTTTTCCTACAAGCCCAATTGGATTATTTGAAAGCTGTGAGTGCATACAATAAAGCCCAATATGGGCTGAAAGTGGCGAAAGGTGAAAATTTGTAAAACCGAATGATATGAGTAAAATAATTCTTCTATCTACCGTTACCTGTCCAAACTGCGGCCACCAAAAAGAAGAAACAATGCCGACAGACGCTTGCCAGTTCTTTTACGAGTGTGAAAATTGTAAAACCGTTTTAAGACCTAAGCAGGGTGACTGTTGTGTTTATTGTAGCTATGGAACAGAAAAATGTCCATCAATTCAAGAAAAGAAATGTTGTAGTTAGGATGCTAACCCACACTTTCAAGCACATTGCCAAAGCCGCCCAAAGCCAACGCTACAACCATAGCTTTGTCAAAGAGCTTGAAAGTCCCTGCCCGAGAAAAGAAAAACAAAAAAACTCTTCACGCTTCGCAAAAATTAGATCTGCCTACGCACAGACCGGCAAATCTCATCTACTGAGCGGCCGGCTTCATTTTCTTTGATCGTTTTAATGATCTGATTTTCAGTGAATTTTGATTTTTTCTATTTTTAAGTTGGCTACTTTTTGGGTAAGTCTTCATCCTGATCAAGAGATTTCAGCAGACTCTGGTAAGCAAATTTATCAATCCATCAAATACTTCGAAAAGGACAAAAAGGAATTTTAAGTGAGCGTATTTGTTAATATCATCAAACAACCTAACTTAGTAATAACGGTATACAGAACTACAAAAACTGAAAAATATTGGCAAGATGAAGACTAAGTAACAGGTAAAAAATAACGCAGCATAAGGCTGCAAGGACGAGTAGAAATCGATAAGTTATTCTTTAACTGTTACTAAATATAATCGGGAAGTCGATATTCTTCTAATCGAATTATCAGATTCAGAAGTATATGAAAGTGATGAATTTAAGCCTGGGGCTGATCTCAGATTATGACAAAGAAGGAAAGATTATTCGTATTGAAATATTGGATGCTTCAAAACGGACGAGTACCCCACTTAAATTTGAATACAAATGGTAACTGAGGTCGCTACAAAATGGGGTTTTACTTTTAGGACTCAGCTTACTGCTTCGATTCCACCTTTGAGGTTGTAGAGGTTAGAGAAGCCCAGTTCTCGTTCCAGTCGTTCGATTGCTTTGGCGGAGCGGCCGCCCAATTTACAGTGAACGACCACTTTGCGGTTCCGGTCAATTTTGTGGGCCTCCTTGATGATATTGCTCAGCGGGATGAGTTCACCACCGAGGTTGCTCACCTCATATTCATAAGGTTCGCGGACGTCGATCAGTTGAAAATCTTCGTTTTCGGATTGCCATTTTTGGAAAATCTCGGCATCGATCTCTTTGAGCTGAGGCTCGGCGTTCAGGCAGTATTCTTCGTAAAAACTCAGGTCTTCGATTTGAGTATCTGGGTTTTTGGGCACTTTCAGGGTGCGGGTAGCAAAGTTAGCGGTATCGATCAAAAACATTTTCCCGGCTAGGGGCTCTCCTATGCCCGTCAGCACCTTGATGATTTCGCTGGCCTGTAGGGAGCCGATGATTCCGGGAAGCACTCCCAGGACGCCACCCTCGGCGCAGTTGGGCACCAGCCCCGGAGGCGGAGGCGCCGGAAAAAGATCGCGGTAATTGGGGCCACGGCTACCGTCTGCATACAAGTAGTTAAAGACAGCCACCTGGCCTTCAAAGCGAAAGATCGAAGCGTACACATTGATTTTATTTTCCAATACACAAACATCATTGACCAAGTAGCGCGTAGGAAAATTATCCGTTCCATCAGCGATAATCTCGTAGTCCCGGACTAATGCCCGGGCATTATCGGGGGTAAAGCGCGTTTGATAGGCGATTACTTCAATATGTGGATTCAGGGCCTCCAGCTTTTCTTTTGCCGCCAGGGCTTTGGGTCGCCCCAGATCATTGACATTGTAAAGGACTTGCCTTTGCAGGTTGGATGCATCCACCACGTCATCATCCACAATACCTATTTTGCCCACTCCGGCGGCTGCCAGATATTGCAGCATGGGACAGCCCAGACCGCCGGCGCCCACCACCAGTACGCTGGATGCTTTTAATTTTTGTTGCCCTTCCATGCCAAATTCAGGTAACACAAAATGGCGGGCGTATCGGTTGAGTTCTGCTCTGCTAAAGCTCATATTTGTCAAGTTGAAAATACGGTAGAATGATTAGACTTTTTTCGCAGGGATTAAAATAGGTTAAAATTGGTTCTTTTTATCCCACACTGTGCCTTTTATCAGTCGCTTAGCGCTGCTAAGTTTCTTCAAAAAGCCTTCGTGTGGAAAAAAAATAATTCAATTTTACCACAATTCTACCCCCTTCGAAACAAGTCTAGTGAGAAAATGCCAAATAATCAATCCTGGCCAAATGATTGGAAACCATCTGCCAGCTTTCCCCCTGATCATCGGAGGCATATAAATTACCGGTTGTAGATCCAAAAATCAACCATTTGCCGGTATTTGCCAAAGAATGCCGAAAAACAATATCAAAGCAATGGCTTTGCGGCAGTCCTTTTCGCTTGGGTACCCAGGTTTGGCCGCCGTCTTCTGTTTTGCAAACACAAAGAGACAGGTTGTGGGCCACCCGCTCTTCATCACTTTTGGCGGGGATAACCCAGGCCGTTTCCGGGTTTTGATGATCAATGGCCAGCGCAAAGCCATACTCCGCGATGCCATTGGAATCAGTGATATTTTGCCACTGGGCGCCGGCGTCGATGCTGCGAAAGATACCGCAGTGGTTTTGCTGCCAGATGACCTCCGGGTTAGACGCACAAATAATCATGGCATGTGGATCATGGCCTACTTCTGCTGATTGGTTGGGTAAATAGGTAGCAACCAGGCCTTTGTTTTTGGGTTGCCAGCGTTGGCCGCCATCCCGGGTTTCAAATACACCGGCGCAGCTTACAGCAATGTACACATGATTGCTATCCCGGGGATCAACCGCGATAGTGTGAATAAAGGGGAAATCCCGGCCAGCTCCAAACCACTGATTTTCATCAATTCTGGAAGGGTGGTTCCAGAGGCTTTCCACCAGATGAAAACTTTGCCCCGCATTTTCACTCTTAAACAATCCTCCGGGTTCAGTACCTAGCCAGAGTACATCAGGTTGTTCGGGGCCACCCGCAGTCATAGACCAGATTTTCTTGAGTTTGGCCCGCTGTCCTGGCCTCACTTGTGCCGCTTGGGGGTATTGGGGCGTAGGAACAGCCTGCCAGGTCTTTCCCTGATCTTTAGAGAAATGCAACTTTTGTCCCCAATGGCGATGGGCCAGGCCCACCCACCAAGTATCATCGCGATGATCCACAAAGATCATGGAAACCGGAAAGCCAAGAAAGTGAATCTCATGGACCTTCCACTGCCCGTCCTGAAGCTGAAAAGAAACCAATCCTTTGGAAGTACCTGCTAATAATGTCATGGAGAATGTATTTACCCGCCTGATAAGGCCTGGAAGATCAGTATTTCATCATTTTCTTTAATCGGGTCGCTGAGCTGCTCACGGTCTGAAATGAGCTGGCCCTCTACAAAAATATTGATATGTTTGCGCAAGCTGCCATCTTCCTCAACGATATAATCCTTAATACCCGGATGCTGGCTTTCTAGCTTATCCAGTAGCTCCGGTAGGGAAGCTGCGGCAATATCCGTAGCTTTAATGTTGGGAAAAAAGCGCTTAAGCGCAGCGGTGAAATCTATTTTTGGCATACTAATTCTTAATTTTGGTATGATTAATATTGAAGTTGTTTAAAAATGTCGTTTCATGTTTGCAGACAAAACATTGTGCAGCAAATACTTCAGCTTTTTTCTTTCCGTAGCTTTGGCTACGCAAAGAAAAAAGCGCTTCGCCTTGCTGCACAAGCCTTTGCCTTCAACTATAACCCCACATTCTTAAACAACTTCATTAAAAACAAATGAGAATATTATCGAGTTTAAAAGACATGCTTTGTAGGCAGACGAGCCAATGTAAGCCTATTTCAATACCTGCGACACAAGTCTATCAAATCAAACAGTCATGAAAGAAATATTACCAACTATTCAGGATTGGGTACAAAAGGACAAACCCTTTGCCATTGCCACAGTGATCAAAACCTGGGGTTCTGCGCCCCGCCCGGTGGGCTCCTCTATGATTATTTCTTCCGATATGGAAATGGCCGGTTCAGTGAGTGGCGGTTGTGTAGAAGGGGCGGTAGTAAAAGCCTCCCTGCCCCTGATTGTAGAAGGGAAAGCACAACAACTAAGCTACGGCGTAGCCGATGAGGAAGCCTGGGAAGTAGGATTGAGTTGTGGTGGCAAAATAGAAGTATTTGCCGAGCGCTTTCTGGCTTTTGATGAAAAGGAAAAAAATATCTGGGCAGAATTGGAAAAATGCCTGAATAATAATGAGCCCTGCATTTTGATCAGCCGGCTGGCGGATGCACAGCCAGAGCATTTGCTGGTCTTTCCGGATGGTATCGCTATTGGCAACCAGGAAAAAGAGTCGCTCAAAAGGGAAGCACTCCGGGCCTACAAAGAGCGTAACAATCAGGTAGTGGAACTGGACGGGCAACGGTACTTCGTGCAAGTCTTCCCGCGGAAAAGTCAAATGATCATCATCGGCGCGGCCCACATCACCGTAGACCTAGTGACTTTGGCTAATATGTATGGCTTTGAAACCATCGTTATAGATCCCCGGGGTATTTTTTCCAATAAAACACAGTTTGTTACTGCACCGGATCAGCTATTTGAGGCTTATCCGGCGGAGGTGTTGCCTCAATTTACCCTCGATGCCTACACCTACGCCGTGGTCTTGTCTCATGATCCAAAAATTGATGACAATGCGCTGCATATCTTACTTGAATCAGATGTGGCCTATATCGGTGCCCTGGGAAGTCGCAAAACCCACGCCAAAAGAGTAAATCGCTTGCAAGAGGCAGGCTTTTCTGACGATCAGATTGATCGCATTAGTGCGCCAGTGGGGGTGGATATCAATGCCCGTACTCCTCGTGAAATTGCCATGAGTATCATGGGAGAGGTGGTAAAGGTGAAAAATGAATTTTCCAGAAAAAGATAAGCGGATCGTGATCGTTCCCGCCCGCTGACTACTCATCGGGCGCGGATGATCCCAACGAGCCCGGGAGCACATCCCAGGCCAGGGTAGCGCATTGCATACGGCCCGGAAATGCCTGAGCCGCCGCAAAAGCCTCCAATTCTTCATCTTCAGTATGTTGAGCACCACTGGTGACGGCCAGAAATTCCTGTTGAAGATCAGCGATTTCATCCACCGTTTTTCCCAAACATTTTTTTACCATAATAGAAGTAGAAGCCTTAGAAATCGCACAGCCATAACCATGAAAACTCATCCGGCTGATTTTTCCATTTTCCAAATCAAAATAGACCTTGAATTTGTCGCCACAAACCGGGTTGTAAGCTTCAAAATGATAGGAATAGTCCTCATTTTTTTCGTAGTGAAAAGGCGTGTGACTATGCTTTAAAATCACCTTTTTATAGAGTTGCTTTAGCTTGTCGTTCATTAGAATTAAAATTTAACCGTTGAAAAAGTCGATAGTTTCTCGCAACACAGCGATCATCCGGTCTATATCTTCTTTGGTATTGTAAATCGAAAAAGAAGCCCGGGTGGTAGCTGGCAGACCGTAGTAATCCATGACAGGTTGGGTGCAGTGGTGGCCGGCCCGGACGGCGATATTTTCTGCGCCCAGGAATGTCGCGATATCATGCGGATGTATGCCCTCGATGGTAAAAGAAACGATAGCACTTTTCAGCGCGGCTTTTCCTATGATATTCAGGCCCTTGATCGGCTGCATCTGTTCCTCACAGTACTGCCTGAGGGCATCCAGGTACTGTACAACGTCATTTTTGTTCAGGGTATTCAAAAAGTCGATGGCATAACCCAGGCCAATCACTCCGGCAATATGGGTAGTGCCGGCTTCAAACTTCTGAGGCGCCGCCGCAAAGCTCGTTTTTTCAAAAGTAACTTCCCGGATCATATCGCCACCGAAGAACATCGGGGGCATTTTTTCCAGCCATTCATATTTTCCGTATAACACCCCTATGCCGGTGGGACCATAGAGTTTGTGGCCGGAAAAAACCAAAAAGTCAGCATCGAGCTCTTCGGCGTTTATCGGGTAGTGAGCCGCACTTTGCGCAATATCTACCAGCACCGGAACATCCTTTTGATGTGCCAGCTCAATGAGTGCTGCTGCCGGATTGATGCTGCCCAGCGTATTGGAGATATGGCAAAAGGCCAGCATTTTGGTTTTGGAAGAAATATGCTGTCGCACAAAATCAATATCCAACTCCCCGGCCTGATTCATGGGGATGATGCGCAGATGCGCTCCTTTAGTTTCACAAGCCATTTGCCAGGGAATGAGGTTGGCATGATGCTCCATAGCCGAGATCATGACCTCGTCGCCTGCCTGTAGGCGGGGTAGCAGAAACGACTGAGCCACCAGATTGATACCCGCCGTGGTACCGCTGGTATAAACGATACTATTTTTATTTTTAACTTTCAGGAAATGAGCGACTTTTTCTCGGACGGCCTCATACCGTTGGGTAGCAGTAGCGGCCAAGTCGTAAATTCCCCGGTGGATATTGGCATTTTCTTCCCTGTAAAACCGGGCGATTCCCTCAATAACCTGCTCGGGCTTCTGCATCGTTGCTGCGTTATCCAGATAACACAACTGTGGATGAATGCGGAAGATGGGAAATAATTGTTTGAGCTGCTGCGCATCTATCATAGTCCTGTTTTTTATCATCACCCAAAATATAATCCTTTGGGGACAAAAGAGTGAGAAAATTGTAATAGCTTAACAACTTCATTACTGAGCGTGATTAGAATTTGCTTTTGATGCCGAAAAAACATTTGGGGTGGTGAAAATGAAGCTGTTTTTGAGTTTCTAAGGAATGGGGTATTAGTAAAGATGTATAATTTATTATTGACTCATTCCATAGCGGGGCTATGGAGCGAAAAAAAGCTGAAATATCTTGTCCCGCTGAAAGCGGGAAGCATTATTCCAAATGTTTTTGCAGGCCAAAGGGTAAAATCCAATCACGCTCTAAAACCTGAGTAAAAGCATGATTACTGTAGAAGAAGCTAATCAAATCATACAAAATACTGTAAAAGATTTTGGAATTGAGCAACTAGATATAGAAGATGCCATAGGTCGAATCCTGAGGGAATCATTTATTACCGACCGGGATTTACCCCCGTACAACCGGGTAACTATGGATGGTATTGCTATTGCTTTTGAGGCTTATGCCGGGGGAGGGAGCGTTTTTCCCATCGCGGGTATTGCTGCTGCGGGGGCTCCGCGGCAGACGCTTGAGCAGCCCGGGCACTGCCTTGAGATCATGACGGGAGCTATTCTTCCAGACGGTACCGATACCGTTATCCGCTACGAAGATGTGGATATTGAAAATAATATCGCTACGATCAAAGAAGAAGCCAGAGTAAAGCGGGGCCAAAATATTCATATTCAAGGAGAGGATCGCAAGGCCGGAAGCCTCATCGTAAAGTCAGGGAAAGTACTGGGACCGGCTGAGATCGGCGTGGCCGCTACTATTGGCAAAAAAGAGATCAAAGTCAGTAAACCGCCTACTGTAGCTATTATTTCTACGGGGGATGAGCTTATAGAAATTGAGGAAACCCCTTTGCCGCATCAGATTCGCCGCTCTAATGTTTATCGGCTGATGGCTACTCTAAAAAGCCTGAATGTAGAATCAGATGCTTTTCACCTCCTGGATGATTTGGAAGAAACAGTAGCCCGCCTGGGAGAATTGCTGGAGGAATACGATGTGCTCTTGCTGAGTGGAGGGGTTTCTAAAGGAAAATTTGATTTTTTACCGCCCGCTTTAGAGCGACTGGGAGTAAAGAAATTATTTCACAAAATAAAACAACGTCCGGGAAAGCCGTTTTGGTTTGGAAAAGCGCCCAACGGAACGCTGGCCTTTGCCCTGCCCGGCAATCCAGTATCTTCATTTTTATGTACTCATCGCTATTTCATTCCATGGCTGAAGCGCTCTCTGCAACAGGAGCTAAAGCCACAACCACGAGCTGCGTTGAGTAAAGATTTTACCTTCAAACCGGATCTGACTTATTTCCTACAGGTACGTATCTCTTACGATAGCGAGGGCCGCATGCTGGCAGAACCCGTCGAAGGGCATGGCTCCGGTGATCTGGCTAACCTGGTGGATTCAGAGGCTTTCATAGAATTAGCTCGTGGTAAAGACCTATACAAAGCCGGGGAAGTGTGGCCGGTATATTTTTTCTAGCTCAGATCAGGTTATTTTGATACCTTCAAAACAAGTCTATTAACATACACAAAACTGGATTATGGATAACACTGTGGTAAAAACGGCAAATGGGGGAAAAGACGCACTTTCTAACCGTCTGTTTAGGAGTTTGGCGGACGAAAATAAAGAAACCCTGCCCAGCGGAAAATTCTATGACCTACTAAATTATGTAGGGATTCTCGCCGATGACCCCCGGCTAAAGCATCTCTTGCCAGAGCTCAGTAAAAAAACCAGTAGGTCTACTTTGGAAGGAGAGATAACGCGCGAGAAATTCAAGGATATTGTTAACCAGAATTTACTGGTCAGCAGGGCTTTGATGAAAGATTTGGCCATTCCTAATTTTGAAGAGTTTTGTCAGGATATCAGTAAGATTTTTGAAAAAGTAAAGGAGAATACGAAAGGTGATGTAGCTGCTTACATCCCGCAGTTGGCCAGAGTAGAGCCGGAGCAATTCGCAGTATCTGTTTGTACAATTGATGGCCAGCGCTTTTCTATTGGAGACTTCAATACCAGCTTTGGCCTGCAATCTACCTGTAAACCCATAAATTATTGCCTGGCCATAGAAGAATATGGCGAAGATAAAGTCCATCAGCATGTAGGCCGGGAACCCAGTGGACGTTCTTTTAATGAGCTTTCTCTAAACCATGATGGCCTGCCATACAACCCGATGATCAACGCGGGCGCTATCATGTGCAGTTCGCTAATTCGTGCGGCTCTGGATCCGGCAGATCGTTTTGACTATGTATTCCAGGCCTGGAAAAGACTTTGCGCCAACAAAAGTATATCTTTTAATAATTCGGTATACCTGTCTGAACGTCAAACTGCGGATCGGAATTTTGCACTGGCCTACTTTATGAGAGAGAATGATGCCTTTCCTCCGGGCACTAAACTGATGGACACGCTCGAGTTTTATTTTCAGTGCTGCTCTATAGAATCTTGCACCCACAACCTGTCTATTGCGGCAGCCACCATGGCTAATGGTGGCGTCAACCCGCTAACAGAAGAACAAATATTTAGTGATACGACGGTTCAGCATTGCCTGTCATTGATGCTTACTTGCGGGATGTACGACTTTTCCGGGGAGTTTGCCTTCAAGATCGGTGTACCTGCAAAAAGTGGTGTGTCAGGGGCCTTGTTCGTGATCATTCCCAACGTGATGGGGATAAGTATTTGGTCTCCCCGACTAGACAAACTGGGGAACAGCGTCCGGGGGGTAGAATTTTGCGAGCGACTGATCGAAGAATATAGCTTCCATAACTACGATTCGTTGACGAAACAAACCTCTAAGAAGAATCCGAGGCGGTCCAAGTACGAGTCTAAGATCAACAATATCGTTAATCTCATCTACGCAGCGAGTAGTGGTGATTTACGAGAGCTCAGCCGCCTAGAAGTGCTGGGGGTAGATATTGGGCTGGCGGACTACGACGGGCGCACTGCTCTGCACTTAGCGTCCTCTGAAAATCAACTTGAAGTGGCCAAATACCTGATCAAAAAGGGTATTAATCTAGAACCCAGAGATCGCTGGGGTAATACACCTCTGGATGATGCCAAAAGGGAAGGTCATCAGGAAATGGTAGAACTGCTGGAAAAGCATCTGTTGAATCAAAAAACGAACAGCCATCCGAAGTAATTACCATATCACCAGAAATAGTGAAACGATTTTTTAAGAAGCTGCACATGTTGTAGCTTCTTTTTTATTTTCCGGTTGATGCTAACCTGGCATTTCTTTTGTGTATCTTTCGGCAGAAGTAAAGATCAGATTCCCAAAAATGAAGAAAACGCAAGTTTGTATTGTGGGGGCAGGCCCGGCCGGAGCTACAGCTTCTCTGTATCTCAGTCAAAAAAGAATTGCCCATACGGTTGTAGATCGCAGTGAATTCCCGCGCCCGAAAGTTTGCGGCGAGTCTTTTGATGGCAAAGTTTTTCATATCCTCAAAGACCTGGATGAATCCTGGCTCAATGAACTGGAAGCGGAACAACTGGTGGAAAAATGTCGATCTTATCGGCTCATCAACAGCCATGGGTACAGCCTTCCCATTCATTTTAAAACAGAGCAAACGCCCCGGTTACATATCAAAAGGGCTGATTTTGACTTTTTTCTTCATCAAAAAATGAGCGAAAATAAATACGCTGAAATTTTGACGGCTACCAATGTTCAGCGTATCCGGAAAGAGCGTAATAAGGTTATCCTGGGTACCTCCAGAGGAGACTTAGAGAGTGAGCTACTCATCGTGGCCACCGGTGGCCTGTCTCTTTTACCCCAAAAAATACTTCCAGGGAAAGCACCGCAGCGACCCTTCCTGTTTGCCAGAGCTTATTTTACCGGAGTGCGTTATCCTTCAAAAACGCCTCAGATCGATATATTTTTTATTCGAAAACCGTTTAAAGGCTGTATTCTATTTAGTCCATTATCTCGGGGCTGGACAAATGTGGAGATTGGTATGTCCCGAAGAGAATGGGAAAAGCAAAAAGTCAGTCCTGCGCAAGCACTAATGGACACGGTACAGCAGGATCGATTTAGCGATAGAATGGAACGGGCGCGGCTGGAAGGCAAAGTTGGCGCTACGGCGATGAATTTATCCACCGGCAAAAGGCAATACTCCACCGGAAATATCCTGCTGGCAGGCTCTGCGGCCGGTTCGGTCAATCCGGTAACGGGCTTCGGAGTGGGCCATGCCATGTTGATGGGCAAATTGGCAGCATTAACAGCGGAAGAGGCCTTAAAAAAACAGGATTGCTCCGCTTCCTTTCTTCGGCGATATGACAAAGCTGTACAGCAAAAGCTAAAAAATGAATTGATTATCAGCAACTGGAATACCAGGCTACTCAAGCGCATAGACCTGATGGAGCCTATGATTTATTTACTGAGCCGGGGGCAATTACTTTCCGATATTTTATCAGATGAGCAACTTATCAACAACCTGAGAAACCCCGCTTTTTACTGGAAAAAAATCTTTGGTTAATACCTGCGAATCAAGTCTAACCTTATACCGACTAACCCGGTTTGTTTATCAAAATCATAACCTCACTAGGGGCCAGGTTATAAACTTCTACATAGGCAAAGCCATTGTCAGTGCGTCGTATAGGCAGTACTGTTCCTGTTGGGTAGTCGGTAGTGGCATTTTTAAGGTATTCCATGGTATTCAGAATAACGGTCATAGACGAACCGACAGGATTAAGCCTTGGGTCTACCAGGATTTTAGCGCCCCTGCTAGCCAGGCCATGGACATTCACTATACAAACTCCTTCTTCATCATCCAGGATTCTCGACCAGGCCAGTAATTCTCCTTTTGCCCGCACTTCGAAGGGTAGATCAAAGATGGAGGTAGGCCTTAAATATTGCCGGCCACGTCTTAAGACGGGATATTCGGAACGGATTTTACCCATTCGGCTAATTCTCTTGTAGGCCGGATGCTGCTGGTCAAAACAATGGTGACCAGAAGTGCCATAGGGGCCAAAGCCCGGAAGCTCCGGATCTATTTCCATACTGGCATTACCTGACTTTTTGGGATGCTCCGGGCCAAAAAGAGCTTCTCTAAGGTATCTATCAGCGTGGCTACCACCGCCCCATGCCGGTAAATAGCCGCGATATTGAGGCTCCGGCCCCGATAAAGCCTGCTCTGTACCGTAATAAATGCAGGGAATACCCAGTGTAAAAAACTGTATAGCTACTGCCGCCACCACCTGATGGTCAGAGACGGCATTGCTGGAAAATCTCAACTTTTCTCCAAAAACCTGATCGTGATCATCTAGGATAGATACATGCTTGTCCCCAAGGTTCCGGTGAGAGCCCATCGTATCGCCGGTAGATTGGAAACTATCAAAGTACGTTTGGGGCGGCGTCAGCCCTTTAGCAACATTAATTAGCCGCGGGCGCATTTCGCCGATATCCAGGGCTGCATTTAGGTTTCTGCTGACGGCATCCAGGTAAACATCCTGGAAGTAATCTCCTCCGGCAATTTCTCCTACGAGAAAAAAGTTTTCCTTCCCAAGGTTGGCCGCAAATTCCTTGATCGCACCGCAAAAATTGCGAGCTTGCTCTTTAGAAACATGCTTTAGCGTATCTATTCTGAAGCCGTCGCAGTCCGTCAGGGCAATCCAGTATTTGTAACAGTCGGTCAGGAAACCCAGCAGATTAGGATCGCTGAGGTTAAAGTCTCTTAGAGAGAAAAAGTCCGAACGTTTGTGTTCGGCATTAGGATCGTGAATATCTCCTGCTCCCAAACTGCCCATACCGGCACGCGTATAATACTCAGGATTGTGGAGCTCCTGAGGGTATACGCCATCCTCCTGAAATCGTGGATATTCAGTAGGTTGCCCGTAACCATTTAGCCAGTTTCCAAACCCATAGCGGTTGGGATAGGCCCGGTAGGGCGGCATCCACTGGTCATTGGGGTATAGCCAGTTAGCACCGGAGTGATTGAAAATGATATCCAGTAAAACGCGCATACCGCGCAGATGGGCGGCTTCCACCAGCTCAATTAAGTCTTGACGGGTACCTAGGTGAGGGTCTACTTCAAAAAAGTTTTGAATCCCATAACCATGGTAATCATTCAGATGAGCTCTTTGCTTGTAAACCGGACTCAGCCAGATGGTGCTAACGCCCAAATCTTGCAAATAACCAAGCTTGGATTGTATCCCCTGTAAATTGCCGCCTTGCCAGCGATGAGCACCGGATTCGGCCCATTTGTCCCAGCGCCAGTCCTGAGGCCGAAGCGATGGCAACTGCCCCCTGTCTAATAATGGCCTCAGGTTCTCCTTGCCATCACTAAAGCGATCGATGAGTAGAAAGTAAATAACTTCATTCCGCCAGTCGATAGGTGAAGGATGATAGCCCTCGCGTCTGGGGAGTTGTACATCGCTGATTCTGTTGGGGGTATGTTGTTTAAGCTGATCTTCTGCAAATGGTCTCATAAATATGGGAGATATTATGGTGAATAAGTGATGCTTTATTTTTTATCTTCAAACTTAAAACCTGATAGCATGACAATAAAACTACGACATTACAATCTGTTCGTTGCTCTATTCTTAATCTTTTGCTCTTGCGATTCCGACAATAATACACTTCCTAAAGATACGGATACTTTGATTTTTGATGGTAAAAATGCGCCACAAGTAAGTATCAAATTTGGAAAATTAGAGGGAATAGAACTATCCGAGGTTCGGGTTTTTAAAGGCATACCATACGCCCGTCCACCACTGGCCAACCTGCGCTGGAAGCCTCCTCAGCCAATGACCAACTGGGAAGGAATAAAAAAAGCTACAGCTTTTGGCCCGCGGGCTATGCAACGTAGCATTTTTGATGATATGAACTTTCGTTCCGATGGCCTATCTGAAGATTGTCTGTACCTTAATGTCTGGACGCCCGCTACGAGAATAGACGAGCAACTTCCTGTGCTGGTGTACTTCTACGGCGGTGGACTTTTTGCAGGCGATGGCTCAGAATACCGTTACGACGGCGAAAACATAGCCAGGCGTGGCCTAATTGCCATAACTGTCAATTATCGGCTTAATGTCTTTGGCTTTTTAGCTCATCCGGAGTTAACTGCCGAGTCCCCCAACGGAAGTTCCGGCAATTATGGCCACCTGGATCAAGTGGCAGCACTCAGGTGGATAAAGGAAAATGTGGCTGCCTTTGGCGGTGATCCAAAGAAAATAACCATAGCAGGAGAATCGGCCGGCTCTCGCTCCGTGAGTGTGTTGATGGCTTCCCCATTGTCAAAAAACCTGATAAATGGTGCTATCGGGTCCAGTGGGTCTATTATAGGCGCTCAAGGTACGGAAACCCTGGTAGAGGGAGAAAAGAAAGGACTGGAACTAGCCGCTACCCTCGGTGTAAAATCACTGGAGGCCCTACGATCGCTACCAGCGGAGCAGATTCTGGCCATCACCGAGGAATTCAGTCTGACTTATTTCAGCTCTCTAATCGATGGTTATTTTTTACCTACCCCACCCGAATTGATCTTTGAATCCGGCGAACAATCTGATGTACCTCTGCTGGCGGGCTGGAATGCCAACGAATCCAGCTATCAGGCCATACTGATGGGCCGGGAGCCAACGCCCGAAAACTACAGAGCAGCGGTGGAGGCATTATACCCGGAAAATCCTGATGCTGTGCTGGCAGCCTATCCCGGCAATAGCGTTGAGCAAGTAAAAGCTGCTGCATCAAATCTGGCCAGCGACAGATTTACAGGGTACAGTACCTGGAAGTGGATGGAGCTGCATCAAAAAATGAGCAACCAGCAGACATGGCGGTATTTCTATGCTCAGCCAAGGCCCGGCAAAGATAGCGGTGGTGCTGTTCACTCAGCAGAAATCGAATATGCCATGGGAAACCTACCTACCAATCGGGTTTATGACTGGACTCCGGGAGACTACCGGACTTCGCAGATTTTTCAATCTTACTATGTGAATTTTGTGAAAAATGGCAATCCTAATGGCGCCGGAGTGCCCTACTGGCCGCCCGTGGAGTCGCCTGAAGCAGCGCCGATTATGGTGATAGATAGCACAACCCGTTTGAAAAAGGAAGAAAACAGGAACCGGTATTTAGTTTTGGAAAAATTGATAGAACAGCGGCAGGAAAACGAAGAATAGGGTTAGTACTTTCGAAAGCTTAGGCTTTTTTTATTCCACTGCTGACAGGTTGCTTTTCCGGTAATCCAAAGTTGATGGGTATGCCATAGTAATTGTCCCAGCTGTTGATTGTTGAGTTGTTGGTAGGCCGCTTTGTTTTTCTTTTTAAGAACGGTATTCCACTGGGCTTGGAATAGATGATCCAGCAAAATTCTCTGGATGCAATGATTCTCATGAACGGGCCAGTTTTGTGCCCTGGCTTCCTGAGGAATGATGGTACCGGAGAGCTTCAGGTATTCTTTTTCTAGTAGCTGCCGATAGCTGGCAAGGTCATGCAGGGCTATTGGTAAGGCTTGTATATAATCAGACGACGAATAAGCCAGGTAAAGTTTTTCGGTTTTTTTATCAAAATCAAATGCAAGCGCTGGATAGGTGATTAGGAAGGAATACGGCGAAGTGATATCTTTGAGTAGTAATGTGGAATAGTATTTTTTTCCAAAATTCTCAAAGTGAGCGGCAAATAAAAGGTAATCTCCGTCTGGGGTTTTCAGACGAGTTCCCTTATTAATCAGGGTATCAAAGGCATCTTGTATGTATTTTTTATCCGGCAACTTTCAATTTTTTTACTAATCAACCCAAAAAAGAAGTAGGGGTTTAGTTCCGACAACGGGTATATCTGTTATTTTTTCGGTTTTAAAAACTCGATTATGAAAAAAATATTCCTTCTCTCGATTATTCTCTTGGTGCTATCGCAGGCAATAATAGCCCAGAAGGACTCATTGATCAAAGTAGATGATGTATTAGAGCTACCGGTAGATGAGCCAGATGCAATCATTCATTATGGTAAAGACTCGCTTCAGTTTGGTGATTTGCGTATTCCAAAGAAGGGGCGCAATCATCCGGTGGTTGTTATCATCCACGGTGGTTGTTGGTTAGCGGAATATGATCACACACTGATGGATGCGATGGCGACCCACCTTACTCGGAAGGGATATGCGACCTGGAATATTGAATATCGAAGGGTTGGAGATATTGGGGGTGGATGGCCGAATACCTTTCTAGATGTGACCAAGGGGGTGAATAATTTGAAATATTTGGCCGATAAGTATGAGTTGAATTTGAGAAAAATTGTCGTTGTCGGGCATTCAGCAGGTGGTCATTTGGCTTTGTGGCTAGCCGGAAAGGATAACTTGCTTCCGGCAATTCCTATTGCTGATCCTGATACCAGGCCTCTACCGATATCGGGTGTGGTAAGTTTGGCAGGTATTGTAGATTTGTCGACTTATCTGATTCGAGATGGAGAAGACGATGAATGTGGCCTCAGTGTGTATGAGTTGATTGGCGGTGCACCGGAAGTTTTTCCGGATCGCTACCGTCTGGGTTCTCCAATAGGTCTGCTGCCTACCGGAACCGAGCAGATTCTGATTACTGGTAAGCGAGACGATACTGTGCCGATTTCACACATCAATCCCTATCTGGATTTGGCCATTATTGCCGGAGAGGAGATAAAATCTGTAGAAGTTGATAATGCCGGTCATTTCGAGCTGATTGCTCCTGGTTCTGTAGCCTGGCCCCTAGTGGAAGAAGCTATCAAAAAATTATCAAAGAATAAAATTCCCCGGGAAGTACTGGACGAGTTGTTGGGGAAGTAAGGGGCTGCCTCCTTTTTTTATTAGACTTGTTTCGAAGGGGTAGAATGGTGGGAGAAAGAAACAATTTGAGCTTATTTTAATACCTGCGAAACAAGTCTATTATGAGCCATCCCCTTACTTTATCCTCAAGTAGCCTATACTTTCGGGGTACTTACACGTAGCATACAGATGGCCTGCGGGGCCATCATGTATTCATCAGCGGTGATATCGATTTGGCCATTGAGGTCCATCGAAGTATCAAAAATTCTTCTCCAGGGCTCCTGGAATTTGTCGCTCAATGGAGGAACATCAAAGTTGATAGGCTCCCAGTAGGCATTGATCATAATATGTAGTTGATGATCATACCGTGGATTAACCAGCGTAAAGGCCAGGGTATGCGAGTGGCTATTCAAATCAGGTTGTCTCAGTTTTGGCCCGTGCCATACCAATTTGGAGCTGGAGAAATCATCTTTTTCATTCCAAAAATATTTTTCCTGGAAGTAAGGAGAGTTCAAATGGAATTGTATCATCTGACGTACAAACTGTAAGAGGTCACGCTCTTCGTGGACCTTATCCCAATTGAACCAGCTGATCTCATTGTCCTGACAATAGGCATTATTATTGCCTTTTTGGGAGCGTCGTACTTCATCGCCCATTAGCAGCATAGGCGTTCCCTGAGAGATGAAAAGCATTGTAAAGAAATTGCGAATCTGTCTGCTTCTCAGGCTATTGATCTCAAGGGCTGTAGTAAAGCCCTCGGCGCCACAGTTCCAACTATAATTAGCGTTGGTACCGTCTCTATTGCCTTCGTTGTTGGCTTCATTGTGCTTGTCATTGTAAGATACCAGGTCATTAAGGGTGAAACCGTCATGGCAAGTTACAAAATTGATACTGCGATTGGGGTTTCTGTCCATAGCTGTATTGAAAAGGTCGGGGCTGCTCATGATTCGGTTGGCAGCATGAGCTACCATGCCCTGATCTCCTTTGATAAAACGTCGGATATCGTCTCGAAAACGGCCGTTCCATTCCGCCCATCTGTCCCCTACAAAGTTACCTAACTGGTACTGCTCAATGTCCCATGCTTCAGCAATAATTTTGGTAGAAGCCAGTACAGGGTCTGATTCAATTTCCCAAAGTAAGGGCGGATTTTTCAGGGTTGCGCCGTCTTCATCCCTAGACAGGACGGAAGCCAAGTCAAAGCGGAAGCCATCGATATGCATTTCGGCTACCCATGTACGCAAAGAATCCCGGATCATTCTTCTGACGATAGAGTGATTCGCATTGAGCGTATTGCCAGTTCCCGAATAGTTCTTGAAATATTGCTGGTCTTGTTCCAGCATGTAGTAGGCTTTGTTTTCAATACCTTTAAAAGAAAGCGTAGGGCCATTTTCGTTGCCTTCGGCAGTATGGTTGTAGACAACGTCCAGAATGACCTCGATACCCGCCTGATGCAGGGCTTTGACCATATCTTTAAATTCATTGACCACCCCTACCGGATCGGTAGTAGAGCTGTATCCATTATGAGGGGCAAACATAGCCATAGGAGCATAGCCCCAGTAATTGATCAGGCCCTCCGGCGCATCCTGTGGGTCAAACTGTTGAACAGGTAGTAGCTCTACTGCAGTTATTCCCAATGATTGCAGATAGGGGATTTTTTCAATCAACCCCTTGTAAGTGCCGCGAAGATCATCTGATAAGCCAGAACTGGGATGCTTCGTAAAACCACCAACATGGAGCTCGTAAATAATGGATCTTTCGTAAGAGTGCTTTAATGGCTGATCTTCCTCCCAGTCATAGCTGTCAGGGTCTATCACTACACTCTTGGGGGCATAAGCACAATTATCGCCCGGTATTTCGGCAGCCGATCTCTGGTAGCCTTCCGTTACTACAGCGCGGGCGTAAGGGTCGATCAGTACCTTATTGCCATCAAAGCGAAAGCCCTCATCCGGGTTAAAAGGACCATTAATGCGATAAGCGTACAACTGTCCTTCCTTTAAACCGGGAATAAAGCAGTGCCAGTAGTAAAAAGTTTTGTTAACCCTGGGGTTCAGCTGAATACTGTGCGTAGGCCTGGAGTGGTCCTCAGCATCAAAGAGCAGCAGTTCGACTTTGGCTGCATTCTTGGTGAAAAGAGAAAAGTTAACACCCCCGTCTCTCGTTGTGGCGCCGAGAGGAAAGCTCTTTCCAGGGTGTATTTGAAGGTCAAGATTCATATGTTTCATTTAATACGGGAATCACACTAAACTAAGCTAAAAATAATTCCTTTGGGATAGACCTACAAAAAAATAAAAGCTATTTTAGGAATGAGAAAAAAATAACTCATCATTTTTGACGGGGGCTTTTGCCCCAATACTTCGTTAGAAAGCCTCGCCGACTTCAGAAAGGGGCCCCTTTTATCCCCTTTCTTCGTGTTGCATTGCCTACGCCCGCCTGCCGGCCGGCAGGTTTTCTGCCTTGTCTTGGAATAAAATCCCCTCGGTCAAAAAGCGCGATCTATTTATTGCTCATTCCTTAACTAAATTTTTAGAAAGCTATTTTTAGAGATGCTAACATAGCATCTCTAAATGTGGATTTGGTAGCTGCCTTGGCCAGGAAAAAGCCTCCAAGGAATAGGAGTATGATCGGCGAAGCAAACGTCGCCATAATTTCTTTGTCATCCAGCAATTCTACTGATTGAGGCTTTATGTAACTCCATCCGGCATCTGAAACCAAAAATAGCTCCAGGGTAATGATCAGGATAGAAGTCGCATGGATAGGAATAGGCTCAAAAATCCAGCATAAAGCTGCTAAAAAGAAAATAGCAATAATCCGTTGCTCCACTTCATTGATTCCTGATAAGGGAAAATACGTCTTAGGAAGTACCCAGCATACCGGCGATGTAACACATAAGCTCACCGTAAAACATTTAGATAAGATTTAATTTGTTTTACCCTCTACAGTATTCAATTACCTAATATCGAATGTGAAATAATTGGTCAGGGTAGTATTCAGATGTAAATTTGAAATATAAATCAAAGTTGTTATTTGTGGCCTTGATCGTAATCCCCTTATCGCATTCACCTGGTAATCCGGGCATTACCGGGTGGATTTTTTCTTACCACTACTTTTCCAACGAAATTTCCAAAAGTCCGTTTTTGAGTCTTGTGAGCTCCTATTACATCATTTAAAACATTCACAGCGAGGACTCATTCTAGCTTTTAACAGACAAATAAAAAAATAAGACGTCTTATTTTTATTTTGAGACGAATATTTATCCAAGACTCGATTAATTGGACCTTGACAGTATTTTGCTTATTAACCATTGAAGTTGTTTAGAGTTTCCTGCTGGAAGCGGGAAAACAGGATTTTAGGTCCAGTTGAGGCTTTTTTTGAGTTTCATAGCAGCGCTATGGAGCGATAAAAAAACGAAAAATGGGCATAAAAGATGTTTTTGCAGCCCAGTGAGGAAACTTTAAACAACTTCTTATTAAATTTGATCAGATATGCTTTGCAGGCCAACGCATCTATTATGGCTTTTTACCCTTGTCCTTTTTTCTTCTTGCTCTTCTGTGCCAGCCAATCTCACAGTACCCGCGTATCAGCAATTTGTTTTAGGAGAAAAAAAAGAAGATGCCTTCTCGGTAAGGCTTTTCAATACCAGTAATTATGAGGTCAAGGTAGAGACTAGAGACCAAAACAACGGGGTGACTTCTTCTTTTGGGCTCGGCCCCAAAGGAACTACCAAGTTAGGCATTCCGGCTAATGAAAAGGCTATCATTATTAATCCTAATCAGGGGGAGGTGATCGTCCAGGCGAAAATATCCGAAAAAGTACAGGGCATGAACTATCAGATCATGGACTTCAGCGAGGTGGAGGGCACTCCAAGAATTAAGCTGGGCGACATGAGAGATGCTGTCTCCGATGAGTGGAAAGGGAAGCTTACCTACAAGGATTATTCTAGTGGTACATTAGTGACCATTCCCTGTAACCTAAAAGTTGAACAACTCGAATTGGGGCACTACAAGCTTTTCTTTGACTACCCAGAGGAATCCGAAAACGATACCATCGCTGAAGTAAAAGTAACGGAAGACGGGACGATGTTGAATGGTCATAAAGTGGTGAAAAGGAAAAAGAAAGCCGGTGTACTGGAAATTGTCACTATCGAAAGTGGGGAGGAAGATGGCAAGCCAAGTATTATTTTTCACACTTATGATGTTGGGTACAAAATGCTGAGCATAAGAAAAGAATACCAGACCCTGGGTTCTTCCGAGCTCCAGTTCAGAAATGAATACGTATTTGAGAGATAGCAGCTGCTGCTGATGCAAAAAAAAGGGGCGCCAAAAAAGACTGAAGTATATTTTAATAGATGGATCAGCCCTGCTGTATTGGCTGGAATGCCCGGTGCAGGAGATCAGCTCTAAGCCGTATCATAGCTTGTAGTTCTTTTTGATGGCCTCTTTTTTCATATTGCGATATAAGTTCTCGTGAAAACGAAGTAATTTATTTAGAGTAGGAAGCAAAGACTTTTTTTCCACCTCACTGAGGTTACCTACCAATAAACTTCCCAGGTTAGTCATTCGCTGATTGAGCAAAGGCATGAGTTCTTTACCGCCTTTCGTCAGGTGAACCCGCCGAATTCGCCGGTCGTTGGGGTCAATAGCTTCGGCAAGTAAGCCCTCTTTAATCAATCTTTTTATGGATTCAATGCAAGTGCTGCGCTCCATTACCACCTCATAAGCGACTTCTTTTTTACTGGGATTTTGGTAGTGTTCTACCGTTTTTAAAATACTGAAATCTCCGATTGACAAGAGGGGAAGCTCTTGGTAAGCCAATTTTATCCAGGCTTCCGTATAACCGGTCAGGTTGCCGAGTAAGTAAGTTATCATCACATCAAGACCTGCTTCGTTGACTTCTTCGTCGTTGGTGGTATAATCCCGGGTCGGTGCGTGCTTTTGTCGAAGCCACTCTCCAAAGACATGAAAATCTTCTGAATTATTTTTATCCTTAAATTCTTGATAGTCTTGTAGTAATCTGATGATATCTTTCATATACTCTTGTAATAATCCATTTCCAATATAGGGTGATATTGTTTTAACTTAAAAGCAGCTTTGTTTTATTTTTATTGTATGATTCATGTTTGACTTTGAAATGAATTTAAAAAAATGATGAGTTATTTATTGCTCATTCCTTAATTGCTTTTATCCTGTGATTTGAGAAAAATCAACCTGATTTTGGCTATTAGTACAAGTCAAAAAGGAAAAAATACTGTTTACACAAAAAAAAGATATTATGACTGATGATCTACTCTTTCAAATCGTCAATACATTCGTCTTACCAGCTTGGTTATTGCTGCTTTTCCTACCCAGATGGGAGTGGACAGCCCGAATTGTAGTGGGCGTGATTGTAGCCCTACTGAGTGTGCTGTATACATTTCTGGTAATTACTACACTAGACCCAGAAGGGTTTGAAGGTTTCGGTAGCCTGGAAGGAGTCGTTGAATTATTTCAAAGCCCGAGAGCGGTACTACTTGGTTGGATTCATTATCTCGCTTTCGACCTCATGGTGGGTTACTACATTGTAAAAGACGCCACTCAACGGAAAATAAGCCAGTGGTTGGTGGCGCCCTGCTTGGTACTTTGTTTTATTTTGGGACCAGCCGGTTTATTGCTCTACCTGATTATCCGTTCGGGGTTGACCAGAAAATACTTTTGGGATTAGCGAGCCCAGATTTGTCCCTGTATTTTTAGCAGGGATCAGATGATGCCAGGCGTTTACCGTTAAATTTACTCGTACTTGATTTGGATCCAATCGCCTTGGCGCAGCCGAAACAATCGACCTTTGGGCAGGGCTACTGTTACCATTTTCCCTTCGCTAAAAAAGCGGATTTCGTAGATGTTATCTTCTTCACGAACGGCGACTACTGTTCCGTTGAGGATGGTTTCCGTATTTTCGGAGGGCAAGTTGAGTACTGCTTTGGGAGAACCTTCAGAAACGATTTTACCATCTACTAGCCTCAGTACCCGGGTAGCCATTTTGGCAATTTCCTGAGTGCTATGGCTAACCAGTATGGTGGTTAGCTGGTAGCGGTGGTGTACCTTGAGGATATAGTCCTGAAGGCGGGCGCGCATATTATCATCCAGAGCAGAAAGTGGTTCATCGAGAAGGAGTATCGCTGGCTGGCATACCAGAGCCCGGGCCAAAGCTACTCGCTGTTTTTGCCCGCCGGATAAGGAGCCCGGCCTGCGCTCGGCCAGCAGCTGAATTTCCATGATGTCCATGAGCTCTTCAATAATGTGATCTTCCTGTCCTTTGGTAAGAGCAAACTCCAGGTTTTTACGTACACTCATATTGGGAAATAGCGCATAGTCCTGAAAAACAAACCCTATATTTCGCTTCTGAGTGGGCAGGTGTTGCTTATTGCTGCTATCCAGCCAAATTTGATCACCAAACTGAATGAAGCCCTCGTTGGCGGTCTCCAGGCCCGCCACAAGCCGTAGAAAGGTTGTTTTGCCACTGCCGGAAGGGCCGGTAATGGCTATAAAGTCCCCCTGGTTGAGTTCCATCTCAATATCGAGGAGCATTTTTCCGGTGGCGGCTAATAAAGGTTTTTTAAGCGCAATTTTGATCACAGTAGATTGGCTTTTCTTCGTTGTCGGTTGATGAAATAAACGACCGACAAGATAAGGAAACTAAAGATCAAAAGAAGTAGCGCATAAGAATTAGCTGCTGCATAGTTGAGGCTTTCTACTTCATCATAAATAGCAATAGATGCCACTTTTGTTTTACCGGGAATATTCCCTCCTATCATCAGAACTACCCCGAATTCTCCTATAGTATGTGCAAAAGAAAGCACAATTCCACTGAGCAGAGACGGCCTAATATTAGGTAGCAAAACCTGAAAAAGGGTTTGCCATTCAGACTTTCCCAGGGTGTAGGAAGCTTCTGCCAGGTGAGGTGATAAGTTGTCAAAGCCGGATTGTATCGGTTGTACCATAAATGGTAAACTGTAAATGATTGAGCCTACCACCAGGCCTCCAAAAGTAAACACTAGTTTTATGTCGAAAGTGTTGAGCAACCAGGCTCCAAAGGCACTTTCCGGGCTGAAAGCTAGCAGCAAATAAAAACCTATGACGGTGGGGGGTAAAACCAAGGGTAAGCTTATTATGGCCTCCAGAAATGGCGTAATTTTCCACTGGCGGGAATACAGCAGATAAGCAATCGGAATACCAATGACAACTAGAATGACCGTCGTGACTAAAGCAAGTTGTATGGTTAGCAAAAAAGTCTCCCCAAATGTGTTGTTCATGATCAAGGATTAAGATTAGTCTTCTGCTGAAAGGTAACCATAATCCGTAAATATTGCCTGAGCTTCATCGCTGAATAAGTATTCAAAAAAAGCCTTCGTAGCCCGGGGGTGAGCCCTACGGCCATGAGAAGTTATAATCACTCCCTGTCTGATAGCATCGTACTTCGAAGTATCCAATGCCAGCCAGTTGCCTTTTTGATTCATCTCCGGTGACATCACAACAGATTTGGCTGTAAATCCATATTCGCAGGCTCCGGAGAGGATGTACTGATTGGTCTGGGCTATACTTTCACCAAAAACGAACTTAGGCTCCAGTGCTTCCCGGATATCCAACGTTTCCAGGTAATTGATGGTTTGGGAGCCATACGGGGCCAGCTCCGGATTGGCCATGGCTATTTTATCCGCTTGCTTCAGACTGGCAATTACTTGTGTACTATCAATAGGCTGGTTGACAGACCATAGTACCAGTGCTCCACGAGCGTACACCCCGGGAGCCATCATTGCCAGCTTTCGATCGTAGAGGTAGTTTGGGTATTTCATATCGGCTGCCAATAAGATATCGTAGGGAGCTCCCTGCGTTATTTGAGCTGTAAGTTTGCCAGTGGAGCTTATCAAAATGTCTAGCAATACAGAATCCTGGCTGTCTTCAAAGGCTTTTTTAATGGCTTTCACTGCAAATTGAGCATTAGCTGCGGTAGCAACCAGGATGGTTGTTTTTTCGATAACTTGCTCGCTGTTATTTGTTGATTGATTTTGGCATGCAGGAAAAAGAGAGAGTAGTAAACTCAGTACCAATACAGGCGCATATATTTTTTTAATCGTTTGAATCTTTATCATGCAGTAGCCGATAAGGGTTGCTTTTGAAGTTTGGGAGAAAAATAAATCAGTGATGCTACCAGACAGACCAGGCCCGTGCCTGCCAGTACGTAGCTGGAATAAATAAAAAAGTTGAGCCAGCTGATATCCGGTTGCCCAAAGTTTTTATAAAACAAAATCAAAACGCTTGCTAGGTAGCCGAAAGCATCGATTACGTAAATCATAAATCCGGCATTTCCAACATAGCGGAATGCTGCCAGCATCCTGTCAAAAAAGATACTTCCAAAGGGAACATAACCGATGTAGAGGCCCAGTCCCATAAGAATCATCCAAAGGGCAGGATCTATGGTATTATTTTGTAGCATAAAAGTGGCCAGGCCGATCATTAGCATAGCGGCGATAATAATGTAATGATACAGAAAGAAGGCGTTTCTGTTATTTTTGATAAACATCATCAGGCCCAGCATGATGAGTACAAAAAAGGCGATGGGTATTTCAGCCAGTGTAAAAATCTCTGGAGTATTGCCATATCCGAGGGCATCCCAGAGCTCCCGGGCAAAGTTATCGCGAAAGTCCCGGTAAGCAGTTAGACCCATATAAAAAAGTACCAATAGAAGGAGCCCGGGAGAGAAGCGTCTGAAAAAGGCCAGCCGCTCCGCACCGCTCATAGGTGCCCGTCTGGTTCTGAGCTGTTCATCCTGATTTGAAGGAGGTGGAATTTGCTCTAACATCCATAAAAAAATACCCAGCGGAAGTATAAAAAGGGCACCGCTTACAAAGGGCATCCAGAATTCTGATACATTCCAGCTAAGTACTACGCGACCTACTGACTTTACAGCGCCGGAGCCAACAATAAAACTGGCACTTAACCCGGCACCGAGTAGCTCGGAAGAGCTCCTACCCTCAAGGTAGGAAAATACTATACCCCAAATCATACCTAGAGGCATACCGTTTAGGAAAAGCATTGTAAAATTGTAGGGCGGAGGAACGATTGCAAATAATAATAATGCTAATTCTGCCACAGTAATTAAGCCAACGAGAATCAAAAACCTGTTTTGCTTTCCCAGTTCAGCAATAATTTTTATCCCTATAAATTTTGAGAGCATATACCCTACCACCTGAGCTACTATCAGTATGATCTTGTAGTCAACGCCCCAAAGGCTTAAACCTTCAAAGGTAGCTACGGCGAAAGGCTTCCTGAATGCATACATGCAAAAGTAAGCACCGAAAGCCGCGACCATAGAAAAAGTTATAAAAGTAGCCTTGTTAGAGCTTTTCAGCCACTGCTTGATCATGATGCGCTAAATTGATGGGTTAGAAAGGAGAAGATGTATATGCTTGCGTGCTTATCGTAAAAATGGTAAAAGTTTTTTAAAAAATACGTACTTTTTAATGTAAATCTCAAAAATTACTACCTTCATTAAGAAAGCTCCCAACAGCTCGTGCGGCTTTTATGATTCTCGTAGCAAGAAACAGTTTGTTACCTCAGCTTTTTCCTTTTTCCCATATCTTTCCTAATGCTTTAGAGCTCAAAGGAGTATACCAGTGCCTCAGATAAATTTGCTTTGGAATCATCAATAGTTGTAAATCTTTTTCTACATAGACATTGGCATTTCTCGTAGCTCCCCTGATAACTCCAGTATTGCCAATGGGTACCCAGGCCGGGGCAGGTCTGCTGGCATATCCACCTAGGGGATATACCTTCAGGCCCGACTCAAAAGGAACATACACAAAGCCCGAGTTGGAGCCACTCTTGATCAACAGCTCACCAATGCCCCCGCGTACTACTTTTACCTCCTTGAAGGCTTTTTCTGCCCTGATCTGCTCGACTGGAATTCCAGACTTGCAAACCTGTAAAAGAAGTTTTTCGGCCGCTTCACTTTCGGGGAAAACATCGTAGAAGTCTTTGCCCGATAAATAACGCTCTACTTCCGAAAGGTCAGCACCCTGTAGGGAAGCCCGGGTGGCTATACGCCCTTTGATGGATGGATTCAGGGTTTTGAGTGCTTCTTCTACCCACTCGGCAAAATCAGGATTGTCGTCTACCCCTTCAATAAGTATTTCGATCTTTTCATATGGTTTACCAGGCAGCGGAAGAATATCCCTATCCAGGTCGGGGTTTCTCAAAAAGCTTTCAATCGTGTCGGCCTGGATGTCATCGATAGTAAAGGCTACATTGTAGGCCGCTTTTTTAACTATCTTCCGGTTCTTAAAATTCCCTCTATGCATGGAGATACGCAAGTTGCCGTGCTTATCAAATTCGCTGCTGGCTATGTTGGCTTCTCCTGCATTCAGCGGTTTTTTACCCTCCAGTAGATACAATTCGTCATCGCTTTTGCTGCGAAGGGCATATATAGCATTGGCCGTATTTTGATCTACAAAAATTTCGTATCCGGCAGAAGTTCTCAGAACCGTACCCCGCTGGCGAAGGGCATCCGCAGCACGCAAGCAACGTAAGGTATCCATTACATCTACCATCAGGCGCCTGACCGCCGTGGAGGGAGCAGTCAACCAGCTGTAAGCCTCTTCCTGAAAGCTCTGGTAAAGCTGATTTAATGGAAGTGCTGAGGGGCGATACGGCTGATCCAATAGGGCCTGGCGGTATTCTTCTGCTTTCTCCTGTTTTTTGGCCCTTTTCTTTTCCTTAAGCGTTTCGGAGGCTATTTCCTGTTCTAGCTTCTCGATCTTTTGCTCCAGGTATAACTGCTCTGTGGAGGTGGATATGATTCGCTTCATGTGCTCTTGCAAGGCTTCCGGATTATTCAGCAGGGCAATTGGGGTCTTGCTTTTACTATGGCCAACCGAGAGAGATAGAAGTTCCCGCAGTCTGACTTTTAGCGTGTGGTTGTCAGTGCCAAACAAATTCATCAGGCGCCATGGAATATTGCCTGCATTTTCTTTCCAGATCAATTCAACAAAAGGATCAAACTCTTTTTTGAAAACGTACTGGGCTGCAAATTCGGGATGCATAAACCGGCCAAAATCAGAAAAATCTACCATACCTATATCATGCAGATAAGCAATGTGTAAAGCGTAGCCCTTTAAAAACCTTAGATCACTGTTGTGTCTTTCAGGAATTAAAACACCATTGACCTGATCAATAACACGAATGACTTTTTGAGCCACATCCCTTACGTGTACTACGCCATGGTCAGAGTACAAAGCAATGTGCTTTACAGGGTCTTTCAGAAAGGCACTATCATTTTTGATGTATTCTAGTCTGGCTTTATCAGCTACTTTAGCATAAAACTTATCTTCAATGAACGAGCGGAACCCTACCGGTAATTGTTGGTAAATATTTTGAACTTGTAGATCGGCCTGCTGAGGATACTGCATTATAAAAGTTGCTTTACGTCTTCAAATGATTTAAAGGACAGTAAGTTTTTATTTTTTAAGAAATTGAAATGCGTGACTTCTTTTCCCAACCATTCAAAGGGAGCAAAAGCCATGGCTTGAGCTTTACTTTCAAACTCTATTTCTGCAATCATCAAACCTTCAAGGGGTTCCTGATAAATATCAATTTCTACTATCAAACCTTTCAGGTTGGCCAGGTATCTTTTTTTTCTGATGCATGGCTCCAGCCTGGCGGGCCAAAGTTGATCAAACTGCTCCTGATTGAGCGCTACTTCATACTCTTCTCGCTCCATCGCTCCGTCACCCTTGACGGTCAGCCAATAGCTCGTATCCTTTTGCCGAATTCTTACCTCTCTTCCCTGTTGGTCTAAACTCAAATAGGCCTGAGTAATGCTTATCGGCTCAGATTCAACAACCCACCCGGGAAGTTTTTCCAGTAAGAACTTTCTTTCAATTTCTAATGCCACAGTATCTTGGAATTCTATTTGTTTTTGTTCGAGACAACTTACCGTTCAGTGGATTCTTCCAGTAAGAATTCCCTCAGGGCTACCAGGCGATCTGTATTGAGCAAATCAACACCTGCTTGTTTTAATGTTTTCCATACTACTTTTTTTTCGGGAGTGGCCCAAAAACGCAGTCGCTTATTTTCCTTGTGAGTTTTATCAACCATCTCTTCCATTAGGGCTAGCTCATCGGCGGGCATCGCTTTTCTGCCGCGCCAACTGAAATGCGACCTGTAGGAGCTGCTGATTACAGGCATCAGGTCGCTGCTGTAGCCTTTACCAAGATCAGAAGGCCGGCCATCAATAGCGACCAGACGCTGGGGATCATTTTTGATCATTTCTATCGGACGGTTTCCCGAAATAAAAATAGTAATCAATCCTTTTTTTTGCACTCCGTTCTGATAGCTGGTTAAATAAGGCTGTATGGAGGGTAATGCCTTCTTTAAGGCCTGGTAATTGGCTTGCGCATCAGTCTTGAAATCCATCATCAGGTAAAAGGGGCCTTCATAGCCCGGATAAATTTCTCCATTATTTTTTTCAATAAAACTAACGAGCGGCTTGAAGTACAAGTTTTCTATTTTCTTTTCCTCCCTTAGCTGCAAGGGCTTATCATGCGCCACGTAGCAGTCTCCGTTAATGGCGTGAATATCAATCTCAATGCTGGTAAATCCATTTTCCAGCGCTTCCATCAATGGGCGTTGATGCCTGTAATCATTGTGAGCATGCGCATTAGGCAAAGGAATCACTTGAGCCCAAATCACGTTGGCCCACGTAATAAAGGCGAATAGGGAAAATAATTTCATGGATGATTATTTTATCTGGTTCTTTCAAATTCGTCGATAATATCTCCCTGCAGATTGTACACTTTTAAGGATATCTTTTCATCTTCAAGAAAGAAACGACCAAAATGATGTTCTTTCTTTACTACATCCATTTGGGGGAACTCAGAAGAAGCAGCCTCGTTTAGCTGGCCACCGGCACCGCCCATCACCAGGAAGGTTGTTTTTTGAGAACCATAAGTTTTGGTTAAGCGCTCGTAATCGTGAGAATGGCCCGAAAGTACAAAATCAATTCTTGCCGGCTCCGCCAGGCGATCGATAATATTCTTTATAAAAGCATCCCCGTGGTAATCCGCTCTTCCCTGCGCATAAGGCGGCTGATGAATTAACAGAAAGCGCCAGTCGGCCGAGCGCCAGTCTTCAGAAGCCAATTGCTCCTCCAGCCATTCTCCTTGCTCCTGATCAATGCCTGCGGGGAAATTCTTGTTGGGGTCAAGAACAATAAAGGCCGCATATGTAGCGCGCCAGGAATAATAAGTGCGGTTCTGGTTGTTGTTTCTCAAATAACTAATGAAAGGAACAGGAATCAGATCATTGTAAAATCCTTTATAATCCTGATTACCCGGGATCATATACAGCGGAGTAGTCTTGGTGACCGGAGCCAGCGTGGCAAAAAAGTCCAGCCAGTTCTCTTTCTTGCCACCATCATTAACAAGGTCACCCAGGCCTACAGTGAAAGCATCTTGCCTCTTACCCATCTGTTGGGTAAGTTGACAAAACACCTCCCAGTTGTTTTCACTATCACCCCAAACAGAGAAAGAATAACTAAGCTGATTGGTTGGCGCTTTCATGTTGAAAATGGATTTAGCCCTACTGTCGCTAACTTCCACTTCGTAAAGGATACCTGGCTCGAAAAGATCAGTTCTGACCTCACAAAGCAAATCATTTCGCTGCTCGCATAAAAAGCGGTTGGGAATTTGACGTTGCGTATCCATCCAGTCTAACTTTGTGGAAGTAGCCGTAGATCTTTCGTAAAGAATGGTATACTCTACAAAGCCGGTTTTTTGTAAAAAAGGATCAATCAAAAGCGGTGCAAAAAAGCGTTCGGGGGCCCTCAGTGCATCCGGGGTCTGAGTTTGTAGGGCCGTAATGACCTCATCTGCCATACCCTTGTTCAAGGAACTGGCATTAACGGCCTGGCGAACCAGTTTCTTGGACATGATCTCCAGGAAAATAGCCCTTTGACGAGTGCTGAACTCGCCCTCGGTTAGCATTTCTACTTTTTTCAACCCTCCAGTCATAGAATTATTCAGTACCCGAATATCTATTCTGATTGGTTCCGGCTTGGGATTGACGGGATAAAAATCGCCTAACACCGGATAGATTAGCTGATCATTCTGAAAGACCTGAGCACCATCATTTGCTTCTATTCTGAGCAGCGACGGCTCGGTAACTGAAATTTCCTTGCTGTACCACATCGTGCTACGAGGCTTAAAGACCTCATGCGGCAGTGACTCAACTACTGAATCAAGTCTGGGCCTTTGTCCAATACTAACTTTGACGCCATTAGCCGGATTGCCGCTACTGTAGCTCCATGATCCCTCCACATCCGGGTAATCATTCTGCGAGAAATCCAGGCCCTGAAAAACTTTTACAATTCTCAGTTTTAGAGGGTTAGCCAGGCTGTCACGATCCACAAAAAAGGGAATCTCCATGCTGGCGACTTCAGCCGGTAGTTCAACTTTTGGGGCCGCTTCTTCGCTGGAGGTACCCGTATTTTGGCAGGCTGTAGCGATTAAAAAGACAAGAAGAACCAACAGTAAGGTATTGCTCAAATGTTGCATATGGTCAATTTTTCTAAGTATTTTAGACTCGTTTCGCAGGGAGTAGAATAGTGGAAAAATAACCAATTTCAACCTGTTTTAATACCCGCGGAGCCAGTCTTTTGAAGGCTATACCACCGATTGATGATATAGCCTGACGGTTTTTATCTCTGCAAAAATACGCTAATGTGAGCAACTGACCATTTTTCTCCGGATCAATTAATAGAATTTTTTGGAAATTTATTTTTTGTATCCTTTAGCCTAAATGCTATCTTTTAATAAATAATTGTTAATTTAAGAAGATTATAAACCACCAAAAATATTAGTATGTTAAAAAAACTGCTTCCTTTGCTGTTTTTCAGCTTGTTGTGTGTCGGTATACAGGCACAAGAAGATAACAAAGAAGAAAAATCACCACTTACCGAACAGACCTTTATGGAGCTAAAGTTCCGGAATATTGGCCCCGGGTTTGCTTCTGGTCGTATTGCCGATATAGCTGTTCATCCTGAGAATGATAATGTCTGGTATGTTGCTGTTGGCTCAGGAGGCGTATGGGTGACCCGGAACGCCGGAATAACCTGGAAGCCTATTTTTGATAAGTACAGCTCCTATTCAACAGGGTGTATTACGATTGATTCTAATAACCCCAATATTATCTGGTTGGGTACCGGAGAAAATGTAGGTGGCCGCCACGTAGGCTACGGAGATGGTATTTATTGTAGTAAAGATGGAGGAAAAAGCTGGAAAAATATGGGCTTGAAGGCCTCTGAGCATATTTCAGAGATTATTGTCCATCCGGAGAATTCTAATGTCATCTGGGTTGCGGTTCAGGGACCACTGTGGAACAAAGGTGGTGAAAGAGGCTTCTACAAGTCAGTAGATGGAGGAGCGACCTGGAAGAAAACCTTGGGTGATGAAGAATGGACAGGAGTGACAGATATTGCCATGGACCCCCGCAACCCGGATTTGCTTTATGCAGCCACTTGGCAGCGGCACCGTACAGTGGCCGCCTACATGGGAGGTGGTCCAAAATCAGGTATACATCGCAGTGATGACGGCGGCGAAACCTGGACAGAACTCAACCGTGGCCTTCCCAGTGGGAATAAAGGTAAAATAGGCATTGCTATCTCTCCACAACAACCTGACATTATTTATGCTGCTGTAGAGTTAGACCGTACCAGGGGGGCTGTATACAAATCGATGGATAGCGGAGCTTCATGGACGAAGCAGTCGAATACAGTTTCGGGAGGCACGGGGCCTCATTATTACCAAGAACTATATGCTTCTCCTCACCATTTCGACAGAATTTATCTAATGAATGTGAGGATTCTGGTAAGTGATGATGGTGGTAAGAACTTTTCTACCATGAAAGAGACAAATAAACATTCTGATAATCACGCTATGGCTTTCCACTCTGATGATCCTGACTATCTTCTGATCGGATGTGACGGAGGAATATATGAGTCGTTTGATCACGCTCAGAACTGGCGCTACTTTGATAACCTGCCAGTCACGCAATATTACAAAGTAGCAGTTGATGATGCAAAGCCCTTCTACAATATCTATGGTGGAACTCAGGATAATGGCTCTCAGGGAGGACCCAGCCGCACTGATAAAAGGGCCGGAATTCGAAATGCTGATTGGTATCAAACACTTTTTGCCGACGGCCACCAGTCTGCCACAGAGCCTGGCAACCCCGATATTATCTATGCGGAGACGCAGCAGGGAGGGCTACATCGTGTGGATGTAACTACTGGTGATCAGGTAAATATTCAGCCACAGCCACGGGAAGGAGAGCCTTTTGAACGGTTCAACTGGGATGCTCCCATCCTGGTGAGTCCGCATTTTCCTCAGCGTTTGTATTTTGCTTCTTACCGGGTGTGGCGTTCTGATAATCGCGGTGATAGCTGGGAGCCGATTTCTGAAGATTTGACCCGCAATGAAGAGCGGATCACCTTGCCTATTATGGGTGGGCAGCAGAGCTGGGATTCTCCATGGGATGTCGGGGCAATGTCTAATTACAATACGATTACTTCTCTTGCAGAATCTCCTTTGCAGGAGGGCTTAATATATGCCGGAACGGATGACGGCATCATTCAGATAACAGAAGATGGGGGGCAGAACTGGCGCAAGATAATGGTCAGCGAGCTTCTCGGAGTACCAGAGCGCGCTTTCGTCAATGATATCAGAGCAGATTTACACGATGCCAATACCGTTTATGTAGCCCTTGATAACCACAAAGAAGGAGACTATACGCCCTATCTTTTTAAAAGCAGCGATAGAGGGCAATCATGGACATCTATAGCTGCTAATCTTCCCGACAGGCATCTGGTATGGAGAACCGTACAGGATCATATAAAGCCCAACTTAATGTTTGCTGCTACCGAATTTGGTATCTTCTTTACGCCCGATGGCGGTGGCCAATGGATAGAACTAAGAGGTGGAGTACCTACTATTTCTTTTCGGGATATTACCATTCAGCGTAGAGAAAATGACCTGGTAGCCGCTTCTTTTGGCCGAGGATTCTTTGTATTAGATGATTATAGTGCACTTCGTGAAATTACTGAGGAAAGCTTGGAAAAAGAGGCGATGCTTTTCGATACCCGCAGGGCTTGGTGGTTTAATCCAAGAAGTACAGAAATCGATCCGGGAGCGAATTTCTGGACGGCTGACAACCCTCCGCACGGCGCTGTATTTACCTATTACTTAAAAGAAAGTGCTACTTCTATGGCGGCCGAAAGAAAAAAAGAAGAGGCCAGGCTAAAGAAAGAGGGTAAAGATATTCCATTTCCCGGATGGGAGGCTTTAAATGCAGAGATGGAAGAAGAGGCAGATAAAGTAGTTTTTACCATAAAAGACAGTGATGGTGAAGTTGTCAGAAAGTTGGAAGCACCGGTTAGAAAGGGAATTCATCGTATTGTTTGGGATATGACGCATGCTCCTGCAGGGCCTGTAAGTGTGCGAAGCCGCAAAAATAGCAGTGGCTTACCGGCTACGCCCGGCACATACACAGTGAGTATGTCTTTGAGTCAAAACGGTCAGGCTACTCCACTGGCGGATCCCAAAACTTTTGAAATGAAGCGCTTGTATCCGGGGGCTTTGGAGCCTATGGATGATGAGGCTATTGCAGCCTTCAGAGAGGATGTCGAGGATTTGAGTTCCAAAATGGGCATGATGAATACCATCATGAACGAATCCGTGAACCGCGTGAAAGCTATGGAAACTGCTTTGGCCAGAGCCGCTACTGAACCGGGCGAGATGGATGAAAAGCTATTTCAGGTGAAAAAAAGAATGATGGCTTTAAACAAAAAAATGAACGGCCGCGATGTGAGGAGCGAAATCGGTGAGCGGACTAATCTTACGGCGAGTTCCAGAATGTGGACGGCCTACCGGGGGCTTAGAAGTACTCATGGACCGACAGCCACTCAAAAAGTCAGCCTTGAATTAGCCAAAAAAGAAATAGCACAAATAGAAACAGAACTAATGGAAATAAAGCAAACTGTTATTCCTGCAATGGAAAAAGAGCTAATGAATATCGGTGCCCCGTGGATAGAAGGAGGGGTATTACCCGGTAAAAATTAGTAGACGCTAAGATAAACGTCTGTACATTTTCAGGGGGATCGCTCTGGCCTTAAGTTAGAGTTTGGCGATCCCCCTTATATTTATTCTTACTCATGCGAATTCGTGCGCTCCTTTCTGCGATTGGTTTTTCTGTTTTTTGGGCCACTACGGGCGTAACTGTACGACTGATTGGAGATTTCTCGCCTTTACTGATTGCGGCTTTCCGCTGTCTTTTTGCTTTGTGCTTACTCGTACCGGTTGTGCTTTGGCAAAAGGGGTTCCGGCCATTTTTTGCTCAATTTTTCAGTACTCCCAGCCAAAGTATGGGCCTGGCAGCTATAATGATCAGTTATATCTTGACCGTAGTGATTTCCTATCAATTGGCTCCGGTAGCGGATGTCGTGCTCATCAATGGTGCTTCACCAATCTTTGTTTTGTTTTATAAAAAAATTAAAGGTCTGACAATTAATAAATACGAGGTTTGGGGGGGAATAACTGCTCTACTGGGGCTTTTTATTGTGGTATTACCGGGCTTATTTGAAACGACCAGCAGCATGCCTTACAAACCCATTGGCCTGGCCGTGGGACTGCTTTCGAGCCTGCTCATATCAGCTTATGCTATTTTGTACTACGAGTTGGCATTGAAAGGAGTGAGTCCTGATGTTTTTGTGTTAAATGTGACAATATTTGTCGTCGGTACACTCCTTTTCTCTTCTCTTTACCTGCTCATTTCCAGGACGGCTCCGATTCAAGATTTGTCGGCTGATAGCTTTGCGCTACTTTTTTTCCTCGGCGTTTGCTCAACAGCCCTGCCAACGATCTGCTACAGTATGGCTTCCAGTAAGCTACCGCCCTTGATTACAACATCGTTTCGTTTACTCACTCCTATTTTAGCTGCCGGTTTTGCTTTTTTATTATTTAAAGAAATCCCTGCTGCAAGCGTATTTCCGGGAGGAATTTTAATTATATTAGGTCTGGTTTTGATGACTTACCTTCCGGTAATCAAAAAATAGGATAACTACAGTGAATAAACTTTGGCGTAATTGGTTTAAAAACTTGAAAAAGCTCGATTATACATTTATTTTCTTAGGCCATATTTCTTTTGTATTTACCAGCTCAGCAACGGTTGATACCACAGAAATACCACAACTGATCAACTACCAGCGGCTAAGTATGCCCGCCTTCAACCAGGTATGGTCTGTAGATCAGGCTCCTTCACAATTCCTCTACTTTGGAACGTCCGGCGGATTGCTGGAATACAATGGTACAGCATGGAGTACCTATGTCCTGCCCAACGGAACTATCTTGCGTTCGGTTAGCGTAGATGAACAGGGAAGAATCTTCACCGGAGGCTTTGAAGAATTTGGTTTTTGGGAAACTGATACTGAAAAAGGCCTGATATACAGATCATTAACGGATTTGGTGGCCGAAGATCAATTGGCCAATGAGCAAATCTGGAATATTATCCAAAGTGGTAAAGATGTATTTTTTCAATCTTTTGCCAGAATTTTTAAATATACCAACCACAAAATCGAAGTTATCTATCCGCCTGCCAATATCATGTTTGGAAGGCAGATCAATGAGCAGCTGTACTTCCCTTGCCTGGAAGATGGCTTATTTACCCTACAAGAGGATAACCATTTTGAATTTGTAGAGGGTAGCGAGCGCTTTTACCAAATCAAAATCGAGTTATTGATTCCGTTAGGGGGAGAAAAACTACTGGTAGGTACCAAGAATGATGGGCTTTATGTAAAGCAAAAAAATACTTTCGTACCTTTTAATACGCAACTCAATAAAAAGCTTTCGGAATACCAACTCAATAAAGGTATTCAACTATCGAATGGTGATTTGGCCCTGGGCACCGTCCTAAACGGCGTCTATATTGTGGACAAGACCGGAAGGATCAAGCACCATTACAACCGCAAAAATAGTTTGCAAAACAATACCATTCTTGCTCTGGAAGAGGATCATCTCGGCAATCTTTGGATTGGAACTGACAACGGTATCGACATGATAATGCTGCGATCGCCACTGCGTTTTTGTAGAGATCAACTGGGAGAAATCGGTACCGTTTATGCAGCCGCCAAATACGAAAGAGACCTTTATTTGGGTACCAACCAGGGCGTCTTTAGGAAAAAAGACCGATCTACCGCCTTTACTCTGGTAGAAGGGACACAGGGGCAAGTTTGGGATTTGAAAGTTATTGCCGGGCAGTTAATCTGCGGCCACAACCTCGGAACATTCATGATCAATCCGGATGGTGATGCCGAGCTAATCTCAAAGATAACTGGAGGCTACACTTTACTGGCGCTGCCCAACAAGGGTGATCTGTTCATTCAGGGAACCTACACAGGGCTAGTACTTTTCAGGTTAAATGAAGCCGGGCAACTGCTTCTGTACAAGAAAATCGCGGGGTTTAATGAGCCTGCTAAATACCTGGCATTTGATAATCATGGCTCTTTGTGGGTAGCCCATTCAAATCGGGGTTTATTCAGGTTGCAGCTCAATGCGGACATGGATAGCCTGGTCAACGCGGTAGAATATACTCAAAGCGAGGGCTTACCGATGGAATACAAACTAAGAGTGATGGACTATAAAGAGAAAATCCTGGTAAAATCAGGCGCTCTCTTTTTGTACTACGATGAGATAAAAGATCGTTTCGCTTCTGTTCAAGAGGACTTTTTCAATAGCGAATCTGATAATTTTATGCTTCTACCCGGCAAAGCAGAGGAATATTTCAAAGTTTTTGATAATCGGGTGGAGTGGACCCGGCAGGACACCCTGAGAAGAAATTTTAATATAACCCTGGTGCCGGGCGATCCATTTATACTCACTCAGGATTCCTCCTATCTGTTTTGTATTCAAAATGGATATGCGAGCCTGAGTCAGGCTAGTCTGGATAGGGGCGAAACGAAAGGCCACTCTAAAACCTGGGTCACCTCCATAGTAACTCCTGACAGAACGATATTTCTTCAAAAAAAGAACAAGCAAGTTATTACCCTCAAGCCCGGCGAGAGGGATATGGATATTTATTTTACCAATACCTCTTTTGGGCAGTTAAAAAATTATTGTATTCGCTTAAACGGATACAATACAGAATGGCAATCTACACAAAGCCAGCCGTTTATGCGCTTTACTAATCTGGAAGGCGGTACCTATGAACTTATAGCTCGTTCATCAGATAACACTGAAGAAGGCGCTATCCTGAATTTTGAAATACAATTACATTGGTACGAAACCATCTGGGGGAAAGCTGGTATGGTATTCGCTTTTTTGAGTCTGGTTTATCTATTGTACCGTTGGCACAGGTATCGTTTGGTACAAATCGATCGTCAAAAAGAAAAACAACTTCAGGAAGAACGGATTAGAAATAATAACGAACTACTGAAAATAGAACTGGATAGTAAGAGAAAAGAGTTAGCCAACTCGGCGATTAACCTGGTCAGGAAAAATGAACTGCTGATGGAAATGCGCGAAAAGCTACAGGCCCTGAGGAAAGAACATCGGGATATTGAGCGCAGTACAGCCTATAAAAGCCTAATCAAACTCATTGATCAAAGTAGAAGTTCCGAACAAGACCTCGCTTTATTTGATGAAAGCTTTGAAGAAATTCATGATTCTTTTTATAAAAAACTCAAAGATGACTTTTCTGATCTCACTCCTGGTGACTTAAGGCTTGCCGCTTACCTTAAAATGAATCTTACTTCTAAAGAAATTGCGCCTCTTTTGAATATCTCCGTCCGGGGCGTCGAAAATAAACGCTATCGACTTCGAAAAAAATTAAACCTGTCTGCAGATGACAATCTCACAGAATTCATCATGCAATTGTAGTCCAGGCCTTGGGATTGTAATTAATAGTCAAATCCGGATTGTTTTAATCTTTTTGTTAAAAGTAGCGCTATCAGGATAAAGAAAAATAGCCCATAGATGCGTTATAGCCTCATTTTAACCTCATGGTGTAGTAATAGTGAGGTAAGGTTCTTTTATATTTCCTTTAATTTAAACATATTTGTTTCGGAAAATAATTTCAGGCAAGATTAAATTTTGTCTGGCAAAAAGGTGTTCGAAAAGGCTTTTGTAGCCGGAAAGAAAAAATTGAATGAAAAACGAAGGAAAGAGCTTTGGTTTATTCTTGATTAGTCTACTTCTTAGTGTATCCATAGCGCAAGCGCAAAGTACCCCCACTGGGTTAGAAGTCGTTGGTTATGACAGTCACTTTGAATTGACCTGGGATAAGTTAGCGGATCCTAATGTAGTGAGGATACGTGTTTATCGCTCGACAGATGGCGGAGACACTTTTGAATTGCTCAATTCTGCAAATAATCAGCAAACTTCCTATATCGATTTTGTTGGTAGAGAAGATCGGCAAAATATATACAAAATTACCTCGCGGGCAAGCAATGGTGTGGAAAGTGAATTTTCTGCTCCTGATACTGCTTCAACCCGCGAAATGAGCGATGATGAGCTCCTGACTATGGTGCAGGAATATACTTTTAGATACTTTTGGGACTTTGCCAACCCTATTTCGGGCCTCGCCAGAGAAAGAAACACAACAGATATCGTAACTACCGGAGGAAGTGGCTTTGGAATCATGGCTATCTTGGTGGGGATTGAGCGCGGGTTTGTTACCAGAGGGCAGGGGTTGCAGCGCTTAATCAAAATAGCTGACTTTCTGGAAAATAAGGCAGATCGCTTCAAAGGAGTATGGTCACATTGGCTCAATGGAGGCACCGGAGAAGTGATACCTTTCAGTCGGCTGGACAATGGAGGAGACCTGGTAGAAACCAGTTTTCTACTACAGGGGTTGCTGACGGCCAGGGAATACTTCAATGAGGAGTCAGAAGAGGAAACAGCGCTCCGAAATACGATTACGCGCTTATGGGAAGGAGTCGATTTTAACTGGTACAGGAAACAGACAGAAAACGTACTGTGGTGGCATTGGTCGCCGGAATTTGATTTCCAGCTTAATTTACCCATCAGAGGCTACAATGAAGCATTGATTATCTATCTGCTGGGCGTAGCTTCACCAACCCATAGCATTCCTCCTTCTTTGTATCACGATGGATGGGCTGGCAACAGCTCGTATACAAATGGATTCAAATATTTTGGGGTTGAGTTACCACTGGGACCAAGCCGGGGAGGGCCTTTATTCTTTGCGCACTATTCTTATATTGGCTTTGACCCACGAGGTATAGAAGATGATTATGCTAGCTATTTTATCCAAAATATCAACCACACCCTTATCAACAGAGAATATTGCATTGAAAACCCACGCAACTTCGAGGGATATGGCCCGGACTGTTGGGGGTTAACGGCTAGTGATGATCCGATTCGGGGTTATTGGGCGCACAGCCCGGTTAATGATAATGGTACTATTACGCCCACGGCGGCGATTTCTTCAATACCCTACACTCCGGAGCAATCAATCGCTGCGATGAAGCATTTTTATCGGGAGTATGGCGAACGTTTGTGGGGGCCCTATGGTTTTTACGATGCATTTAATTTAACAGAAAACTGGTTTGCCGATTCTTATTTAGCAATTGATCAGGGACCCATAATTTGTATGATTGAAAATTACCGTTCAGAATTATTGTGGAAAAACTTTATGGCCAATCCTGAAATTACTCAGGCCCTCAATACCATTGGATTTAGGCCCTCGACTACTGCTGTGTCAGCATTACCTGCCTCAGAGTTTGATGTTTTTCCTAATCCTGTATCACCAAATCAAATAATAACGATAAAAACAGAGCAGATAAGAAGCCTGGAGCTGATCCTTTACGATGCTAATGGCCGGCGCTTACTGACCCATCAGTCGGGGCAGGGGCAGCTGCATCAGCTATCCCTACAGGGGATACGGCTAGCTGAAGGTGCTTACTTCTTGCAATTGAGAGACGGAACAGAACAAGCGACTGAAAAAATACTGATTAAGCATTAATTAAATTTTTTCCATATAAAACTAAATTGAATCGAGATGAAGAACTCTTTACTCATTCTGATGGCCTTAATTTTTGGCCTTACATTATCGCATGGACAAGAAACCGTAGTACTCGAAGATTTCGAAGACGGCGGCAAGCTTAACTGGAACCAGAATATCGGAGATGGTGAATTCTCTATTGTTGAGAATCCCGCTTTAACTGATACCATAGGTTTTGTAGATACTCTTGGCATTAATCCCGGTGGAAACGTAGGCTCTTACACTAAAGATAGCGTTGAATTCAGTTTGCTTATTGCTGAACTAGACAACCCTCTGGATTTAAGCACCAACAATAAATTTACAGTGCAGGTCTTGGCTCCGGTAGCGACCTCTTTTATTTTTAAGATAGAAGGAGATCGCTCTATCGGTGAAGAATTAGAAGAGGAAGTAAATATTGCTGCTGCGGGAATTTGGGTAGAGTATACTTTCGACTTCAGCGCGGCGGCAGACTTTACTACCATCAACAAAATTATTTTCTTCTTCGATAGAAGAGGAACAGATGGTGATACCTATCTAATTGATAACATTAGAATTGAGCCTGCTGATGAATGCTCAGGGGTAGCTGAAGTGCCGGGCTTGGTTGATGACTTTGAATGTCAAAGAAACAGAACCGTTGGTGTTGGTCTGTTGAGTCTTGATGTGATCGATAATCCTGACATATCAGGAATTAATATGAGCTCGACAGTGGGTGCTTTTAATGACTCTGATGGCGGAGCTTTCCACGCTTTGGTATACGATTACGGTTTTGAAACTATCGATTTATCTACCAACAACATATTCAAGATGAGCGTTTGGGCTCCTTTTGCTAACCGTTTGGTAGTTAAGTTGGAAGGAGGTACTAATTTTGGTCCCGTAGAAAGAGATTTTCAGATAGAAGCAACAGAAGAATGGGTAGAGGTAGAAATTGATTTTAGTGACCTAGCAAACTCTGATTATACTAGGGTAGTATTTTTCTTCAATGCATTTGAGGCACCGGGCGAAGAGGATATTTTCTTTGTAGACGATGTAAGATGGGAAGAAGTTCCAATGGGGGACGTGCTGGAAGATTTTGAAGATGGTGGACAACTAACGTGGGAGCCACTAAATAATAATAACGAAGTACACGGTACATTCGAAATCATTGATAACCCGGATATGGAGGGCAATGAAAGTGCTAGCATAGGATCTTACACAAAGGGAACTTCAGCGTTTAGTACCCTAACGACTTTCCTTCCCGGAGGAATTGATCTTTCTGAATTTTCACAGTTAAATTTACAGGTATGGGCTCCCGAAGGTGCCTCTATGGTAACGATGCAGCTGGTAAGCCAAACTCAGGGTAACCAATCTGTTACGAGAGATATTCCCGAGACTATGTCATGGCAGGATATCAACTTTAATTTTGAGGAGTTTCAGAATGTGACAGACTTCTTCCAGTTGAATTTAATATTTGACGAAGGGGTAGAATCTGCGGCTACCTACTTTTTGGATAATCTGAGTCAGGGGGCGGGTACTGTTGATCCTTGTGAAGGTGTAGAACCGGTAATGAACATTATAGATGATTTCAATTGTCAGCGTAATGTTCCTATTACCATCGGCATTGCCCAGTTAGAGGTGATTGATAATCCTGACATGTCAGGTATCAATAATACACCTAATGATCGAGTAGGGGCTTATGACGATCCATTTGACCAATTCTCTGCGCTTGTTTATAACTTTGGAGGGCCAATCAATCTTGATATTCGCAATCAATTGACGGTGAAAATCTGGTCGCCTGAAATAGTGCCTTTACTATTCAAACTTGAAGGGGGTAGTGATCCCGTTGTTGAAATACCTGTAGAGGTAACGGAAGCAGGAACTTGGGTAGAATATGTAGTGGACTTTAGCGAAAGTGCAGGAACAGACCACACAAGCCTGGCTATCTTCTTTAACTTCAATCAAATTCAGGAAGAGCAGCTAACGTACTTTATTGACGATATTTCTCTTGAGCGTGCACCGTATGGCAAAGGTCTTATAGCTGACTTTGAAAGTCCGGATTTTGAATTGACCAACTGGGGCTTTTTCCCCGATGGAGATGCTGATCCTGGTATTTATGTGGTAGAAAACCCTAATCCATCAGGTATCAATACAAGTGACAATGTGGGATATCACGTCGAAATCGGTAATGGACCACAGCCATGGGCCGGTATGTTCCACCGAATGGAAGCACCTATTAGCCTACCGAACGATGATAAGGTTATTCGTATGAAGGTATTGTCTAATCAGGCAGCTACTATTGTTGCAAAAGTAGAAGGAGGTGTAGACGGAGCACCACAATCTGGTGATACGCCTGCTGAGTATACCACACCTGGTGAATGGCAAGAACTGGTGTTTGACTTTGCTAACAACGCTCCTAGTCCAGTACCGGATGATGCGCTGTATAATACATTTACTTTAATCTTCAATATTACTGAAATACCTACTGAAGATACAGAGTATTTCTACGATGATGTCATTGTAGGTTCTGCTGATCCAGTTAGCGTATTTTCTCCTGTAAAAGTAGATCAACTGGAAATTGCGCCCAATCCAGTGAATGATAGGCTGAATATTATGAATGCTGAAGATATCAATCACTTCGAAGTATACAACACTTTCGGTCAGCGCGTACACATTATTCAGACGACTGGTCAGAACAACCTATCTGTTAGCATGGATCATTTAACAAATGGTATTTATATCCTTGTTGGTTTTGACAGATCAGGGAAGCTAATCGGTAATGCAAGATTTACCAAGCAGTAAAAATTATTCTATACTGAACATTTTAATGGTTTTTATATACAGGTACAGATAGCAAAAGTTCCACCCGCCGCAGGCGGGTGGAAACTTACTACACGTGGGATTTCATGTACCTGCGAAACAAGTCTATTATATCGGAAGGCTTGTAGCTTTTAGCCAGGCTACTCTGGTTTTAGATTTCTCTTCCAGACAAATAATCGATTCAGGTTGTAAATAGTGAAAATCAAAAACCATGCACGGCAACTTGATCTGAATAAAAAGATGATTCCCCCTTTTTTCTTTTATGGTCTCATTTCGGTGAGGCCATATATTTCAAATAGAAGCATCTCATTAGTTGAATAAAAATATAGCCGATGATCTTTCTAAAAAAAATAAATCTACTGCTGCTGATGTATTGCTTGGGTACTGCTGTACTTTCTGCACAAGCCACAGAAGTGACGGGAACGGTAGTTGACCCGGATGGAGAAGTGCTCATTGGAGCTAATGTACTCCTGAAGGAGAGCACAAAAGGGACCACTACTGACCTTGACGGTAAGTTTTCACTAGAAGTAGAAGATGTTAATAATACGATTTTGGTAGTTTCTTATATCGGTTATGGTACTAAAGAGGTAGAATTGGCCGGTAGAACTAACCTGACTATAACGCTGCTGGAAGGCCAGCAATTAGTTGACGAAGTGGTAGTCGTAGGATATGGTACGCAAAACAAAAGCGACCTGACTGGTTCCATCTCTTCTGTTAAATCAGAAGATATTAACCGAATTCCTACGGGCAATGTAGCTCAGGCTTTGCAGGGCAAAGTAGCCGGAGTACAGGTAACGCCCTCCTCTGGTGCACCAGGTGCTGGTGCTGTTGTACGTATTCGGGGTATTGGTACTTTTAACAATGCCAATCCATTGTACGTAGTTGATGGTATGTTATTGGATGATATTGATTTTTTGAGCCCCGGGGATATAGCGTCTATTGAGGTTTTGAAAGATGCCTCTGCTACTGCCATTTATGGTTCAAGAGGGGCAAATGGGGTAATTATTGTAACCACAAAAAAAGGAAGTAGGGGTGATCGAGGTCGAATCACTGCCGAGGCCTACTATGGATGGCAAGAAGTTATCGATCAGGTTGGCGTAGTTAACGGAGCGCAATATGCACAGCTAGCTAATGAAGCTAGCATCAACGAGGGAGGAAATCCCCGGTTTGATGACCCTGAGTCTTTTGGAGAAGGAACAGACTGGCAGGATCTCATTTTTCGTACTGCTCCCATCATGAATTACCAATTGGGTTTTACAGGAGGTTCTGATAATATACTCTACAATGTCAGTGCTAATTACTTTAAGCAAGATGGTATTCAGCGTGGTGGGGATTACGAACGCTTTACCATTCGTTTGAATAACGAATATAATGTAAAAGACTTTGTAAAGATCGGACACAATGTATCTTTGGTTTTTGAGGATAGAGTAAATGGCCCCAACCTGGTGAATACCGCCCTGAGGTCGGCTCCTATAGCTACTGCTTTTGATAGCCTGGGGAACTTCTCGCCCTCTACTGCCGAGATTTCTTCTACTGGTAATGCAGAGGCATCCTTGTTTTACCGCAATAATACCAGTTTTAGTTACCGCGGGGTTGGTAATATTTATGCAGATATAAACTTCCTGAAGTACTTTACTTTTCGTTCAAACTTTGGTATTGATTACAGTCAGGGCCAGGGTAAGTCTTTTGTACCGGTATTTCAGGTTTCTGCAATTCAGCAAAACCAGGATTCCAGGCTGACGGTAACGGAAACGCGCACTCGTAGTTGGTTATGGGAAAACACGGTGACTTTCAACCGGGAGTGGGATAACCACCGGATAAATGTACTCGGCGGTATTACTTCTCAGGAATTAGACTTCGAGCGGCTTCAGGGAAGTCGTTTGAATTTCGTCGGCGAAGATGAGTCCTTCTTCTTTCTGAATGCCGGTGATGAAACTACAGGCGCTTCTAACAACTTCGCTGACACCTGGAGTATCATTTCCTACTTGTTCAGAGTAAATTATACTGCTTTCAATAGGTATTTGCTTACGGTATCTTTCCGGGCCGATGGTTCTTCTAAGTTTGGTGCCAATAATCGCTATGGTTATTTCCCTTCTGTTGCCTTGGGTTGGAACTTAACTAATGAAACGTTCTTCCAAAATCAGAATATTTTTAGTCGCTTAAAGCTCCGTGGTAGTTGGGGGCAGGTAGGTAATGAAAAGATCGGAACCTTCCGTTATTCGCCTCTGGTAACCAGCAACCTGAATGTCATTTTTGGAGATAATGGTTCTATTGATAATGTTCAGAATGGAGCGGCAGTACTTAACCTGGCTAATCCTGACTTAAGATGGGAACAAACAACTCAGGCTAACTTCGGCTTTGAAATGGGGTTATTAAATAACCGGTTGACTGCTGAGGTAGATTACTACACAAGAACGACAGATGACATACTCGCATCCGTACCAATTCCTGACTATATTGGCTCTGAGGCTAATCCAATTGTGAATGCTGCTAAAATGCGCAACAGTGGAATCGACCTCAACTTGACCTGGCAAGATGCTATTGGTGACTTTAGCTATTCCATCAACCTAAATGGATCAACTGTTAATAATGAAGTTTTGGCCTTAGGTGGTGGTGAAGAAGAAATATTTGGAGCTGGAATTTTTGGCGGAAGGTTTGCTACCAGAACAGTAGTGGGTGAGCCCATTGGTTCTTTTTGGGGTTGGAGAATCGCTGGGGTTTTCCAAAATGAAGAAGAATTAAATACTCTGCCAACCCGAGGTACCGAGAGCGGCCCCGGAGATTTGCGCTTTGAAGATACAAATGGCATGGATGAGAATGGAAACCTTACAGGTGTACCAGATGGCAGAATTGATGAAAGCGACAGAGTCTTTCTAGGTAATCCTATCCCCGATGTAATTTATGGTTTTAATGCAAGTGTAGCTTACAAGGGCTTTGACCTAAATATCGAATTTAATGGTCAGAGTGGCAATGAAGTGTACAATGCAAAAAGAGCTCAAAGGTTTGGCTTGTACAATTTTGAATCCGTATTTCTGGATCGTTGGACGGGTGAGGGAACCAGCAATTTTGAGCCAAGAGTGACTAATAGCGGACATAACTACATTCCTTCTGATCGTTTCATTGAAGATGGATCTTTCTTAAGATTGAGAAATATTACTTTAGGATATACTTTGCCAGGTAGTCTGCTGCAAAAAACTGGCTTGCAAAACCTCCGTTTATACATAGGAGGTACTAACCTGGTTACATGGACAGACTATACGGGGTATACACCTGAGATTGGTTCCGGTAATCCTTTCTTTACAGGGTTTGATCAAGGAGTTTATCCGATAGCAAGAACATATACTGTAGGCATGAATGTGTCCTTTTAATTAAAAAATAGAAGTTATGAAAATATTTAACAAACTAATCGGTATTTGCCTTTTATTATGGCTCTCGCTGGTAAGTTGTAGCGAGGAATTTTTGGAAAAAACTTCTCCCGGCCAATTGGCAGCTGATAATTTCTTCGAAACACAGGAGCATGCCATCTGGGGAACTAATGCAATATACGAGCATCTCCGAGATTGGGAAGTACATGTATTCAGCTTTATTGGAATGACAGATATCGTTTCTGATGATGCAGATAAAGGAAGTACCCCCAATGATGCCTCCTTCCTGAGAGAAATTGATGAATTTACATTTGACTCGGGTAATTCCGCTCCCGGTGGAATATGGCGTGGATATTACAGAGGTATTTACAGAGCCAATGTAGCACTGGCCAATATTCCTGATATAGAGATGGATGAAGAGTTGAAGGCCCGATTGATCGGAGAATGTAAGTTCTTAAGAGCTTATTATTACTTCAACCTGGTAAGATGGTTTGGAGATATACCATTGATTACCGAGCCTATCGGGGCAGACCAGGTCGATCTGGTAAGAACGCCAAGAGAAGAAGTATACGCTCAGATCATCCAGGATTTGATGGATGCTGAAGCCGCTTTACCGCTCAAATCAGAGTATCCGGCTTCTGAAATGGGCCGTGCTACCAGAGGCGCCGCGCAGGGCTTTTTGGCCAAAGTATACCTGACCTTAAGAGATTTTCCTCAGGCTGAAGAATATGCCATGCGAGTTATCAATTCTAACGAGTATGATCTGATGGAAAGCTACTCTCAGATATTTACCGAAGCGGGTGAAAATGGTGTAGAAAGTATCTTTGAGGTACAAACTGCTGCATTTGAGCCGGCTGTCACGGGGAGTCAGTACAATGAAGTTCAGGGGGTTCGAGGGACTCCTAATTTGGGTTGGGGCTTTAATAAGCCATCTGATAATTTGATCACTTCCTACGAAATTGGAGATCCGCGCCTTGACGCAACAGTGCTGTATCCCGGAGAAGTACTACCTGATGGTTCTGATGTAGTACAGAACAATCCCAATATTGTCAATGAGCGGTACAATCAAAAAGCCTTTGTTCCGGATCATCCAGGTTCTAACCCTAATGGTCCCGGTAATATTCGTCGCTTGCGTTACGCTGATGTATTGCTGGTAGCTGCCGAAGCCATGAATGAGAATGGTAAAGCTAACGAAGCATTAGCTTACCTTAATCAGGTTAGGGAAAGAGCCAGAGGCAACCGTCGTGGCTTTCTACCGGATATCGTTACAACTAATCAGGGCGAACTTCGTCAGATTATCTGGCGGGAGAGAAGGTCAGAACTGGCTATGGAACAACACCGCTGGTTTGACCTGACCAGGCAAAGAAGAACAGCCGAAGTAATGATCGCCGCCGGAAAGACCAATTTTCAGGAGGGGAAAAACGAACTGTTTCCAATACCTCAAACTGAAATTGACCTGACAGGAGGTAGTCTGGAACAAAATCCGGGCTACTAATCACTACCGAGAATGACTAGGGGAAGCTGTACCAAAAGCAAGCGCTGCTTTTGGTACAGCTCCATAAAATACAGGCCCTGCTCACCGCCAGATTAAGTACACGGCGACAGTATACAAAGCCTTAAGAACTAACTTGCTAATACTAAGCTAATTAAACCAACCAGGTGGTAATTTATCCTAAGGGCAGAAAAAACATGGAGGTACCCGAACCTTCACAGCAGTAAAGAAGCCGATTTTTTGGCAGTATAGGATTACAACTTGAAATTAAAAGAAAACCTTCCAATTCTATTTGTATGAAAAAAATCAACCTGTGGATCTGCCTGTTAGGGCTAGTCCTGTTCCCCTATTGCAGTAATGAAGCGAAAGAAGTTCAACATGAGGACTCGGTAACCAAAGCCTGGTGGAATGAGTCAGAAGAAATGCTACTGGATACTGTTTCCTACTATACATTCAAATACTTTTATGATTTTGCTCATCCCGTCTCCGGGATGGCAAGAGAGCGAAGCCATTCTCCCATTCCGGGTAAGAAGAATAATGCCTACGATACAGAAGAAACGGTTACTATTGGAGGTACAGGTTTTGGTATTATGGCGTTTCCGGCTGCGGTAGAGCGAGGCTGGATCAGTCGGGAAGACGCTGTGGCACACCTCAATAAACTTACCAATTGGTTATATGAAGATGCTGAGCGTTTTCACGGTATGTTTTCGCATTGGTATGAAGGCAGCACTGGCAAAACATTTGCTTTTTCCAAAAAAGATAATGGCGGCGATGTGGTAGAATCAGCTTTTATGTTTCAGGGCCTGCTAACTGTGCGCCAGTATTTTGATGGCGAAAATACGGAAGAGAAAAAACTTAGAAATACGATTACAAAGCTTTGGGAAGAAGCCGACTGGGGTTTTTACAGGAATGGTAATCCATGGATTTTGTGGCATTGGTCGCCTGATTTTGAGTTTGAAAAAAATATGCCGGTTGTAGGTTTTGACGAAACCCAAATCGTATACATCTTAGCCGCCAGCTCTCCCACTCATCCGGTAGATCCTGAGATTTACCATACCGGTTGGGCTATTGATTCTAATAATCGCTTTAGAGGCTATGGCGATTACGTGCAACGTCTAAAGATCGATAAGCGAAACGACGGTGGCGGCCCACTGTTTTTTACTCACTATTCCTATCTTGGGATGAGTCCTTATTTCAAGGATAAATACGTAGAAGAAGCCGGATACGAAGCCTACGCTGAGCACCATCGCGCCATGGCTATGGCTCAGGTAGCTTGGTGTGAAGAGGTAGCTTACCCGGATAGCTGCTGGGGCCTTACCTCCAGTGATGATCCTTTTGGATATAGTAGCCATGCTCCGAGCGAGCGGGAAGATAATGGTACTATCACCCCTACCGCTGCTGTATCTTCTATCCCTTATGTTCCGAAAAAATCCATCGAAGCGATGCGTTATTTTTTGAATAATCACTATGATCAACTTTGGGGGCCATATGGTTTTTATGATAGTTTTAATTTAAAAGAAAATTATTTTGCTCCTTCCTATCTGGCTATTGACCAGGGGCCTATACCAGTAATGATCGAAAATTACAGAACCGGATTGTTGTGGAAAAACTTTATGTCTGATCCTGATATCCGGCAAGGGATAGAAAAACTCGAATTTCAATTAACCAAAACGATATAACCAATTAAGAAAAATGAATCAGTTACTTTTACGCTTATGCTTATTATTCTTTTTGTTTTTCAACATTACCAATCTGGTTGGGCAGGTGGGTAGTCAAGACCGTGAAATGAAAGCCTTTATTGATGATTTGATGGAGAGGATGACCCTGGATGAGATGATTGGTCAGACGGTGCAGTACACTAGTGGCTATGATGTGACCGGACCAGCATTGAGTACCAATTATCAAAAGTGGCTCAGAGAAGGCGCGGTAGGGTCTTTGTTAAATGCTCACGGAGCGGCTTACACGCGCGAAATGCAAAAGATAGCGGTGGAAGAAACCCGCCTTGGAATCCCCTTGCTATTGGGCTATGATGTTATTCATGGGTATAAGACTATCTTTCCCATTAACCTGGGGAGTGCATGCAGCTGGGATATGGAGCGTATTGAAAATAGTGCCCGTGTGGCCGCAGAAGAAGCTTCTTCCGCGGGTTTGCATTGGACCTTTGCTCCGATGGTAGATATCGCCCGTGATCCTCGCTGGGGGCGCATTATGGAAGGTGGTGGCGAAGACCCCTACTTGGTCAGTCGGATTGCCGAAGCTTATGTGAGAGGTTTCCAGGGAGAAGATATTTCCCAGACCAATACTTTGCTTTCCTGTGCCAAGCACTTTGCCGCTTATGGTGCAGCTCAGGCCGGAAGAGACTACCACACCGTAGATATGAGTGAATGGGAATTGAGAAGCATTTACCTGCCGCCTTTCAAAGCTGCTGTGGATGCTGGAGTCTGGACCTTTATGACGGCCTTCAACGAGATAAATGGCGTACCAGCCTCCGGCAATAAATTTATATTTCGGGACATACTCAGAAAAGAGTGGGGCTTTGAAGGGGTCGTAGTATCAGACTACACCGCAATTAATGAAATGATCCCTCACGGCTATGCGGCCGATACCGCTCATGCTGCGGAACTGGCTATGAATGCGGGCGTTGATATGGATATGATGGGCAGTGCCTTCCGGTTGTACCTAAAAGACCTGATCGAGCAGGGTAAAGTTGACCGTTCTTATGTAGAGGATGCCTGTCGACGAATCCTGAAAGCTAAATATCAGCTGGGGCTCTTCGATGATCCTTATCGATATAGTGATATAGAAAGAGAAGCGGAAACTATCTATAAGGAAGAGTTTCTCGATGCCGCCCGGGATTTGGCCGCACATTCGCTGGTATTATTGAAAAATGAAAATAACGTTCTGCCACTAAAGAAAAATCAAAAGCTTGCTCTGATCGGTCCTTTGGCAGACGATGAGTTTCATATTATTGGAGCATGGGCCGGATCTGGTGAAAGAGATGGCAAAGCAGTTTCTGTGAGAGAGGCTCTCGAAGAAGTAATTGGTGCAGATGATATAAACTTTGCGAGGGGAACAGAGATCAATGCCGCGTCAACTGATGGCTTTGAGGAAGCTATAAAAGCAGCCCGCCAAAGTGATGTAGTAGTAATGGTTATGGGAGAAGCCTATAATATGAGCGGTGAAGCGGCCAGTAGAACGGAGATTAACATTCCGGGCAATCAAAAGCAGTTGATGGAGACTATAAAAGCACTGGGCAAACCCGTAGTGCTGGTTCTAATGAACGGTCGACCTCTGGATTTAAGTTGGGAAGATGAAAATATGGACGCCATACTGGAAGCCTGGTTCCCGGGAACAATGGGAGGAGCAGCCATCGTAGATGCTCTTTACGGAGCGCATAATCCTTCCGGAAAATTGACGGTAACTTTCCCGCGTAAATTAGGACAGGTTCCTATTTTTTATAATGTTAAAAATACAGGAAGACCTAAAGACGATGCTGTGGAGCCCAAGTATCGTTCCAAATACTTATTTACGCCTAATACTCCGCTCTATCCATTTGGTTATGGATTGAGTTATACGACTTTTGAATACAGTGATTTGAAGCTTTCCAAAACAGATATCAAAGAAGGGCAAACAATCACACTTACAGTTAATCTTAAAAATACTGGTAACTACGACGGATACGAGATTGCTCAAATGTATATCCGCGATAAAGTGGGGTCAGTAACACGTCCGCTCAAGGAGTTAAAAGGTTTTGAAAAAATATACTTGGAAAAAGGAGCTTCAAAAACTATTACTTTCACTATTGAACCGGAAGACCTTTATTTCTATCGTCAGGATATGAGCTATGGTCTGGAGCCTGGTGATTTTGAAGTTTTTGTTGGAGGAAATTCAGTAGACGTACTCAGTCAATCATTTAAAGTTAGTAAGTAAAATGACAGGTAGAACAATAATACTCCTCGGCATAATAATGGCCGTAATGAATTACGGCATGGCACAGCAGCGCTACATTGATGACCTTTTTGAGCAAGTCGATAAAAAGACCTATGTATATGCGAAAAAGGATAAGCAAAAGCTTCGCCTTGATGTTTATACCCCCAAAAAGGATAAGGCAAAGCAGCGCATGTGTATGATCTGGATGCACGGCGGTGGCTTTGCCGGAGGAACAAGAGATAACAAAGCAGAGGTAGATTTGATGGAAATAGCTGCCAGCAAAGGCTATGTGGCTGTTTCTATTTCTTATCGCCTGACTCGAAAGGGAAAGTCTTTTAGTTGTGATGCTTCCCGGGAAGAAAAAATGGAGACTTTTCGCCTGGCTTCTCAGGACCTCTGGGATGCTATTTATTACATGTACGACAATAGCGAGCAATTTGCCATCGATCCGGAGGCACTCATTATCGGGGGGAGTAGCGCCGGGGCTGAAGGCGTGATGAATGCAGTATATATGCGCGATTGGCTCTACGAAGGAACGACCAGGTATGATTCGATTCAGCCTGCTGCTATCTTTACCCTGGCCGGAGCTATGATCGATGCGCGATATATCAATAAGGATAATGCCGTGCCAGCAGTAATGTTTCACGGTACTGATGACAATCTGGTACCTTACGCTACTGCACCGCATCACTACTGCAAACCCGATGATATCGGATATATCTGGCTGGATGGTTCCAAAACAATAGCAGAAAAGCTGCAGTCTTTACGGTCCAGCTACTTATTATACACCTTTGAAAAGGCACGCCACGAAATCTCGGGCATACCTTTTGATCGGTTGAATGGCGTTTTTGAATTTTTACATCAAATTATTAAGGAAGAAAAAATCATTCAAAATGAAGTGATCGTTCCTACCAAACCATAATAGCAGAGTCGCCAGTCTGGAATTTGAAGTACAATCGCAATCGAATGACATACCGGTGACCTTCTATCAACTTCATGCGAATCATAGCATTATAATCCTTACCACTGTCGTCGTCTCCATCCCGGTACTTCAGTTCTCCATCCACTTCCTCGAATAATACCATTACGGTATCCATTTGTCCAAAAGTACCGATATTATACGCTCGGGTGTAAGACGGATAGAAGGCAAAGTCCTTTTGTTCTGACGGTTGTAGGTTAAATGTACTGGATTCCATGAGCTTTAACATCGGTAGCTCGTCTCGCTGGTCGACAGGAGGATAAAAGTATTTGGCCCAGGCTATATCTCTTTCAGACAGGCCGCCTTCCGGCGTCAGTCCACTACTGTACTCTACTGGCCTTTTGATCATCCCGGCACGAAAAGGATAATGCATGATAGAATCCGGATCCCAATTGGAACCCTGAACTTCGTCGGGTGAAATCTTTCGAATAATATTGTGATACGTTACTTCCTGTGGCCAAAAATTGGGCGGCCCCGCCAATTCATCATAAACCCGGGCTTCATCCCACACTATACCAGCGTAAGGATTTTGATGCTCATGCGGAAAGCCCAATGTATGCCCTATTTCATGTAGCGCTACATCAAGGCCATCGCGAGCCCGAGCAATATTCCACCCAAAGTTCATCGTCCTTTCATTGGAAGAAATATTCAGAATATCTCTGCCAACATATGACCAGGCGCCATCGCCATCCATAAAGCCGATACGGATTTCCGCATCTTCTCTTCGATTGACTTCCCTAAATTGAAGGCCAATACCCGTATTTTTCCAGATTTCAAATGCCTCTCTAACGACCTCTTTTTCTCTATTGCTACCTCTCCAGGTCCGCCAAATACGCTGCCCATTATTGGTGTAAACATACTGCCCGTCATTATCACCGTCAAAAAAGTAATAATGCAGGATAGTCTCGTTTACCCATTTCTTGTCATTGATAACAATAAGACGCTGCCGATCCTGAGATACCTCAGGATCAAACTTGCGAACCTCTGGTTGACGTGCCGAACAATAAAGTGGTGTACTATCGGCAGGAAGCTCTGCCGGATTTGTGGAATAGTGCTTTTCTTCCATTTTGGAAACGGTTTAGGTTTGATGTTTTTTCTATGAGTAATATAAATATTTTTTAACACCCACAGATCAATTGATCGCAGTTAGTTGGAGTAAGAGTAGAAATAAGAAAATATACGTATGATGGAGGAGGTTTGTGAAGAATACTTCCGGGACCTTGATCAGCAGTTGGATCAGCGGCCCATTGTAGATATCAACCAAAAAATGATACATTGCTACGACGTCACGTTGGTAGAAGGTCAGGATATTTATCCGCAACCTTTACTTTCACTACGTCCTGCATACAATATCAGGTTGCGGATGAATCGCTGCTACTCCTGAGGGGAGAGATCATAAACTAAGTAATTGGTTTTACCTTGCCAGGGCAATGGATCCATTTTTTCTTTATAAAAAAGCCGTACTTTTTGGCCTTCGTATTGCGCCAGCTTTTCATAAACGTCTCTGCTAGGCACAGAGAAATTCCAGATATTGCCCGAAAGGCCGCTGTCAGCATCATTTTGAAAGCCACCGAGGTTGAGTTGTCCTTCGTAGGTTTTGAACATAACTCCTTTTTTGGAAAGTTTGATCAAATTACCGGTACGTGTACCCTTACTGTAAGTATAATTGGCATAAGCCAAGTATCCAACCCCGGTCAGTAGGGCTACTAAAATAATAACCAGGAGAATTCTAAATATAACTTTTCTAAAAGATTTACCGATGGATTCGGCACCTTCATTCAGCACTTGCTTAAATTCGCTCATAGTCTTTTGATTTAATTCGACTACAAAATAGGGAGTTATTGAATGAGAAAAAATAGCGCAGCTCTATTTTTCTAGTGCGATCAGGCGATTATTGGCAAATGTGGATATCGGATTAAAATGCTTTCCGTTCCAAAGTCCAAAAAGACTTATTGGCTGACCCATGCTCAGGCCCATGATTTTCCAAAAAGAAAGAGAAGCGGAGTCTATAGGAATGCTTTTATTGAGTTTGTCTACCAAATAATAATTATCCTGAAAATGAGGAATTACATCATTAAAAAGGCAGGGGAGTTCCTCTAGGAATGGATTTTTCCTGAGCACTTTGGTGTAGGTTTTCATAAAACTATCAAGATGAGGAAAGCCGCCCTGTCCCTGAAAGCCGCCCTGATCCGTAACCGGCTCTTTGAAGAGGGCCCTCACTTTTATAGCTCCGGGGTAATAAATGGCCGCTCCCTTGTAAATATGACCAAACTGATAGATCGGTTGAAAGTCTTCACTTCCCCAGAGGTAATCTAATATTAATGCCAAACGCCTGGATTGTTCGCCGTATAGCCAGGTTCTGCGAAAGTTTAATTTTTCATCTCCTCCAAATTGAAGGCCGAGCACCAGCCATTTGTCCCGGATACCATCTTGCTCCAGCACCTGCTTTTTATCCACTCTAACCCCTCCGAGGCGAAGTAATTCTTGTTGTAGCCCTTGATTTTGACTGGATAGGCTTTGGAAGGCTTTGGAAAACAGGTATAAAAAGGTAACCTCTTCGAGGACTTTTTCGTGCCAGTTGACTTTTGTAAATAAAGGCTTCAAGGCCCTGATACGGTTGGCAATCCCACTCAATTTGGCATTGACCATTCGGCTAGCCAGTTCTTCTAGGTATTCCTCATGCTGATGGTCCAGTGAAGCCAATCCCTGTCGAACCAAATCCAGTAGCCACTGCTCTAACTCCTGAGCACCAGCCCGCATTTCTTCCAACCTGTTTTCCGGCACAATGAGCATGTCTATTCGTATTCTTCTTCTTCTACCAAGATACCAAGCGCTTGCATAGCCTTTTCAGAGGCCGTCTGCTCGGCACTCTTTTTATTAAAATCATCAGCAGTGGCCATCTTTTCGCCGTTAATAACAACAGCCACCTTGAAACGGTCTCTTTTCTCAAACTTGTATCTGGCCAGTAATTTGTAACTTACCGATTGCCCATTTTTCTGACACCATTCCAGGAGCTGACTTTTATAGTTATCGTCTACTTTTTCCAATTCGTGAACATCAACATAATTGCGCAGTACTTTCTGGATAACAAAATCACGGGTGCCAGTATAGCCACACTCTAAATAAACAGCACCAACGAGGGCTTCCACAGCGTTACCCAGCATGGAATAGCTAAGGCGAGTTTGATTGTATTCATTGAGCAACACATCCAGCCCCATTTTGTCACCGATTTTGTTTAAAGCTTTGCGCTTGACAATTTTTGAACGCATTTTGGTAAGGAACCCTTCATCTTTGCCTGGATATTTTTTGAAAAGGTATTCGGCCACAATAGTGCCGAGTACAGCATCTCCCAAATATTCCAGCCTTTCATTATTCTGAAGGCCATTTGCTTTTTCAGAAGTGGTCGATTTATGGGAAAAAGCAAGCTTAAAAATACTCAGATTGGCCGGGACAAAACCCAGCAGAGGGCTCAGCTTTTTGGCAAAGTTCTTGTCTTTTGACAAGTGGAAATTGTACAATTTGAAGATAATCTGCAACACAGTTCACTTTTGTTGTAAGAAGTTGGTACCCAAAAATTCCGTTACCTTTGCTATACTAAAATCCCGCCATTAAAAGACACTCGTTGAAAAACAGGCTATTCTGTTTTTCAGCAAATGTTTTATTTGGTTTTAAGGACTAACAGTTTAGAAAGAGTACGCCGGAATCATCAATCAGTAAGGGTATGCCCTACCTCAACCAACTTCCGTTACTAAAATTAATTATTTGGTGGTTGTAATGGCTGGAAGCGCTTAACCCCAGAGGAGTTGCAGTGCTCAGAGCCTTCTTATTGTGATGGCGAATTTATGGCGTTGAATCAGGAAACATATCTACAACTTAATAAAGCTGAGCGTACGTTTCTTTGATATTTTGGAGAAATATTTAGATATATACCAAGGCGGAGCGTTCCAATGTGCTAAAATCTTATCGGTTGCCTTTGCAAGCCGATGTTATCCAAAACAAATTTATCACTGGCTCTGAAAGCCTCGATGCTTCTGCTTTTTTTACCAACTTTACAAATTGCAACCTTATCGAAATATATGAAACCCGTAAGGTCAGGTTTGATATATTTTGGGACAAATTCCTTCCATCAAGTAGCGAAATTGTCCGGTCTTTTTATCGGCTGCCAAGAGCCTTGATACATATTTAAATATTAGGCAAAATTGAGAAACAACTCCATGAATTTGCCAAGATCATTCTTTGTCATCAACAGCTGAGTTAATTGATTAAAATCAGTGTAAAGCTACTTCAGCAAGATCAATACAAAAATATAATATTACTATCAGAAAATATTAATTTATGAAGAGATAAATGCGTCATAAAATACGTAAACAGGTAAGTTCTGAGCGGAAAGGCCGGATTTTGGACATTTCTTTAAAGGGGGGAAAAGAATCACCACACGTTTTACTAGTAGAAACCCCTAAGGTTTTCGGTTCAACAAAAGCGTACATCAACAACAGAAGCCTTTATTGAACTGAAAACCTCCGGCGTTTGATCTGCAGACGGCCCTTAGCACAAGCTCGCCGGGTTCTTATTCACTAAACTTTTTAAATATCAAGGAAGAGTTGTGCCCTCCAAATCCAAAAGTATTACTCAGTGCAGCATTAACCGGCTTTTCCTGAGTTTCGGTGAACGTAAGATTCAGCCTAGCATCAATTTTTGGATCATCTGTAAAATGATTGATCGTAGGCGGTACAAAACTATGATTGATAGCCAGTATGCAGGCAATAGCCTCAACTGCCCCTGCTGCCCCCAACAAGTGCCCGGTCATTGATTTAGTAGAGCTGATATTGAGTTTATAGGCATGATCATCAAATACTCTCTGTATAGCGGTGATCTCAGCAATATCACCCAGTGGAGTTGAAGTACCATGCACATTGATATAATCAATATCGGTGGGCTTCATTCCTGCATCTTCCAGCGCTAGTGACATTACACGTGTAACAGCAATACCCTCAGGGTGAGGAGCCGTGATGTGATAGGCATCAGCCGTAGAACCTCCTCCAACAATTTCTGCATATATCTTGGCACCTCTCTTTTTGGCATGTTCGTACTCTTCCAGAATTAAAGCTCCACTGCCTTCTCCCAGCACAAAGCCATCGCGATCCAGATCAAAAGGGCGGGAAGCCGTTTTGAAGTCATCGTTTCTCGTTGATAGCGCCTTCATAGAGTTAAATCCTCCTATACCCGCTCTGGTAACAGCTGCTTCAGAACCTCCGGTAACGATGATATCATTTCTTCCCAATCGGATATAATCGAATGCATTGATAATTGCATGAGAAGAAGAAGCACAGGCTGAAACAGTCGCATAATTAATCCCCTGGAAGCCATACTTTATAGAGATATGCCCGGCAGCAATATCAGAGATCATCTTGGGAATCATAAACGGACTATATTTGGGAGAGCCATCTCCTCTGGCGTAGTCTTCAATTTCTTTTTCCAAAGATCTCAACCCACCGATTCCTGACCCCCAGATAACGCCAATCCTCTCTTTATCGAGCTGCTCCATGGTATCTGGGAGGCCGGCATCCTGGATACCATGGCCAGCAGCGATCAATGCCAGTTGGGCAAACTCGTCAATGCGCCGTATTTCCTTCCTGTCCAGGAAATCTTCCGGATTCATGTCTTTGATTTCACAAGCAAACTGAGTTTTGAATTTGCTGGCATCAAAACGCGTAATAAGGTTGGCTCCACTCGTGCCGTTTTGGAGGCCCTCGAGATATTCTTTGGTATTGTTTCCTATCGGAGTCACCGCTCCTATACCTGTGACAACAACCCTTTTCATTTTTTACTATTTAGATAAGACAAGTGAGAAGAAAATGTATGCAAGAAAACAGAATGGTGCATTTCCAATAAGAGAAAGCCTCTGCGGTATTTTGTTATCTTCAGTAGCTATACTGAATACTCAAAAGTGCTGAGGCCTTCTCCGGTGTTGATCAAAATTTAGGACTTTGAGTTGGTTTCAAGATATTCTATAGCCTGTCCAACTGTTTGAATATTTTCTGCCTGATCATCTGGAATTGCGATGTCAAATTCTTTCTCGAATTCCATGATTAACTCTACCGTGTCAAGTGAGTCAGCTCCCAAATCATTGGTAAAGCTTGCTTCCGGTGTGACCTCGGACTCATCGACACCTAATTTGTCAACAATAATTTTGCTTACTCTTTGTGCAATGTTAGACATAGTATGACCTTTAATGGTTTACAAATGCTTCTGCAAAGAAAGCGATTAGTACCTTCAATACCAAAGTTTTTATTTTTTTTTTAGCGCCATGGTCCATCTGCACGCAGAAGTTGTTTGAGCATGTGGGTTTATAGTTGAAGGCAAAGGCTTGTGCAGCAAGGCGAAGCGTTTTTTTCTTTGCGTAGCCAAAGCTACGGAAAGAAAAAAAGCTGAAGTATTTGCTGCACAATGTTTTGTCTGCAAACATGAAACGACATTTTTAAACAACTTCGCATTATAGCAGTATATTTCACCTATTGTTAAAGCGGGAAATTTGAAATTTCCTACAGATAAGTGTACTTTTATTAAAAGTATTATTGTAAAAAATACACTTAGTCCAATGGAAACGAATCAGTTGCAAAACAAGTCAGTGGAGCGATTTTTAACTAATAATAATGCTCGTAAAGGAATGAAAATTGATGAACGCCAAAAAACCAAAATTGTAGCTACCGTAGGACCGGCCTCTAGCTCGTATGAAAAACTACTGGAACTGGTACAGGCCGGTGTGGATGTCTTTAGGCTCAATTTCTCACATGGTTCTCATGAAGATCACCTAAATACCATTAACCATATTACCTATCTCAATGAGAAATATGGATTTCATATTGGGATCCTAGCTGACCTACAGGGGCCAAAACTTCGCGTGGGGGAGATTGAAAATAATGCCCTGGAAATCAAAGAAGGAGATATCCTTACTTTCGTAAATGAAAAGTGCGTGGGTAACCACGAAAAAATTTACATGAGCTACGAGAAGTTTGCAGAAGATGTAGGTGTGGGGGAGCGAGTACTGGTAGACGATGGAAAATTAGTTTTGGAAGTAGTGGAAACCAATGAAAAAGATACGGTTAAGTTAAAGGTGATTTTTGGTGGGGTGCTTTCTTCCAGGAAGGGTGTTAATTTACCCAATACCAAAATCTCTTTACCTTCATTGACACAAAAAGACGAAACGGACCTTGCTTTTATTCTCACTCAACCTGTCAACTGGATTGCTCTTTCTTTTGTACGCCGGGCCGAGGATCTTCACGACCTTCAGCGCAGGCTTGACGAAGTAGACCACCCTGCAAAGATCATTTCCAAAATTGAAAAGCCAGAGGCTGTAGAGAATCTTGATGCAATTATCAAGGCTTCTAACGCTGTGATGGTGGCCAGAGGTGATCTTGGTATTGAGGTGCCTATGGAGCGTTTGCCATTGATTCAAAAAGAAATCATTGCTAAGTGTATACAGCGCGCCCGCCCGGTTATTGTAGCTACCCAAATGATGGATAGTATGATTACTAACCCTAGTCCTACGCGTGCCGAGATCACGGATGTTGCTAATGCCGTATTCGATGGTACTGATGCTGTTATGTTGAGTGGTGAAACTTCCGTGGGAAAGCATCCTGTTAAGGTAGTGGAGGCGATGAACAAGATCATTTATGAGACAGAGAGAAGATATACTCCGCCGTTACGGCCTTATCCGCCCAAAAAGTCAAGAACCTTCTATTCTGATACCATTTGTTTTAATGCGGCTCGTACGGCCGAAGAAGTGGAAGCCAAGGCTATTGTCGGAATGACCAGCTCCGGATACACTGCCTTTAAAGTTTCTAGCTTCAGACCAGCTAATCAAACCATTTATATCTTCTCCGATAGAATGCATATGTTGAGCACGCTGAATTTGGTTTGGGGAGTAAAATGCTTCTACTACGACCGGTTCACCACCACTGATGAAACCATCAATGACGTAATCGGCATCCTCAAAGCAGCCGGCAAAGTGGAGAAGGGAGATATTGTGGTAAATACCGGAAGTATGCCTATTCACCGCAGGCATCGTACTAATATGCTCAAAATCACAATTATTGATTAAGAGATGCTATGTTAGCATTCCCTTTGGTGTGGAAGACTGTTTACCAGGACTTTTAAACAAAAGCGTAAAATCTAAGGGCTAAGCACGCGCGAAAATAAGCGGTTTATAAATAGGCCGTTAAGCAACGAAACAGCCTTTTTAAGTGTAGTCTTAAAAGGGCTGTTTTACTGTGAATCAGTTGAGTAGAGCTGCTGGAATGCTAAAATATGGTTAAAGTGTTCAACTTTTTGATAAGTCTACCCTTTACTCAGCATTTTTATCTATTTAAATTAATGCCCACAAGGTTTCAATATGATGCTAAATATGTTAAGAAAATCACTCTTTTTATTTGCTATGATGCTTATGGCCTATTGTAGCTTTGGCCAGGAGAAATACTCAGAAGATCAGATAAAGGTGCAGGAGATGTTCATTGAGGCCAGTAAGAAAAAACTACTGGGTAATCTGGATAAAGCAATAGAACTCTACAACTCCGTCTTGAGAGAAGATGAAACGAACAATGCTGCTATGTACGAACTGGCCAGGGTATACATACAGCAGGAGAAGATGAGTAAAGGCCAGGAATGGGCAGAAAAGGCAGTAGCTCAATCTCCGAAAAATATCTGGTATCAACAGTTTTTGTTGCGTATTTACGAGCAAATGGGACAATTTGATGATGCCATCGTGCTGAGCGAGCAGATTGTAAGTAATGCTCCTGATAATATAGATCACTACATGAGCTGGGCTTCTTTCCATTTGAAAGCGGGGCAGTTTCAGGAAGCTATCGATGTATACGATACTGCCGAGAAGCGCTTTGGTATTTCGGAAAGCTTGTCGAGCAAAAAAAGTGACATTTATTTAAATCTAAACAAGGAGAAGAAAGCGGAAAAAGAATTGCGGGCTCTGGTAGAAACGTTTCCTTACAGTGCTGAATATAAAGAATTACTGGCTGCTTTTTATCTAAAAACTAATAAAGATGAGGACGCTCTGGCCGTATACCGCAAGATCCTCGAAATAGACCCCGATAATGTCAAAGCCCAAATGGCTATGGCTGGAAGTAATACTGCCAGTAGTAATGAGCTAAATTACCTGGAATCGCTTAAAGCGGTTTTTAATCAGCCAGAAGCAAGTATTAATTTAAAAATTAAACAACTACTCCCCAGTATCAGCAAAATAGCCGAAGGCCAAAAGGTAGATGCCGACTATGCAGATAAGGTGCTGGAACTTACTGACATCCTCGAGGAAGTGCACCCGCAGGAGGCTCAGGGGTTTGCCGCTGCCGCTGATGTGTTGTATCACATGGAAAGGTATGAGGAGGCCAGGAGTAAATACAAAATGGCTCTGGAGAAAGATGAAACGATATTTTCGGTTTGGGAGCAATTAATGCGTACTGATCTGAAAAGCCGAAATTACGAAGGCTTGTATGAAGCGTCATATGAGGCCCTGGATATTTTTCCTAACCAATCTATCATTTATTATTATAATGGTTATGCGGCTTTCCAGCTGGGCAAGTACGATGAAGCGCTTTCTATTCTGGATCAAGCTCTTTTGATGTCGGCCGCCGATGAGGGGCTGGCTCTTAATATTCAGGCACTTATTGGACGTATTTACAATCAAATGGGAGACCAAACGGCTTTTGATGCTGCCTTCAAAAAGGCCCTATCCATGGCGCCCGATAATGCAAATATCAAGAGTACGTATGCCTATGAGTTGGCAGAAGCAGAGATACGCCTGGATCAGGCTGCCGAGTTGGCGGAGCAGGCGCTCAAGGCAGACAAAAAGAACCCACAATATCTTCATGTGGCCGCCTGGGTTGCCTTCAGGCAAAAGAAATACGATGAAGCACAAAAGCTGATGTTAGACGCTATGGCATCAGGCCTTAGCAATGATCCGATCGTGCTCGAACACTACGGCGATATACTTTTTGTAACTGGAAAAAAAGAAGAGGCGGTTAATTATTGGAAAAAAGCACAACAAAATGGTAATGCCTCCGAGTTATTAAACAAAAAAATAAATGAGAAAAAACTGTATGAATAGGAAATTAACTATTCTGATGACAAAGCACTTTTCTTTAATTCTTCTGCTATTATTTTCTGTAGTGATGGTCTCTTGCTCCGGGGCCAAAGAAGCAGCAAAAGAAGCCGGCCTCAAAAAGCGGGAGCTGGATGAGCTTTTTCGTAAAATGGGTCAGGTACAAGTCACTGCTGACTGGATGGACAGCAAAGCTCGCCTGCGCTACGCTGATGATGATATGAAAATAGGCCTGACAGCCTCTATTCGCGTTCAAAAAGATAGCGCCATCTGGGCTTCCGTAAGGAAATTTGGCTTTGAAGTCGCAAGAGTATTGATAAATCCAGATTCTGTATACGTATTGGATAGGGTAAATAATGAATACATGGCTAAAGAACTTAGAGATATCCGCGATTATATTGATCTGCCAGCTGATTTTGGCCTGTTACAATCTCTGGTAATAGGTGATTTAGTACTCTTGGGCTCCAGAGAACCAGAATTGAAGGTGGTCGATAATGAGTTTATCCTGACTACCAACCAGCCTAATCTTAAATCTAAATATATCGTCGACAGAGATTTCAGGCTCAGGATGATAGAGGTAGATGATATTAGAGCCAATCAAATGTTTGAAATTAGCTACGATGATTATCAAAAGGTGAATGGTGATAAAAATTTTTCGTACATTCGCATCTTTAGTCTTAAAGAACAAACTGCAGTGAAAGCCGAGTTGGAAGTACGGTTTTCCAGAGTAGAATTCAATATCCCAAAGGACATTAGCTTTGAAATACCTGACAAGTACACAAGAAGGGATTAAGCTCCTACTGCTGCTGCTTTTTATGCTTTCCGGAATAGTTCTTTCCGCACAGAGCAAAAAAGAGTTGGAAGAGCAACGAAAACAGCTGATAAAAGAAATACAGCAAACAGAATCGAAGCTCAAAGAAGCCCAAAAAAATAAAGAAGCAGCACTGGAACGCTATGTGACGTTGCAAAGTAAAATACAAAAACGTCAGCAACTGGTACGTACACTGCGTGCCGAGATCAGCTATGCCGATTCTAGTATGAAACGTACAGAAGAAGTAATCGGTGCTCTGCGCCAAGATATTGATCAGCTAAAGGAAGAATATGCCTCTACCGTTCGTACGGCCTTTCGGCTAAAACTTAACAAAGGAATTTTATTGTTTTTATTTTCGGCCAAAGACTTTAATGATGCTTTTAGCCGCTGGCAATATATTCGGCAGTACAACAACTATCGTAACCGACAGGCCCGGGTAATCATGGATACTCAGCAGATGCTAGAAGATAAAGCAGAGCAGCTACGGGAAGATACCCAGAAAAAGGCCAAACTCCTCTCGGAGCAGGTACAGCAAAGTGATTTACTCAGTAAGGAACTCAAGGATAAAGATAAACTGCTAACTACTTTCAAAAAAAGTGAGTCCAAATTACTGGCCGAATTAGAAGCTCAGCAAAAAGCTCGTAGAGAATTAAACAGCGCTATTGAAGCTGTTATCAAAAAGGAAATGGCTAAAATGAGAGCGGAAGCCCGCAAACCTGTCGCTGCCGCTAGTAAAGAAGTAAAAGCTAATAATGCTCTGGGAAGCTCCTTTGCGCAAGCTCGTGGAAGGCTTACCTGGCCCGTCAGTACAGGAAAGATCGTTAAGTTTTTCGGTCCTCAACCCCACCCTACTTTGAAAAGAATAAAAATTGTTAATAATGGTATAGATATCAAAACGGCTCCTTCTTCCGATGTGCTGGCCGTATACAGTGGTAAGGTAGCTGGTACACAGTTTATTCCCGGTTATCAAAATATGATCATCCTGCAGCATGGTAAATACTATACCGTTTATTCTAAACTTGAAGAAATTTATGTAAAAAGAGGCGAAGCGGTATCTGCTCAGCAAGTAATTGGGAAACTAGGAGCTTCAAAAGACGTAGTACATTTTGAAATATGGAGAGAAAAAAAGCGATTGGATCCGGTTATCTGGGTGAGTAAAAGATAAAATTCAGCATCTTTGAACTAAAAATAATATCTTTTTGTTGCCGGATTCAGGCATTTAAGTTAAGAAGTTGAAATTTGGAACAGTTTTTCTGGCATTTATTCCTTATAATTTGTAGTAGTATCGATGTCAGCACTTTTCAACAAATACAAAATAAAAAATTACGCTTTAGGTACCAAGCAGCTCAACAAAATATCAGCTGTTTATACCTTAATATAGGGAGCTTATGCAAAACGATTGGAATTTAGGGGAACAGTTACAGAAAAAAGGCTTACAAAAAACACAGGAAGAGGCCGTTATTGTGGGCTTGGTTCATGGGCTTCAAACTGAGGAAGAGGTGAATGAATACCTTGATGAACTCGAATTTTTGGCGCTTACCGCAGGTGCTACTACTATCCGTCGCTTTATTCAAAAGATGCCTCACCCTGATCGTCGGACCTTTGTCGGTAAAGGTAAGCTGGAGGAGATCGCTCAGTTTATCGACGAGCATGAAAATATTAGCATGGCTATCTTTGATGATGATCTCACGGGTAAGCAAGTCAATATCATTGAAGAAGAGCTGAAGGTCAAAATTGTAGACCGCAGTAGCCTTATTCTCGATATTTTTGCCAACCGGGCTCAAACTGCTCAGGCTAAAACACAGGTAGAACTGGCACAAATGCAATATTTACTGCCCAGATTGAGAGGTCTTTGGACACACCTGGAAAGGCAGCGAGGAGGTATCGGAATGAGGGGGCCCGGTGAAAAAGAAATCGAAACAGATAGACGTATAGTACGAGAGAAAGTTGCTATTCTCAAAAAGAAACTGGAAAAGATTGATCAGCAAAATATTACCAGGCGAAAGAATCGCGACGCTCTGATCAGGGTAGCTCTGGTAGGATATACCAATGTAGGAAAGTCAACACTGATGAATGTATTGAGTAAATCCGATGTTTTTGCCGAGAATAAACTCTTCGCTACTTTGGATACTACCGTACGAAAAGTAGTATACGACAATATGCCTTTTCTGCTTTCCGACACAGTTGGGTTCATCAGAAAGCTACCCACACACCTGATCGAAAGCTTTAAATCTACGCTGGACGAGGTAAAGGAAAGTGATTTGTTGATTCACGTGGTAGATGTAGCGCACTCTAAGCGGGAAGATCACATCCGGTCTGTCAACGAAACGCTCAAAGATTTGGATGCATTAGATAAGCCAACAATTTTTGTTTTTAATAAAATTGATTTATTTCGCAGTAAGACATTCGATCATCTTCTGGATGAAGAAGGCCGAATGGAAGTAGAAGAAGCTTTAAAAGAGGGATTGCGGTATCAATTTGACCGGGAGGCCATATTTATTTCGGCAAAAACAAAAGAAAATATAGATGCACTGAGAGCCCTCATTGCACAAAAAGTAAAAGAGCAGTACAAAGTGAGGTATCCCTATCAGGTAAAGCACTGGTAGCGGTCAAAAAAACGCTATGAACACTATTTATAACAAGTACGCCACCTTGTTGGTACACTATTGCCTAAAACTAGAAGAAGGTGAAAAACTCTTAATTAAAAGTACCACTTTGGCGGAACCTCTCGTTCGTGAAGTATACCGGGAGGCCATAAAAGTCGGTGCTATTGTCGAGACCATTCTCGACTTCAGAGAGCAAAAACGCATCCTGCTCACCCACGGTAGGAAAGCACAGCTGAATGCTATTTCGCCACTTTATAAGTTGGCAATGGAAAGTTTTGACGCTTATCTGAATATTCGTGCGCCCTTCAATTTAAAAGAAGAAAGCAATATCTCTCCTGATTTGGCCAAAGTCAGGCAGGCCGCTTTAAAGCCTACCGTCAATACTTATTTCCAACGCACTGGTGAAGGCTCACTAAAACGCAGCTTATGCCAGTTTCCTACTCAGGCTAATGCTCAATTGGCAGGGATGTCACTGGAAGAATATCAGGATTTTGTATTCGGAGCCTGCAAACTCTTTGAGGATGACCCCGCCAAAAGCTGGCGACAACTGCGTGCAGAACAACAGCGAATCGTCGATAAGCTCAGTCAATACGATGTCTTTACTTACAAAAACGGCAAAACAGATATTTCTTTCTCCACCGAAGGACGGACTTGGATTAACTCGGATGGCCGTACGAATATGCCTTCCGGCGAAGTGTACACTTCCCCGGTGGAGAACTCCGTTAATGGGCATGTCTTCTTTTCTTATCCTGGAATTTATAACGGCAAAGAAGTCGAAAACGTTAAGCTATATGTCAAAGACGGATATATTGAGCAATGGGAAGCCGACCGTGGCAAGGACTTCCTGGACTATATCTTTTCAATAGACGGTACCAGAAACTTTGGAGAGGCAGCCATCGGTACTAACTATAATATCAATAAACTGACAAAAAATATTCTCTTTGATGAGAAAATCGGAGGTACCATCCATATGGCTATCGGGCAATCTTATCGGCAAGCAGGCGGAAAAAATGAGTCAGCAGTACACTGGGATATGATAACAGATATGACTGATGGCGGAATTATTTTGGCTGATGGAGAAAAAGTTTATGAAAATGGAAGCTTTATTTTCTAAACGATTCACCGGTAAATGCATTTACCAAACAGTTTGAAGGGAATTTCGTATACCTCGTTAGTGGAACGCGCACCTGAAACCTGACAATCAAAGTGTATAAACAACTACAGTATAGAGACGGCAATAAATCAAATTAAAAAAATTAAGCAAACTAACATCCACGGACCGTGAGCAGAAACATCGCCTTTTTAGAATTGAAGTATGGCAACATTTATGGTGGACATCCCAACTTTTATGCAATCAGTGAAATCGCCCTTTTAATTTTTGAAAAAGGATCTAACAAAATTTTCCTGGAAAGTTGGATCAATGGTGCAAACATTGATATCGTAAATGTTTATTCCAAAGTCAACGAATTAGGTCACACTATCGGCAGAGTAAAAGAAGTCGTCAACCTTAGAACGCGACGCAGAAAACCCTTTAAGGAAGATTTTAAGCTCGATGAGCGAGGCTTGCAATACGCCTTCAAAAACCTGCGCCCTACCAAAGGGCCCATTAGGGCTTTCCTGAACAAAAACTTCAGGAAGTATCGCTTCAGAGATATCGTCGTTTTTGATGGTCGACGTGACGTTTTTTTATGTGAAAAATCAGGAGGAGATTTTTCCAGGTTTAATATTATCGATCTGCAAAAAGACCTTAATCGAGAAACAGATTATCTGTTTTCTCTTAACAAACTGGCAGTGGTCATTAATTTTGATCACGATAGGTCTTATTTGAGGTCTAATAACCTGGAATATTGGCTGCACCCGATTGCTGCACGCCAAATCAATCCCAAATCTGCTGCTTACGATGCAGTTAGGTTAATGATGGTTCACAATGAGTACACCGAGCACCATGACGATTTCTTGCTCAAAGCAGCGTTAGTTCTCAACAAAATTCAAAATACAAAGGAATAACAGCAGGGCCTCACAGCCCGGTTATCCTCCATGTTTTTGAATAGCTTGGCCAATCGTTTAACCGTAAGAGTAGGTTTGGTCTTACTTCGGGCCAACAAAAGAAGAGAACCAGATTTGCTCCGGATACAGGACGCTTCAGGGTATCTTTTGGGGTACGCTGAACCGTTCTTGTCTTGCTTCTTCCCAATTACCGCACTCGCACAATGCTCCCGGCCGTGAAATACCTGCCTTCTTCTGTGAATTTTTAAACTTGTCTCGCAGGTTTAGAATAAGAGTAAAAAAACTATTTTAATACCTGCGAAACAAGTCCAATAATGAAAAAAATTAAGTTCTTTGTGATGTGAATTTGGAAAACAACCACCTTGTTTTCTTTCTTACAAATCCACAAACACTAAAAGCCTTCTGGGTATGTTAGATCTTTTTGAGTCGAGAAAGTTACAAGTCTATGATGACTATAATGAGTTATTAAAAAAGAAAAACAGGAGAAAGGGCAGCGGCAACGGTATTTTTGATCGCTACAAATATCCGGTTTTGACAGCCGATCATATTCCGCCTCACTGGATATATGACCTTAATCCTAAAACTAATCCGCTATTTCTTACCAGACTGGGAATAAACTCCGTCTTCAATCCGGGGGCTATTGAGTTTAATAATAAAATTCTGTTGGTAGCAAGAGTAGAAGGATACGATCGGAAGTCGTTTTTTGCCATCGCAGAAAGCGACAATGGAATCGATAATTTCAGGTTTAGAGAGTATCCCATGGATATCCCTCCAATGGAAGATGCCATAGAAGTTAATTACGCAGATATGCGACTCACCCATCACGCTGATGGTTGGATATATGGTACTTTTGATTCTGAGATAAAGGATAAGTCCAGGCCTAATGACTTATCGGGGATAAAAGTCAAATGTGCTATTATCAGGACTAAAGATTTCATTAACTGGGAACGCTTACCCAACCTTCAAATGCCTGATAATACGCCCTGCGATTGCGTACTACATCCAGAATTGATAAATGGCCATTATGCATTTTATATACAATCACAGGTCAAGTCGCCTACAATGGATGCAGCCAGAGGTGTTCGTTTGGCCATGCTCAGGAATATAGAAAATCCTATCGTAGAAAGTATACAAACGATCAACCGGCGTTATTTCTTTTCCATCAATGAATCCGGTACGGGCCCGGGAGCTCCTCCTATCCGCAACGACATGGGGTGGCTGCATTTGGCTTATGGCTTGATCTATACGGACGCTGGCGTTCGTTCTTTGTTGTACTCTTTTGTTACGGATATTAATGATCCTTTGAAAGTTATTTCAGAGCCGGGAGGGTATTTAATTGCGCCGGAGGGTAAGGAAAGAATGGGCAACGAAGGCAATAAGATATTTTCCAATGGTTGGGTGAAAAGAAGAGATGGTACTCTTTTGATCTATTATAGTTCTTCAGATACCCGCATCCATGTGGCCGCAACATCCATTGATGTCATCATGGATTACCACCGGAATACTCCTTCGGATGGTAGAGATACCCGCACTTCTACGGCTATGAGGATGGAGTTGATAAAAAGAAATATGGAGTTTATGAAAAAAGGTAAATTAAAACCTGAAAGTTAACAGAACAATAGGCTTGTTTCGAAGGGGTAGAATAGTGGTAAAATTGGAATGTTTTTTACCACGCTTTTATCCCTTTGAGTTGAAAAAGCCTTAATACCATCAATCCCAGAATCGGCAAAAAGGCAGGGTGAATATACTGAGGAAACCAGATGGCACTGCCAACCAGAACGATAAAGTTACACCATATCAGAATGGTGAGTAAGATTTGGGGAAAAGGCCTAGTCATTTTTTTAATAAAAAATAACAACACTAAATATAAGGGATTGACCCAAATGATATTTAGGTTGCGCTTTGTAGCTATATGATCTGTCCCGAACCATAAGAATAATAGCAGTAAGCTGGACAGTCCCAAAATGGTAAATAGCAAGACATCTAGCCACCTGGCGTAGCCCGGCTGTTTAAGCCCCAGAAAAAGTCCGGCTAACAAAAGGCATATCACGCTCATCACAAATGGTGGCGACACCCAGAAGAGAGGTGCTTTCAGGGACTCGGCCTCTTTCAATACAATTGGAGTACTAAGGACAGGCCTTGCTTGTGTTGGTGTTTTTAATTGATAATTATCCAGGGCCCTCGGCAGCCATTCCGGTAAAAACATGCGTTTGCGCAGATCAGCCTTCACGTCAGCTTCCAGGCCCAATACAATATCAATACCGTAAGCAGACCAGGGCTTGTCTACAAGTGAAGCATGAAGTAAATCCCTCAGTGTGATATTGACTTTTTCCAGCTCCTTTTTTATCAGCTGATCGCCGGCAGCCTGCTCAATCAGATCTCTTAAACGCGTGGCACAATTATCATAAAAGAAATCGTAGAGATACTGCCGGTTTTCGGGTCGGTAATTTTCAGCCAGCAAAGACAGAAATTGCTGTTTTTGTGCTCCTTCTAATTGTACGATATATTCTTTTACGCTTTGTTGGCTTCGGGAATACTCCGCCCAATAATTGTCAAAGTTCCTGGCTGCTAGCAAATACGGTAATTTCCCCTGAACAAATTTTACATAAAAATTAGGCGTATCGAAATTAAAGACGCCAAAGTCAAAGACCATATCCAATTGTCTGGTCGTGTCAATAATCCGAAGGCCGGAGTGACCAAAACTGGCATAAAGCTCCTCTCCGGGGGAGGCGATAAGAAAACTAATACGGGTATTATCAGAAAAGCGCTGCCCTGATAACAGAAGAGAAAAGAACATCAATGAGCAAAAAACAGCGCATTTGAGAAAAATATATCGCATTAATTCCCTTTTTTTATGTAAAACTAATTCGAACCAGATGAGTAACAAATATAAATATCTTACTTCTACGGACATGCAAAATAAGTGGCTAAGCTTAGTTTTTATAGTTTTTCTTTTTGCTTGTCCGGGAATACATGCCCAGGAATCAGATATTATAGAAAAAATTCCCAACCCTAAGGCTACTGGTAATGGCTATATCAGTGATCCTGATGATTACCTGACAACTGTTGAAGAAGATACGCTGAATCGGCTGTTAGCCGATCTCGAAAGTACTAATACGGTTCAGGTAGCTATCGTAATAGTTGAATCAATTGGTGATTTGAACCCCAAAGATTTTGCCTATCTTCTTTTTAATACATGGGGAATCGGGCAGGCAGATATCGACAACGGATTGTTGATACTTTCTGTGATGGATCAGCGCCGCACGGAGTTTGAAACAGGTTATGGCCTGGAAGGAGTACTCCCCGATGTGATCTGCTATCGAATTGGTATGCAGCAGCTGGTACCTTTTTTCAGGGAAGGAGAATATGGAAAAGGATTGATCGCTGCCGTAAAGCGCATCAAAGAAGTACTTGAAGACCCTTCGGCTGCAGAAGAGGTGACTTCCGGAGGTAGAGAGTTTGCCCGGTCGAAGCGTTCAATACCCGTGGCGGTATGGATTTATCTGGCACTCGGCACCATCATAAGTGTAAGCATGCTGGTCAGTATTACCGATATTATCAAAGGTAAAGAAGATGTTTATGATAAATATCTTTCGTTGAGAAAGAGAACTACCTGGTTATTGGCCTTCCTTTTTCCCTTGCCTTATCTTTTTATCTATCTGTATTCCCGTTATAAAATGAATAGATTCAGAAAAATGCCCAGATACAGCCGGGTTAACGGTAAGCCGATGATTTTGCTAGATGAAAAAGCAGATGATGCTTTTTTGAGTGATGGCCAGCTAACGGAAGAGGAGATAGGCTCCATAGATTACGATGTCTGGGTAACAGAAGACCAAGACGATGTTATGATTCTGCGCTACACTTCAAGCTGGTCAAGATATAAGAAATGTCCCAAATGTACTTTCAAAACCTATTACCACGATCGCTCCAGAGTGGTAAAAAGCGCTACGTATACCTCTACAGGTAAAAAGGAAGTCATCTACAAATGTAAAAATTGTCAGTACAGAGATGTTTCCATGCGTACCATACCTCGCAAAACCAGGAGTAGTACCTCTTCAGGTGGCGGGAGCTTTTCGTCGGGCGGCGGGAGTTCTTCATGGGGCGGGGGTTCCAGCGGCGGCGGCGGCGCCGGTGTTAGCTGGTAATATTGAGCATTTTGTACTCGATAATTTTTTCGTCAGGATCAAAAGGCTTCAGATCATTTAGTCCCAACGATTCTATGGCTATGGCAATAAGCTGCCGTTCGCTAAGATTGCTAGTAATATCTTGCTTTTTAGCAAAATACAGGCCAGCTTCCAGAAATACACTTAAAGGAGCCATACCTATGAGCTCGGAGCCACTTATTTCAATTCCTAATGCTTGTGCTTCTGCCTTACAAGCTTCAAAGGCCTGATGCAATCCAGTCGTGTTGATGTCTACCAGGTTCATAGAGACCTGAGCTTTATTAAAATCTTCTATGCGCCAGCCAATGGCTTTTAGGGCCTGGCAACGGCCGGGGATTCGCCTTCTCACACCGTCCTCGTCTCTGATGATACGGCCGCTTTCTCTCACATTAGCCGCTATTCTTTGGGCAGCCTGTAAATCGTTATTTTGAAGGTTGACGTTGTAGGCAAGTAGAAAATCGCGTACCCCAATAGCACTGACACCCGTATGAGCGTTAAAAGCTGTAGGACCATAATCCGGCTCCCAGCCCGGTAGTTTGATCTTCTCCTCCCACCCTTCATATTCTCCTTTCCTTATCTCGGCCAGGTTTTTTCGATTATCTTTTTGGGCAGAATATTCGTACAAATAACAGGGTATAGATAGCTCGCGGCCAATGCGCTGGGCAAGAACATGGACGTAGGGGTTAAGCTCTTCCTTATCAATATCAGTTAAAGGGATAAGCGGACACACATCAAGAACCCCCATGCGAGGATGCTTACCTCGATGTTGCGCCATATCGTAAAGCGCTACCGCTACTTTGGTAGCCTTGAAAGCAGAATCAATAACTGCCTCGGGAGTACCTATAAAAGTGAAAACTGTGCGGTTGGCATCATATCCGGAATCTACGTGAAGTAGGCGTACTTCCGGTATACTTATTATGGCCTGGACAATCTGATTTATAAGGTCAGGATCACGGCCAATACTGAAATTTGGAACGCATTCTATTTGTTGCATCCTGTGGACAGTAGTTTTTAAAAAAAAGCTGATTTATGCCACAAGTCATTTTAAGGAGTACATTATTAAATTGACATTTGTTGAACTCCTTATAATACACCTTGATTACAATTAATCCAGCCTTAAGTTCAAAATTAATGATTTAAGTTGTTTAAGCATGTGGGGTTATAGTTGAAGGCAAAGGCTTGTGCAGCAAGGCGAAGCGCTTTTTGCTTTGTGTAGCCAAAGCTACGGAAAGCAAAAAAGCTGAAGTATTTGCTGCACAATATTTTGTCTGCAAACATGAAACGACATTTTTAAACAACTTCTTTATTATTGACTCATTCCTTACCAGCCCTCCTGCTGTTTAATTTTTCTGAAGAAAGAATACAGGTCATGCAGCATCCGTTAAAAATACGCATCCTAAAAAATGTACTATAAATTAATACCTGATGAAAGACCTGGATGGAGATCGCGATTTAGTCAGGAGATGCCTCAATAACAATAGGCGTGCTCAGGAAGAACTGTACGAAAAGTACAGAGTGCCCTTGTTTGGCCTTTGCCTGCGCTATGCTAAAGACGAGTCGCAAGCCAGTGATTTTCTGCAGGAAGGATTTATTAAAGTATTTAACAGCCTGCATCAGTACCGTGGAGAAGGAGCACTTTACAAGTGGATGGAAAGAGTTTTTATCAATAAAATCATTTCCATTTTGAGAAAGAAAAAGCTAACCTTTAATAATGAAGTGGATCTCGAGCGTATCCCCGATGTGACGACCGACAAGAAAGATACCAAAAAACAAGTGGACAAGGTCATTCAATTGATCCAACAACTGCCAGAAGGCTATCAGGCCGTCTTTAACCTCTACGCCATTGAAGGCTATTCACATAAAGAAATTGCTGAAATACTCGATATCAGTGAGAGCACCTCGCGGTCGCAGTATTACCGAGCCAAAACGGCTGTTAAAAAAGCTATGCAACAACTTAAATCAGTGGAGTCATGAAAGATAACTTCGAAAACGAATTGCGGGATCTGATGAAATCCTTCGACCGGGAACCGGCAGCGGGCATTTGGCCAAATATCCGCAGGCGGCTTGAAAATGGAAGCGGTATCCTCCGGCTTAGCTTGTTGTACCCTATTGCAGCAGCTATCCTGTTACTGTGTATTGGTGCTCCAGGGATGTTCCAGGATGCTACTTCTAAAAGCAGTGGAATAGTAGAACACCTGGTACTGGATACGTTCATGTTTGTGAGAGGAGGAGATATTTTTAGAAGAAAATGCGCCACTTGTCACAGCGCTGATATGAGCTCACAAGCGAATGGACCTGCACTGGCCGGCGTGACTCAAAAAAGGTCCAAAGAATGGCTTTACAATTTTACCCGCAGTAGCCAGCAGATGATCCAGGAGGAAGATTCTATTGCTTTGCAGGTATGGAAAGCCTGGAAACCTGCTATCATGAATAATTTCCTTTATCTTAATAACCAAGCGCTCGATACACTATACTATTTCATTGAGCAAGCCGATAAAATTGGAGGCGATACACTAATGCAGATGAGTGTTTTTTTTAGTGGAAAAATGCTTTTCAAAAAAGCATGTGGAAGTTGTCATAATGATAATTATTTTAAAAAAATACGAAAAGAAGAATCCCTGATTGCTCGGTATGATAAAGATGAATTTATAGACTTTGTCGCCAGCCCTCACAAAGAATCGCCGGAACAACTGGTCCTGCTCGATCATTTTTCTTCTCAGGAGTATCCAAAAAGCTCGCAGGTGTATCGTCAGGAAGAAATTAGTCAAATCTATCGCTATCTGGAGCTTACAGTTGATTAGGTAATGCCAAAGGCAGGTGATTTGAAAAATTGTAAGCGGCTTTTTAGTAGTATTTTTTTACGAAAGCTTTCGTAAGCTGCAACCGTTTTTGATGAAAACCGTCATTAGGGTGAATTTCAAAATTTTTTCACTCTTATCACCAATGTTATTATGAAGAATTTTATACTGAGCTTTCTGGCCCTAATGTTATTTGTTGGCCTTGAGGCACAGGAAGACAAAAAGGTCATTATCATTTCCAAAAACAAAGACGGCGAATGGGTAAAAACAGAGAAAAACTCAGATATCGACTCCGAGATTGAACGGAATCTCATTATCCGGAATGATTCGGAAGTACAGGTTTTCCACAATTCTGAATGGCACGAGAATGAAAACCGCCAACTTATTCGCGAACAATACCAAAAGGCTTTTCTGGGAGTAGTCCCTCAGGGCAGATGGGGAGAAAAAGGTTTCTTTGTAAGTAGAGTCGTGGAGGGCTCCGGAGCAGATGAAGGCGGTTTGAAAAAGGGAGACTGCGTATTGGACATTGACGGCATCCCCACAGATGGTGACAATAGTCTGGGAGATGCTCTGACTCAGTTTGAGCCGGGCCAGCAAGTTACTTTGAATGTACAGCGTAATGGCCAGTCTTTACAGCTACCTGTTACGCTGGGACAAAGAACTGCCACCAGAACCATATTCAATGATAAACGTGATCCCTGCGATGTCTTTATCGGCGTCTACACGACCAATAATTCGAACGGAGAAGGCGTGAGAGTCAATAGTATTATCGGGAATACTCCGGCTGAACAATCGGCTGTAAAACCAGGCGACGTAATCCTGGAACTCAATGGTATGCCCACAAACGATACCTACATGCTCAGAAGGGAAAGAGATAAAAATAATCCGGGAGATGAGTTTACACTGCTGGTAGAACGCAACGGTACGGCGATGGATATCCTCGCTCGCTTCAAGACTTGTGATGACGAACCTGTTATACAGGAAGAAGTCGTAGAAGAGCTGGAAGAGATAGAGCTAATCGAAGAAGTGGAGATCAATGTACAAGAGGAAGAGGTAGTTCTCACTCCATTGAGAAAGACAAAAGAAGAAGCCGTAACACCACCTACTCCGCTAATGGAGGATTCTGGTTTGTTACTGGAGCTGGATGTTTGGGAAGCTTACCCTAATCCGTCTTTTGGAAATATTAATATCAGATTTCAGGCTGATCCTGTACCTACTACTATTCGAGTACTAAATATTAGTGGGAAGGAAATTTTCAAGCAGCAGATCAACAATTTTGATGGGATTTACCAAAAAGAATTTAATCTGGGGAGATCGCCGGGAACATTGCTTTTTTCTGTACAGCAAGGAGACAAGGTAGTAACCAAAAAACTGGTTATCATGGATAGGTCCTAAAAACGGTTTTTACACCTGATTTTTTTGTGTCCATGAGCAGGTTTTTTTTTATCCCAAAGGGTTAAAGAAAACCTGTTCCTTTTTTTTGATCCATGTTCCAAGCCAACATACTGCTGCTTCCCTCAGTATGATGGTACTTTATGGGCTACAACTTCCTTAGTTACCGTACATTTGGACTATATTTACGTTGTAAATTTGGAAGATCATGCTAAGAATTGGAACTATCTGTATCATTTTTACTTTCTTTTTTAGTTACTCTGATGTACAGGCGCAGAGTTACTACTTTGGCTTTAAAGGAGGGCTTACTGTCGGCACGCAAGACTGGGGAGGCTCCTTTTCTAATCGGGAACCGCTATTTCGATACCATGGGATTGCCTTTATTGAAACGGCTGAAGAGGATGAACCATGGGGTTTATTTGCTCAGTTAGGGTATCATATCAAGGGAAGCGCTACGCGTACATTCCGACAAACGATAACCTTACCGGATGGCTCTGCTCGTACCATCCCGGCCCGTGAAATACCTTTGGAATTCAGAAATGCCTCTTTAACGGCCGGAGCTAAGCAAAAATTTGACCTGGGCATGAATGCTTCACAAGTCTATTACATGCTGGGAGTAAGGTTGGACTATACACTCAGTACATTGCTCAGGCCTGAATTTATTGAGGAAGATGATCCCACAGCCATCTACTATCCCTTTGACGGTTTCGTCAACAAGTTTAATTATGGTATCACAGTAGGCGGCGGAATCGACTTCTCTTTCAGCGAGTTTGTAGGCGTATTTATAGAACTGTCGGTTAATCCTGATTTTAGCCTGCAGTATAATCAACCGGCGATTCGCAACTTAAACAACCCTAATCCATTTTCCAATACTCAAACGACGAGTATATCCGAGCGTAAAATTCGCAATACAACATTTGAGATTACTTTAGGGTTTAGGTTCTTACGTAAGGTCATTTATATAGATGAATAAACGGGCTTGTTTTGTGTAGGATTGCAGAGCGCAGAACTCCTGCAACAGCCTGGTCAAATAAAATAAGCATATGATTCTTCACGCGGAAGATTTAGTAAAGATATATGGCAAAAGAAAGGTAGTAAAAGGCGTTTCCATTAACGTGCAGCAAGGAGAGATCGTGGGGCTTTTAGGTCCCAATGGAGCTGGAAAGACTACCACTTTTTACATGACTGTGGGCTTTATAAAGCCCAATGAAGGGCAAGTATATCTTGATGAAGAAGATATAACCGATTTACCCATGTACAAACGTGCCCAAAAGGGTATTGGTTACCTACCTCAGGAACCTTCCGTATTCAGAAAAATGAGTGTTGAAGATAATATCACGGCAGTTCTGGAAATGACCCGCCTGAGCAAGAAAGAACAAAAAGAAAAACTAGAGGACCTTCTCGGAGAGTTTGGCCTGGAAAGAGTCCGAAAAAGTAGAGGAGATACCCTCTCAGGAGGGGAACGCCGCCGTACAGAGATTGCCCGGGCACTGGCCACAGACCCTAATTTTATCCTGCTGGATGAACCATTTGCAGGAATTGACCCTATTGCCGTAGAAGATATTCAAAGCATAGTAACAACTTTGAAATCCAAAAATATAGGGATACTCATCACAGACCACAACGTCCAAGAAACCCTCTCCATCACTGATCGAGCCTACTTAATGTTTGAAGGAAGTATTTTAAAAGCGGGAAATGCTGAAGAACTTGCTGCTGATGAAATGGTCCGAAAGGTTTATTTGGGTAAAAACTTTGAATTGCGTAAGAAAATCAAGCAAACAGACGAATGAACGAATCAGGTCGCTTATTAATCATTGGAGGCTTGTTTTTGAGTGTAACGTTCAGTTCTTGTGGCGATGAGCCTCCTCAGCAATTACCGAGAGTCAATCGGGTACAGGTGGATACTCTATTTGTTGATACCGTGCAGGTGCTCAAGCCTATAATGGATAGTTTGTGTAACGAAATGCTGACCACACAATTGCAGACTACCGTAGATTCTATTTACAAAGAGCGGAAAGCTGAAATAGAAAGGCTAAAGAGAAGAGTCAGAGGTAATAGGTAAAATATAGGAAAATGAACAAACGCTTTTATCGGGTATGTTTTTTCCTGGCTGTACTGCTATCAGCCGGTATTTTTGGCGCCTGTAATCAGGGGCCCAGCCGGGCTGAAGTCATCAGCCAAATGATGCGGGAATCGTTGGAAGCAAGGGTTAGAAGTTTCAAAAGAGTACGTATGGAACGCTGTCGGGAGGGGCTCATTGAGCAGGCTAACCAGATAGTCGATTCCATACTGCAGGCAGAACTCAAGTATACTATCGATACGGTAGGGCGGCCACCGAGGCCTAAAATGCCCAAAGGAAGAGAGAAGAAAGAATTACGCGATTCCTCTGAAGTGCGCCCCTTTCTTCAGGATTCTACGCTTCAGCAGTAGCGCTGTGTGCCAAAGAAGTAAGGTCGGGACGAGACAGGCTTTGACCCTTTTGTTAAAGATTGTTAATATCGTTTAAGGTCCTTTTAAATAGGAGTACAGCCTACGGATCGGTTGGGTTATGTTGAAAAAAATTAGCAAATTTGTGGGCCGCCCAAAAGGGGCCAACAAATCCAAATCTACTTCAGTATGCAGACAGTGGACATCGAGGCACTCAATCAGCAGATTCTTATCGATAGTGCTTTTATTGAACAATTGACTTCTGAGACGCGAAAGGTCATCGTGGGCCAGAACTATATGGTAGAGCGCCTTCTGCTGGGCCTCTTATCCAAAGGCCACGTTTTGCTGGAAGGCCTGCCGGGCCTGGCCAAAACTTTGGCCATCAAAACGCTTTCCAAAGCCATAAACGCTGACTTTAGCCGGATTCAGTTTACGCCTGACCTGCTACCAGCCGATATCATCGGTACTATGATCTATAATCCTAGCAAAAGTGAATTCACCGTCAGCAAAGGGCCTGTGTTTGCCAACTTTGTACTGGCCGACGAAATCAACAGAGCACCAGCTAAAGTACAAAGTGCCCTGCTGGAAGCTATGCAGGAACGTCAGGTAACTATCGGTAATGAAACCTTTCACCTCGAAGAACCCTTCCTGGTCCTGGCTACCCAAAACCCCATAGAACAAGAAGGAACTTACCCACTGCCCGAAGCTCAGGTAGACCGTTTTATGCTAAAGGTAAAAATCGGTTATCCTACCAAAGCAGAAGAACAACAAATTATTCGCAGAAACCTGAGTGATGATAACTTCGGAGAAATAAAACCAGTCGTAGAATCGGAAGTGATTCTTAAGGCCAGAAAGTCTGTGCGTAAAATCTATATGGATGAAAAAATCGAACAGTACATTCTGGATATAGTATTCGCTACTCGTAATCCTACGCAGTATGGCCTGAAAAACCTAGAATACCTCATCAATTATGGAGGTTCGCCGCGAGCAAGTATTAACCTGGCAATGGCGGCCAAAGCACTGGCTTTCATCCGCCGCCGTGGATATGTCATCCCTGAAGATGTTCGGAATATCTGTAAAGACGTTCTGCGTCATCGCATTGGATTAACTTACGAAGCAGAGGCTGAAGAAATCACTCCCGAAGATATTATCAACAAAATCCTGGATAGAGTGGAGGTCCCGTAAACGGGTTGGGCAGGGATACTACAAGCTATCTTGGCTCCCTGCAAAAGTCTTATAATTACTGCTATTTTTCTAAAACTAAAAAGGCATGGAGACGAGTGAGTTACTGAAAAAAGTACGAAAGATAGAAATCAAAACGAAAGGCCTGAGTAAGCATATTTTCTCTGGTGAATATCACAGTGCTTTCAAAGGTAGGGGTATGTCTTTTAGTGAAGTGCGCGGGTATCAATTTGGCGATGATGTTCGCAATATTGACTGGAATGTCACGGCCCGAACGGGCGATCCGCACGTCAAAGTATTTGAAGAAGAACGCGAACTGACGGTGATGTTATTGGTAGATGTTAGTAGGTCGGCTTATTTTGGTACAGTGAACCAGTTTAAAAGTGACCTGATTACGGAGGTTTGTGCATTACTTTCTTTTTCGGCGATCAATAATAATGATAAGGTTGGAGTGCTTTTTTTTACGAGCGAAGTGGAGCTGTTTATTCCTCCCAAAAAAGGGCGTCAGCATATTCTCAGAATAATTAGAGAATTAATCAACTTTAAGCCGCAACATACCGGAACAGACATTGGAAAGGCAGTTGACTATTTTAACAGTTTGATCAAGAAAAGGAGCATTTGCTTTTTACTTTCCGATTTTTTAGCGGAATCATACGAAACGCCATTGAGGTTGGCAGCCCGCCGGCACGACTTAATTGGCATTAAGCTGGTAGATCCAAAGGAAGAAAAATTACCTGATGTAGGATTAATAAGGGTAGAAGATGCTGAAACGGGCAGGCTATCGTGGCTGGACACCAGCTCCAGAAAAATCAGAAGGCAATACGAGCAGTGGTACAATCAGAAGCAAAATTACTTTAGGGAGGTTTTTGTGAAAAATGCCATTGATACAATGACGTTGCGAACCAATGAACCCTATTTAAATGTATTACATAACTTTTTTCAAAAGCGATCAGGTTAATGAGGTGGTATCCATTCTTTACTCTATTTACGGCATTGATGTTTGTCTGTTTGTCTGTTGAAGGGCAGATACAGGTAGATGCTCGTATTGATAGTGCCTCATTACTCATTGGTGATCAGAGAATATATCAGCTCGAGATTGCTCATGCCCCTGAATTGAAGGTTCAGAATATTGACTTTTCAGCGCTGGAGGCAGAACCAAAGATAGAGATCATCACTGAAGAAACGCTGGATACCGTTTATAATAAAGAAGAGGTTGTGTTAAGAAAAAGGCTAATCCTGACTTCTTTTGATTCCGGATACCACTGGATACCCAGAATTCCTATCCTCTACGCTTATAAAGGTCAAGCCGGTGAGATCAAAACCAATCGGGTGCCTATTTCTGTGCGTACTTTGCCGATTGCATTAGATTCTCTGGCACTACAGCCGATAAAGAATATTATTGAAGAACCGTTGAAGTTGCAGGATATTATTCCTTATCTGGCCGGAGGGGTCCTGGCTCTGGCTTTACTCTACCTGGGCTGGTTTTTCTTTCTCAGGAAAAAAGAGGAACAAAAGCCACCGGAAGAGGTACAGGATAATCGGTCGGCCCACGTTATTGCGCTTGAAAAGCTGGAAAAGTTAAACGCAGAGAAGAAATGGCAATCCGGTGATATTAAAGGCTTTCATACAGAACTAACCTATATTTTCAGGGAATACCTGGAGCGGCGTTTTAAGATTAGAGCGCTGGAGTCAACTTCGGACGAGATCATGATGGGTATAAAATACCAAACCGTAAAAGAAATCGAAACCAAATGGTATAATGAATTGCTCCGGCTGCTTCAGCTTGCTGATTTGGTAAAATTTGCTCAGGCGGAACCCCCCATAGAAACGCATCAGGAAATGTTTGAGATGACGGAGCGTTTCATCAGAGAGACTAAAAAAGAAGAAGACATACTAGAAGATCAATCAACTGAAAATTAATAAATTCTGTGGCTATAGGTACATTCAACTTTGTTAATCCGGAGTTTTTATTGTTGTTTTTAATTTTTCCAATACTAGCGTATTGGTACGCCCAACAATACAAAAATCGCTTCCCTACCCTGCGAATGCCTTCCCTTGAAGGGGTGCAGGAATCCTTTAGGGGTAAGCTACGGCGATATCTTCCCCTGGTCAGGGCTCTGGCTTTAACACTTATGATCATTGCCATAGCCCGCCCGCAGCAAACCCTTAAGCAAGAAAATATCAGAGCGGAAGGAATAGATATATTTCTGGTGATGGATTTGTCGAGTAGTATGCTAGCCAGAGATTTTACCCCCGATCGATTGGAAGTGAGTAAATCCGTAGCTGCTCAGTTTGTAGACAAACGCCCTTACGACCGCATCGGGCTGGCTGTTTTTTCGGGCGAGGCTTTTACGCAATGTCCGCTCACTACGGATCATCTGGTAGTAAAGGATTTTTTAAGAAACCTGAAATGTGGAATCCTGGAAGATGGCACGGCGATTGGAATGGGACTTGCGGCAGCTGCTAATCGCCTAAAAGATAGTGATGCTGTAAGTAAGGTCGTAATTCTGCTAACCGACGGCGTTAATAATTCTGGCTATATCAAACCCAATACAGCCGCTCAGATAGCCACTCAGTATAACATAAAAGTTTACACTATAGGAGTAGGCTCCGTTGGAGAAGCACTGACGCCAGTAAGTGTGAGAAGCGATGGCCGATATATTTTTGGCCTGGCCAGAGTAGAGATCGACGAAGAATTATTGAAGGATATCGCCGATATGACCGATGGAGCTTATTTCAGGGCTACTTCCAAGGAAGGCCTGGAAGAAATTTACTCAAAGATAGATCAACTAGAAAAAACAGAGATAGAAGTAACTACGGTTAAAAGATACAGTGAAGAATATTACTGGTTTTTGATACCTGCAATATTCTTGATATTAATAGAAATAGTATTGAGGTACACTTTCCTGAGGGTTCTGCCTTAGACCGTGTTTGGAATTTGCTTTTGATGCCGAAAATGCATTGAGGATGATGAAAATGAAGCTGTTTTTCGCTCCATAAAAGTGCTATGGAGCGAAAAACAGCTGAAATATCTTGTCCCGCTGAAAGCGGGAAGCAGTATTCTAAATGTACTTGCAAGCCAAAGGGTAAAATCCAAACACGGTCTTAGTCTGCACGGGGTAATTGATTATGATGTTTATCCTTTAAGCTATCATTCAGGTAATTATAAGCTATTTAACATATGATGAGATTTGAACATCCTGAATATCTATACCTCCTTCTGAGTCTACCATTATTGAGTATACTATTTTACCTGACTTTGAGAGCCAGGAAAGCAGCTCTGGAGCGTTTGGCAGACAGTCAGCTACTCAATAGGCTGATGCCGGAAAAGTCAAAATATAAGATTACACTCAAGTTCTTTTTGTCTTTGGGAGCTATTCTTTTTCTCTGTCTTGCGGCAGCCAATTTTCAGATGGGTACAGAGACCAGGAAAGTTAAAAGGAAAAGTACCGATATTTTTATAGCTCTGGATATTTCTAAAAGTATGCTGGCAAAGGATGTGGTGCCCAATCGGATGGAAAGGGCAAAAAAGTTTGCCAGAGAATTGGTCAGGGAGCTGTCCGGAGAGCGCCTGGGGCTGATCATCTTTGCCGGCAATGCTTACTTACAGGTACCGCTGACAACTGATTATGCCGGGATGGACCTCATGATCAGAACTGCCAATCCAGACTTGGCGCCCACTCAGGGTACGGCTATCGTCGATGCAATTGACCTTGCCGAAAAATCATTTCCCGAAGAAAACAAAAACCACAAAGCGCTTATTGTTATTAGTGACGGGGAAAATCACGACGACGAAGCGATTAGCCGAATGAAATCCGCCCAAAGTGAAGGATTGGTAGCTTTTAGTGTGGGAGTAGGTACGGATAAAGGCAGCTTTATTCCGGTAGTCATCAATGGTCGTTCGGATTATAAAAGGGATGTTGACGGCAGCCCGGTGCGTACAACGTTGAACGAAGATATGCTCAAAGAGCTAGCGGAGGCTGGCGGAGGGGCTTATTTTAACTTGTCAAATACCAGCGAAGAACTGCTCAGCGTGTTGAAGGGTAAAGTTAATAGCCTCGAAAAAAGAGAACTAGAACAGCGAATTTTTGATGAATACAACAGTTATTTTCAGTATTTTCTGGCTTTCGGCATCTTATTATTGATAATAGAGTTCGTTATTCATTTTAGAAAAAATGAATATTTCGCACAGAAAGATTTATTTAAAGAATAAGAATTATGAAGCAATTATGGGTATATCTGTTAGCGATGATGGTGGTGGGAACGCTCTCTGGCCAGTCAGCTCATAAGCACCTAAGAAAAGGGGATAAGAGTTATAAGAATAATGAGTACGGAGAGGCAGAAGAAAAATACCGAAGAGCTTTAAAAAAAGAAAAAAGTGCTACGGGCAACTATAACCTTGGGAACTCCATTTACCGTCAGCAACGCTATGACGAAGCCGTCAAACAATACAAGGAAGCTATAGCAAGTGCTAATGATAAAAATGCGCGGTCAATGGCTTATCACAATTTGGGGAATGCTCTTTACAACCTTGAAGACTATGAAAAAAGTATTGAAGCCTACAAAAACGCGCTAAGGCTCCACCCTTCCGATATACAAACGAAGCGTAATCTGGCGATGGCCCAACATCGGCTTCGTATGCAGCCACCTCAGCAGGAACAGGAACCTCAGCAGAATGATGAAAATAGTGATCAAAACAAAGAACAACAGAATCAGCAAAACCAACAGCAACAATCCCAACAACAGGGAGAACAACAACAAAAAGAACAGTCGCAGCAACAGCAGCCTCAGGATGAGCAGCAGGAAAAAAAACAGTCTGGAGAGTCTGATCAGCCGCTGTCCAGAGCGGAAGCTCGAAAGCTGCTGGAAATAATGGAGAAAGAAGAGGAAAAAGTGCAGGAGAAAATGCGCAAATCTTCCTCCAAAAAATCAAAATCCAAGAAAGATTGGTAAGGCTTCTATTGCATTTGATTTTTTAATAAAGAAGTTGTTTAAAAATGTCGTTTCATGTTTGCAGACAAAACATTGTGCA
>CAZVOD010000007.1:0-106415 GCA_964628385.1 uncultured Saprospiraceae bacterium
TAATATTTTGAAGGTGCGCACTAAACTGCGGCAAATTTGTTATAAGATTAAACATTAGAGATTGACTAGTCTGGCTTAATTCAGCGCTATCAACCATAACCTCCAAAAATCGACACTATGCATACAAGAAAAGTATTATTAATAATGGTATTGTTAGTTTTTGTTTTGGCAGGTTTTATAAATGCACAGCGTTATTCCCTGCCTAATGTAGAACAATACTTACTTCTGGATTTTGAAGCGGCCCAGGATGCCTTGAATGAAGAAGTTTTCAATAACCCCGGCGAAGCGATTCCGATGCTAAGAAGAGCCAGATTTTATCAATTGACAGGGCGAGAAGCTTCTGCCAAAAGAGATATTGAAAAAGCAAGCCAACTCAATCCCTACGCTGCTGATTTGATGGGTTTTAATGGGCCAAGTGGTATTCTAAAGCTGATAAAACCCAGCTCAGATTCCTTATTGAATCAACTGAGTATGACCCGCAGAATGGAGTACTATCACAAATTGCTAGATCAGCCCTACTTGGGACCATACCTGAATGCTACAGAGCTTGATTATTTAGAGCAAAGCATTGCAGCAATAGAGCAAAGAGAGTTTAACTACGCGCTTAATCTCCTAAATAAACTGACGGAGCAGTATCCTGAATCTGTTTTAGGTCATGACCTAAAAGGCCTTGTCCTAACAGAGTTAAAATATTATGAAGATGCTTATCTTGCTCTTCAGCGAGCAGTAAAAATGGAACCACGTTATCCTATTGTATGGTATAACAAAGGTAAATTAGCCATCAGGGAAGGGGATTATACCCTGGCTAACAGTTATTTTGAAAGAGCTATTTCCCTTCAGCACGACCTGACAAAAGCTTACTTTGATATGGCTTTACTGAAATTAAGAAACGGAGAGCCGGAAGCTGCTCTTGAAGATTACAATAAAATCATCAGGCTGAAAGGGGATCAATATACAGAAGCATTAATTAACCGAGCCGTTACCAAGAAAATGACAGGAAATATCAATGGAGCGCTCGAAGATATCAATGATGTATTGGAACAAGAGAGTGACAATGCGCTGTTCTATAAATTGAGAGGTAATCTGCACCTAACTTTTGGCTACCCTAAAAAGGCGCTGGAAGATTATTCAAAAGCTATTTTTTACGATAAAGATTTTGCAGAAGCTTACTACAACAGAGCTCTAGTTAACCTCTCCCTAAGAAATAATCTCGCTGCATGTGAAGATTTCAAAGAAAGTGCCCGATTAGGTTTCAATGAAGCCAAAGAAAAAGAAGGGTATTTCTGTCCACCTCCCTTTAGCTTCTAAAAAAAAATCGGTTGTTCTCTTTAGTTTGAAGAGAACAACCGATAATATCTTACCATTTTTTTTGATTTTAATTTAAAAAGTGGCAATACCCACGTAAATATTAGAACCTTCAAGCGGCACTAGCTCACCTCTAAAAGTAAGTCGCTGGCCCCACATGCCATTCATATTTACGGTAGTAAATCTGCCTGCAGAAACATTAAAGAAAAAATCCATCGTGTAATATCCAAAGAAAGTTACTTTCACTACTGCACCTTTCCCGATTTCACGATCGGTGATTTTATAATTGGTGACCTTACCATCTACTGTTTCTCCTCCTAATCCATTTCGGCCAATAATACCCGGAAAAGCAATTTGTACTACTCCAACGCTATCTGCAACGGTTACAAAATTAGTAGTAGGATCAACGAATTGTTGGTTACCATAGCGGCCTCTGACGGAATTGGCTTTCACTACAAATTCTTTTTTTTCCAAAAAACTGATCAGTTCCTCATGCGCTTTGACTTTCTGGCTGTCAACTTTGTTTTTTTGAGCTATACTCAGCATAGGTAAGAGCAATAACCCACCTAATATTATTTTTCTCATAGTATGTCTTGTTTCGTTTTGTTTCGCTAATAGACTTGAATAATTATTAATCATCTATGGCATTTAAAGCTAAAACATACCATGCCCTTCCAGGGTCGTTAAAACTTGTTAAGTCGGGCGGATAGATTATTAATTAACTGGTAATATTGCTCTAATTGTTGCCTGGCTTGCTCTTGGGTAAGTAGTGAAAACCGACAGTTGTCACCGGGCTTTAGTTGTGCCAGTCGATTAATACCAATACGAGTCACATTGGCGATTCTGGGGTAGCCCCCGGTTGTTTGTGCATCCTTCATTAGTATGATCAATTTGCCGCCATTACTAACCTGGATGGTCCCGGGAACAGTACCTGAAGAGATTAGTGCTTCCTGAGCGTGGTAATTGAGCAAAGTCGAATCAAGCTGATATCCCATTCTGTTAGAATCGGCACTAATGGTATATTTTTGGGAAAAGAAGAATCCTATATTTTCTCTGGAAAAAGAATCGAATTCAGGGCCCGCTAGCACCGGAATAAGCCCTTGCTCCAGTTGACCATTCAGGAGGTCAGGCTTTAAGTTTCTTTCTCTGATACTTTGGCTAGCTTTTACCTCCAGAATATCACCACTTTGAATCCGGGAATGAGGTGTGGTACTATTTGCCATGTGAGTAGCTGCCGCAGCACTTCCCAACCATTTGCTAATTTGCCACTGACCGGACACGGCCAGGTAGGCTCTACACCCCCGCTTTATTTTCCCGAAACTTATCCAATCCCCTTCTTTGACTTTTATGGTTTGTAGCAAGGCACGCGGCTGACCATTGATTTTAAAGTCAAGATCTGCACCTGCCACTGCTATATATCCCTCTCCCAAAACCTTTACGGAAGGCCCCATTAAAGTAATTTCAAGAATAGGCGCCATCGCTTCGTTTCCCACCAACCAATTAGCCACTGTAGCCGAAAACTCATCCATTACACCGCCCACTGGAATACCGTATTCCTGCACTCCATACCTGCCCATATCCTGAATAGTAGTAAGCATACCTGCCTTTAGAAAGTGTAAGCGCATATCTCTTGTCCTAAAATTTTTAATTGAAGTTGCTTAAAAAATGTTTTTTTTTGATATCCTCATCAGATGTTTATCCTTCCATTAGCAGCGTCCGCATTTTGATACAACATAAAATTAAACAAGTAATACGGTTTGGGGAAATGAACAGCAGATTACCATTAAAACATTAAATTCACTTATCTTTAAGTCAAAAATATGTTAAAGGAGGAAACAAAGTTTCAGCTACCTGAATATGGAATCAATCCGGATGCCTTACTAAAAGAACTCGAAGAAAGGCGCCAGGGAGACTTGAAGTGGAAAGAAGGAAGAGTCTGGAGCCTGGTTTATTACATTGACGATGAGCACCTTGATTTGTTATATAAGGCTTATCAACTTTATTTTTCGGAAAATATGCTCAATCCTTATGCTTTCAAAAGCCTGAAGGAGTTAGAAAACGAAGTTATGGGCATGGCCATCAATCTAATGAATGGCAATAAAGAGACGGTGGGCGTACTAACAACTGGTGGTACAGAAAGTATTTTTCAGGCCGTTTATACCTACCGGGAATGGGCCCGCCAGAATAAACCCGGAATCAAACAACCTGAGATTGTCATTCCCAATACACTACATCCTGCCTTTGAAAAAGCGGCATATATCCAGAATATTAAGGTGGTAAAGATTCCCGTTGGGAAGGACCTCAGGGCACAACCTGATTTGATGGAAAAAGCCATTAATAAAAATACCATTTTCATGGCAGCTTCTGCTCCCTCCTACGCTAATGGAGTCCTGGATCCGATACAGGAACTTGCAGGTATAGCCAAATCCAAGGCATTGCCATTTCACGTCGATGCTTGTGTAGGCGGCTACATGTTGCCATGGGTAGAACGGCTGGGCCACAAAATTCCCGAATGGGATTTCAGGGTGGATGGCGTTACCTCTATCTCGGCTGACCTTCACAAGTTGGGATACGCAGCAAAAGGCTGTTCCACTTTGATGTATAGCTCTATGAAATACATGAGGCATCAATTTTTTATCGCTACTGAATTCCCGGGGGGTATCTATGCCTCTGCCAGTTTGTTAGGGTCACGCTCTGGTGGCCCGGTTGCCGCAGCCTGGGTTGCCCTAAAATCTTTAGGTGAGTCCGGCTATGTAGCTATTGCCAAAAAAGTAATGCAAGCCACAGAAGAACTGAAAACAGCCATCAGCGCCATTCCCGAGATGGAAATTCTTAGCGACCCTTTAATGAATATTATCTCGTTTGCTACGATTAATAATAAGCCGGATATTTTCGTCATAGCAGACTTTTTAGAGGAAAAAGGCTGGCTCGTAGACCGTCAGCAATTTCCCAATTCTATTCACCTGACCATTATGCACCATCATATTCCAGCTATTCCACAGTATATAGAAGATTTAAAATCTGCTATTGCGTATGCCAAGGCCAACCCTTCCGCCACTTCCAAAGGAAATGCGGCTTTGTATGGCCTAATGGCCAGAATTCCTTTTCGCGGAATGGTAAAAAGTAATGTGCGCAAGTTGTTTGAAGAAATGTATGCCAATCCGGAATCAAATTATAAACCAGTGGCCGAGGATAAAGCGCCTGTAATACCGTCGCCAGGAGATTCAGGCCCTGCATGGGCAGGCCTGTTAAACAGAGTGCTAGCATTTTTCAAAAAATAATAAGACTTGTTTCAAAGGGGTAGAATAGTGGAAAAAATATGCCGTTTTGCTATTTTAAAGCCTGCGAAACAAGTCTTTTGTTGTTACACTATTCATTACCTGTTTTGGAGCCTCGATCCCCGTCTTTTTCCAACACTTCAGATTGGTTGTAATGATCGACGCTGCAATTTTTTCCAATAACAATAGCAACATCTGATTTAATAACCTTAAAAGGCGTTGAATTACCTAATACCACAAACTCAACATCGCAGGTAACCTGATAAGCCCCCAAAAAGGGAATGGGAACCACCCGGGTATCGGAGCTGGTATTCCAGAGCTTGTCGCCATTGGGGTGGAACGCCCGCCAAGTGTAAGTAGCAAAAATCTGTTCGTTCTTCAAAAAATCCGGTTTGTCGTATACGACTTTAAAACGTGCAATATTCTTACTGGTGTAGCCCGTGCATATCCTGGAATCATCCAATGGCACGATCCTTGCCGTCTCACTTTGGCTTTTGGCCACTAGCGAACAGCCCATCAGTAAAAAAAGGGAAATCAAAAATCTGTACATGGAATTGTATTTAAATAAGCAAATTACTTGTGTTAAAATTAAAACAATAAATAGGATAAAGCAAGTGCACTAAAGTGGGAGAGTAAAAACAGGGCGCGTCAACTAATAAATTCATACATTCATCAATCAGAATCACCTATTTACACGGTACAAATAATCATGAATAAAACGTATAAGTCTTTTATTTTATTTTAAATCTACCTTTTTTTCTCAAATCCTGTGGGCGTCCACTTGGCTCATAAATACTTCGCTATAAGTCCAAAATTAGACTCATAAATGACCTGTCCCTGAGGATTTAATACCCCAGCGGTAGTGCGCCCCTCCTGCGGAACAGTAAGGTCAATATCAAAAATTCCGATAGTTCAATTCGGTAAAACACTTAACTGTAGCACCTCAAGGTCTCTGATTAAGGGGGTTTCATTTTCCAGCGTCTTTTCAATAATTTGAGCCTCCTGCCCCTTTACTTTTTCTATCACCATGGTAGGTTTGTACACCCCAAAAAGGAACTTTTTCACTCCCCCGATGTATTCGCGCCACATCGTCATCGGCAGTCAAAGTAGCCTGGCCAGACCCGATCAATTAGGTGGGTGTATTTTTTATTGGGAAAATCATACTCATCAAGTGTAGTTACCCCAAAAAAAAGAGGCGTAGATGATTCTGACTTATCCAGACTAATACATTTCAGAAATTCATTTGGCCTTTAAATTACAGCTTACCAAAAGAAGACCACTGAAAGCTAAAGGCCAACTGATTTCAAAAACCACAGCAAGGCTGTAGCCTTTCTGATTTGCTAAAATGACTAGAACATAAACCTTAAACCTGCTCTGGCAATAAACTCACCCAGTGCTTCATCTTCTACAAAAGCAAATCCTTGACGAGCTTCTACAACAATACCGACAGTACCTAAAACGATATTAGCTCCCAGGCCGGCACTCGCAAAGAAATCTGATTCAGAAGCTGAATCCCCAAAAAAGGTGTCAGTGGCAGTAGCTCCCAAAATACCTAGTCCTAAAAGGCCGTAAGGCTGTATGGAAGGCGTTTCGAGAAAGTATATATTAGCATCCACGTCAAAAGCCCAAACGTTAAGATCGATGCCAAAGGCGCTCAAATCATCTGCGAATATATAAGTATACGACCCCGCCAGACTTATCGATCCAAACTTGTACCCTACCCGGCCGGTCAGCCCTCCGTAATCTGAGTCAAAATAGTAAGCACCATGAGTAGAAGCAAAGAAGTAACTGTCCACCGCTTTTTTGCTGCGCTTTATATTGTTGTTTGTTTTGCGGCTGTTATTTACGCGTGTCTTCTCTTCTGCGGCAATAGCCGCTGAGGCTTTTGTGTATTCCAGGCCTACAGCTACATTCTGGATATTATCCAGTTTATTTACGTCCTTTAGTACGTCCCAAAGAATCTCGTAGCTTTCTCCACTCTTGAGGTTTTCTCTATTACCAGAGTAAGATTTCACCTCGATCTCTGTGTCGTTGGCAAGGATTGTTACTTTGACAATATTATAGGTCAGTGCCGGAGTGCGAAACGGTATCTCAAAAGAGATTTTCAGCTGTTCGCCACTTTGTGAATAATCAGTAGTTTGTACGATCAAATCTGCTTGCGCCACCATGAATTGTGCAACCAGCATTAAAGTAATGAGAGAGGATAGGAATTTCATTTTTTCGGATTTATAGGTAAATAAAAACTGGAATCAAGGTACTTGATTCCAGCTGTTTTTTTATCTCTTATCAATCAATAAGTTGTAGCATTTTAGTTAAAGGGGACCAAAACACCTACAGAGACATTCAAGTCAGCATTACTACTGATTATTCTGACCCTACCTTCAGCAAAAGGCGTGATAGAGTCACTGACTAGAAACTTGGCGCCGCCACCCAAACTTACACCAAAATCAGAGCTGCTAAAATTTCCGAAAACACTATTTACACCTACGCGGGCAATACTCAAGCCGGCCAAAGCATAAGCAGAAACGGAACCATCGTCGATAAAAGTGTATGTTCCATCCAGATCAATTGCCCAGAAGGTGACAAGGTCAACAAAATAATAATTGAAGGTTCCCATACCGCCCCATGTTTCATCAAATTGATAAGCTCCGCGACCGAAAACTCCGACAGCATCGCTATCAAAAGAAATAGTCAGACCGCCACCAGCAGAGAATTGAGCTTGAGATGCTGTTGTAAAAGCAAGACAGAAAAATGTAGCTAGAAGTAGTGATTTAAGTTTCATTGTAAACGATTTTTTGGAAAAATTAATGCTTTCAAGCATTAGTGATTCTTAGAAGTGTAAAGTCCTTTTACTGGAGTAATTTAGAGCAAAAAATTCTTAATCTTAAAAAAAAGTTAAATATTCTCAGGTTGTTCCGTCGCTAATTTCCTATTACCTTTCCTATCCCTAAATATATCTATTTTTAAAAAACAAACTACCATGAGATCAGCAATCTATATTATCACTATACTAGCTTTCTGTTTTAATTACGCCGTTGGCCAGTCTTCGGAGTTGACCGGTATACTTTCCAAAGTCAATGCTAATTTGTACAAGATGACCGATGGTGATAACACAGTCACTCAAGAACTGAGTTTTGAAAAAACCGCTCCGTTCAGGGTCATTTTCAAGCGAATAGAAGTTGATAGAAAAGGCTCTGTAATTATTGAAAGTCGATTTAATATGGCTTTTTTGGAGAAGCGCCATATAGGAGTAAAAAACTCCCGAAGAGAGATCAGTGTGGATATTAACCCCAGGGAAAATATTATTAAAGTCCTGGAAGATGGCATACTGGACGGTTACGAAGATGATTTGAGTATTGTTTGTATGGACATAGAAAATGCCAGAACTATCCGTGATTTACTGGAAGAAGCACTGCCTTTGGCGCGAGTTCAGTACGAGGCGGCTATTAATTTACCGCCGGATTACGAAGGTCTCGCTCAATTTATTTCAGATAAGATTCAAACAGTTACTGAAGATGATGATACTTACGAGCAATCCTTTCAACTCATTTCTGATGAGAAGCCTCTGTTCATGTACACTTTAAAATACCGTTCCGATCAAAAGCTAAAAAAGGATCAAACTTACCTTTTTGAATTTTCAGATTTTGATGATGGCAAAATCAAGTCAGTCATAAAAAAGAAAAGTGCTTATGTAGAATTACAAACCGAAGACCGCAACGACTTTATTGAGCTCAGCGAAGCGGATAACAAGGACTACATCGACGACTTGACCATTCACGCTTCTTCTTATGAGGAAGCCCAAACGCTTGCTTCTGCTTTGCGACAATTACTGCCGCTTGCCAAAGAAGTAAAGCTTAAAAGTTATCCTGAATTTAATACTGCTGAAGAAGCCCTGTATTTCCTGAGTAACAGTATCCAATCCTATCCTGAAGGCGATGTTAATATCAAACAACGCGTTACGGGACAATGCCTGTTTGAGTTGGAAAAAATAAGTATCAAACAGCAAGATACTTCCACAAAAAAATCTTTGGTAGACTTAACAGACTTATCTACCGCGGGAATACGGATTGATGTACGCTCCAATTCGGTGGAAGTAGTAGCAACAGACAAAGACAATGCCCGGTTTGTGATGATTGCTGAAGATGGCGTTCAGCAAAATTACGACGATGAGCTTGTTATCGGGGCTTCTGACATTAACAATGCCAAAGATATTAAGTATGGTTTGATTAAATCCATAGAATTTTGTCAACCCGGCGTGCCTCTACAAAATTTTGAGTGGCTCACACAGTTGCTGGAAAACAACCCTAATATCAATGAAGATATCGCCAGCCAGTCTTTGACTAAAATTGACGGTAGTGATTGCAGGATGGCATTGGCTGTGGAGGAAATTAACAGAAAGGGCAATGAAACGATAATCTACGAATTTAATTTACCGGATTTGGATGTTGAAGAATCCGTTATAGCAACAAAAGGAACAGATGCTGAACTCATTTTTCCTACTAACGGCAAGGAGCAGATAATTACTGAAAAATACCCCGACGGAGAGGTGAAATACGCTAATAAAATTGAAATTTTGGTGCCGGATGTGCAGTCGGCAAAAATCTTTTTGATTAGCATGAAAGAATTGATTAGGCAATGTAAGGAGTAAACCTTTACGGTAGTATGTTAAAATTCAATCTCAACACCATTCTACCCCTGCAAAACAAGTCCATACTTTAGTGCTACAGACAAAGCTTTCAAATAGACTCCGGTCATTTTTAAGATCGCTGTAATTTTTTATCCAAAATCCGTCTTATTTGCCACAACCAGAACTACTTAGTGTAAAATTTACAAGAATTAGGCTTATTCTATTGGACTGTTTCTTAAAAGAATCATAAATTTAAGCAATGGAATTAAAGCATGGATTGATCAGCGAAGTATTTGATGGTAAGAGACGGCAAGCTTTGATCCAAATTGTTAAAATCAACAAAAACAAGTTATCATGATTGGACAGTTAAAGAGCGACACTTTCAGGTTGAAGCGCATATTTATTGAATCGCATTTACCTGACGCTTTACAGCCTCTTCAGGAAATGGCCGGCAACCTATGGTGGTCATGGAATAAAGACGCTACGGAGCTATTCCGCTCTATCCTGCCGGAACAGTGGGAAGAACATCAGTACAATCCCATTGCTGTTTTGGGCGCCATTTTAACGGAACGGGCTCAAGCATTAGCCAAAGACGAGCACTTTATGAACCAGCTTCGCTCGGTACATCAAAAGTATTTAGCTTACTTACAAAAAAAAGAAGAAAAACAAGGACCAAAGATAGCCTACTTTTGTATGGAGTATGGCCTACACATTTCTGTTAGGTTATATTCCGGTGGATTGGGCGTGTTAGCAGGCGACTTTTTGAAAGAAGCCAGCGATATGAACGTTAATATGGTGGCTGTTGGTTTGCTTTACCGTTATGGTTATTTCCAGCAGGCCATTTCTCTGCACGGTGATCAGATCAATAATTATCCACCTCAAAAGTTCACCAATCTTCCTATGGCTCCCGTACGCAAAGCGGATGGAGAATGGCTGAAGGTTATGATCAATCTTCAGGGCAGAACAGTACAAGCGAAAGTTTGGGAAATGAGAGTGGGACGAATTTCTCTTTATCTACTGGATACTGATTTTGATGAAAATAGCTGGGAAGATCGCAGCCTAACTCATCAATTGTACGGTGGCAATAATGAGCATCGCCTAAAACAGGAAATTCTACTGGGTGTTGGAGGAACAAGGGCTCTTCAGGCACTGGGTGTTGATGCTGATATTTATCACTGCAACGAGGGTCACGCGGCGTTTGCCGGAATAGAGCGTTTGAAGAACTATTTAGTGAATCATCACCTTTCTTATAACGAAGCCATTGAGGTGGTACGCTCCAGTTCTTTATTTACGACCCATACGCCTGTTCCTGCCGGGCACGATTACTTTACTGAAAACTTATTGAAAGATTACATGTACAGTTATATTACTGACATGGGTATTGACTGGAAGACTTTCATTTCGCTGGGTAAAGTAGAGGCAGATAATCCGCACGAGAACTTTTCAATGAGTCACCTGGCTATTCGCTTATCGCAGGAAGTCAACGGTGTAAGTAAGCTACACGGTGAAGTTTCTCAAAAAATGTTCAATGTACTTTATCCGGGTTACAACCCTGAAGAGTTACATATTGGCCACGTTACTAATAGTGTCCACTATCCAACCTGGATTTCCAATGAGTGGAATAGTGTATTAGTAGAACAAGCTGGTGAGCATTTCCTCAGTGATCAATCCAACAAAGAACACTGGAATAAAATTCGCAATCTGTCTGATGAACAGATCATGGCTACTCGCAAGATACTTAAGGAAAAATTGATAGCGTATCTAAAGCATACTTTACGTCAGGACCTGACCCGTCGCGGAGAAAAGCCAGCGGCTATTTTTGAAGTTATCAATAAGATTAACAGCAATGCACTGATCTTTGGTTTTGCCAGAAGATTTGCTAGCTACAAGCGGGCTCATTTGTTATTTACCAACCTGCATCGGCTAGCAGAGATCGTTAACAACCCTGACCATCCTGTGATGTTCATATTCGCCGGAAAAGCCCACCCTGCTGACAAAGGAGGACAGGATTTGATCAAGCGCATTATCAATGTCTCTAAGCGTCCCGAATTTATTGGCAAAGTGATTTTCCTGGAGGGCTACAACCTGGAAATGGCTAAGTTGCTAGTACGAGGTGTTGATATTTGGGTAAATACGCCAACGCGTCCTAAAGAAGCTTCTGGTACATCCGGAATGAAGGCGGCTATGAATGGCGTCATGAACTTCAGTGTACTGGATGGCTGGTGGGCCGAAGGCTACCGTCCTGATGCGGGCTGGGCGCTGCCGATAGAAAGAGCTTACGACGATCAGCATCTTCAGGATGAGCTTGATGCAGAAAGCATCTATAATATTTTGGAAAATGACCTTGTTCCTAAATACTTCGAACGCAATGAAAATGGTATTTCTCAAACATGGGTAGAATATGTGAAAAATATCATGACAGAAGTTGCTCCTTACTTTACCATGAAGCGCATGATGGATGATTATTTCCATAAATTTTACAACAAACTAAATGAGCGTGGCAAGCTTTTGACTGCCAATAACTTTGAGCTGGTCAGAAAAATTGCCGACTGGAAACTGTTTATGAAGCGCAATTGGGACGCCATTGAAGTAGTAGACTCTCAAGTCTATGATTCTGATAATTTTGCCCTGAAAGTAGGGGATAAATTCAGTGCATCAATCAAAATCGACCACAAAGCTATCAACCCACAAAATCTGGGAGTAGAAGTGGTATTCTTCAAGCGTATTGATGAAAATGAACTTACCATTGAATTTGCCAAAGACCTTGAAATGGAAAGCCTGGAAGGTAGTGTAGGTAAATACAGCTGTAATATTCAACCTGAAGTGTCAGGAGTTTACGAGTATGGATTTAGAATATATCCTCAGCACGAACTATTACCACACAAGCAAGACTTGCAGTTGGTACGTTGGCTGTAGGCGACAATAACTAAAACGAGGGTAGCTATCAATACTGATTAGTTACCCTCTTACTCAGATCGATTAATAGGTTACTTTTGGTTGTAAGTAGATAAAAACGGGCAGGTATGTTCACCCACCCAGAAAAATAGCAACTATCTACTTATCTCCAGCTCTTTAGAAAAATGGTCTTTGGTTTTTTGAAGTTATAAGCGGAGACCAAGTCTGATAGAATCAGGGTAGATTCATTTTTTGTGTTTATTTTATTCATTGCTTTTGATAGACCTGATCTCCTTTCAATTGTTGTTAAATGCCTCTCATAGTATGTTGTATCAAGCCTTCAGCTTTAGCTTTAGGATTTGATAGATGATATTATTTATTTTCTTCGCTACCGATTTTTAGAGAAGGAGGTAGCTCCGGGCTTTCCCGGAGCTATTCCCGTAAACCAACTCTCGTATCGTATGAAGCTTTATTCCTTTCTCTTGGCTATCTTTCTTTTTTACTGTACGCTCTGCCACTTTCGATAGCTTGGTTGTCTACTTTTCATTTTTGTCGAAATCGGGGGGTAAAACGCTCGAGGTTTCACCCCCACTTTTTTGTCAATCCGAAAATGCGGATTTCAGGTGTTTGCCTTTCGGCGGTTTTGGGTTATTTGGATATGTACACTCACTTGATTTTTTGGGATGTTTTATTCTCTGTTGATTAATTACACTTCAAAGATACTGGGAATGGCTACGGCGTGAAAACCACAACCAAGTGTGAAATGAGATTCCCAAAGGGGTATTTGTATAAAAAAATCAGTTTTCAAAAAACACATAAAAGGTAAAAGCCAGTACAAATTCAACTGATTATCAAATATTTACAAACAATTCATTGCTAATCAAGCGCCTGCCAGAGGGCATGGGTAAAAATTAATTTCAAAAAAAATCCTAAGGCTGATAAAAAAGCTTATCTTTCTATAAACCATGCTATTCTAACAAAAACGCTTTTGTTTCAAAAATCGAAGTATTATAGAAGTCTATGAAGCAAAAGGAAGACCTTTTCCAACTCATCAAATTAATGTCGCGCTCAGAAAAACGATACTTTAGTGTGGAAGCTCAGCGAGGAGGGACCAGCAGTAAGAATTATCTGGATCTTTTCAAGCGTATCAACGAGATGGAAGAATACAACGAAGAGCTGCTGAAGAAGAGATTTCCCAAAAACTTGGCCGCCAATAAAGCTTTTCTCTACGAATCGTTGCTCAAAAGTATGCGCGATTACCGACGTATCCATATGCATAGTGTGCGATTGCGAGAATTGATGCAGGATTTCAGTATTCTCTATCAGCGCGGCCTGAATGAACAGGCAGAATACCGACTTAAAGAAGCTAAAAGCCTGGCTCATGAACTGGGCAACGACATGGCCCTGCTAGAGATCAACCACCAGGAGCGGCTACTGGCCTGGTATAAGAAAGCTGACTTTTTTAAAGTTATGGAAACGCTGGATAGCGAAAGTCAACTGGCCCTGGAAAATATTAATGAAGAACAAACCTATCTCAACTTGAACTACAATCTGCTTTCCGAGCACAAAAAAGGCAATAACCTCTACAACGATTCTTTCCAGGAAGAACTAACAGCCAGGTATGAGTCTATGCTCCTGGATAAAAAAATACCCAACGGCCCTCGTGCCCAGCATCGATATTACCAGTGCCTCGCTACTTATTACAACCTCAAACAAGACCACCAGCAAACCGTCCGGTACTACCGAAAAGTGATTGAGTGCTGGAATCGAATGGAACGGCTCAAGGAGGAAGAATTTTTTAAATACCTCGTAGATGTCTCCAATCTGATGTCGGTATATTACAATTTGGAAGCTTTTGACAAGTTATGGGAATTAATCCAGGAATTTGAGGAGGAAAAACCAAGGAATGCAGAAGAAGCCGGCATTATCTTCGTTAAAACAGCTATCTACAAGATTCTGGTATTTATCAATACCGGTAAAAAAGTAGACCTGCAGGCTCTTAATCAGACATTTGAAAAAGGACTTAAAGAACATAAAATAAATGAAGGCAGCCGAATGGTTCTAATTGCTCACCTGGCCCTTTACTGCTTCATATGTGAGGCATTTGAACAGTGTACGCGTTGGTGCGAGGAAATTCTCGGAACTCGCGGCAAGAAAATGCTGCGCAAAGATATTCAAATAGGGCTCTGCCTCCTCAGAATGATGGCTGAATATGAAAGAGGTGACGTGGATACCTTTGACAATATTATCCGATCTACCGGCCGCTACTTAAAGTCCTTTGAGGTATACGAAGAGCATCACTTCGAATCTCAGCTTTATAGCTTTATAAAAAAGCTACACAACACCGCAATCAATGAAGAAAAAGAACTCCTTCGCCAATTCAAAAGCTATCTGGAAACTTTTATCGCCAAAGAAAGTACAGCAGCCCCCTTTGACCTCGATGAGTTGAGCCTCGTATGGATAAAAAGCAAGCTGGAGTACCAGCCTGTCCTTGAGTTGTGCAAGAAATAACCCTTATCTACCGCTTAACAACAGTAAGGTGTAGTTTTCCTTCAGAACGAGAAAGGAATAAATTAGAACCTTTCAAGGAAAATTTCTGATGGCTCTGATCCTTACTAACCAGATTCGGATCAATATCCACAGTTCCAATATGAAAAAGCCCCGGCCCTAAAATACTTTCTATTCTTGGTGGCTCCGTTGTAGAACGCTCCGACAGATTTGGGTCAATGTCAGTAGTGCCGATTCCGCCTCTTTCCGACAGGTTTGGGTCAATGTCAGTAGTGCCAATATTCTTTAGCTCTACAGATTCACCAGCAGGGCTGGCTAATAAGCGATTAGTAGCGCTAGCTAATAACAATTGTTGTTCTAAAGGTTGATAGACCAACTGCCACTGGTACTTTACAGTATCAACCTCAAAGCGCATACCACCTTCCAGCTTCGAGATATCTTCGTTGGAAGGCGATGCTATAGACAATTGACTGCCAAGCAGACCGATGACTACCCCATTGCCGCTTTCCAGTGAAAATACATGAAGGTTTTCATCATCAATTAAAAATACTTTTCGTTGATCAGAAGACAGTGCAATTGAATTGAACATAGTGCTTTAGGTTTTTCTAAAAAAAAGCGGATGATTTTTTACAAAAGAAGACTTGTTTCGCAGGCATTAGACTTAGTTCTTTTCACCACTATTCTAACCCTGCGAAACAAGTCAAATATCAACCGCAAAATATCTAAAATTAGTTAATAGCCCAATATTTTCAACATCCCTTCTGCACTTTGCTCTTCCTGATAAAGAACATCCACGAGATTGCCTTTCTCGTCCTTATACACAAGTACATGCTTAGGAGAAGGAATCAGGCAATGCTTGATCCCACCGTATCCGCTTATGGAGTCCTGATAAGCTCCGGTATGAAAGAAACCGATATACAAAGGCTCATGATCTGTATTGGGATAAGCCGGCAGATACACCTGACTCTCGTGCACTTCTGAGTTATAATAATCAGAATTATCGCAGCTCAAGCCACCGATGTTCACTCTTCTGTATTCATTTTTCCATTTGTTGATCGGTAGAAGAATAAAACGTTCTCCCATACCCCAGGTGTCTGGCAAGGTATTCATCAGAGAATTGTCTATCATGTACCAAAGCTCGGAATCGTTTTGTTGTTTTTGTGCTAAAACTGAAAAAATGGTGGCGCCACTTTCTCCAACTGTATATTTTCCAAACTCCGTAAAAATATCTGGCTCAGGTACCTCTTCTTCTTCACAGGCCTGAAGAATATTATGCACGATCTCTTTGATCATGTATTTATAGTCAAATTCAAAACCCAGTGAATTCCTTATCGGCAAGCCTCCACCGATATTAATAGCGTGAAGATGAGGGCTCAAATGCTTCAATTCGCAGTATAGCTTGATAACTTTCTTGAGTTCTCCCCAGTAGTACAAAGAATCTTTTATACCAGTATCCACAAAAAAATGAAGCATCTTAAGCTGAAACTTCTCATTGGTTTGTAGCCTCGCCTTAAAGAAAGGGACCACTTCCGTACCCCTGATTCCCAAACGGGAAGTATAAAACTCAAAATTGGGCTCCTCCTCTGTGGCTACTCTGATCCCCACCTTGCAAGTACCTTTAACATGTTGCTCGTAATAGTCTAACTCTGCCTGGTTATCGAGAATGGGCACCAGATTTCTGAAACCTTCATTTATAAGCTCTACTATGCATTGTTTGTAGTATTCCGTCTTAAAGCCATTACAAATAATTATGCGATCTTTATTGATCTTACCGCTTTCGTATAATTTCTTGATCAAAACAATATCGTAGGCCGAAGAGGTCTCCAATTCCACCTGATGTCGTAATACTTCATAGAGTACATGGCTAAAATGAGAGCTTTTTGTACAGTAGCAGTAATGGTATTGGCCCTGATAGCTCAGCGACTTCATGGCCCTGTTGAAGAAATTTCTGGCCCTCTTGATCTGTGCGCCCACTTTTGGCATATAAGTAAGCTTCAAAGGAGTACCGTATTTTTCGATCAGATGCTTTAATGGTACACCATGAAACATCAAATAGCCATTTTCAATATCAAACCCTTCTTGCGGAAAGTAAAAGGTTTGATCAATAAGATCGAAATAAGTATTTGTCACCTTAAGATTATTTTTCAAAAAATTTTGATGAATAAAAAATATCAGACTATTATTGTGTATCTTGAACCGAAGCTCGGTTTAGCACGCTAACTAATCAACTGTTACTCAAGCAACTGCCACTCAAGCAGTTGTCTGTTTCAGCTCGCAAAGCTATACAAAAATTGCAAGTCAAACAGCCCTGCCTTCTCATTCATCCTTTAATAATTTTTAGTTTTACGCAGATAGTACAATGCTCTAAACTGAAAGTTTCAAAACTCAAATAAATTCTAAAAATGGAAAAGATAGATGCACTCAATCAGGTCGCTGAATTTCACCATACTTTTCAGCATCCGGTAATGGAGAAGCCTGCAATTCCAGCACCAGAGCGCTGTCAGCTGCGGGTGGCCCTACTACAGGAAGAACTCAAAGAACTCCAAAAAGCCATCGCCGATAATGATCTCCCTGAGATAGCTGATGCTTTGTGTGACCTTCAGTACGTACTCTCGGGAGCGGTACTAGAATTTGGTTTGGGGAAAAAATTTAAAGCGCTATTTGACGAAGTCCATCGCTCCAACATGAGTAAAACCTGCGCTACGCCAGAAGAAGCGGAAGCTACCCAGGCTCATTATAAAGGTAGAGGCTTTGAAAGCTATGTCAAAAAAGTTGGTGACCAATACCTGGTTTTTAGGAAAAATGACAATAAAACTTTGAAATCTGTCAATTACTCACCAGCCGACCTGAAAGGTATATTGAACACATGACTTTAGAACAATTCAGCAAGCTAGCTATTCAATTATATTTTGAATCTCCTTTCTGGGCTTTTCCCCTTCAGCAATTGGAGCGTCGACTTCACTTTGAAGTGCAGGCCATCTCGTTGACTCACCATGAGCTGCTGATTCCTGCTCGGGTGCCACTGGATTCAAGATCAACGGCTGAATGGTTGGGGGAATTAAAGCATGAAATCCTACATTTTATTTTCCAACACCCTATCCACAAAGCTACTTTCCCGGAAAAAGTCCTGTACGACATGGCCGCTGATCTTACTATTGATCAATACCTCGGGATGATCCCTCCTGACCTGTCAGAAGTACTGCCCCCATTGCAATCAACGGCTTTTTGTTATAATTTTTTGAAAGAAAAAAAGGCGAAACAAGAAAATGTGGTAGCGCGTATTACGGCTTTTTACCATAAAAAAATCAATAAACACCAACTTTGGGAACAAGCTCCCCTACCTCCTGAACAAAGCCCCGCTACCCATTGGCTGGAATACGCATTGAGTCAATCTGGTGAAAGCCTCCCGGAAAGTTTAAAAGAAGCCTTATCAGAGCAGATCCACCGCTACAATACGCATCTTGGCTGGAAAGCCGCATTACGACAAATGGCAGCGAGGAGCCAGAAAACCTATTTATACCCTTCCAGACATAAACCTTCCAGGCGATATGGCAGCCCACCCGGTAATAAGATCCGAAAAAAGCTCAGGCTGCTGATAGCAATAGATACCTCCGGTAGTATTACTAATATGGCCATTCATCGCTTTTTCGGTGCGATCCATGAGATTTACCGGCATGGCAGTGAACTAGATATAATCGAATGCGATCTGACTATACAGAGATTTTATTCTTACAATGGTCGTTTGCCTACTTTTGTAGAAGGCCGGGGAGGTACTAATTTTAATCCACCAATTCGGTTTTTGAATCAGAATAAGAGCTACGGCGGGATGGTATATTTTACAGATGCAAAGGGATTGAAGCCCCTTTTGAGGCCGGAAAAGCCTTTATTGTGGGTTGTTTATAATGGTAAAAAAAGGGCAGAGCTTAGAGGCTGGCCCGGGCGAAAGGTTTTTTTCAGCTAAAAAAGCATAAAGACTATGAATCATCAATACGGTCCTGAAGTATCCACCAGGATACTTCATCAATTATTTGATCAATTACTTTTTCCAGGAGCGGCTATTTATGAAAGTGATAGCGCATATCTACCCATTTGTATTTGGGGAAGTGCGGGAATTGGAAAAACCAGTTTCATTAAAGATTATGCAGCAAAAAACAACATTGCTCTCGTCCATTTAGCGCTGGCCCAGCTAGAAGAAATGGGCGACTTACTTGGTATGCCACAGATACAGGACCAGAAGACCATTTTCGCCAGGCCTCAGTGGGTACCCCAAAAACTAGGACCGGGTATTTTGCTGCTCGATGATTTTAATCGGGCTGATATACGTATCATCAAAGGAATTATGCAATTGTTACAAGATAAGCAGATGCTGGGCTGGCATTTGCCTGAACGGTGGCGAATCGTACTGACAGCCAACCCAGATAGTGAAGATTACCAGGTGAGCATGCTGGATCAGGCCATTATCACCAGGATGATGCATTTCAGGTTAGCTTTTGACTTTCCCGCCTGGAAGAGCTGGGCCCACGAGCAGGGTCTCGAGAGCCAATGGATTGATTTTCTGGAACAGCATCCGGAAGTCTTAAACTTTCCTCCATGCACCCCCAGAACCTACGCTCAGTTCTGTCAATATGCCGCTGCGCTGAATAAGAATCAGGCTTCTATACAATTAAACCTGCTCGCTGAGAGTTTATTGGGACCTGAAGCAGCGGCGATGCTGCTACATTGCCTAGACCAGAATCAGCAAAAACTTCCGAACCCAATGGATATTATCAATACAACAGATTTTGAAGCCGAGATAAAAGTGCCAATAGAGTTGTGGCTGAAAAGTAATAGCGGTAAGGAAGCCAATCTATTTTACCAATTGTCGGACCAAATCAAAATAAAATTACAGCAGACTTCCGGCAACCTAACTGGTAGGCAGTTAAAAAATCTAAAACGCTTTATGATGTTGGAAAAAATACCCGCTGATATTCGATTCCAAATAGCCAGGAAATGGGCAGGTATCACGCAGCCCAACCTACAACAACTGTTCAGAGACCCTGAGCTGGCACAAATGATCATGTAAATACTTACTTTTATAGATCAGGAATGGTCGCCCGTATAAAGCCTGTTTTGTTCAGTAAACCAATTATTATTTTTCTTTCTATTGATATTTTGGAGTTCGCTTTTGTAACTAACACCTGAAAAAATAAGACTTGTTTTTCAGGTACACAGCAGCCCTATAGTTCGAAAAAACTGAAGGAATAGCCTAATTTATGGTAAGTTAATTGCCAGGAGGTAAAGTCCCAATGTCTCGATCCATCGCATTTGCAGGCCAAAAGTTGAGTTTCAAATATGCTTTAAAATTTTAAAAACATCCATAAAAAATGAGACAAGCACTAATTGTATTTTTATTACTACCTACTTTTTTGATCGCTCAAAAAGCTGATGATCCGGAATTTTCTGTAAAAAAATCTACAGTAGAGCGGCAGTTGCGTTTTTTAGCTTCTGACGAATTGAAGGGAAGAGATACCGGCTCAGAAGGCAATAACATTGCTGGTCGATATATTGCTGAGCAGCTTCGATCTTATGGATATACTCCGGCTCCGGGCCAGGATTCTTATTTTCAGACTATCGATTTTCAGAAAATCCAGGTTCCAGCGGCGGGATCCTTAAAAATTGGAGAACGTACATACACGCAGAATGAAGAGCTCTTTTTGTTTAGGGGCAATCAGCAGATGACGGAAGCCGAGGCTATTTTTGCGAACTACGGCTGGGTGGATGAGTCAACAGGTCGAAACGATTATGAAGATCTGGATGTAGAAGGTAAGATAGTAATTGTTTTACCGGGTACGGCAGAAGGAGAAGGTGATCAGGTAGCTTTTGGCTCAGGAGCTAAAAAAGCAGAGATCGCCAGAGAGAAAGGAGCACTTGCCTTAATTGAGTTGTATCAGTTACAAACGCCATGGCGCCTATTCAAGCGATATTTTGGCAACTCTGCTTTGGGTTTACCAGACGAAGGATCGGAAGATGATACCACCGCTTCTGGTAATTTTCTCTATGGCTGGATACAGCCACAGCCTGATGATGAGGGCTTGAAAGCCCTACGCGGAGGAGACGGACAGGCTGTATCCATTGAGAGTAAAGGTTATGAGAAAAAGACTTACCCTTCCAGCAATATTGTAGCAGTTTTGGAAGGTACTGATCCCACATTAAAGGAGGAATACGTGTTACTTTCGGCTCATTATGATCACGTAGGAACCCGGCCTGCTACTGCCGGCCCCGATAGTATCTTTAATGGTGCCAGAGATAATGCCATGGGAGTAGTTGCCGTACTTACCGCTGCCCGATCGTTAGCTGAAAAAAAGCCAAGGCGCTCCATCGTAGTACTGGCCTGTACCGGTGAAGAAAAAGGTTTGTTAGGTAGTAAATACTATGCCCAAAACCCATTGGTACCTCTGAATAAAACGATTTTTAATGCCAATACAGACGGAGCTGGTTACAACACGACAGATGCCATCAGCATTATTGGCTGGGGCAGAACCGGAACCAACGAAGCCTTCATAAAAGGAGCAGAAGCTGTGGGTTTGTCGGTTATTAAAGACCCGGCCAAGGAGCAAAATCTGTTTGATCGTTCTGATAATTTGTCTTTCACACAAAAAGGGATACCTGCAGCCACGATCTCTCCAGCTTTTACAGACTTTGACCAAGAAATTCAGAAGTACTATCACCAGGTAGTGGATGAGGCCGATGCCATAGATTTTGACTATCTACTTAAGTATGCACAGGCTTATACTCAAATGGTACGCATCATTGCCAATGCCAAAGATCGCCCTAAATGGGTTAAAGGAGATAAGTATGAAAAATTAGGCAAAGAGTTGTACAAAGAATAAAGCTATCGGGAGGCCTGCCATCCCTTGAAAATGGCAGGCCAAACTTTTTTATAAAAAATCGGTACGGATAACTTTCCATACCGATTGAAATTGGTTTTATTTAGAGTTGAGCTTTCTTAGGGTATGACAAGATATTGCTTTTGAAGCCGAAAAAGAGCGCCCAACTTATGAGCACTCGCAGGCTAAAATTTTTACATGCGTTTATTTTATACCCAATTCACTTGCGGGAAATTGATATTCAGGGAATACGTGGGCGCCAATTCTCTGAGGCGCCTAATGCGTTCCGGCAATTCAGGGTGTGTACTTAGCCAGCTAGGTAAGGCTCTTTGCAGCGCATAATTTCTGGACATTCGATTTAAAACATGCAACTTCTGCAATGCATTAGCCAGGCCATCGGGGTCTCCAGTAAGCTGAACAGCGTTTAAATCAGCTTCAAACTCACGTGTTCTTGAAATAGCCAGCATCATTATGTTGCTCAGCATGGGGGCAATGATCAACAGAACGAGTCCCAGCCAGGATACTGTTTCTATGCCCATCATCATCAGCGGAAAATTCAGCAAAAATAACAACTGACCAATAAAAGAAAAAAAGCGAATAATTCGGCCCATTATGCTGACAACCCCCTGAAATCTCATATCATTATTTACCAGGTGGCTCATCTCATGAGCCAGCACACCTGTCATTTCACGTAGTGACAGTTGCTGCATTAATCCATTAGTAACAGCTATTGCGGCATCGTCTTTATGGCCCGTAGCAAAGGCATTAATCGCATTTGAAGGAATAAAATACACCGTGGGTACTTTATCCAGCTTTGCATTGTAAGCCAATTGTCGGACCACGTCGTATAATTGCAGTGCTTCATATTGATGCAATTTCTTGGCTTTAGCAAAGCGCATGATGTAATGAGTCGGAATACGGCTTCCCAGCACCAAAGCGGTTGTGGTGATGACAGCAGCCCATATCACTCCTTCCAGTCCAAATATTAAAAAGCTGATCAACAACGAAAGGCTGACCATACCTATAAAGAGCAGGGAAGTGCTCCAAAAATTATATCTTTTTTGCCTAAAGAATTTTGTTGACATTCAGTTTTTTTATTAATGAAACACCTTTACACTACTTGTGTTTTATACCGTTGAAACTGCTCTACAAAAGGCTTAAGCTTCTCGATAGTAACATGCTCCATTACGACGATCTTATACCAGGCCGGTTCATGATGATCATCAGGTACTAAAGAATAAGCCTCTGCCAGTTCGGCCGGTATTTCATCAGCAGCAATAGTAACGATATTACTGAATGAATGCCGATAGTAGGCTACCTCCATTTGCTGCAGGGCCTGCTCCAGCCAAACGGTGCGCATCAACAATGTCTGGATTTTTTCATACCATGCGTATGGACCGTAGTTTTGAAGAATCATCCACACCGCAATTGCATTAGCCCCCGAACGGCTTCCTACCAGCGTTACATCCAATCCCTTAACATATTTGGCATTTTGGGTCAGTGTATAGTTGAGTAGACCTTTCCTAGCCAGGAAAATTCCAGTTCCGTAGGGTGCTTGCAACATTTTGTGCGCATCCAGTGCAATAGATGAAATATCCGGGTGCTCAAAAGTTAATGGATTAGCCGGATCACTGAAGGGATAAAAAAAGCCACCGTAGGCACCATCCACATGTAACCTGAAAGGCATATGGACAGCCCGAAAAGCCGCAGTGTATTGTTCAACTTTATCGACAGACCCAAACATCGTCGTCATCATATTCACTATACCAATAGCATACTTACGCCCCCTTTTACGAGCCTCTCCAATGACCTCCTGTATGGCTACAGGATCTATTTCGCGAGTTTCTGTATTCACAGGAATCATCTCAATGTCTAACTGAAGTACATTAGCTGCTTTGACAAATGAATAATGGCTATCCTGCGAGCATAAAATGATAATCTCATCGGCGGTAGCACCGTATTCTTTCATAAAATAATTGCGATACATCCACATCGCCTGCATATTGGCTTCTGTACCTCCTGAGGCAACATAACCATCAATGGTATCTTCTTCAGCTTTGAAAATATCTTCGGCACAGATTCGAATCAGCTCCCTTTCCAACTCTTGTGTACCCGAAAAAAAGGCTTCTGATTCCTTTAAAGTGTGGCATCCTATATGATTAGGATTTTGAATAAGGGTAGAAAGGTAAGGAGCATCTGCCAAAAATGAATTATTCTTATTAAATACCTGACTATCTAGATGGGAAGCCGGTACTCCAAGAATAGCTGTCTCAAAGAAGCTTTTGTTGTGCTTTAGTGCTTCAAAAACACGACGCTTAATGTTCTCTTGTGATAGTTTTTTCCAGTTTGCCACGTATTATTTTTTTAAAGCGATTAAAAATTTCTACAAAGCTGGTCCACTAAGGAATGGAGCATTAATAAAGTGTACAAGATCTACGCAGGTGTTTTGCTGTTCAGTTAGGCAAAAAACGTAGGCGATGCAGCGCATCGACGAGGCTTTTTAACGAAACTGGGCGGCAAAAGAATAAGTAATGATGTATAATTTATTGTTGACTCATTCCTAACTATTGCTATATAAATAAAGTTCATAAAAAAAGAAGCAATTTACACTGCTTCTTTTCTATATGAATGGCCTCAATGAATCTAAAAAGTCTGTTCAGGCAATCCATTTTAGAATATTTTTATTTTTTTATCTCATAACCCCAGGTGATAGGCGCTGTTTTTTCTATAATTTTCCCTACGGAGCAATATTCTTCTACAGACATTTTTATTGCTTTTTCTACTTTTTTTTCGTCCAAATCTCCGGTTAGAATATAATGCAGATGAATTTTTTCAAATAACGAGGGTACTTTACCTTCCTGGCGGCTAGCTTCTACAGAAATCTCTAGGTCTTTCAGCGGCTGCCTCATTTTTTTCAAAAAACTTACCACATCGATGGAGCTACAGGAGCCCAGGGCTGCAATCAACATTTCCATAGGTCTCATCGCATTTTCAGCGGCTCCAATACTTGCCGATCCATCAGCGTGTACTTCATGGCCTTTATCATTGGTCGCTACCATGTGGTAGTAGTCATCTTGTCTTTTGAGATGTATTTTCATTTCCTGATTTTTTATTTTTTCTAACCAACAGGGCAACAGCTCTGAATAGATTTATAAAAAAGGGCTTTCCTGGCCTTGTGCGCCTCTATGATTCTTTACTAGAAAAAGATAAATTGGCAAAAAGTTGCATTATTTATTTACAGCAAATACATTTGCAGTACAATCATTTCTTATCCAAGAATTGATTTTATAGCGAAGGGTGGAGAGATCAGGCTCTGTGAAACCCTGGCAACCTAGCTCACAAGCAAGAGCAGCTGGTGCCAAATCCTGCCTGGGGCCTAATATTGGGTAGCCAGGAAAATATAAAATCATATAGCTATGTTTTTTTCTATTCTTGTTACTTTTCTATTTGCAATTTCCTACATTTTTGTACTTAATCACACTTTTTGAAAACATTGATTTTCAGTGATTCAGCATGCTATTAGCGGTATTTTTGAGCCTAGAGTATTTAGGGTTTAAAAAGACGTTTTCTATAACTTTCACCAATTCCAATAACATTAAATTATTAAACATGAGATTTGAAACGCTTCAATTACACGCCGGACAGGAGGTTGACGAAACAACAAGATCGAGAGCTGTCCCCATTTATCAAACTACTTCTTATACCTTCAAAGATTCCGAACACGGAGCGAATTTATTTGCCCTAAAGGAGTTTGGCAATATTTATACTCGAATAATGAACCCTACGGTTGATGCTTTTGAAAAGAGAATTGCTGCGCTAGAAGGTGGTGTTGCTGCCCTGGGGGTTAGTTCAGGCCAGGCGGCACAGTATATAGCTTTGAACAACATTATGCAGGTAGGTGATAATTTTATCTCCAGTTCTAACCTTTACGGCGGTACCTACAATCAGTTTAAGGTAGCTTTCAAGCGCATTGGTATCGAAACTCGCTTTGCAGCAGGAGAGACAGTGGAAGACTACGAAAAACTGATCGATGCAAACACCAAAGCCATTTACTGCGAAACGATCAGTAACCCACGCTACAACGTTCCGGATTTTGCCGGACTGGCAGCGCTGGCTCGCAAGTATGACATTCCATTTATTGTAGACAACACTTTCGGCGCGGGGGGGTACCTTTGCCGTCCGATTGATCATGGTGCCAATATTGTAGTAGAATCCGCTACCAAGTGGATTGGAGGCCATGGTACGTCTATTGGAGGCGTTATTGTCGATGCAGGTAACTTCAATTGGGGCAATGGAAAATTCCCGCAGTTTACCGAACCATCGGAAGGCTACCACGGTCTAAAATTCTGGGATGTATTCGGTACTGACGGGCCTTTTGGCAATATTGCCTTCATTATCCGTGCCAGAGTAGAAGGGTTAAGAGACTTTGGTCCTGCTATGAGTCCTTTCAATGCCTTTCAGTTTTTACAAGGCTTAGAAACACTTTCTTTGCGCGTACAGCGCACTGTGGATAACGCCCTGGAACTAGCCAAATGGCTAGAGCAACACGATAAGGTATCGGTAGTTCATTATCCGGGGCTGGAAAGCCACCCAAAGCATGAAATTGCAACGAAATTCCTTCGCAATGGCTTTGGTGGTGTATTGTCTTTTGAAGTAAAAGGAGGTAAGGAAAATGCGACCACTGTAGTGAACAGCCTCAAGCTGATAAGTCACCTAGCCAATGTAGGAGATGCCAAGACGCTGATCATACAACCTTCTGCTACTACTCATCAGCAATTGAATGAAGAAGAACAGGCCGCAGCCGGCGTTACACCTGCTGGCTTACGCGTATCTGTAGGAATTGAACACATTGATGATATCAAAGAAGATTTTGAACAAGCCTTTGCGGCCATCCATACACCTGCTCCTGTAGGAGCCTGATTGGTGGGCCAATGACCATCCTGCAAGCTTGTTAGCAGGTTTACAGGATGGGGCTCGTTTTTTTTATTAAAGGAAAAGAGGTGAACGTGAAAGAATTAAAAATAAACAGGCCTTTTCAAGTTGAAAATGGCGATACACTGCCGGAAATAACCATAGGCTACCACACATTTGGTAGACTTAATGAATCCAAAGATAATGTGGTTTGGATTTGTCATGCCCTCACTGGCAACTCTGATCCAACTGATTGGTGGGCGGGCCTGGTAGGTCGCGGAAGATTATTTGATCCTGACAAGTATTTTATAGTCTGTGCCAACATGCTGGGCTCCTGCTATGGCAGTACAGGCCCTGCCAGTATCAACCCAATTACAGGCAAAAAATATGCAGCAGATTTTCCCCTGATCACGATACGGGATATGGTCAAAGCGCATTTCTTGCTACAGAATTTTTTGAACATTAAGCGTATTCAAATATGTATGGGTGGCTCCATGGGTGGACAGCAAGCTCTGGAATGGGCTGTGATGGAGCCGCAAAATATTGAAAAACTAATCATCCTGGCCTCCAATGCACAACATTCTCCCTGGGGTATCGCTTTCAATGAGGCACAGCGCATGGCGATCAAAGCTGATCCCTCCCTCTGCGATGGTACTCAAGAGGCAGGAAAAGCTGGGCTGGAAGCAGCCAGAGCTATTGCCATGTTGTCTTATCGCAGTTACAGCACTTATCAAAAAACACAAACCGAGGGAAGTACTGATAAACTAGATCACTTTAAAGCCAGCTCTTACCAAAGATACCAGGGCCAGAAGCTACAGCAGCGCTTTGATGTTTTTAGTTACATTACGCTGAGCAAGGCTATGGACAGCCATAATATAGCTCGTAGCCGGAAAGGACTGGCGGAAGCGCTGAGCTCTATACAGGCCAAAACGCTGGTCATCGGGATTCAATCTGATGTTTTATTTCCGGTGGAAGAGCAAGTGCTCCTAGCCAATATGATCCCGAGAGCAAGGCTGGAAATCATCGACAGTATTTATGGTCACGACGGCTTCCTTGTGGAGGCAAGAGCTATCGAAGCGGTTGTCAATACTCATATTGAAGAGACTATTTACAAAACCGAAAAGAGTTCTTACCGTTTAACCAATGGACAAATCCAGGCACCGAATGGCCCCAAAGGAACTGGTAAAGGCCTTGGCCTTCCGGGTACAGAGAGTTTTTAATAGCCTTATTTTGATACTGGCTAAGCAAATGTAATACAAGCTGAACATATAATTACTTATGACCAATCGTAAAATACTGGTAGTCGATCCTCCTCATTCCTTTTTGTTGGATGTCTTAAAAGAAATGGGGCTAGAAGCAGACCTACACTACAAAACGACCAGAGAAGAGCTGATCGCTATCCTTCCTCAATATGCCGGTCTTATTATCAGGAGCAGGATACAGGCAGACCGCTCCTTCCTGGATGCTGGTTCTTCGCTTCAGTTTATTGCCAGATATGGCGTGGGTACTGAACACATAGATCTGGAATATGCGGCCCAAAAAAATATCACCGTTTTTACCTCTCCTGAAGGCAGCATGGACACCGTAGGAGAGCACGCGGTTGGTATGCTTTTGATGCTAATGAACAACCTAAGCCGGGCTGACCGTGAAATCCGGGCAGGGATTTGGCGACGAGAACCCAACCGAGGAGTAGAAATAAAAGGAAAAGTGGTGGGCATCTTGGGTTACGGAAATATGGGTAAGTCTTTTGCCCGACGCCTTTCAGGTTTTGAGGCAGAAAGTGTAATCGCCTACGACAAATACAAAGAAAACTACGGTGACCAGTATGCCCGGGAGGTAGATTTACAAACCCTTTTTGAGGAAAGTGATATCCTGAGTATACATATCCCCTACTCTGCCGATAATCACTATTTTATTGATGCGGCTTTTCTGGCTTCCTTTCAAAAGCCGCTTTATCTGATCAACACGGCCCGCGGGCTCGTTTTGAATACCGAAGCATTAGTCAGAGCAATGGAAGAAAAAAAAGTACTGGGAGTTGCCCTGGATGTCATTGAGTACGAGGACAAGTCATTTGCTTCTTTGGAATTATCAGAATTGCCAGAACCCTTCCATTATTTGTGCCGATCCGATCGGGTCGTTATGGCACCGCACATCGCCGGCTGGTCCATGGAGTCCAAATTAGGCCATGCTCGTGTGCTAGCCGACAAGATTAAAAACTTTCTTCACTCGCACTAACAAGGCTTTTACTATATTTGCTGCTTTAAATTTAGTTTAAGCTTCAAACAAAAAAGTTGGAGTATTATCATTTCTAATCAATACTTAGTAATATTACATTCTTGGCTTTTCTATTTTTTAGAAAAATTAGAAAGTGATAGTTTAACCCTTTCATTAGCACAAACAGAAATTTTTAGATCATATAACCATCTTGAACTTGCATGCTCAAATCTGAAAGTATAGCGGGGAAGGTTTTTGAAGTCGTTTACAACCTCAAAGAATTTGAGAAAGGGCTTTACCTACCTTCCGCTTACATCGTCAGTAAGGATAACGAGGGGCTGCTGGCTCATATCCAGCAGAAGGCTATTGAAGAGACCATTGGTAGCTTTGGATTAGAGTACGACAATATCCGTAAACAGCTTTTCGATATTATAGAACTACTTCAGCCTAAGGCATTGGAAAAACGCTTTAATACAACCAAAAAGCGCACCAAGCTCCTTGAGAAACTACTGGAAATAGAAGAAGTTAAAAAAGCCATTCATAAGTATGTTCATTTTAAACTGGACGAACTCCTGTCCCTGGTAGTTCTTTATGATTTGCCTATCTGCTGGCATGTAGAGCGAAAAGTGCTGGTTAAGGACTTTCTGATGGAAACCAGCCAGGTGGAGCTCCAGCCCATTTTATCTTTCAAAAAGACGAAGTCTGGTGTTACGTACCAAATGTGTTTTGGCGAAAATGGAGAACGGTGGACGATCAGTTCCAAAGATGTTTTACCTATCACTAATCATCCAGCATGGATTTTTGTCGACTACAGATTATACAAAGTTGCCCATATTAATGGCAACATGACTAAGCCTTTTCGGACCAAAGATATTATTAACATTCCACGAGATAAGGTAAAAGACTACTTCCAGAAATTTATTCTCAAAGTTGCTTCCAAAGTGGATATTGATGCCGAGGGTTTCGATGTCGTGCATTTCAGTACACTTAAAGGGAGCCGGTTGGTAGCGCAGAAAGATTTGTTCAAAGATAAGTGGGGCTTAAACTGTTACATGCTTTATTCTAATGCCGAATTTTTGTGGAGTGACAAACGCAAACGCCGTACTACACTGGAATTTGGTCAGGAGGAAGTTAGAATCCTTCAGGTTATCAGAGATATGGATGCCGAAGAAGCTTTTGTCTGTAAGATTACACAGTTAGGACTGAGCCCCACTGGGACTGCCCAGTTTGAGCTCCCTGGAGAAAGCGAAAATGAGTGGCAATTACTGGAGTGGATCACCCAGAATCGAGAGAAGCTAATAGGAGCAGGGTTTGACCTTGAAGCACCCGTTATCGACCAACAACCGGTGTATCTCCATGCCCCAAAGTTACGCCTCTTTTCTGAGCAACAAAATGACTGGTTTGACATCCTCGGAGAAGTTACTGTGGGGGATATTTCTTTTCCATTTCTGGACCTAGCCAAGCATATCCGGGAAGACAACCGCTTTTTCCCTCTTCCCAATGGAACGTATTTCCTTATCCCGCAGGAGTGGATGAACAGGTATAAAACGCTCATGCAGTTTGCCAAGAAAAAAGGCAGCCAGCTTAGAATCAATAAAAACCAATTTACACTTCTGGAAGAGTTAGGGTTGAATGAGAATAAAGAAGTATCCGTTGAGCTGGAAGACATCGACTTTGAAACGCCTAAAGAACTCAATGCCGAACTGAGACCCTATCAGTTGGAAGGAGTCAGATGGCTCGTTCATTTGTATCATAATAATTTGGGGGCCTGCCTGGCCGATGATATGGGGTTGGGTAAAACCCTTCAAACTATCACTACGCTGCTATATGCTAAATCTAAAAAATTGAGCGCTGACAACCCGGCCCCCCAAAAAGAAATACAACTGGACTTGTTTGGCAATCAAGATGATCAGTCGTTCCTCAATCCATTGAATGCATTGATCATTTTACCGGCTTCTCTGGTTTTTAATTGGGAAAAGGAGTTACAGAAATTTGCGCCCAGTATCAATACCTATCGACATGTAGGCGCAAAGCGACATAAAGATATCCGCGTACTAGTCCGGTTTGATGTGATTCTGACTACCTACCAAACAGCACTGCGTGATGTTGATTTGCTGGAGCAGGTAGATTATGAATACATTGTACTCGACGAAAGTCAGCAAATCAAAAACCGGGAAAGTAAGATATTCAAAGCCATTAACAGGCTACAGGCCAGACACAAAATCTCTTTAAGTGGTACCCCCATAGAAAATTCACTTTCTGATATCTGGTCGCAAATGCAATTTATCAACCCTGACTTACTGGGCAGTTTTTCTTTTTTCAAAAAAGAATTTATAACGCCTATTGAAAAACATCAGAGTGAAGAGAAAAAAGTACGGCTAAGAAGTATGGTTGCTCCTTATGTCCTGAGAAGAACAAAGGAAGAAGTAGCCAAAGAATTACCCGCTTTGACTACTCAAATCTTCTATTCTGAAATGACAAGAGAGCAAAAGCGATTCTACGAAAGAGAGAAATCTGCTGCCCGTAATTACTTGTTAGAAAATTATGAGGCTAACAATCCGCAGTACAGAATCATGGTACTACGCTCCTTGACCAAGCTACGACAGATTGTCAACCATCCTAAATTGGTCAATAAAAAATATACCAAAGATAGTGGTAAGTTTACAGATATTATCGAGCATTGGGATGTCATAAGAAGAAGTGACCACAAAGTTCTCTTCTTTAGTTCTTTCGTACAGTACCTGGAGCTCTTCAGGCAACAATTCACCATAGATAATCTACCGTATGCCTTGCTCACCGGCGATATGAGCAATAAGGAACGCGAAAGACAGATCGAAAAATTTGCCAATGAACCAGATACCCGATCTTTTTTGATTTCTATCAAATCTGGTGGAACAGGGCTGAATCTGGTTGCCGCCGACTATGTGTTCATCCTTGACCCCTGGTGGAACCCTTCGACAGAACAACAGGCTATTGCCAGAGCACACAGAATCGGGCAGGATAAAAATGTCTTCGCAGTAAAATTCATCACAAAAGATACTATAGAAGAAAAAATTCTCAAGCTGCAGGAAAGAAAGTCCAAGCTAGCTGAAGATATTATCGAGAATGTTCACGAAGCGGCCTTTTCTCAGCGTGATATTGAGTACTTATTGGAGTAGATTTTGCTAGGTTAGGTAGGATTGCGAAGCTATGAGCTTTTGTTTCTAATCGTCTGGATTCAATCCATGGATTGGGCCGCGGTAAGCTATCAGCCCTTCGTCCCTACTCTATCTTCAGCAAAATTTGCTGCTCGATCCACCCGACCTTCTCTGTAGCTGATAGTCGGACCAATAGCGGCCCCGTTTGTAAATTTGAAATATCAACAGATATTTGTTGCTCAACGAATGAGCAATCCTTTTGCAGGATTAGTTCTCCCATCATATTAAAGATGGTAATTCTACCGGTAGCTAAAGGTATCTCCTCTTCTGCTCTATTGATTCTTTTAAGTAAAAAATAATTGGTTGCGGGATTTGGATAAAGCAAAAACGGAGGAGTAAGTGTTGCATTTTCTGAGTGTCTTTCCGGTAGATTATTGCCGGTTTCGCAATAGTTCGAGTAACTTAAAGTAGCCCGGTTGCCATTCCTGGCAAGCACAGCGTGCATCCTTTCGGCCTGCCCTTTTGTGAACAGACTCATGCAGGCATCAGCAGTATAGTCCATAAAATTCTCTACCATATCGATAGAGCCACAAGACTTCACCTGTCGAGTACAATTAAAATTTGGAGCATCCGACTTCGGAGTATCGGCAATACCATCGTCTACCGAGCAGCCACCATCCCCCCAAATGTGTTTTAACCCCAGCCAATGGCCCACTTCGTGGGTACAGGTTCTGCCCAGGTGAAAGGGCGGTTGCATATCCCCCACCCTTCCAAAATGGCGATAGTTGATAACTACTCCATCGTATAGCGAATCGAGTCCCGGAAATTGAGCATAGCCCATTAGCTGGTTGCCCAGGTCTCCAACCCAAATATTTAGATAGCGATCGGTAGGCCATGGATCGACCCCACCGTCGGTGTATCTCTTAATTTTATCATCGGCAGAAAAAGTTCTGCGCCTGGTATAACGCCGCTGGATGCCACTAGTGGGCTTTCCTCTGGGATCACAGGAAGCCAATACAAATAAAATTCGGGTATCAGCAGCTTGTGGCCAAAAGGAGTCACTACCCTGATTTTGCCGGCCAAAATCCTCATTGAGAACCTGCATCTGGCTTTGGATCTGTTCGTTGCTTATATTTTGAGCTGCATTCCTGTAAACAACGTGTACAACTACTGGAATAATAACTTCCTGGAGCACTTCATTTTTCTTTCCTATTGACGCATAAAAATGCCGTTGCCACTGTTGCTCTAAGATGCTATCTTCCTGTAAGGTTTGTTCCAAACGCCTTACAGAAATACAATGCCGTTGAGCAGCCACAAAACTGCACTCAATCAAAAGCAGTGCAGCTAGGTTTATCCATTTCATGGGCTAACAATTTTAGAGTAAGTTAAGCCCGAAAAGTCCCTTTATTGCAAACAGTTTTGCTTACAACTTTCATATTGCTGGAGCTTCTAACTACAGCTCTTTTAGGGATATCAGCATGCAGCCCGCAAGACCAGCTATAAAAACCCTGTTTGCGGAAAACTTTCTTTCTCACACTCTACTTTATTTCACACTCATTGCTTATTTTCTGCTCTTTAATAACCTTATTGACCTTTGGCTTCCAACGAAGCTAACGGGCAAAACTTCCGAAAGTATAGTAAAATCAACCATATGGAATCCATCCAGCCTTTCAAGAAAATACTGGTTGCCAATCGCGGCGAAATAGCAATCAGGATATTAAGAGCTGCTTCAGAACTACAAATTCCAACAGTAGCCGTATATAGCTATGAAGACAGATATTCTTTACACAGATATAAAGCTGATGAAGCTTATCAAATTGGAGAAGATGAGGACCCTTTACAGCCCTACCTTAATATTGAAGAAATCATCAAAGTAGCCCAGAAAAGAGGGGCAGAAGCTATTCATCCCGGGTATGGTTTTTTGTCGGAAAATACACGCTTTGCCAGGCGCTGCCGGGAAGAAGGCATAACCTTTATTGGCCCTACACCGGAAACTATGGAGCAACTGGGCGATAAAGTGGCCGCCAAAAAGCTGGCCCGCTCTTTGGACATCCCACTGATAGAAGACAGCCAGCAGCCCCTTACCAGCGGCGTAGTAGCCGAAGAAGAGGCAGAAAGAATAGGCTTTCCAGTAATGGTCAAAGCAGCAGCCGGTGGGGGCGGCCGTGGTATGCGCGTTGTAAGAAGTAAAGATCAAATCCGGCAGGCCTACGAGGAAGCTACTGCCGAAGCGGAGAATGCTTTTGGAGACGGTACTGTTTTTTTGGAAAAATTTATCGAAAACCCCAAACATATTGAAGTACAGATTTTGGGGGACAAATACGGCAATATTGTTCATTTGTACGAAAGAGATTGTTCTGTACAGCGTCGGTTTCAGAAGGTAGTAGAGGTAGCTCCCGCTATTTCTCTAAAACAAAACACCAAAACCCAGCTATATGAGTATGCGCTAAGATTAGCCAATGCTGTTGACTATACACATGCCGGAACAGTGGAATTTCTGGTGGATCAAAATGAAAACATTTACTTTATCGAGGTCAATCCCAGAATTCAGGTAGAACATACTATCACGGAAGAAGTCACGGGGATAGACCTGGTGGGGGGCCAAATTCTTATAGCCATGGGGCATCGACTTGACGGCGAGCGAATGAGTATTCAAAGCCAGATGGATATACCGCTGGTTGGCACCGCTATTCAGTGTAGGATCACCACAGAAGATCCGCGCAATAATTTCAAGCCAGATTATGGCAACCTGATTGCCTACAGAAGTGCTGCAGGCATGGGTATTCGCCTTGATGCCGGCTCAGCTTATGCCGGAGCACGTATCTCTCCTTTTTTTGACAGTATGCTGGTAAAGATAACTGCCTGGGGACGGACTCAACCGGAAGCTGCTCAGCGCTTACACCGGGCCCTGAGAGAATTTAGAATCCGCGGCGTGAAGACCAATATTGATTTTGTTTTGAATCTGTTACAGAATGATACTTTCAAGAAGGGAAAGGCTACAGTCAGTTTTATTGCCGATAATCCACAATTAACAAATTCAAGAAATTGGCAGGACCGGGGTACAAAAATCCTGAAATACCTTGCTGAGGTTATCGTCAACTCCAACCCGGACGTCAAAAACAAAGACAGCAAGCCTCACTTTCTGATTCCCAGAGTACCTACTTTTGACGCCAGGCAGGAAATGCCGGAGGGCAGCCGGGATAAGCTCAAAAGACTGGGCAGAGCAGGATTTATAAAGTGGCTTAAAGAAGAAAAACAAATTCAATATACAGATACTACCTTCCGGGATGGCCATCAGTCATTGTTAGCTACCAGAATGCGAACTATTGATATGCTGCGCGTAGCAGAGAGTTATGCCCACAACCACGCCAGCAGTACTTTTTCTATGGAAATGTGGGGCGGAGCTACTTTTGACGTCGCCATGCGGTTCTTGAAAGAATCCCCCTGGGAAAGGCTGGAATTACTTAGAAAGAAGATTCCCAATATCCTCTTTCAGATGCTGTTGCGTGGTTCTAATGCTGTAGGCTATACAGCTTACCCAGATAACCTCATCATCAAATTTGTGGAAGTGGCTGCTGAAAAAGGCATTGACATCTTCAGGATATTTGATTCCCTTAACTGGGTGGAAGCTATGCGTACTAGCATCAAAACAGTAGTTGAGCGTACCGATGCCATTGCTGAAGCTTGCCTTTGTTATACTGGTGATATTTCTGATCCTTCCCGCGAAAAATATACCCTTCAATACTATCTGGACCTGGCCAGGCAACTGGAAGACGAAGGAGCTCATATTATTGCAATTAAAGATATGGCCGGCTTACTAAAGCCTTATGCTGCTGAAATGCTGATCAGCAAACTCAAAGAAAGCATCGATGCTCCTATACATCTACACACTCATGATACTTCTTCTATACAAGCAGCGACCTACCTGAAAGCCATAGAGGCCGGCGTAGATGTCGTTGACCTGGCTATCAGCTCTTTGTCAGGCCTGACTTCTCAGCCCAGCTATAATTCTCTGGTAGCCATGATGAAAGGCCATGAGAGAGAACATCCCGTAAACCTATCGTCTCTAAATGAGTTCGCCACTTACTGGGAAGCCATCAGACGCTACTATTTCCCCTTCGAAACAGAGATGCGGTCCGGTACTGCTGATGTCTACGAACACGAAATACCCGGCGGCCAATATTCTAATTTGAGGCCTCAAGCCCGGGGGCTAGGCCTTGAAAATCAGTTTGAACAGATAAAGGAAAATTACAAAATCGCCAATCAGCTTTTTGGGGATATTATCAAAGTTACCCCCTCTTCTAAAGTAGTAGGGGACATGGCTATGTTTATGACCGCCAATAACCTTAGCCGGGAGGATATCCTGGAAAATGGAGCCAACCTGGCTTTTCCGGACAGTGTTAAAAATCTCATGCGAGGGAACCTTGGACAAGCTCCCGGTGGGTTTCCCAAAAAAATACAGGAACTAGTACTAAAAGGAGAACCCGCTTTTACGGATCGCCCCAATGCCCACCTCGCTCCAATAGACTTTGACCAGGAATTTGAAGCCTTCAAAACCAGGTTTGGCGACTATATGGAAATGAGCGATTTCCTGACCTACAAACTTTACCCTAAAGTATTTGAAGACTACATGAAGCATTACCAGGAATATGGCGTCGTTCGGCACCTGCCTACCCCGGCCTTCTTCTTCGGACTGAAACCTAATGAAGAAATTATCGTTAGTATCGCTCTCGGAAAAAATATTTTGGTAAAATACCTGAATATGACAGAGCCGGATGAGCAAGGCAATCGTCTGGTATTTTTCCGACTCAATGGCCAAACCCGATCTGTTCCGGTGAGAGACAAGAATATCGAGGTTAAATCAGTACAATATCGCAAAGCTGTTGGAGATTACGAAGTGGGAGCTCCGCTGCAGGGTAATATTTCCAAAATTTTAGTGAAAGAAGGTGAAAAAATAACTGCCAGTAGTCCTCTATTCACTATTGAAGCCATGAAAATGGAAAGCACGATTACTTCACCCGTGGATGGAATTGTCAAAAAAATTCATCTCCCAGAAAAAACATTGGTAGAACAAGAGGATCTGGTTATCGAGTTAGCAAAGGAATAAGAACGGGAATTAGGAGCTGTCTCGAAACTCCTTTGTCGTTTCGAGACACAAGTTTTTCTTTTTTAACGCTGATTTTTCGGGTGAAAATTTTCAATTTTCACCCGAAAAATCAGCGTTAAAAAAATATTATTGGCTGGCAAAAAAGGCCAACAGGCTTTTGAGGCAGCCTCAAAGTACAGCTCCGATAGAGACAACACCTTTTTTATTTGTTAGACTTATTTCGCAGGTAGTAAAATAGCTTAATTGCAACGCTATTCTACCCTTTTGAAACAAGTCTATTGCCTTTCTTTTTCATCGCTGAATTTTAGCTTCTTGTCTTCTTTTTCGTTCAGATCTGTATTTAAACCTTCCAAAATATTTTTGATCTTATCGCGGCTGTGCTTCAGCTGAACGACAACCGGAGGTGCAGCCCTGGATTCACAATCCAGTAATTTGCAGCGTTCGCAGGTAGTGTGGACTTGCCGCTTGATGAGATTGGCATCTTTGAGAAAAGGAAATAATTTTTTCAACTTATCATTTACCAACAAACCAAGAGTAACGCTGGTACTATTTTCGGGAATATCATGGCTAGGCTTCGCCAGGCTAATACATAAGTAAGAATTACCGGTTTCGTAGTAGTGAGAAATTTGCGCATCAGCTACCGGCTTACTCACATTATCAATCGTTTGCATATTTTTTAGTCGTCGCATCAAATCTATAGAGATCCAGCGACGGCAGTAGTGTTCGTCCAATTGATTAGCGTAAGGATTATGCAATTGAGATAAATGCATTTCCTTGGTTACTTCAAATCGCCTGGCAGCCGTATTGGTATAGAACCGCAGGAAAAATAAGTCCTTAATACCAAAATGTCTGGGAAAAATATTGGCCAAACGTTGAATGAGTACCTCCGAACTAACCTGATATTTTTCTAAAAAATCAACAAATTTACCGGAATCCCAGTGCGTCCATGAAGACATAGCCAGCGTTACATCTACCATTTCTTCTTCATCCAACAGCAAAGCTACAGCAAAGTAAGAAGCATAGAAATTATTCAACAGCTTTTCAAAAGATTCTACCTCTACCATTCTGGTTTCGTAAGGTCGATCCTTTAATTCCAGATATTGAAAAGCCAGTTCTTTGGCCAGGACAGAATTTACCTGACCAGTAGATAAATTATTATTGATAAAAAGTGTTTTGCAAGTCGGAGAATAGTAAGACCGGACCCGACTGAGGTCACCGTGTTTGCCCAAAGATACCTGGTCAATATGGATTTGGTAGTAGTCTTCCAAAATTTTGGCTAACACTTCTGAGGACTGAAAGATGCGCTTACTCAATTGAAATTTGACCCTGAATTCCTTTACCGCTTTTTCTAAATCCTCAAAATAGTTGTCTTGCAGGTCCTGCAAAGAGCGCAAAGCAGCCTTGTAAAAATCTTCCCCCTGTAGCTGATAATTACGTGTAATCTTGATAACAGTAGAGATGAAAGCATTAACCTTATCCGGAGTGTCGGACAGTAATTCCAATAACTTGATAGTACTGATACCGAATGTCTCTAAAGGGAAAATTTTTAGAAAATCAGAGCGTAGCAAGTCCACGATAGGTTGTAGCCGCTTGTTGCCTTCTAAAGAAACCAGATAGTTGAAGTCTGTCTTCAACACCTTGGATAAGGCCATAATTTTATCCGCTTTGGGGTATTTCTTCCCTTTTTCGATACTGTGTAGATAAGAAATGGCCAGCCCGGTTTGATCAGATACTTGCTGATAGGATAAGCCCAGTTCTTTTCTTAACTGCTTTACCTTCAAGCCCAAAATCAGCTTCACTATGTCGATATCACTGAGCATAATAGTACGTTGTTTGGTAAAAAGGATAGGAACACTTCAGCTTCCTGTTGCTTTGTTGACTTTTCAATGAAACTACAAGTTTCTGCTTTTCGTAAAAATACTATAATTCTAGAAAAAATTACAATTAGAGAAATTTTCTCTAATGAATAAAATATCTTTACTTTGTATCGTCTTTACTTTGATGATGATCTCAAAGAGATGAAATCATTATTTCAACCCTCAAAAGAGAATTTTACCAAAGCGGGGCGTGATAGAAGAAGCCCGGACAGCTAATACGGTGAAGCTGTCATTCTGCAAAGCTGAATTCTGCGAGCCACCGTTTGAATGAATTATTTTTTATAAAAGCTTTAACCAGTGCCAAATTGCAAAGCCTCTATCAGAGAGAGGGGTTTGTGAGCACGCCAAAAACAGAAAAAAATGGAAAAGTTTGGAATCAAGAATCCAACAGCAAATCTTGAACAGCACGGTATTAAAAAAGTAAAAAATGCCTATTGGAATCTCAGTCCGGAGGAATTAGCCGAGGCCGCCGTAAACAGAGGGGAGGGCATCATTACCAATTCTGGTGCCCTAATGATCAAGACGGGTAAATTCACTGGCCGAGCTCCTAAGGATCGCTTTATTGTGGAGGATTCTATCACCAAAAATACCGTTGACTGGGGGGATGTCAATAAGCCCTTTGATGCCGAAAAATTTGATGCTCTAAATGATAAGCTGATTGCCTATCTGGAAGACAAGGATGTATATGTCAGAGATGCCTATACCTGCGCAGAGGATGCGCATCGCCTAAACATCCGTTTGATCTCTGAATTGCCATCCAGCAATCAGTTTGCCTATAATATGTTTTTGAGACCTACAGAAGAGGAGTTCAAAACTTTCGAACCGGAATGGACTATCTTGTGTGCACCGGGTTTTGAAGCCAACCCTGCAATCGACGGGACTCGCAGGCCGAATTTTGCCATTATCAACTTCACTAAAAAGCGTATTATTATAGGTGGAACTGGCTATACTGGTGAAATCAAAAAAGGCATTTTTTCTGTCTTGAATTATATTTTACCTACCCAACGCAATGTGTTGTCGATGCATTGCTCTGCCAATATGGGTAAAGAAGGGGATGTAGCCATCTTTTTTGGTTTATCTGGTACTGGAAAGACCACCCTTTCTGCTGATCCGGATCGTGGCCTTATCGGCGATGATGAGCATGGTTGGTCAGATGATGGTGTTTTCAATTTCGAAGGAGGATGTTATGCCAAGACAATTGACCTAAGTGAAGAAAAAGAGCCTGAAATCTACAAAGCTATAAAGCACCGTGCCATTCTGGAAAATATTGTATTCCACGAAGGCACGAGAACACCGGACTTTGAAGACAGTAGTATCACTCAAAATACGAGGGTTTCCTACCCTATTTATCATATTGATAATGCGTTACTTCCCTCTAAAGGTGGTCATCCTAATCATATCTTTTTTCTTACAGCTGATGCCTTTGGGGTACTTCCTCCCATTTCCAAATTAACTCCTGCGCAGGCGATGTACCACTTTATCAGTGGTTTTACTTCCAAGCTAGCGGGAACAGAAGATGGTGTTGTGGATCCTGAAGCAACCTTCTCTGCTTGTTTTGGTGCACCTTTCTTACCATTACATGCTACGCATTACGCTGAGATGCTGGGAGATAAAATGAAAAAGCACAATGTAAATGTTTGGTTGGTAAATACGGGCTGGACTGGCGGTCCATATGGTGTAGGCAGTCGCATTAAGCTACGCTACACCAGAGCTATGATCACAGCAGCTCTGACGGGTGAGCTACACGATGTGGACTACGAAAAGCATGAATTATTCGGCTTAATGATGCCTGCTACCTGTCCGAATGTACCAGACGAAAAGTTGAATCCAAGAAATACCTGGATGGATAAAGAAGCTTATGATGTAAAAGCTCAGGAGCTCGCAAAATCATTTATTAAGAATTTTGAGCAATTCAAAGATCAAGCTTCCAAAGAAATACTTTCAGCGGCTCCTCAACTGAGCTCTTTTGTATAAAAGATCTAAAGTTTGAATGTGAGTACTAACACAAGGCCATTCTGGGAAACCGAAATGGCCTTTGTTATTGCTAAAACGCTGCCTGTATCTAATTTTTATCGGAAGCTTCCAAGGCTGCTGTTTTTTGAAGTTGGGCCTCCCGGCTTGTAAATAACTGACTTACGAACAGTCAATATCAATGATCATTTTGAGCCTTCTTTCCGGTCAGTAAGTTTTTGCCTGAGCCATGTCAACCCCCATTTGATGCCATAAATGAGCGGAAAAGCAATCAGAGCAAAGACCAGATATCTGGGCAAGGTACTCCACTCGAAGCCATATAAAGGAAAGACGGCCAGACTATAAATCAGAGCTTCATATAAAACACGCTTGGGCTGTGGCGATTTGTTGTTCATGATTATTTTTTAAAATGTATCTGATCATACAACACACTAAATGCCAAATCGCCGATATAAAATGATACATCAATTTGCTTGGCCTGATCAAAGCGCGGAAAAATAACGAGTCCTCGCATGGACTGCCCGGGTTCCAGGTATTGCGAGCGAAGTGCAGATTTATCATAAAAATCCCGCTGAAATTCCAGGTTACTGAGGTTTTTCTTGACGCTATTTTTAGACATAGAAGAAGTAATCAGGGCAGTAGCTGCCTCCAGGCTATAGGCCACACCTGCCTCCTCCTCCTCATCAGCAAATGAGGAAATAGCGGATACCACATTGAGTCCGGCAACCAGCCAGCCAAAGCCGCGTTCGGCCCTCAGGTTTTTCCTGTCTATTTCTATTGCTTTCTCCAAATCCAGGACTAACCGATCAGGATGGTACGCAGATGAAGCATCTAACGCCTTTCCTTGACTACCGAGAGCATCAATGCGACTTTCTACCGGATCGAAGTAAATTAGTGAATCTGATTTATTGGTAAATTCCACCTCAAAAATCAAATCAAATGATGTACTCTGAAGATAATCACAGGTAAAATGTACTTTTTCGTATTCCCAACTGACAATTTGCCGGGGGTTATTTTCTTGATCAATAGTAGGTAGCCGAAGATTGACAATAGTAGCTTTAGGGCTACATGAAGCCAGCAAAAGCACTGTGATGAGGAAAAGTGAAAGTAAAAAGATTTTTTTCATAGGTGGTTTGTTTTCAATACTTTCTTTTCAAAATATAAATGCTAAAGCTAATTTTGTATATTATCGGTGTCTTTAAAATAGGTTTAACCTTAATTTTTTTTCTTAAACTTTAGTTAAATTATAGGAATGAGCCGTGTGGACCTGAATTGTGATATGGGTGAGAGCTATGGCAGGTTTAGAGTAGGTAATGATGAAGCTGTTTTTCCTTTTATTTCTTCCAGCAATATTGCCTGTGGTTTTCACGGTGGAGATCCATTGCATATTGAACAAACCATCAAGATGGCAATGCTGCATGAGGTCAGAATTGGAGCCCATCCCTCCTACCCTGACCTGGCAGGTTTTGGCAGACGTCATATGGCCATCGAAGCAGATGAGTTAAGAGCAATTATAAAGTACCAGATTTCGGCAGTAAAAGGGTTGGTGGAAAGTTACAACGGGCAAGTGGCCTACGTAAAACCACACGGAGCCCTTTACAATACGGCAGCACATGATCAGAAAGTGGCTAGTACCGTCCTAAAGGCTATTCAGGAAATAGATCCTGAACTACACCTGATGGGACTGGCGGGAAGCCCGATGCAAGAATTGGCCCGAAGCTCGGGTATTCCATTTATAGCTGAGGCCTTCGCCGACAGGATTTACGAGTCCAGTGGCCTACTGAGAGCCAGAAGCCAGCCAGATTCAGTGATTTCAGATCCCGATCAGGCTGCCCGGCAGGTACTGTCGATCATACAAAAAAAGCAGGTGATAAGTATCGATGAAAAACCGATACCGGTCAATGCACAAAGCTTTTGTATACACGGCGACAACCCTTCTGCCGTACCTATTCTTCAGGCCATTCACCGGTCATTTAAGGCACATGGTATTCAACTGATTAATAATAAATAATGACCATAAAAGCTTTAGGCGATAGCGCCATCCTGGTAGAATTCGAACAAGTGATCCATCCAAAGATCAATGCTAAGGTCATTCAATTACATAAGGCATTGAAAAAAACAGCAGTGAAAGGGGTTACTTTTTCTACACCAGCTTATTGTTCTTTGACTATCGGCTTCAACCCCCAGGAAACTACATTTGATTTTTTGAAGGTAATTATTGAAAAATCGAACGTTGAACCCCGGGAAGACATAGACGGGCAAGCGCCATTGATTCGTGTTCCGGTTTGTTACGAAGCAGAATTTGCACCTGATTTGGAAGAGGTCAGTCAACAAACCGGACTGTCACCACAGGAAATCATAGCACTGCATACCGATGGTAGTTTCAGGGTTTATATGCTTGGGTTCTTACCTGGCTTCGCCTATATGGGGCCGGTACCAGATCGCCTGTATTGCCGGCGCAAGGCACATCCAAGAGCGAAGATTCCAGTGGGTGCTGTCGCCCTGGCCGGACGGCAGACGGGCATTTATCCGGTAGTATCACCGGGAGGATGGCAAATTATTGGCCGCACGCCAATCAGGCCTTTTCAGGCTGAAAAGGCAGCACCCTTCTTTTTTCATCCCGGTGACCTTATCCGTTTTTTTCCTATATCAAAAGAAACGTTTTTAAACTCCCAGATGGATTAGTTATTCCCTCTGCGTTCGCGCATACGTTCCCGAGCCAGGTCCTGATATTTACTGAACTGCTCATCAGATAATATCTCTTGTAATTCCTTATTTTGCTTTTGCTGGACTTCCATGAATACCTCACGCATCGCTGTTCGGTCTCCCCGGTTATCCTGCATTTTTACTCTCATCTCTTCTCTGTATTTTCTCGTTATAGCCACAAATTCTATTTGTTGCTCTTCTGTTAGTTCCAGTTCTTCCATCATTTCCATTAACTGCTCTCTTTGGGCCTCTGCACGATCAGTGGTCGCATTATCAGTGGTGGTTTTCTCTGCAGATGTATCTGTACTAGCATTGCTGTCTGTAGCTTTTGAAGAAGAGCCACAACTCCAGATACCGACTACCAATAGCAAGGTGATTAATGTTCTCATTTTTTTTGATTTTTGTTGGTATAATAATAGGAAGTTTGGCAAGGTTTCCACCTTATCTCGTTCCCTTTTTAGAATCGCTCCCAAAAGCGTCTGGGATTACTATCTTCATTTTTTTGACCTGGTTTCCCAAAATGTCTCAGCTGATAAGTAAACGTAAGCATAATATATTGCTGAAGAACAATATTCTGGATATCTTCAATGAAGGTTTCTGTTACATTCCTGGAAATGCTGTTATTTTGCTCCAGCAAATCAAAAACAGACAATTCCAATTCTCCCCTTTGATTCTTAAACAACTTTTTGGCTACTGCTACATTCCAAAGGAAGAAATCCTGGTTGAAGGCATCCGATAATCCGGTGAATAGCTGATGCGTCAGGTTACTTCTGAATACCAGGCCAGGCCCAAAGATCAGGTTTAGGCCTACTTCACTAGTTTGAATGAAGTATTCCTGGTTTAACTCTTCCCGTAAAGTATTTTGTACAAAACTAAGGTTGGAGCGCGAAGAGATCGTAAAATCTACTTTAGGGCTTATATTACTACTCAAAACCACGCCAGATGTGAGTGATGTGTTGTTGGCAAAGTTATTTTGATCATTGATCAGTCCCGGGTTCCGGGTGTAATTACCTGAGATATTAAAATTCAGATTAGATTTTAGAAAGCTTACTGGTACTCCATAAGTCACAAATGAGCGGATATTCCAGTAGCCATCCAGGTTGACCGGGCGGGTCAACTGGCTACCACGCGGAAGTGTTATCCCATTGACCAGCAAGTCATCTTCTTCCGCAATATAAGTTTGATTTCCTATATGATTATTTGTCAATGCTATCCTAAGTAAGGTATAGAAAACCGTTGCTTTTTCTGTATTCGTATTGGTGTACCTCGCGATGATATTATGCTCATAAGCCTGCTGCAGGCCAGCGTTACCCGTAGATAACTGTATAGGATTGGAGTTATTCACCACCTCCTGAAGCTGATTGATCGAGGGCTCTCTGGTATTGGTACGGTAAAATATGCGTATATTTTTCTGCCTCGACCACTGATAGCGGATCATAGCAAAAGGGAGAATATTAAAGAAATTACGCTCTACGTCAAGGGGGTTGGGAAATGTCTGTTCATTATCCAGATTAGCAATCTCTGCATTAGCTCTTAGCATGAAAATAGCTTTTTTATCTCGTTTCATGAAAGAGGCTCCAAGCTGATGGGTATTATAATCACTAGTAAAAACGTTGGATAATTGTGGATTTAGAATATCATAATCTTCGGTAGATTCATCAAAATCAAAAGTTTCCTGATCGGATTCTGTTTGATTAAAGGAAGCCCGATAATTAAACATCAACATACTTGATTTACCTACTGGCTCAGTATAATTCAGCGAAGTAGATAAATTCCAGCCATCGGAAGTCAAATCAGAGAATTGATCCAAAGCTTCCGTTTGGGTAGTTCTTCCAAAGAAATTATTTTCCGACAATAAAAAGCTTTCTCCTATATTAGAATTAAAACCCGAAGTTACACTCAGCGAGATAGTACGCCTGGATTTACCGAAGCGATGTCGGTAGTTAAAATTTGTGGAAAAATTGACGGCATCAAGATCAGAATTGAAGAGGTTCTCGGTAGAATTCAGCAGTGTACTTCCACGGGCTGTTTGGCCTCTTGTATCATCGAAACCTTCATTTCGCTGAACTGTCAACCGGGGTCGAATTCTGATACGATCTGTTTCGTTTAATTCAATATCCACGCGGGCATTAAACCGATGATTGATATTGAGGCTTTCTGCTCTATTGGTTTCGGTATAAACTTGGTTAAAAGTATCAGAAGCATTAAAAAACTGACGATTCAAATCCTGCAGGGCAATATTATCGCTTTCATTATAAAAGTAGCTGCTATTGATTTCTACTTTTTTTCCCCATTTATCAGAATAGTTTAACCCAATGGCGTTGGTAGTGGATATACCATTTTGTGTACCCACCAAAAAGTCATTGGCACTTCCTCCACCACGACTACCCTGGCCGCGTCCTCTGCGGCTTCTTCCGGATGAGCCCAGGACCCCAGCCAGGTCTTCACTGTTAAAGTTTTGCTGGTTAATATTATTGGACTGACCGATGACCGATAGGCGCATGTCTTTATCAAAAAAGTTAACACTTCCACCTATTTTATACCTATCGTCTCCTTCATCGGGACCATAGCCGGCATAGGCCTTTCCGAATTGTCCATTTCTCATATTAGGCTTGGTGACGATATTGATGGTTTTGGTAGTGTTGCCATCATCAAAGCCAGTAAACTCTGACTGATCACTTTGCTGGTCAAAGACCTGAATTTTGTCAATAACTTCAGCTGGGAGATTCTGTAGGGCGGCGCGGGAATCATTACCAAAGAACTCTCTTCCGTCAACCAGTACTCGTCCTACGTTTTCGCCCTGAGCTTCTACCCTTCCATTTTGTACCACAACGCCGGGCATCTTCTTGATCAGGTCTTCTGCATTAGCATCGGGATTAGTTTTGTAAGCTGCGGCATTAAACTGGATAGTATCGCCCAGCTGTTCGGCTCTGACAATTTTATCTTTTACTATTACCTGTTCCAGCTCCGTAGCTAATTCCTTCATCTCCAGTCGTCCTACCCTTACCATCTGGCCACTCATTTCAATATCCTGGGTGATTTTTTGGTACCCGATATAAGTTACCTCAAGACGATACGTTCCATTTTTTACATCCTTAAGAAAGAAGCGCCCTCTTTCATTAGTCACAGTAGTAGCAATTTCCTCTTCAGTGGTTGGATTTACCAAAGACACGTGAGCACCGATTAGTGGCTCTTCTGCTTTAGCATCCATAACTACACCGAATACTGCTCTTTCGAAACCTGGGCGTTGGGCTATCATTGGCTGCATCATTAGCAAGCCCAAAATTAAAAGTAAAGCATTTCTCATATCAGAGCTTTTTTAGGTTAGACCATTATGAATCCTATTTTTTCCCAAAATCCAAAAAAAATAGCTATTACTTTTTGCATTCGTATAGGAAGATTTCGTCTCGGAAGATTTGTTTTACCTGATAATGAGTTTGGATGAAATTTTTGATGGGGAAAGTATCATTTTCATTTCCTCCTTTCAAAATGATAAACCGAGGAGCTTCTTTAATCAGTTGTGCTGCCAGTTGTTCCAAATCAATTTTCAATGCATAAATATGGCTGGGCGTCCAAACCAGAGAGGAGTGTACATAAGGTATGGGGCTTCCTTTTTTTAGCAGATGATAGAGAATCTGCTGATAATTTCCGATGTATATCTGTTCATTTTCTTTCAAATCTTTTTCCAGTTCTGCAGCAATGATTTGGGGGTAATCTTTTTTCAAAAAATAATCCTGAATATGAAAAAACAGCACCGCGGCGATCAATATTCCAAATAGATACCACCTGAACTTCCCGGTTCGCACCCAGCGAATCCATTTTGGGGTTTGGGAGATTGGTAGATCAAAAAAAGAGCCGGCCAAGAAACAAAACGGCAACATGACCTGAATACAATAGTGGGCAAAGAATTTACCGGGTATCAGTGCAATTATCCAGGCCAGTACAAACCAGAGCATGCCTAATACTCTAGTACTTTGGGGGATATGTTTATTAAAAAAAGCAAGAAAGAAAAAAGCCGAAACTGGAAAGAATCGCCCCATAAAGTCAAAAAAGAAAACAGGGTACTCCCATAGAGAGGCACTATCCGGGTAGCGGGAGCTCACCTCAAAGGAATAGAAGAGGAATTCTGTAAGGAAGCCAAGGCTTTGATAATAGAGCAGTAATGCAGCAAAAGGTAGGGTAAAACCCAGGATCATCAAGAAGCCTTTTACCAGAAATGTCACAGTATTATGCTTCTGGATGTAAGTCTGCCAGGCCAGCAAAAGCCCCAGTGCCAGGGCATCAAAAGCAACCACATATTTAATGATAAAGCCGACTCCCAGCAGCAGTCCGACTCCAAAATAGAGAAGGATATTTTTTTGATGGATAAATAAGTAGAGCGCTGCAGCTGTAAAGGTGGTAAAAAAGGTCTCTGTATTCGGCGATATGCCATAAAAGGTAAACATACTGTTGAGGATAATAAACAGGAGCCCGGCGGCGAGAGCGGCCTGGTGGGAACTGTCATCTTTCTTTTTGGCCTGATACAGGAAAAAGGCCGTCAGCCCCAAAAATAAGCTTGCCGCTAGCCGCATTCCAAAAATTGAAGGCCCAAGAATGGCTTGTATAGCTGCGTAGATCCAAAAAATCCCGATAGGCTTGGTATCGATAACGTCTATAAAGTAGGTTTGTCCTTTTAGCAAGGCATCAGCGATAACAATATAGGTGGATTCGTCGTGATCGATCACGCTGATAAAGTAGGAGAAAAAGCGCAGCAGAACTGCGAAGGCCAGCATTACGATTAGGACCATCCAGGTGGGCCATATTGTCGTAGGATGGGATTGTTGATTCATTGTGTCTCTGTATGAGCTTTATTCTGGGGATAAAATTAGCAAAAAAAAGACGGGTTGGCGTGGTGGGTAGACATGTCATGTCTAAATATGACATCTAATCCGACCACAGACATGTCATATTTAGATATGACATGTCTGCGATTTTATAACTTTGAAACAAGTCTTTTCTACAGTAGGCTATTGTCAAGGAAAATGACGCCGAAATATATCCCTCAAAAAAGGACATGACATGTCTAGACATGACATGTCTTGCGTCAAGAAAATAAGCGCCCAATCCAGGATTTCTGCTCCGGCGGCTCCTGAGCAAAAACCAATCCAGCTAAGCGACTAATTAATTGCGCTTCCTCCAGATCATGATCTTCAAAAGTAATTAGATGAACAGCGTATGCATTGTATATCTCCCAATATTTGGTCTTTATGCGCTTTAGCTCAGCTAGTGGCGCTTCCCCCTTGGCCCCTTCCTGCCCCGAACCCGATAACATCACTTTACCCTTTTCAGTACCCCGCTCTATCTTCCTGTAAAGCTGCTCTAATTCTTCTATCGCCTCAAAAATCTCGTGATAGTAAATATGCCCAACAATTGGCATCAGATCTGAATTAGACATAGCACCAGGAAGCCTACTTATTTTCCTGCGCACCTCCCTATCTTTATAAAAGACTTCTTCTACTGTATCTCGAATCTTATTGATTTCGATATCCAAAATATCTTTAGCCATAGTCCTTTGGCTCCTCATAGCATAAAGTTTGTTCAATCGGCTGGCCAGGGTCAGACTCAGCACTTTCAGGTCTTCCGGAATGCTGGAAAGGCTCGCATAGAGCAAAGACAAAGCTATATTCCCGGCCCCTAATAGCCCAAAGAAACTGCCCGAACCTGAATTCCAAAGCGTACTCAAGGTTTTAGAAAATGTTGAAGAGCGCTGAATCTTTCTATGCTCTACCAATTCCAGGCCCTCCAAAATACTCCTGTAGATTTTTGTGTTTCTTATTTCATAATCGCTACCCGCAATGGTGCCAATGGTCAACTCCTTTTTCAAAAAAGATAAGTTGCTTTGCCACAACTCGACCGCATAATTGTGCAAAGGCGATAAATTGAATTTTGCAAAACGCCTAAATTGGTCGCTACCCTCAAGATTATTCGCACTGATCAGTTTCTTGATTTCATCGATCTCCCCGGAATCAGGCCCACTGGAAGTTTTGGATACGACAGCAGCAGCTTCTGGAATAGCCTGAAATAAAGAATGTACGACCTTTATCCTACCAACCTGATACGCCTCCGAAGAAATCATACCACGCTCGTTATCGCTCAGTAGGTCTTTAAATTGAGCACTCAAAACTATCAGTTCTTCTTTGTAAGCTAACTCCATTGAGTTGATGACCCTGAAGGCCTCCTCTATCTCATTCTTCAACAAATGATCCCGAATGGTTTGCATATTTTCATTAAACCTACCAACGCCGCTTTCTATATTTCTTATCAACTTCTCAGCAAAACTTCTCAGCTTTTTCGGCGTCTCCACTTCAGCTTCAATATCTAATGTATCCCTCTTCTGGTTTCTTTCGTAATGGTGTCTAGCACTAATCAAAACAACTTCCTTAGTTTGCTCTTTACTCAAATCAAGCTCCATAAAGTAATTAACTTCGTCTCTTACATCAATGGTTTGGCTCAGTCTCTGCTTTAGATCTTGAACTAAAGTTCCATCTAATCGTACCTTCACCAGGTCCTTTTCAAAACCCGGAACCTGTTCCGGTAACAACTGAATTAACTCAAATGCTCTACCCGTTAACTCCAGATAGGTATCAGAAGTGTGCCGATATGCGTTGTTAGTGACCTCGTCTTCTATAGCCTGTGCCAACAAGTAAATAGAATCTTCCGTGTATAAAGCTTCCGGCTCTAGCATCTCGATAGCATATGCTGAAAGTTCCTGTAACACCTCCTGTAACTTTGCCATGGCAAGCATTTTTTCCAACTCCTCCTTCTTCTGATAAGGGGAAAACAGCTCCCGCTCCTTAATTTTTAGGAAAAGCCGCTTCATCTCGCCGAGTTGCTGAGCCTCTAGCCGCTGATAAGGCGCATCACTGAGTCTGAAATTCTTTCGGCGCTTCTCTATGCCTGAAATAGATGCATTAAGACTTTCGTACTCTGACTGCCACACGCGCTGCCCCGGACTCTTCAAGATTTGCGCTAAAATTTCTAGTGACCTTGATAATTCCTTCCTTTCAATGGCTTGAAGTCCCAGCTCCACAAGAAGCTTGATATCATCGGGCAGCTCTTTTTCCTTTAATTCATCCAGTAAATGGAGAAAACGGTACACTATCTGATTTCTAGTGATATTATAATGCTCTTGTGTTATGAGCGCCTGCGTTAGTTCTCTGTACGAATTTTTCCACTTTGCCCTTAATAAAAGAAAATCGTCGCTGAATTGCTCGTCGTCCATGAATAATGGCTCTGCCAATTCTAGCGCCTTATCGAGATTATCTTCAGAAACTAACCGTTTTATTCTTTCCAGCTTTGAAGCCAAAACGCCTATCGATGATTCCTCCGGTGCCGTTCCAGTAGAGCTTCCCAAAGTAATATCATAATTCAACACTTTCTTTTTCAGTTGCTCCAATTCTTTTTCTAACTGCTCCCGAATCATTAAAGCTATCGATTCGGAGGTGTTGGAAGGCTCTGCCTGAACCTGTTGTACCATTTTTTGATTGTCCTCAAACTGAGCCCGTTGATACTGAATCAACTGGCTTTCCAGCAAAGTCGCGCTATGGATTTTTTCATTAATCAATTGCGCTACTTTATCGAGTTCGTCAAAGCAAAACTGATATTGCTCGTTTTCCAGTGCTTCATTAGCAACGCCTAAAGATTGAATACTTACGTACTGCTCTTCCAGCAATTCTCTTCTTACAAATTTCCTGATCAATTCCATCTCCTCTCCTGCCAGTAGAATAGGTGGGTCTTGCATAGGATTATTGAAAAAATTGATAATTTTCAGATTGGGCATGTCAAATAGCTGGTAGGGCAATTCTTCCAGGTTATTGTAACTAATATCTAATTCCTCCAAGCCGGAGAGTAAAGGCACCAAATTAGGCAATTGGTATAAGCCATTATTGCTGTAATGCAGTCGCTTAAGATGATCCAAACCACCAATTCTTCTATCCAATTTGTCAATTCGATTAGGATTTAAATCTCCCGGATTCCCCAAAACTAATAGTTCCAGATGCGTCAGTTCATAGACTTGTTCCGGCAGCTCTGTCAACCCTAAGTTACTCAAATTCAATGCCAATGATTCATAGCTATGTTGTACCCGCTCTTGAACTTCAATATTTTTAAGCTGGTCTTGTTTATGTTTTAACTGATCTTCAAACCCAATCAGAGCCAAAGCTACATCTTCTTTGATTTTTTCATTAGCAAATTCCAGTTGCCTTAATTCATCTAGTTTCTTTAAGGCTTTTTGCTCATTTTCAATTTGCCATTCCAACTGCTCTTTTTCCTCTGTAATAAATTCCCGCATCATACTCCGAGCTGAGTTTACCCGCTCTTCCAGATGCGCAAAACGAGGCTCCCACTTCTGCCCCTTTATCCTAAAGCTCGAAATAATTTTCAGGATACTCCCGTAAGAATAAACATTAGACAGATAATCTGCCGCCCATTGATTTTCGATACCTTGGCCGGTTGGAGTTATCAAGCGAACGATCCTGTTAAGATAGATTCGGCGTTCATTCAGGCTTTTTTCCAACAACCCTATTAACTGTTCCAAACGCCCGACTAATTCAGAAGCAATCGCCTGGCCTATTATTTTTTCTAATAGCTCTAATTGTGCGTAGAAAAGCCCTGTGAAATTTTCTTCAAAAATAAACTGAAGAGCGTGCAGCTGTTCAAAATTAATTTTTCCAAAATCATATTCTTCCCGCAGTTTTGCTATACGCTGTCGTAGCCCTGCTTTTCTGTTTTCTACTTCCTCCTCTTCCTTTGCAAGATCGCCAGCTTTTTCTTTCAGCTCTTCAATCACTTTTTCACTCATCTTACTTCGAATACGAGCGGGCACTTTCAAAAGCGTGGTATCTCCCTCTTCAGGATTGGTTGTCAATACAGCTGAATATTCTACCAAATCACCAAATTCTTCATCTTGTTCTTGTAGCTCATTTATTAGCATGTGCAATCGAAGCAAAGCCTTATTCGAATATTTTTGCTCTTTATTCTCCAGAAAATCCCGCATTTTTTGAGCGGCATAACCTTTATCCAGAGCTACCAGTGCAGTCCACTGCAGCACATCCTTACGGTTTTGTCGCCGCGGGTGACTGTAGTACCGGTCTGCGTACTGATAGGTAAAATTTGCCAGCTCTTCCTGCCGATCGTGAATGTCATTACAAAACCGAGTATCCGCCGACAGTTCCTGCAAAAGAGCTTTACGAATATCTCTTGGCACTTCATACAAATCGAATCCTACCCGGTCACAAAGGTCAGAGTGAATGAAATCAGAAATGGCTGTATATGGAATCAGTTGAGATTTTCCATAGTTATCCTGATAATGCTTAAAATTTAGCCAAAGCTGGTAGAGGAGTTGTGAAGTTAAAAATATGGGAAATGCGGCGTGATAAGCAAAATTGAGATTGCCTTCCTGGTAAGGTTCAGGAAATTTCTTTTGGAAAACTTCAATGATCGTTCTTGCATTTAGCTGCATAATAATTTGTTTTAAACGCCTTTCTTACCCCTCAAAAGATTGATAGTTTGCCGAAAACCTGTATGGGTCAATTCACAAACGGGTAGCCATTCCCGCAATAACTCTACATTAGTACCACTCCAGCGATCTGCTGGTATTGGATTCAACCAAACCCGATTGTTAAATATTTTTTGGGTTTTGGAAAAAAATACCTCGAAAGCATCCAATGTATCCAGATCGAGTTCCTGACAAGCTGCACCTCCGTCAGAGATTAATAATAGCCCCGTAGATTCTTTCTCGTATTTGTTGATAAACCGTTCTAACTTAATGAACTCCGTGTGCGCCTTATCTCGGTACAGTACCTTTCCTGGCTGTTTTTGGAAATAGAAAACATCTACATCAATACCAGCCGAATCAACGGCTGTTTCAGCCACTACATCTGATAATTTACCAAAAGCGGCCATGTTAATACCATGGTCGATCAGAATAACTAACCTGGCTTTGTTGACTCTTTTGTTCAGATAAGCAGGCCGGAAAATAACAGGTTCTTTGGCCAGATTTTGGACAGTTTCCCGGATATCTAGCCTTGTTTTATCCGGTTCTAGTGCATCTTTTTTATAAAACCGCCACTGCTGTTCCAGTTGTCGGCGTGGAAAGGGTAAGAATTCATCCCAAAACAAAAAATTATAACGCTCCGTTAACTCCTTTTCTGTCTCGTTGGTAGCCGGCTTGCTGCTGTTGTGCTTGCGAATATTGAGGTAAATTTCTCCCAAATCAGGCTCTTCGTCGGGCTCAGTAGCTAACTCTGGCAACTCCGAACTTTCTTGTGCTGTTTGATCGGCCTGAGAAGATTCGTCGTGAACACTATCAACTGGAGCGGGATCATCATTAAAAAAATTATCCGAACCTGGATCGTTATTCTCCTCTCGCTTAATTTTCGACTCTTCCTCAGTGGGCTTTGTCTCGGCTGGGGTTACAGAAAAATAAGTATGGAACAAAGATTCGAAAGTGAGTAAGTTGTGATCTGGTTTTAGCCATAAAGCTTTACACAACAACATCAACTTATCCTTTGACTCCACAAATGACAAGTCCTGTTGGATAACCTGCAATAAGGCTCCGTAGTCATCTACTCCAAGATCGAGCCGCTCACGCCGCCTCAATTCCAGGAAAAAATCATACAGTGGTAGCTCGTTCATAAAAGCCTTAAGTTTAAAACCCTCAAAACACACCCCTCTGCCAAACTCCACTAACTCCGCGGTGAATACTCTCTCTCAACCCTCAAAACACACCACTCCGCGAAACTCCATTAACTCCGCGGTGAATACTCTCAACCCTTTTTCAAATAAGCTTCGTGCATTTCCCAATTCTTAATCAAGACCTGAGAAAACGGAATTTTAAGAGAGCCATCCCCCAGGTAATGCAATTGATCCAATAAGCTTTGTTCCTCTTTTGATAGTGGATGCCCATTTTGCTCAGCCGCCTTGAAGTGCTGGATCAGTCGAAACCAATCCAATAATTCGCTGGTAGACGGAGACTTCCCCAATCCTGTTAGCTTTTTCCTTACATTAAAAAAATCACTAACCGCTTTCTTCACCAATTCTTCATTTGACTCTTTAAAGTGCGCCCTGATAATTTGCATCATCTGAGCATCATCAGGAAATTTGATATAATGGAAAATACAACGCCGCAAAAAAGCCGGTGGTAACTCCTTCTCATTATTAGAGGTTATAAAAATAATGGGGGGATATTCAGGTGGCGGAATACGCTTACCCGTTTCCTTAACCACAAACTCTTTTTTTGATAACTCCAACAGAAGGTCATTAGGAAAATCGATAGATGCTTTGTCGATCTCATCAATTAAAACGATTGCCGGCTTCTCAGGTGTTGAAGCCTGAAAAGCTTTGGCCAATACACCAAAAGAAATGTAATTTTCAAAGTTTTCAATATCGATCTTTTCACCCCTCCCATCCTGCTCCATGCCTTTGCTGGCCATATGTACGTGGTGCAACCTTTTTAGTGCATCAAACTGATACAAACCATCTTCAGCGCTGGAAGTCGACTTGATGTCCCAACGAAAAAAATGATTTTCAAAATCCTCCCCATAAAATTCGTAAGCTACGGCCTCAGCTAATAGGGTTTTACCACAGCCCGGCTCTCCCATCAATAACAGAGGGCGTTTCTGTAGCGTGATCGTCAAGTTGACCACATCGATCAGGTCCTGAGAAGGAACGTAGTTGTCAACAGGATGCTTTCGAGAAGTGTCCAATGACAGCCCCCGGTAGCGTTTTAGTGTATCTCCCATTTATGTTGTGCTTCTTTGAATTTCAAATTAAACGTTTTACATATTTTGGCAAACAGTTTTTCTGCATTGATCTTTTTGCCTCCGAAAAATGCTTCACATTGCGCCAAACAATTGAATTGCCGGTGAAAAGTTCCAAACGGAAACCCCGGGTTGAGCTCATCTCGCATCAAATGATCATTTACCCAATCATAAAACTCCTGAGCTGTTATTTCCTTGACTTCCGGCAGTGTTAGTAGCTTCTTTTCTGCAATGCTTTTCAGTACATTATCAGCAATGGCCTGCTCCCCATCTATCATAACCATAAAATCGTCTGACAGGTGATGTGATAACTCCCCCGTACGATCGATAAAAAAGTTGATCAGCCAGCCTGAAGGCTGCTCCCGTTCGATATGCAAAACAATCTCTTTCCATACTTTTTCAATAATAGCCTTTAAGGCTATCTCTTCTTCATCAATCTCATTTTCCTCAACAACCTCGCAGGCACCATAAATTACAATAGCGATGGATTCTGTCTGTAGCCTGGCCAATAAGGTGTTTTTTATCAATTCCAGCTTTTCTTCAAAGAGCATTTCCGGATCAAAGTCTTCTAATTCCATGTGTTCAATCAGGCTATCCAGCAGTTCATTGATATCTTCTATCTTAAAATCGCCCATATACAAGACCCAAATATTATCAACCGATCCGATTTGGGGATACTGAAGCAAAATATTGTTGAAGAGCCAGGTGAGGTTGTTTTTCCTGATATTGCTATGCAATGCAAAAGCACCGTACTTCTTGTCATGATCCAGGTAGGAAGTAAAGGCCAGCTTGTGTAGCTTGAAATTTAATCTTACAAAATATTCGTGGAATTTACTTCTTCCCCCCAGCGTATTGAGCTTGCTGAGCATATGCTCTTTTTGCTCAACTTGCTGCTCAATAGCTATCAACTCAGCTTCCAGCGCTTTTTTATTTTCCTCCAGCTTTGATTTTTGGATGGGATTAAACTCATTGGGAATGGCATTGGCTAGCACTACTATATCCTGAGATTTAGCAGCGTGCCTGGCCGACAACTCGTCAATTTGTTGTCTAATCCTGTTGATTTTGAGCGTTAAGCTGGCTGGTATCATCCTAATTCCTTTTCTATGGCTTCAACGTTATTTTCTATGGTGGTCATATCTGATTCCTTAGCAGCGATCTGATCCTGAAACTGCGATTTGCGGATGGGATCTATCTCATTTTTAATACTTTCGTTCAAAATTTCAATATGCTTCAATAAAATATGGTAATCTTTTTCCAATAACTGCATTTTTTGTTCCAGACGTTTTCGCCTTAAAGAACCCACAAGAGAAATTTTATCTTTTAGTGCTTCCAGACGCCCTGAGGTCTCTTCTATTTGCTTCAGCGTTTTTTCCATCTTCTGATTACCGGTAGATTCATTTTGTTCTTCAAAGTGCTCCGTGGTCAATTCTTCAATCACATCCAGAAGGCTGCTGCTGATATCATTTCGGATGGGCTCTGCATCTTCAATACTAATTACGCCCCTTCTAAGCATATGTTCCATGCGCTGCCGACGTACCTGCAAGAGCATCAGGTCTGTATGATGCGGCGTGCCACTTCTCACTTTTCTCAGCAGTTCCTGCAAGACGATTTCTGCTCCTTCCTGAACCGAACGCTTTTTGAGTTCCAGTTTGTATTCATTAATGGGCTTCATGTGTTTGCTTTAGTCTGTAGAATGAGGTAAAAGTTAGGAAAAATTATCATTTTTTGGGGAGTTTTGGAATTAACACCCCCATTTCCTGCCTTAATAGCCTGATTTAGATTATTTATCCGCAAAATTGGTGATATCATAGTGGTTAAATGGCTTTTCATCCAGTAATCCCACACTTTTTGTTTGTATTTACAGCAAAAACAACAATTTTTTATATTTTTGAAATTATAAAATATTAAGAAAATCAATTAGTATGGATTGGTTTGACTATCGCTATGTGTATTTAATGCGTAAATACGGCAGTAGCAAGTATAAAATCGGCATCGCCAGAAATCCTGAAGTGCGCCGCGCAACGGTAAATCAAGGCATCAAAGGCAATGTACAACTGGTAATGGCCCGAAAAGTCATCCTTGCAGGTAAAGTGGAACGCTATTTGCACAAGTACTTTGCCAGCAAACGCTTTTTTTTCGCTCAGGCCAGCAGAGGCAGCGGTCGTACAGAGTGGTTTCACCTTAACTTCCTGGAACGCCTCTTCGCTAAAGCACTAATTGAACTATTTGGCCTTATCCCTATCGCAATTATGGTGGGAAGCTTCTTGTTGTTTTGGTTCTGGCCTACAGAATGGAATGTACAATAAACCCGTCCTCATCGCCATCCTTTCAATTCAAAGTGGGTTTGGAATAGAGAGATTACTTGATGACTCCTGTTCCACACCATTTTTAATATTCCAAATTCATCTAAATTCACTTTCAGCTGTTTACGGTTTGTTTATAATATCATCCTCACTACAAGCATGCTCAAAACACTACTAATAGACAATTACGATTCTTACACACACATCATTTACCAGTATTTGTGGAAGCTCAGTGGTGAAAAGCCATTGGTGATCAAAAATGATCAATTGAAAATTGAAGCTCTGGCCAGGCTAGATTTTGAAAACATCGTCATATCTCCCGGCCCGGGTACGGTAACCAGCGATAAAGATATCGGCATTTGCAAAGACATCTTTGAATATTTTCCCAATAAAACCATACTAGGCGTTTGCCTGGGGCACCAGTTGCTGGGGCATCACTTTGGGAGTAACATTATGCCTGCACCTCAACCCATGCATGGGAAGTATTCTAAAGTTGCACTTAAGCCTTCACCTCTTTTTGCGAATATGCCCGCAGAAATTGAGGTAGTACGGTATCATTCACTAGTTATTGATCAGCCAGGTGATCAACTGGAAGTCATCGGCCGCTCCAAAGACGATGATCAAATTATGGCCATTCAACACAAGGAAAAACCCTTCTTTGGCGTACAATTTCATCCGGAATCTATAGGAACAAGCTGGGGTGAAATGATCTTCCATAATTTCCTAACCATCAGTAGCAACTGGACTTCTACCGGTCAATTGCAGCGGAAAAGATCCCTTCGAAAATTATCTTTAAAAGCAATTCCCTGGAAAGATCCACAACACATATTCGAACATTGTTTTCACCATCATCCTTATTGTTTCTGGCTGGATTCCAGCCTGATCGGTACCAATGGCCGCTATTCCTTTATGGGGGCTTCTGAAAACTTTGTTGCTCTAGATCAGGGAAAAATTCAGGTCAACGGCAGTATTCCTCAGCCCTCAGATCCGTTGACGGGTCCTGATACTTTTTTCGATTACCTGAAAAAATCCAGTATACAGGAAGCTGTTGCTTCAGAGGAAGACATGCCATTCAAAGGAGGTTGGCTGGGTTACCTGGCGTATGAAAGTCATCAGTACTTTATGCCCTATTTCAAGTCTGCACAATTAGACCAACTGAACTATCCCGAAAGTTTCTTTCTTTGGGTGGAAAACTTCATTGCATTCGATCATCTTACACAACGCCTCTATTTGTGCTCCGTCAGTGAGGATGAAGCGAATAGGGCTGAATGGGTAACACAGATAGAGTTTGAGTTATCGCAAATTGAATACAGATATCCATCAATTTGTCACCCGAAAACTAAGCCATACAAAACTGAACCAGCTGCTTTTGATTTACAAAAAGAGAAAGAAAGCTATTTAGAAGACATTCAAAAAATCCAACAACTTATCAGGGAGGGTGAGTCTTACGAAGTATGTCTGACCAATGAGTTTTCCATTCTTGCTAAACTTGACCCTTTCGATCTTTATAAGGTTTTAAGAAAAACCAACCCTGCGCCCTATTCTGCATTTATCAAAATGCCAGGTACGGCTTTTCTAAGCTCCTCACCAGAGTGTTTTTTCACCCTGAATGCGGATAAAAAAATAAAAAGCGAACCCATCAAAGGTACCCGACCCATCGGCACTACTCAAGCAGAAACTCAACACATAAAGGAAGAATTACTCAGCAATACCAAAGACCATTCTGAACTGCTCATGATTACTGATCTGATCCGAAACGATCTGTCCAAAGTTTGCAAACCCGGATCCGTAAAGGTCTCCGAGATGTTGTGCCTTTCTGAATACGCAACCGTTTTACAAACCTCCTCCGTTATTGAGGGTAGCTTACTGGCTGAAAAAACAGCTATCGACGTTTTGAAAGAAAGCTTTCCGGGCGGTTCGATTACCGGTGCTCCCAAATTGAGGACGATGGAGATCATTGAGCAATTTGAACAAAGAGCCAGAGGTTTGTATACTGGAAGCATCGGTTATTTGTCACTGGATCAGGCCGCAGAGTTCAATATTGCCATTCGAACGATGGTGTATGAAGAAGCCGCTTCAAAACTTTCTTTCGGCAGTGGTGGAGCCATCCTGGCAGAATCTGATCCCAATGCAGAGTTTGAGGAGATTTTAGTCAAAGCCTTTGCCCTGATCCGCGCTACTCAACAAGCAAGTCTGGTCCCGACAAAAACACAGACCTATGAATTTGATTGAAACGATAAAATACAAGGAGGGCCAATTTTTTACTCTGGAATACCACGAAAAGCGTTTGAATAAGGCGCGGAAAGCTCTTTTTGGCTGTGAAGATGCATTAAAATTATTCCCTCTGCTTTCGGACACTGATAGTCCGGGCCGAGGACTCCATAAATGCAGACTCACCTATGCGAAGCAGCTTGAAAAAATTGAATTTGAACCTTATCAGCTGCCTCAAATCAAATCCTTAAAATTGATTCATGCTGATGACTTTGATTACCGTTACAAATACAAAGACCGAAGTGGCTTAGCAGCTTTGTACCATCAAAGAGAAGATTGCGACGACATCATCATAGTCAAAAATGGGCTGATCACCGACAGCTATTACGCCAACCTGGTTTTTGACGACGGAGACAAGCTCTTTACTCCCCGACTCCCACTTTTAGAAGGGACCAAAAGAGCGCATTACCTAAAAGAACAAGAGATCCTTGAAGCTGATCTCGGTCCATCTGATTTGAATCGATTTCGAAGACTACACCTCATCAATGCTATGATTGACCTGCATGAGTGCGCTTTGGACCTGAGAAAAAGACAAGTGGTTTTTGATTAATACTCGGGATTTGAAGTCAAATATCTGATCCGTTATCACCCATTTTTCTGCCTCTTTTACGTATGGCAATGGTTGCTGAAATTTCTACCTTAATTCTTCCAAGTACTGTACTTTTGAGTTTTGGTATTTCTATGACATCCTCGTTTACCACAACCAGCTGGTTCATGTCATAAATTATTGAAGCCTCTGCAGGGGATACGCCTGATTCTCGATCATTTTAACTTGCCATGGCAAATGAGTGAATCTATGGTGATTCATTGTAATAGTTCTTTCTCTTCCATAAAAGCTGTGTTTCTTTTGTTATTGTGCCAGAGACCAGTTGAAACTAGCCTGTATCAGTGAGATCTTGTTAATCCTAAAATTCTGAAAAACTGATGTAGACAGGAAAAAGTAACAATGCGCCCTTACAATACCTGATTAATGCAAGTTGCGATTCACTTCGTGCAGTCTAGCCATGCGTCAAATTTTGCTTCGAAATCGAAGATTTCTTACAAAATTTTCCTTATGACCAGACAACATCGCAACTTGGGTTAATTAATTTACCTCTTCCATATTTTTGATCAGCTTTTCAGGAATACCTTGAGCTATCAATTCTTCTGCTAAAGGCTTATCAACATTATTTTGATGAATGATTACTTTGCCATCTTCACTAACTTCCAAATGCCTTAAAACCTGATACTGGTAGTTCCCGTTTTTCCATCCCATAACCAATTGTATGTATTGATTTCCAGTAACATCTATTAATAAATGATCTTTTAAGTCAGGAAAATATCGATTGGGGAAACCCAACTTACTTTCCAGATAGGACTTGATGCTGCTTTTTATTTCTAATACTTTATCCATTGCTTAATCATTTGAATAGTAATATTAACAACTATTAAGTTGACCTTATGTTTTTTCAGCCAATTGTACAGAACTGGCACTTTTTTAATTTTCTCAAACGCTTCTGTTGAAATAGCCAAGAAAATAGGATGACCAATTTCTTGTTCTTCAAGAGCTTCTCTGTAAAACTCATATTGCCCATAGGCATTGTAGCAATCATATAAAGCAGATTTACTAATCGTTTTCACTTCTATGAAGATAATCTTAAGCTTTGAAGTTGTCAAGTTATTCTTTTCTGCTTCCAAGTCTATTTCAATAGTTGTACCATCTAATAAAAGATAGAATGGATCAGCAGATATTTTCCATACATCATTGATCAAAGCTTTCTTGACAGCTTCGTGTATCTTGTCTCGCATGGACTAACTTTAAAATTTTAAAAAACCATTTTCGCCCACCTTCGCCGAGAGCTCCGGTGGGAAATAATTAGCATCTGGGCAAAAAAAAATGTGATTTGACGAAATGCCAAAATCACATTTTTAGGAAAGCTTATTGCACGTTTGCAGTGTGGCTAATTGTGCGTGCTCTGAAAATTCGTGATCCCGCTGGGGTTCGAACCCAGGACCCTTTGATTAAAAGTCAAATGCTCTACCAGCTGAGCTACGGAATCTTACTGTTGATATACCTTTTTTGAAAGGCGTTGCAAATATAAAGGCTTTTAAAGAATCGTGCAAATTTTGATAGAAGAAATTCTTTATTCCTTTGTGTTTTGCTCTGCAAATATATTTAAGTTTCAGAACTTTCAAAACCTTTAGAAAGCCTGCAGAGAGCTTTTGACTTAACTATGATTGACAGCCTGATGTACAAAATCAATGAAAGCATCAGAGTTATTATAGTCTTTTAACACATAACGAGCCCCCATTTGTTCCAACACATGATAGTCTTCTTTATGACGTATGCCGACAAAACTCATATTCAGGTTTTGGGTAGTACGCACATCCCAGATGGCGTCTCCTACGTATACAACGCGCTCAAAGCTTTGTGTCGTTCTGCCACTCAATGTTACAGCTTCTTTCAATATGTCCTCCCGGGTAACCTTACCGTCGGCACCGCTAAAGGGCAAATGATGTGCAGTGATATCCACGTGTTCCAACTTCAGTTGTTGAGGGCGCTTCCAGCCTCCGGTAGCAATGGCTAATTCGAAATTATCATCTGTATCCAGCTTTTCTACCATAGAACGGGCTCCGGGAATCTCAAAAAACTGGTCAGGCCAACGATTTCGGTTGGAAGCTAGAATTTCCATGTAAAGTTCTTCAAAGGCGGTTCTTTCTTCTTCTGCTGGCAACCGATTAAAATGCATCTCAAAAACCGTATTAAAAATTACGGTATCAGTCACGTGAGGATATTTGCGCCAATCGATCCCGGGAAACTCTTTCCCGAATTTCTGCTTATAAGCTGTGGCAAAAGACTTACTATCCTGATGGTCTTTAGAATATACTAATGTGCCATCTACATCAAATATTACAAGTATCATAGGTTAATTTAAAAGTCAAAAGACAATTGAATTCCTCCAATAAGCTGTTCTTGCGATAGGTTGGAAACCGATATTCCCAACAATCTAACTCTGTCGCCGCCCTGAATGTTTTCTTTCAATAATTTTAGCGCGGTTTCTTTCATAAACTCTACCTCGCGCAGTTCGCCACCGAAAGACCTACTACGGGTGATAATGGTAAAGTCCGCATATTTGACTTTTAGGGTAAGCGTACGGCCAAAATTATCTTTTTTGACCATGGCGTTATGCACTACTTCACACAAATAATCAGTTTTTTCCTGCATCGCCTGAATGGTGGTCAAATCTTCTGAGAAAGTACGCTCTGCTCCTATAGACTTACGGATGCGGTTGGGATTGACCGGCCGCTCATCTTCCGCTCTTACTATATAGTAAAAATGAAGTCCCATTTTGCCAAATCGCTTGACCAGGTCTACCTGGCTCAGCTTTTTGAGGTCGGCTCCGGTGTGGATATTCATTTTTTTCATTCGCTCAGCCGTTACCTTTCCTATGCCATGGAATTTATGAATGGGCAACTCATCCAGGAAGGGCTGGGCTTCTCTTGGGTGGATGACTTTCAGACCATTGGGCTTATTGATATCAGAGGCCGTTTTAGCCAAAAATTTATTAAAAGAAACACCAGCAGAAGCCGTCAATTGTGTGGTTGCATAAATTTTTTTTCTTATCTCTTCTGCTATTAAAGTAGCTGAACGCATAGCTTTATGATTATGAGTAACATCCAGATAAGCTTCATCTAGCGATAGTGGCTCTACCAAATCAGTGTATTCCAGAAATATTTCGCGAATTTGTGTGGAAACCTGCCGATATACTTCAAAACGAGCTTTTACGAAAATCAGTCCCGGACATTTACGAGTTGCCACCACACTGGGCATGGCAGACCGTACCCCATACTTCCTGGCTTCGTAACTTGCAGAGGCCACTACTCCTCTTTTAGAAGAACCGCCAACCGCAATGGGCTTCCCGGCTAGCTCCGGGAAATCGCGTTGCTCCACAGCTGCATAAAAGGCATCCATATCAATATGTATGATCTTTCGCATTTCAGAGTTATTCGACTAGTGTTTTTAAGCGTAAATGCCGATTATAGACGAGCATATATATTTTTTCAATAAAAATTATTAAATTGAGAAGGCTTGTGTTACATCATAATAAAACTACGCAGCTTTAGGATTCAATTGTTTTATTAATCCACTAAACCACCTCGCAGTAACAAATCCTTCAAAATCTCACACAAAGACAGTCCAAAAATTGTCATTTGACAAGAAATCATTACTTCGGAACATTTTGCACCCAAACTTGACCTTAAGCCTTTAAAAACTAACACCTTAAGTCAAGCTTTAAAAAATTTCATCTTGTACACTTATGATAACTTGTACTATTTACAGCAAGTTAGAAAATTCATTTTTGTAGTGTAAAAAACGAAATCTATGAAAGCTATTCAAAATCCTGTCGTGACTTATCTTAACGAGTTATCTATTTTTAATGCGCTGGATGCTAAGGAGCGCAGTCAACTGGCCGCACATGCAGAAAAAGTAATCGTAAAGAAAACTAATTATCTGTATGAATTAGGTGATCCGTCCAATAGCATTTATTTTTTGGTAAAAGGTACGATAAAATTAGGGGGTACTGGCCACGATGATCGCGAAGTGATCAAGCGAGTGGTGTACCCCGGCACTATGTTTGGAGAGCTGTCACTTCTAGGCGAAGGTTGCCGCCAGGAATTTGCTATGAGTATGAATGAAGATGCCGAGCTTTACCGTCTGGATGCTAAAGTGATTAATTTGCTCATGCAGCACAATCATCAACTCACTCTGAATTTACTGGATTGGATAGGCCAGCGCCTCAAAAAAACAGAAGCCAAACTGGAATCTATGATTTTTAAGGATGCCAGAGCAAGAGTGATTGACTTTTTGAAGGAAACAGCCAGATGTGTCGGCAGGAAAATTGGCTATGAGCTGCTGATTAAGCATTGTTTTACTCAGCAGGACATTGCCAATATTACTGGTACTTCCAGACAGACTGTCACTGCTGTGCTGAATGAATTAAAGAAAGCCAATTTAATTCATTTTAATCGAAGGAGCATATTGATAAGAGATTTATCAAAACTAGCTTAATTCCGTATCGCATCCTTTTCTTTACATCCGTAAACCACAGGAGAAGAGCTTATCTTTCTTCTCTGCTTTCAAAGGGGATGTCTACAACCATTCCCTCAATGCCAGCTACTACATTTTTAAAAACGCGACCTGCTTCCAACTCGAAAGCAGCAATATCCCTGTGCTGGGAAGAGTAATGCCCGAGCACTAGCTTTTTGGCAGCAGCCTTTTTGGCAATAGTAGCGGCCTGCAGCGCCGTGGAATGCATCGTAGCCCTGGCGCGTTCCTTTCGCTCTTCCAAAAAGGTAGATTCATGGTATAGCAGATCAACGCCTTTTATATGAGGGATGATGGCTTCAGAATACATGGTGTCGGAGCAGAAAGCGAAAGCTCTGGGCTCAGGTGCCGGAATCGTCAATTCACTGTTATGCAAAGTTCGGCCATCTTCTAATTTAACGGCTTCTCCTCTTTTGGCAGCCAGTATCTGAGATACCTCCAGACTGTACTCCTGGATTTTCTCAGGCCGGATATTGGGTTTGCGCTTCTTTTCTCTGAATAAATAGCCTGTAGTTGGAATTCTGTGAATTAGAGGAATAGAGTGAACTTCCACCAGATTATTTTCAAAAATCTTTTGATGCTTTTCCGTATCTACAATGTTAATATTCAGCGGATATACCAGTTCTGTATAACTACTCTGAAGCTGTACTTCTATGAATTCTCTGATACCGGCAGGCGCATAAATATCCAGTGGACGCTCACGCCTAAAAAGGCTGTAAGTAGTGATCAATCCCATCAGACCATAAACATGATCGCCATGTAAATGACTTATGAAAATCTGATCAATTCGTCCAGATTTTACATCGCATTCCTGCAATCTTACCAGTGTCCCTTCGCCACAATCAATTAGAAAGTAGTTCTCTTGCACGTTGAGCACCTGAGCTGTTGGGAAACGACCATTGGCTGGTATGGCTGAATTAGTGCCTAAAATGGTCAATTCAAACTTCATAATATTTTTTTTCCTAAAAGATCCCCGTAATCTATCGGTCTTAGACAAGTCGATTGGAGTAATATATTTCTGTGCATTATCCCAAATAATAATTCTCTGAAATAATCACAAGACAAGTTAATGCTCTCCCCGAAAATTTGACAACCCTTACTCTTCGTCGCCTTCTATCTCTCTTTGGATTTCATCCATAAAGACATACTCAATAGACTCTTTAACGGTAGGAATGATTGTCAAAACGGTATCTACTCTGGAGATTTTCAATAATTTCTTAACATTTTCGCTAATAATGCCGGTGAGGATAAAAGTTCCCTGACTTTTCCACAGGCGGTTGGCTGTCAAAATTGCACTAAGACCTGACGAATCGACATAGTTTACATCTGACATATCAAGTATCAAATTTCTGGCTCCTTCGTTTGCCAGGATAACAAACTGAGACTTTAAACCAGGGGCAACAAGGGAATTCAGATTTTCTTCCTGAGGAGAAAAGATAGTATATTTTTCTTCTTTGGTTACTGAATATTTCATGGTTATGGATATTACGCTTTCAATTTTTTAAATCAACGGCATTTCGAAATAATATATTTTGATTACTCTCCATTGCATTTTACCTAGACAGAACGCGATAAATTAACTACAGGATCGTTCTGCTACGAATGCTTCTGCTATTCTTTTTTGCTTTGCAATTGGATAAAGCAATAACGGTAAAAGTACCAATTATAGTGGATTCTACCTAATTAAATCCAATTGTGCTACCTGCTTTCAGACAGAATGCTTTTCATTACCTGTCAACCTTAATCTACACTACCAGAATAATCTGATTAAATCCTACTAAAAGAACTGTCAATAGCTTAACTTTTATAAGAGTAAATTTCCTCCTCTGATCTATCCCATATCGCTTGCGTATCGTAATCATAGCCAATTAAAATTTATTCTAAACGATAACAGAATAGTTGCTAAAAAGCTTGATGTATCTTGTATTTTTCCCAAAATTCTAATTGCCGCTTTAGGAAAAAAGACAAAATTATAACATAGTTTAACAATTATTCTCCAACAAAACCAATGGTTTTTTATTAATAGTATCAGATTTGTATACACCACCGTGTGATAAGACTGCCACGAGGAATGCCTTTCGACACGATGTAACCATACCAGTCTTTATATCAAAAAATTAGGAGTAAAAAATAAAAAGTAATCAACTCCAGGGCCGAAATACCTGTTAAGATATTAAATTTCAAGAAAATAATTTACCCTATTCTTTAATTTTTGGCCTAATTTTTGATACTGTAAGAACCAACACTGTACATGCGTCTTTTAGACGAGGTTTTTCGAAACTTAACGGTTTATTGTTTTGTTTTCTTAAATAAATAAACCTAATATTGTTAATGAGGCTATCGGAAAAAAGTCGTTTTTGAAGCAACTACTCGAAAGAAAATATAAGCCTGTACAATGGGTTTATGACGAACATTGAAACAGCATTCGATAATTTTTCTTATTCCTCTCCCGGGAAAGAATCAAGGTAAGATATAATTATGAATAATAGAAGATTTTCACCAAAAGTTAAGCAGGTTATCTCCAGGAGTAGAGACGAAGCGATTCGGCTTGGACATGACTTCATCGGTACTGAGCATCTCTTGCTTGGCATCATGTCGGAGAAGAATGGATTAGCAGTGAAAGTTTTGGAGTCTTTAGATATTGATGCCAGTGATTTGCGCCAGTCTGTTGAAGAATCAATTCAGCGAATACCTTCTGGTAATACCAAACTTAACGTAGGTAACCTTCCGCTGAATAAGCAAGCGGAAAAGGTCCTAAAAGTAACTTTTTTAGAAGCTAAAATGCTTAAGAGCGAAGAAATTTGCCCTGAGCATCTAATTTTGTCAATTTTGAAGCATAAAGAAAATCCAGCGTCCAAAATACTTCAGCAATACGATGTTGACTACGATATCTACAAAGCTGAATTAGAATATGTACGTCAGGAACAAGACTTCTCTTCCAATGTAGATCCTTACGCTCAGGCTCCTTCTGAGCAAGACGATCCTTACGATGATGATGAAAATCAGCCAAGAGGATACCAGCGTAAAGGTAGCAGTAAATCGCGTACTCCAGTATTGGACAACTTCGGTAGAGATGTTACCAAACTGGCTGAAGAAGATAAGCTTGATCCTATCATCGGTAGGGAAAATGAGATCGAACGTGTATCTCAAATTCTCAGCCGTAGAAAGAAAAATAACCCAATACTTATCGGTGAGCCCGGTGTTGGTAAAACAGCCATCGTTGAGGGATTGGCCTTGAGAATAGTACAAAAGAAAGTATCCAGAACGTTATTCAACAAGCGTATCATTATGCTTGATCTAGCAGCACTGGTTGCAGGTACTAAATACAGAGGTCAGTTTGAAGAGCGGATGAAGGCGATCATGAATGAAATGGAAAAATCCAGAGATGTTATTCTTTTCATTGATGAGATTCATACCATTGTAGGTGCAGGTGGCGCTACTGGTTCTCTAGATGCCTCCAACATCTTTAAGCCAGCATTGGCTAGAGGTGAACTGCAGTGTATTGGTGCCTCCACACTGGATGAGTATAGACAGCATATCGAAAAAGATGGTGCTCTTGACCGTCGTTTCCAGAAAGTTTTGGTTGATCCACCATCAGCAGAAGAAGCGGTGAATATTCTGGAAAATATCAAGCCAAAATACGAAGATTTCCACAATGTAACTTACGATGACGAGTCGATTAAAGCTTGTGTTAAGTTAAGTGATAGATACATCAGTGATCGCTTTTTACCGGACAAGGCGATTGACGTACTCGATGAGGTTGGAGCCAGAGTACACCTAAAGAACATTCACGTTCCAAAGCATATCGAAGATCTTGAAAAGAGTATTGAAGATATTAAGGAGCAGAAAAATCAGGCAGTAAAAAATCAGCAGTACGAAAAGGCGGCCGATCTTAGAGATAAAGAGTCCAAGCTGGTCCGTCAGTTGGAATTTGCCAAAGCGCAATGGGAAGAAGAAGCCAAGACTAAGCGCTATCCGGTTAATGAGGAAGATATAGCGGAAGTCGTATCAATGATGACAGGTATCCCTGTTAGCAGAGTGGCACAGAATGAGAGCAAGAAGCTCGTAGGAATGAATGAAGACTTGCAGAAAGTGATTATAGGACAAGATCCGGCGATTCAGAAGATTACAAAAGCTATTCAAAGAAACAGAATCGGCTTGAAAGACCCTTCTAAGCCAATTGGTTCCTTCATTTTCCTTGGTCCTACAGGGGTTGGTAAAACGGAGTTGGCCAAAGCACTAGCGAGATATATTTTCGATTCTGAAGATGCTCTGATCCGTATTGATATGAGTGAATACATGGAAAAATTCTCCGTGAGTAGATTAATTGGTGCGCCTCCGGGATACGTTGGATACGAAGAAGGGGGTCAGCTTACTGAGCGGGTACGTAGAAAGCCATACTCTGTAATTCTGTTGGATGAGATCGAAAAGGCTCACCCAGATGTATACAACATCTTACTACAGGTCTTGGATGATGGTCAGTTGACCGATAGTCTCGGCCGTAAGGTTGATTTCAAGAACTCTCTTGTAATCATGACCTCTAATATAGGTGTAAGGCAGCTAAAAGACTTCGGTCAGGGTGTAGGTTTTGCGACAAAGGCACGTAGAGAAGCTGCAGAGGATCACTCCAAGTCAGTTATTCAGAGTGCACTGAAGCGTACATTCTCTCCTGAGTTCCTCAACCGTATCGATGATGTGGTGATTTTCAACAGTTTGGATCAGAATCATATCTTCAAAATTATTGATATTACATTGAAAGAGCTACACGGAAGATTGGAAGGAATGGGCTTTAAACTTAAGCTGTCGGAAGAAGCGAAAAAGTTTGTAGCCGAAAAGGGATATGACCCTCAATTTGGTGCCCGTCCATTACACAGAGCTACTCAAAAATATATTGAAGATCCGTTGGCAGAATTCATCTTGAATGAAGCTCCGGAAGAAGGCTCCGTAATGGTAGCACAAATGAATGAAGAAGGTGATGGCCTGACCATCGTCATCGAAAAAGAAGTAAATACAGACGTTGAGAAATAAAAATTGAGTCGTATCATACAAGAAGTACATTCAGCAGGTCTGGATGTACTTCTTTTTTTATACTTGACATTTGTTACCCTTTTTGGTAAAAATTTAGTTCCTTTGCCCTTGCATATTTGACCATTTCCTGAGATCTTTTTAGTACAGCCGGAACTTTTTATTCTCAATATACATTATATAAATAGAAAAGTTTTGGAAAAAAGCACGAGGCATTATACATATTCCCCATAAATGCTTTCATTCCAAATTTTAAAATCAATAGCCTACCTTGTTAGAGTTAGATATTTCGGAAAGGGAATAAGCATCTCAGTCCGATTGGATACCAACCAGGATGGTTTATTATTATATTTTTAAACAAAATCAATTTAATTTGGCGAAAAAAACGAAAAGACCCTTTAGGGAAAGAAACAATCAGGCACAACACCGTATTAATGATAATATCAGGATACCTGAAGTGCGTCTAGTGGGTGACAACTTAGAAGAAGTAAGTGAAGTAGCAGGAAAGACGATTGAGTCAGGTGTATTTTCTACTCGTCAGCTCCGTCAGTGGGCCGAAAAGATGGAACTCGATCTGGTGGAAATCTCTCCAAAGGCCAAGCCACCTGTTGTCCGTATTATTGATTACAAGAAATTTCTTTACGACAAGAAAAAGAAGGAAAAGGAGATTAAGGCCAAAGCAATCAAAACGGTAATCAAGGAGATTCGTTTTGGTCCGAATACGGATGATCACGATTTTGAATTCAAGCTAAAACATGCCCAGAAGTTTTTGGAGGAAGGTTCTAAAGTGAAAGCATATGTACATTTCCGCGGGCGAACCATTGTGTTCAAGGACCGCGGAGAGTTACTGTTACTGCGTTTTCTTAAAGAGCTGGAAGAAGTTGGTACAGCTGAAGCCTTACCCAAGATGGAAGGCAGAAGAATGATTGTTGTGGTTTCACCTAAAAAAGTGAAGAAAAAGTAACATCATTCAATAAATATCGCTACTTTTGCATTCCGTTTGAAAAAATATTATAGCTAATGCCGAAGATGAAAACTCATTCCAGTGCTAAGAAACGTTTCAAAATCACTGGATCCGGAAAAGTCAAGCGCTTTCAGGCGAATACTTCTCACTTAAAGCGCAAGAAAAGTAAGAAAGCTAAAACGCGTTTATTGGGTTCTGCTCTTGTTCATAAAGCGGATGAAAAGAGAATCCTTAACTTACTTTGTAAGAAATAATATAACTTATTTGTTAACGCACAATACAGGTCAAAGTATTCCAGTTTGGAATCCCTGTTTTGTACCAAATCAAGTGGAATGCCACGTTCAGTAAACTCAGTAGCGTCGAGAAGGCGCCGGAAAAAGATTTTAAAAGCCGCCAAAGGGTACTGGGGGGCCAGAAAAAATGTCTACACTGTAGCGAAAAATGCGGTTGAAAAAGGTTTAACCTATGCTTACCGAGATAGAAAAAATAAAAAGCGGGCTTTCCGTCGTTTGTGGATCGCCAGAATCAATGCGGCCACCAGAATGGAAGATACTTCCTACTCGGTATTTATTCATCGCCTAAAAGAAAATAACGTACAATTGAACAGGAAGGTGTTAGCTGATCTGGCTATGAATCACCCGGAAGCGTTCAAAAGTGTAATGGAAGAAGTTAAACCTTCCTAGCATAAATTATACCAAGATATTGTAGTGAAAGGGAAATAGCTGTACGGTTATTTCCCTTTTTTATTATTACAGATGCTATTGCTAAATAATACAATAAATACTTTTGGCGTTTGAGAAAATAAAATAAACACCATGAGGCTATCCCTGATCGCTCTGATCCTTTTTAGTTTTATCCTTTTTGACTGCAATGGCCAGTATATTTCCAGAAATACTGATGAGCAGACCTCCAAAATTGAAAATAACAGCCAGGAATTCGAGAAAGCAATGTTAGCCGCTGTCAACGAATGGCGACAAAAGGGATGCCGCTGCGGTGGCAAACGCATGCGCCCCACCATCGCCGTAGGCTGGAATGATAAATTGACTAAAGCGGCCCAAAAACACGCTGCCGATCTTGAAAAAAGGCAAACCCTTGACCACACCGGAGCTGACGGCAGCAGTATTAGTGACCGTGCTGAGGCTGCAGGCTATAATTGGCAGGCCATTGCCGAAAATGTAGCCTGGAACTACCCCAACATACAAACAGTAGTTGATGGATGGATAACCAGTCCGGGACACTGCAAGAATATCATGAATCCTGATTACAAGGAAATCGGGGTTTATCGCCAGGGCGACTATTGGGTGATGATGCTGGGAGCCGAGTTGTAATCCGGCCCAAATTCTTGTGAATCCTCAGCAATCCTAATCTAAATACTTGTAAGCCAACATTTTTTTACATATTTTACCTATTTAGGAATGAGAAAAAAATAACTCATCATTTTTGACGGGGGCTTTTGCCCCAATACTTCGTTAGAAAGCCTCGCCAATGCCCTGCATTGCCTGCGTTTTCTGCCTTGTCTTGGAACAAAATCCCCTCGGTCAAAACACGCGATCTATTTATTGCTCATTCCTTATTAAAATATAATTCTCTGTTCATGACTTTAAGCTTTGTGTGATCATGCTGACTACCTTGAATCACCATATGAGCTTTGTTAAAACCCAAAAGATTATGACATTCAACCCGTCGCTTATCAATCTACTCCAAACCAATACCGTTACCCGATACCTTACCGCCGGAGAGCGCAACAGATATATCCAGGACTTGCAGATTACGCTCTTTGATCTTGGCTTTGGTGAGGAGCTGGGATGGAGTAGGCATCAAACTGACGGGTTTTATTCCGGGAATACTATAAAAGCAGTAAGTAATTTTTCATCAAAAAATGGTTTTGACGGTTCGGGTTTGAGTGTTTCTGCTCCCCTACTGATCAAAATGTGGGAAAGGTACGAGATGCTGGATGATTTAAGGATTTTACTCACTGCTACCTCTAACCGAACACTCGGCAATACTTACAATCTTCACAATCCGGGAAGCTTCCAGAATCAAAGCCTACAGATCATCATGAATGCATTGGGCTACGCTAACGTTTCCCTGAATACAGCAATCAGAGATTTTGGCCGTAAAAATGGGATTCCGGCGGATGGCTTCAGCCTCACCCGCCAACTGGCACTAAAAATCATCGATAATGTGGCTGCTTTTTTTGGCAAAGGCGTACTGCTGGGCTATGATCTGAGTATGACCAACAGTAACAACGGTAGCCATACTAACCCAGTTGGCCCTTCTCCTGACCCCATAACGACCGACCCGGCCCCCAACCGGCCATTGCAATACAGGGATGAAGGCAGTAAGCTCCTGGTAACTAATGGCGTGGTGCCTGTACGACTGAACAAGCACAATCCTAATGGTTATTCTTTCTGGGGTACCGAAACGATTGAAGATTATATCCAGAAAAACAGGATGAAACTTCAGCAACTTGGCGTTACGGACTCCTCCGTCAATGTTATGCGAGCCGTTTCCGAAAATGAAGGTCGCCTGGATGCCATCAATAACTACGATAGGGGTTTTCTGAGCTTTGGTATATATCAATGGACTATAGGCACTGATAATAGAGCCGGGGAGCTTCCGGCGCTTCTGAAAAAAGTAAAATCGATATACCCTAATACTTTCCGCAAGTATTTTTCTACTCATGGTTTGGATATTTCCCATAATACTAATCCTTCTACGGGTTACCTTACTTTGAATGGTACTACCATTGATACCCCCAGAGAGAAAGAACAATTCAGAGATCCTAAATGGGCCTATTATTTTGTTTTAGCTGGAAGAGATGAAAATGTACAGGCAGTAGAGATTGAACATGCCCTGGGCCGTTTGAAAAACTTTTACTGGAAAGATAGTCACGCTATCAATGGCTTTACCCTTTCACAGATTATCACCTCTGAGTATGGAGTGGCATTAATTCTTGACAACCACGTTAACCGTCCGGCATTTGTACAGCCCTGTATTCAGATTGCCATGCAGCAAACCGGCCTTCAAAATCCGTCATTTTGGTCTACCAATGATGAATTAAATGTGCTAAATGCTTATTTGAAGGTGAGAAAAACCTATAGAAGTGCCAGTGCCGGCCCAATGACCAAAGCCGATGAGCGTGCTGCAGTGACCCAAAAGTACCTGAATGCCAGCATCATATCATTAGAAAGAGGCTCCTTCCAATACGAAAATGTCTCGATAGCGGGAAGGAGCTTAGGCAACAATAATGCGCAATTTGTTAATCCACCAGAATCATATGAAGCAACTGATTATCCGGATATTACGCCTATTGAGGATTTATAAAGATCCCGAACCGGAACAAACCAACAATCCTGAACAACAACCTGCTACTACCGTGACTGAAAAAGCACCAGAACCCAATGGGCAGAAAACCCTGCATGCGCTACTTATAGCTATTGATAAATATCCTATTGCACACCATCGGCTCAATGGCTGTGTTAATGACAGAAACGCTTTCCAAGCGTTTTTGGAAAGGCGATTTGATCAAGAAGAAATTGCTTTTAACATAAAGCTCCTGACCGATGAAGAAGCTACCAAAGAAGGTATTATCAAGAGTTTTCAACACTTTAGGTCGGCCCGGGATGGCGATATTTGCGTATTCTACTATTCTGGCCATGGCTCCAGAGCAAATTCCCCCAAAGAATTTTGGCACCTTGATACCGACAAAATGAATGAATCGGTAGTCTGTTACGACTCCCGGATAGCAAATGGTAAGGACTTGATGGACAAAGAGCTATCCTATCTTTTTTGGGATGCCAGCTGGAACCATGAGGAAAACCGCTTTAAGGATATTCACCTTGCCGCCATCTTCGACTGCTGTCATTCCGGCACTATTTCCAGAAACTTACAGCCTCCTTCCGAAGAAGGCGTCACAGAACGTATGGCCGAACCTAGTCCTACTCCCAATCGTCTGGAAGATTATTTTGGTTTTGAACGCTATAAAAAAGAATTTAATGGTGAGCTGGTGGAAGTCAGCCCGCCCAGCGGTCGTTTTATCCAAATAGCAGCGTCAAAAGAGGATGAAACCGCTAAAGAACTGCGGATTAACAATGTTACTAGAGGTATTTTTACTTATAATTTAATTGAAGTCCTTGAACAAACCAGTGGTCTTCTTACCTATTCTGATCTAGTCAGTATTATGCAGGTCAGAGTAGCGGGCAGAGTATCCAAACAAACACCCCAACTTGAATCAGAAGATCCCGCACTAAGAAACAGCTTCTTCCTGGGTGGTCAATACAGGCCTCTCGCTCCCCACTACAATCTCAACTTCCAGGGAGGCCAGTGGATTATTGATGCCGGACAAATACACGGTATTCCTCAAGCGGGAGGATTAATCAAAATTGACAAAGAAACTGCAGGCCTTGAAGAAGATAAATTTATATCGATCAGTCAGGTAGAAGCCAATCGCTCCATTCTTGAAGCTGTAGATGGCCTGGATACCAACAGGCCATACAAGGCTTATGCACACGGTATCAATTTTAATCGATTCAAAACAGCTATCATTACGAAGCAATTTGATGATGCCTCACTGAAAATGATCAGGGAAGCTTTCAAAAACAAAGCTCCTTTTTATCTGGAGCTCGTTGAGCAAGAAAAAAATGCGGATTATTTAATTAAAAATTACAAAAATCATCTTATCCTCACTCGTCCGGGCGAAGAGGCACCGCTGTTCAAAAGAGTCAGTATGACGGATGAGCAAATGGTCAGTGCCTTTATTGAGCAGGCCGATGATGTGGCTAATTGGAAAAACCTGCTGGACCTACAAAATGGCCATAGCAGTATTGATGTGGAGGAAGAACTTGAAATAAAGTTTTATCGCATTACTGAAGCGGGCAACCTGAATGATTCAGCCCCTAAAGAGGAGTTGGATTGGCGGGATGACAGCTTATTCCCCTATCAGTTTAAGGATAATGAATGGCATCAGCCCTCTTTCCAATTGTCTATCCGGAATATCGGTACCCGAAAGTTATATATCAGTGCCTTAAATATGCAGGCAGATTTTAAAATCAGTAATCGTTTTTTACCCTTCAAGGAAATGTCGCCAGGTGATGAAGCGGCCTTCTTAATTGATGCGGTAGGTAGTGATCGATTCAAGACTATCCCTTTAGAGCTTCCTGACGCTTACCTGACCTGGGGGATTACTGAAATTAAAGAGTACGTTAAGTTTATCATCAGTACCGATCCAAACCTGCGTACGGATCAATACGAGCAGGAAGCCCTGGAATTGGATGTACGGGAAGACTTCACCACCAAAGCCGGAAGAGAACAAAATAAATCTCCACGAGGCCATGACTGGGTAGCTAAAGAAGTAAAATTTACGATAGTCCGGCCAATGAAGAGCTATAAGCTTACGGCAGCGCAACCGACCCGATTAATTGAAGGTTTTTCTATTGAGGTGCCCGGGGGAGTACAAGGGGAAGTTGCGCTTATGGGACTCAACGAGGCGGAAAGAGCAGTAAGCGGCCAGCTGGAAAATAGCTCTGCCACCCGCTCGCTGGAAGGCCAAAACACCAGCACTTACGATTTGTGGGGTTTTGATCAAGAGAGTGAAGTTTTTTCTTTTACTGAAAAAGAAAATGCTCCGGGCTTAAGTGCGTTGGAACTCACCCTGGATCATGAGTCTGAACAAAAGATCAACCAGGATAATCCCATCAAGATCAAGCTGGATCAGAAGCCATCAGACCATGAATTTATCGTTCCGATGGGATACGATGAAGAAACAGGCATGTACTACGCGCTGGGAGGCACCAATGAAGATGGAGATATTATTGTGGAAAATTTACCACAGCCTACAGCTTCGAGAAGTCTGGGCCGATCACTAAAGCTATTTTTCCATAAAATTATCTTCAAGCCGCTGGGGTTTGACTACAATTGGCCCCGTCTGGCTATGGCCCAATTCAAGGAAGGTACGGAAGAAGAATTTGACTACATCACTGATCAGGATAAGGTCAGAGAAGCCATTGCCAATGCCAGTAGTATCGTTATGACTATCCATGGTATTATCGGTAATACCAAACTGATGACGCAATCCCTCAAACGTCTGAATAATGAGGATGGCTCTGCTTACGATTTACCCTACGACCTTATTCTTACATTTGACTACGAAAACCTGGATACCTCTATTGCTACTACGGCCAAAGACCTGAAAAGAAAGCTAGAGGAAGTTGGTCTGGGCGATCATCACAATAAAGCGTTTACAATTTTGGCTCACTCCATGGGCGGACTGGTATCGCGCTATTTTATAGAAAAGCTGGATGGATCAGCGGTAGTGTCCAATTTGATTATGTGCGGCACACCAAATAATGGCTCCCCCTGGGCTAATGCCAAAGAAATGGCCAGTATACTGCTCACCTATGTATTAAATGGTGCAGCCCCTCTGAAAGCTTATACATTGCCACTAATGATCCTGCAAAGACTGAGCAAAAAGCTTTTTACTACCCTTGATGAAATGCATGCCGGTAGCTCCAAAATACTCAAAGAGCTAAATAATGGTTCAGACCCTGAGGTTCCCTACTATGTCGTTATGGGTAATGCCTTGATGAAAGGAATCGAAAATCAGGAGAAAGAAAAGCGATTGATCGCCAAGGTGGCTAATCGATTCGTTGACTTTACCTATCAGGCTCTGGAAACTTTCCTTTTCGGCCAGTCAAATGACATTGCCGTAAGTGAAGAAAGTGCGACCCTACTCAAAAATGCAAATCAATGGAAAGCCTCACCGGGCACAGATATTGTTGCCTGTGATCACCTGAGTTACTTCTCGGATATTGATGGGTTAAAAGGCCTGAAAAAAGCCGTGGAAACTAGTGCATCCTGATCCTTTTGATGTTAAACAACTTCAGAAGTAAAATGCCAACTGAGTCTCAGTGGGCATTTTTATTTTTTCTGGCTATTTTATGGAAATTTTCCGGATCAATACGGCCCCACTCTCTTCCAGATCAGAGCTCAGTACTATCATTTGCTCCCGTTGACCATCATCAATGGAAACAGCAACAGTGTTAGGGGATATCTCACCAATATCATCAGCGTGAAGAATCATAAAATTAGTTGTTTTATCTAGTTCGAGGCGGAAGGCATATTTGCGCTTACTTACTTTATACCGGGAGAGCAGCTTTCGCCCGTTCATGAAAATACTTACAATATCACCATCTACATCACCGCTGTCCCATGCCCTTAATTTTAGCTGATCCCCCTGTACTTCAATAACGCGCTGTACCTTTATTTTCCTTTCATTTGTATTTTGGTAGGCCTGCGTTTGCTGCCTGACTGTCTGTACAACCTGCTCCGTCAAAACTGGTTTTTCCAAAATAAGCTGACCGGGAGCACAAGCTCCGGATTGTTCCGTATAGCCTTCAATAAATCCCTTCCAGGCCCCTGCTAGGATATATTTGTTTTCGGCTTTCTTAAAATCCAGCACTCCTCTTTTGATACACCACTTCCAATCTGGTACATTTTTTTCAATTATTTCCAATTCCTCAAAATCGAAAGTCTCTTCCTTTTCATCGCTACGCCATCGAATGCTCATCTGTGCCTGGCCGCCCTCCCCTTCTGACTCGATAAAGCTATACCCTTGCCCGTCTTTCTCTAAATTCATTTCCAAATAAAACCCATAGCTGCGATCCGATTGTACAAGATGACCGATCCACTTTCCTTCCATGGAAAAGGGTACTTTTTTCTCCACTACTTTAGTGACAACGGGCTGAAAGCGGTTGAGTACCACAGTCCCGGGTCTACAATTAGTAGCGTCCCATGAACCGCTTAATTGATTTTCGTCATCAGAAAGCCTTACAGTAAGGTATTTGTGGCACCATTTCCCATCTGAAGGCTCTACCTGTTCAAACTCCTGTACAAGGAACTGATCCTGCTGCACTTCCCCTAGTACATTAAATATGGCGTAAGCACTGGTATCCGGGGTAAAGCAAAAAGAGCTTCCATTGATAATATTCTCATTCTGGGTCAGTTCCATTTCGTAAAGAAAAGTATCAACTGTCCCTTCAATGGCAATGTAGCCTAGCCATTTACCACTAATTTGCTGACTTTTTATGGAAAAGGAAGTCAATAGAAAAAATAGAAGCCAAACATAAGAGGATAAGCGATAAAAGTCACTCTTCCAGTTGATCAAAGGCATTCGTTTCATTGTCATTCTGCTTTACTTTGATAGTCCAAACGATACGATATTTATTATCTCACTAAAAAAAATTACAAGGTATGCGGATACAAATTGAAGCTCCATTCCAAGTAAGTACTCCTATGCAGCAATTTATTGAAGAAAAAGTAGAAAAGATGGATACTATATTCAATAAAATCCTCAGCGTACAAATTCACCTTAAAGATGTTATTCAGCGGCACCACCACAAAGACAACCGAATAGCTCAGGTAAAAATAAATGTGCCCGGCCAAACTATTTTTGCTGATGCAGAAGCCGAAAGCTTTGAAAAAGCCATCGCTGCTGCCGTTGATAAAGGTAAACGCCAATTGAGAAAGTTTAAAACACAACTGGCAGATCATAGATAAATAACAAGCCTGAAGCCATCAACTCCAAGAGCGTATTGGGAGGCTAACATCACATCTCTCAGCTATTAATCATTGGACTGCTGATGGCTTTTGCTCATTAAACTAATCCAAGTCCTGCTCTCCATTTCTTTTACAACCCCTGCAAGGACGGGGGCGTAGATACTTCATCCGAAATGAACCAGCATTCAGCCGATAATACAATGAGGCGTTCTGCTCTTACTTCTATAGTAACCCTTCGTAGCTTGGAATCAAGCTGTTGATCTTCAGATGTTTATAAATACTGTAGGAGAATAATTTTACCGAGTCTCTTCCCGTAAAACGATCAGCTCTCTTTTGAAGCTAATCGCCTTATTCGGAATTTTTTGAACCTATGTTTGTAAAACGCCTACATTGAACGGCTCTACTTCGCTGTTGTTAGCGGCTTCTATTCCCAAAGAAATAATCCGGCGCGTTTCCATAGGGTCAATAATAGCGTCTACCCAAAGACGAGCAGCTGCGTAGTAGGGCGTGGTCTGTTCGTCGTAGCTGTCTTTAATGCGATTGAATAGCTCCTGAGTCTGTTCATCGGTGGGTGTTTCTCCTTTAGCTTTCATAGAAGCCACCTGAATCTGCAGCAGTACCTTGGCAGCCTGAGCTCCCCCCATCACTGCTAATTTCGCTGTAGGCCAGGCTACGATCAGGCGAGGATCGTAAGCTTTACCACACATAGCATAATTACCGGCACCATAAGAATTTCCCATAATAATACTAAACTTGGGAACAGTAGAATTAGAGACGGCATTTACCATCTTGGCTCCATCCTTAATAATACCGCCTTGTTCTGAACGTGTACCTACCATAAATCCCGTCACATCGTGAAAAAAGACAAGCGGGATTTTCTTTTGGTTGCAATTCATGATGAAACGCGCCGCTTTATCTGCCGAATCTGAATAAATAACGCCACCAAACTGCATTTCTCCCTTTGCATTCTTTACTACCTGCCGCTGGTTGGCCACAATACCTACTGACCAGCCATCGATCCTGGCGTAAGCACAAATGATGGTTTTACCATAATCCTCTTTGTAATACGTCAGCTCAGAGTTATCGACAATGCGCTTAAGAATCTCGTTGGTATCGTATGGTTTATTGGTGGCGCTGGGATATATCGAATAGATATCTTGAGGATCAAGAGTGGGAGACTTAGGCTTAGCACGGTCAAAACCAGCCTTCTGAAAATGGCCCATTTTATCGATCAAATCCCGAATCGTTGCCAGACAGGTCTGGTCATCCGGCATCTTATAGTCCGTAACTCCGCTGATTTCAGAATGGGTAGTTGCTCCACCCAGCGTTTCTTTATCTACATCTTCACCTATGGCCGCCTTGACAAGATAAGGGCCCGCCAGGAAAATGGACCCCGTCCCATCTACGATTAAAGCTTCATCAGACATGATCGGTAGGTAAGCGCCACCGGCTACACAACTTCCCATAATGGCGGCAATCTGCGGAATTCCCATAGCAGACAGCCGGGCATTGTTGCGAAACATCCTTCCGAAATGCTCTTTATCCGGGAATATCTCGTCCTGCATGGGCAGATAGACGCCGGCACTGTCTACCAGGTAAATAATAGGTAAGCGATTTTCCATGGCAATTTCCTGAGCTCGCAGGTTTTTCTTTCCCGTGATAGGAAACCACGCTCCTGCCTTCACTGTGGCATCATTGACAACAATTACACACTGACGTCCTTTTACATAACTAATCCCGACAATTACACCGCCAGCCGGGCAGCCACCATGCTCTTCGTACATTTCAAACCCGGCAAAAGCACCAATCTCCATGAAATAACTTCCCTCATCAACCAGATGATCTATTCGCTCCCTGGCAGTCAGCTTTCCTCTGGCATGTTGTTTTTCTATCTTCTTTTTTCCTCCTCCCTCTTTTATTTTGTCCAGGCGGTATCGCATTTTGGAAAGCATCAGCTTCAGATTATCTTCATTTTGTCTAGGCTCAAGGTCTGTATTTGGCATGATTTTATATTTGGTTTGGAAAATTTTCAATTTCTTTTCAAGGTAGCGGAATATAGAAAAAAGCCTTGAATTATAAAGCCTTTCACAATATTCTCCCCCTCATTATAACGTCATCAGTCCGAAAATTACACTTCGTTTTTCCAAATGGCCTTGCATTTTAATAAAAAGCTCTATAGCTTTGTAGTGTATTATTTAACTAGTACACTAAAACAACAAATCAATGATTTCAATCTACAACCTTAAATTTGGATATAAGCACAAGCAGCTGTTTGATCAGTTGAGCTTATCCATGGAGCCAGGCCAGGTGTACGGGCTGCTGGGCAGAAATGGGGCCGGCAAAACGACCCTCCTGAAGCTCCTCACCGGCCTGGTCTTCCCCAATAGTGGGCAAGTCACCGTATTAGGTAAACATCCATCCCGCAGGTCACCGCAATTATTAACTGAGACTGTCCTGATTGGTGAAGAGCAATTTATGCCGAGGATGAGGGTCAAAAAATACCTGAGTATTTATGCGCCCTTTTATCCAAAATTTGATCAGGACTTATTTCAGGAATTACTTCGGGAGTTTGATTTGGAAGACGCTCAACACTTCAGCGAAATGTCTTTTGGAGAAAAAAAGAAAGTCAATATTGCCTTTGCTCTAGCTACACAAAGCAAAATTCTTTTGATGGATGAGCCTACCAACGGCCTTGATATCCCTTCCAAAAAGCAGTTTCGTCAGACTATGGCCAGAATCATTACAGACAACCGACTGGTTGTCATTTCAACTCATCAAGTCAAAGATATTGAAGGCCTAGTGGATAATATTGCCATTATCGACAACGGAAAGATGCTCTTACAGGAATCAATAGCCAATATCATGGAATGCCTGAGTTTTAGCGTTCAGCGACGGGAACCGAAAAGTGAAGAAATCCTTTACTATGAGTGGATACCGGGAGGCTATTTTTGTCTGAAAAAAAATGAAAATGATAATTACACCCAGGAAGTTGAATTAGAAATGCTGTTCAATGCTATTACCTCGAAACCAAATACCATTTTACCACTTCTAAAAACCTCCATGACCAAATGAAAACAATACCAAATGTTAGTTTAAGAAGAATAGGGCTGCTGATTAATCAAGATATCCAATATTTGTGGAAAGCTGCTCTATTAATGCTTTCCGGACTTTATATAATTGCTACAATCTATTTTTATTTAGTTATCAGCGCTGCACTATCGCTATACAGAGAAAATGGAGATTACGACAACCCACTGCATCCGGGATATTACATTATGCATCCTCCTATTTTTTTACTTGGACTAGCGGTAGGAGCTGCATTATCAGGTGCTCTACTATTTAGAGAATATAGCTCTAAAGCTACAAAGAAACATTATTTAAGTTTGCCCGCATCGACAAGCGAAAAGTGGCTGGCCAAGTTTTTACTTTCTGCCATCATTATTCCCTTTTTGATAATTGTCAGTTATCAGCTTTTTACATACATAATTAACGGAATGATCTGGCAAACTTTTGGTATAGAACTCAACGATTACAATATTTTTGAACTCTTCTTCACGTCCCCGTTTTTTTTGCTTTATTATATTGTCAACGCGATATTTTTCTGGGGTTCAATCACCTTTGAACGGCTGGCTTTTTTCAAAACGCTGCTCTTCGTGGCAATTGGATATTTCATTGTCGCTGTCATATATTTAGTTTGTATCAATACATTTATTCCTGAGCTGGATGGTTATTGGAACATCCTTGATTTGAACTTTTCTACACGCCTGAAAAAATACTACTTCAAAGATCAACCCAATTTATTGTCGGATCGATACGCTAACAAAGTTATAGCTATAACCTTCGTAATGGCAATGACACTATTAATTCTGAGCAGCTATTTCAAACTAAAAGAAAAACAAGTGTAAGTATGGAATTCAGCAATCATAAAGCTATTTACTTACAGATCGCTGACCAGATTCTGGAGCGTATTCTTTCCAATGAATTCAATGCCGGCGACCGGATTCACTCTGTAAGAGAATTAGCAGCCAACATTAGCGTGAATCCCAATACTGTTGCACGTACCTATAACTATCTACAGGATCAGGATATCATCTTCAATAAAAGAGGTATAGGTTATTTTGTAGGAGAAAAAGCGCTTCAAAAAGCCAAGGATATGAAGCGCCAAAATTTCATAGAAAATATTCTACCAGAAGTATTTAAAATGATGATACTCCTGGACATCAGTTTTGATGATTTAAAAACCATTTACCAAAAACAAAAAGAGAACAATCATGAAAACGAGTAATTTATTAGTACTCCCTATATTGATCATTTTTGCCATTGGCTTTACATTGATTGCCAAAGATACAAGTGAAAGGATGGTTTTGAGGGAAAACGATACTACCTTTCTAAAATTTGATGATTCTGCTTTAGATACTATTGAATTTGAAAATTCAGGAGAATTTCATTTGAAAACTGACCTGAGTGAGTTATACATAAGCCTTTCTGATTCAGCCTCGAAACTTATTTTACCGGAGGGTTTTAGAGATTACATTAATGTTAAGCTAGGAGATGATTCTTTGTCAATTATGATTAATCAAGCTGCATTAGAGGAAAATATCAAAATAGATCATCATCAGCTTTTGCTAAAGCTTCCTCCTGATTTTTTAAAATCTCTGACAGCACTGAATGGAGGCCGGGTATCCTTTTCACCAGGCAGAGCGGATATTTTCCGTCCAGATCAAATTTATGAAGTAGGAGGAGAATCCTTTGCAATCAACTGTCAAAACTGTTCTTATATTTTTTTGGCGTCATCAGCTAAAGATTTATTTATTAACACAGAAACTCAGGGAGATTGCTACTCTGGGTTTGTACAGCGCTACTCCGGGTATGTACAGCTCAAGGGTGAAGCAAAGAAAGTAACAGCCAGCATTAGTGGTGGCGCTTACTTTGATGCCAAAAGCCTCTTGGTCGATACTGCAATTGTTAAAACGCGAAATTCAGGAGGAGCAGAATTGTACGTAATGGACTATATGGATGTGGATATTGATGCTGCTAATCAGGTACTATACAGAGGCCAGCCAGAAATCAAAAAAAAGGAGCGCAATTTTTTTGGGGAAATTAATCAATTACAATTCCCCCAGAGCCCTTGCAAAACGGCCTTTGGGGGAATAAGCAATAGAGTGGCTCATATCTCTTTTATCGTTGTGAGCCACCAAATTTTCTTTATTCCAACTTAAAAGCGTAGTAGTACTCTCCGGGATAATTTTCATAAATTCCCTCAAACATCACTTTCCCGCTAGCGCTTTCCAGTAATTTGGTCAAATCTTCTACATTGGCCACCGGCGTATCATCCATCTTGGTAATGATGAATCCGGGGTCCATATTTGTGCGCTCAATCATGCTACCTCGATGAATACGAATCACCTTGACGCCTTTAGTTTCCATGCGGCCCTCTTCATCTCTGGTAAGATTACGCAGATCAAAGCCGAGACCTTCCAGTACTGATGCAGTAGAAGCCTTGACAAGTTCTATACCGTTTTCTTTATTCTTGAGCGTCACCTTCGTTTTTTTCTTTTTACCCTTTCTAATAAACTGAATCGTGATCGTATTACCCGGCCGGTAGCGTCCAACTTGCTCCTGCATTTCCGGCAGTGTCTTCGTTTTAACGCCATTAATGGCAATAATAACATCATCAGCTTGAATACCAGCATCATCGGCACCACTACCCGGTGTTACACGGGTTACATAAACGCCTTCGATAGATGGCAAACCCAGATCATTGGCCTTCGCACTGGTGATTTCGTCAATAAATACGCCCAGAAGGCCTCTTTGCACAGTGCCGTAATCTCTAAGATCTTTGATAACTTTACGGACTAGATTAGCTGGCACCGCAAATGAATATCCCTCGTAGCGGCCCGAGCGTGTAATAATAGCGGTGTTGATGCCTATCAGCTCGCCATTGGTATTCACCAGAGCGCCACCGCTGTTTCCGGGATTAACAGCAGCGTCCGTTTGGATGAAAGATTCAATACGATCTTGTCCTTCCAAAATATCGATACTTCTACCCTTAGCGCTGACAATTCCTGCAGTCACGGTAGACTCCAGATTGAAAGGATTTCCTACGGCCAGTACCCACTCTCCTACTCTGAGAGAATCAGAGTTACCAAATTTCAAATACGGCAGATTGCTGCCTTCTATTTTTAGCAGGGCCAGGTCAGTAGAGGGATCTGTGCCGATCAGCTCAGCTCGGAACTCTCGTTTATCATTCAGGGTAATTTCAATTTCGTCACCATCTTCCACTACATGGTTATTGGTTACTACATAACCATCTGAGGATACGATCACCCCTGACCCAGAAGCATTGCCATAGCTGTTAGCCCGCCAGAACTCAAGAGTTCCGCCTGTTTGTATGGATTTGATATTAACCACTCCGGGAGTCACAGCTTCTGCTGCCGCAATGAAGTTAGTAGGCGCTGATGAAAGGAAGTACCGCTGAACCGACCCGTCTAGCGGATCTTTATAGTTGGCATATTGTGGGCTGACGGTTTCTCTAATGATTACTTTCTCTGATGGAAAGAACTGCGTGTACAGTAAAATAGCCAAAAATGCACTTAACAAGGAACTGGTAATCGCAAGACCTATGTTTTTAATTCTCATACCGAGATCAATTCAAAAGTTTAGGATTTCATATCAGGACCCATCGATAATCATCTTACTATTCAAGCATATAGTTAACGAAAAAGGCCATTGGATTGCTTGCCAAGCTGAAATATTAGCAGCCAGCATGGCAATTTAATACAACTCATCATTTTATTCAATTTTCTTTCGAGCAATTAACGTCCTTATTTGATAATTCTTAACAAAATAATGTGTTGGAATTGTGGAAAATACGCTTTGCAGTAGCATTAGGTTTAAGAAAAAACTATTCAGCCGAGCTTGTTGTTATCGAAATAAACAAGCTGGCAATAGTTTAGATATAAAAAACAATTACATATACACAAGCTGATAAACAAATGTTTCAATCTCCTTCAGGCAAAAAAGACCCCATGGATGGTGAATACATAGGAAATATTTGGGGTTGGAAATTTTCTATGTTTGGGTTGGTTATTATTCTACTGATGTTGGGCATCATGGCTTATCGCCATTATGCGCTGGATGTTCCTCTCAACCAGGGAATAGAAGTAGAAAATTCCTATGATAAGCTATTTGAAGAATGACAGCGATTTCATTTTATAAGTACCACGGCGCAGGTAATGACTTTATCTGCATTGACAACAGAGCAGGACAATTCCAGAAAAAAGAGGATCAAAAATTGATAGCCTGGCTATGCCACAGAAATTTCGGTATAGGAGCGGATGGCTTGATCTTACTGGAAAAACATCCGGCATATGATTTTGAAATGATCTATTACAATGCCGATGGCGCTCCGGGGAGCATGTGCGGCAACGGCGGGCGATGTGCAGTTGCTTTTGCTTATTTTTTAGGAATAGTAAAAAAAAAGACCCTGTTCCTGGCTGTAGACGGTCCTCATCCGGCAGTTGTGGAACGTGCTGATTGGATTCAGCTCAAAATGAATGATGTCAATGATATCGAAGCAAATACTGCTTTTTACTTTTTGGACACCGGTTCGCCGCACTATGTCACTTATGTTGATGATCTTGCTGCAACTGATATTATTGGCCAGGGACGTTCGATCAGATACAATAAACGTTTTGCTAAAGAAGGTACCAATGTGAATTTCATCCAAAGCAATGGTACTACTCTGGAAATCGCTACTTACGAGCGAGGTGTGGAAAATGAAACGCTGGCTTGCGGAACAGGGATAACGGCCGCTGCAATCGTTCACCACCTGCAATCAGGTGCGCCGAGTCCAGTGGCGATTAAAGCGAAAGGTGGGGCGCTTTCTGTAAGTTTTGAAGCAAAAGGTGGGCGATTTTCCAATATTTGGCTCAATGGCCCAGTTGTAAAAGTTTTTGAAGGGCAAATTGAACTTTGAGCCGTGAGCGCAGAGCCCAAAAAGCTCTGCGCCCACTACCCTGTCTGGCCTATTCTTCATTTCTAACTGTTTCTTTTCTTTCTATATGTCCTTCAATCTGTTCGTCATAGAACCAGGCTTCACGTAATTTTTTCTCAGAGAAAAGTTTCAGCTGATCACCGTTATGTGGATGGTTATTTTCAGAGGCATTGCCGTAGCTGAGTAAAACCCTCGCATTTATTTTTTCTCCAAATTCAATTACCCCTACCCAGGAGTCGCCACCGCCAACATAGGCTTTTTCCTGAGTAACCTGTCCGGGCCATGCTACCCTGAAGGTTCCAAGGGAGCCATCCACGCCATTGGCCGGCAGCTCTTCACCGTTGTGACGCAACTTGTAATAAGTGCCCCACTCTACATCCAACTTTCCAAAACCTGCTTTTAGCTCCTGAGCCGCTTCTTCCAGCAATACCACTGCTCTGGCGGTATCGACAATTCCATCGGGCGTGCTAACAGGCTGCTCTGGATTCCATTTTACCTTGTAATTGGCATTGTTCCTAACGCCAAACTTATTGGCCCAATTGAAGAATAATAACATGCCCTTACTATCAACATCCGCCGTTCGATCCCAATCCATTAACACTGATTTTGCTTCTTTTGCTAAATCAGAATCTGAGGCATCAACAGCTGCAAACAAATCATCCAAAATACGGTCAGCAAATTCTAAACGGGTAGATAATTTGTACGCTACCAGCTCTTCAAAAGTGATCGACTCATCTTCCATCAACATTCTAGCAGAGCGCTGCGGACGAAAAGACATATAGTTTGGAGAGGTATAAACCGGAAAACTATCCGGCGCCAGCACTTGTGGAATAGTACTCGTCCATGGCGGGTCATTCGCATTTTGCAACCAATTATTAGAAGGATTTTTCACCTTTGGCAAATCTTCATAGGGATGCGCTTTCGTCCAGAGCAATGCCGACTGATCACCAGGTACGATTTGATTCCAGAAGTTGTAGTTTCCAAGGCTTCGTTCAGGTAACAAGCCATTGAAGATATAAAAGATATCACCATGCTTATCAGCGTACATTACGTTCCAAAAAGGAATTTGGCCCATTTTTAGCGCTTCTTCAAACTCCTCCAAGTTAGTACTGTTGGCCATTTCCCACCACTGCTTGAAGGTATTGGCTTGTTGTGTACCCATCATTCTTATAGCTAATGCTTTACTTTCCCCTTTCTTGATGACAGGACCAAAAACAGACCGGATCAGTGGAATAGTCTGCTCCTCAAAACTACCATCTTCTTGCTTGACTTTCAAAGTCACTGAAGATTGTTCAAAAGCCTTTTTACTGCCATCATACAAATACCCTTCATCCAGTAATGTCAATTCATACGTATCACAGTTATCCAGTGTGTTGTTGGTATGTGTCCATCCCATGTGTTCGTTAAATCCAATAGCTATCCCGGGGAAACCTACCAAATTGGCGCCGTACAGGCGATGTTCACCGTAGATGAATTGCGATTCAAACCAGGTAAACTCCCGATACCAGGGTAGATGGGGATTTTGTACTAACATTGCTTTTCCGCTAGCCGAGCGTTTTGGTCCAATGGCATGGGCATTGGAGCCCATATCTGACCAATTCTGAGCTCGTCCCAGCTCATTTCCTCCAATAAAGCGGGTAAGCACTACATACAATTGGTGTTGGTTCAAATCATCAACACTTAGTGGCAGCACCACTTCATTTTCTTCTTTGATCTGGTTGGGGTTTTCTTCCGCATAGTCATTCATGCCCTTTACAAAAGCTTCCAGCAGTTTTTTCATCTCTGGATCCTGCTTTCCTTTCCAGGATTCAGCGATCTTTGGAATTTCCAGCGTATGGATCAATATATCATCCTGCAACTTTTCTTCTCCCCAGTATTCAGCACCTCTGCCTCTTGCGCTTCCGTATAATTCCAGTATTAAATTAGCGTGTGCGTGCATCTGAGCCCAGCCTTGTGCATACAGTGCATCTGCTTCTGTATCTGCATAAATATGCGGTACACCCCACTCATCCCAAACGATCCTGGAGTTCTCTTTCAAAGCTTCCACACAACTCTGGAGACAGAATAGTGCTATAATCAAAATGCCTAAATTGATTTTCATAAATCTATTTTTATTGAAAAGATTAGCAATCGAAAAGCCTGTACTTGACCTGATATAGCAATAATAGTTTTTTGGAAGAATTGTTTATGCATTAGGCTATAAGCTGTGGGCTGTAACCAACTACACTAATAAGCAGTTGCTCTTTAAGTATTGCCATTATTGGTTAGTTTCTTGTTCTGATATTTCATTATATTTGCCCATTCAAAATCGAAGAAGCATGATTAATTTGATAAGCGATACGGTCACTCAGCCTACTGCTGCGATGCGGGAGGCCATGATGAAGGCCGAAGTAGGGGACGATGTTTTTGGACAAGACCCGACGATAAATGCATTGGAAGAAAAGATGGCGGAGATGTTTGGCAAGCCGGCTGCCATTTTTTGTCCTTCCGGTACGATGACTAATCAGATAGCGATTAAGGTACATACCCAGCCGTTGGATGAAGTCATTTGTGATCATTATTCCCATATCTATCAATACGAAGTAGGAGGCTATGCTTCCAACTCCGGAGTGGGAGTTAATCTGATACAGGGAGAGAATGGTAAAATTACAGCCGAGCAAATAGCGGCGGCCGTCAAACCAGTTTATGACTGGCTCCCAATCAGTAAGTTGGTAGTTTTGGAAAACACCTGTAATAAAGGAGGAGGCAGCTACTACACTATCGATGAAATTCGGCCGATCCGCAAGGTGTGTAAAAACCACAATATGAAACTCCACCTGGATGGTGCCCGGTTGTTCAATGCACTCGTCGAGACCGGTGAACACCCCCAACAGGTAGGCGAACAATTTGATAGTATTTCCATTTGCTTGTCCAAAGGATTGGGAGCACCTGTAGGTTCCGTCCTGGTCGGCGAAAAAGACTTTATTACACAGGCCAGAAGAAACCGTAAAGTGATGGGCGGAGGTATGCGCCAGGCCGGTTTTTTGGCAGCAGCCTGCATCTATGCATTGGATAATCACATAGAACGCCTGAAAGAAGATAATGACCACGCCAAAGAACTCGGCGCTGTTCTTGAGGAACAATGCTACGTAGCCAATGTCAAGCCCGTGAAGAGTAATATCGTCATCTTTGACCTGAATGGCTCCCATACCGCAGCTGATTTTCTGATAAAACTCCAGCAATATGGGATTAATGCCTCGGCTTTCGGTCCCAAAACAGTGCGTTTTGTCACTCACCTGGACTATACCGCTGATATGCAGAAAAAAGTACTGGACGTACTTCGACAATTAAACCATTAGCAGTAATCAGTTCCAATGATTACTGCTAAAGCTGGCAAAGTCCGGAGAGTTCCCATACTCCATCATAGATTGGCTAAGAGCGTAGTTTTCGTGATAAACCCACAAACTACCGCGACCAGCGTAAGCATACTCTTAGTTGAGTGGCTGCCAGTCCTAATTGGTAGCCGTACCTTGTTCAGATAGTCGTCCATCTCCGTGAGTACCTTCATATTCTCTACCGGATGGGTGACCAACGGTAACAACAGGCTCCTGCAGGTTGCCCCCATTTCCATAGCACTGTAGTACGTCGCTCCTGCTTTTACACGATCGCCATTTGATTTGCGAGCAAATATCCCTGGCCCTTTGCTGTCGGGGAGTTAAGGTATTGAGAAAGTCACAGTATTCCTGCTGTGATAACTCATATTTCGTCTGATAAAAGCTCGCGTAAGCTTTTGGAAAGTCAGCATCCAGTTCTCTTTCGGGAACCCCCGAAAAAGTATTAGTCTCTCTAATCCGGACTGTCATTTCTAAAGAAATGACAATCTTTATCTTATAAAAAAATATAGTCGCTACGTTATTGGCTGCGTTCTCTTTTTCTCAATTCATCCCGAATTTGTGCTGCTTTTTCATAATCCTCCTCTGAAAGTACTTCATCCAGCATTTTATTCAGCTTATCCGTTGAAAAAGAAGATAAGGAAGCGGGCTGGCCGGCTTTCTCGGTGGCCATTTCATCATCATCGTCTTCATCAAATTCTTCTTCCAAAACGATACCGGCCGCATCGAGAATAAAATCATAGGTGTAGATAGGGCAGCTAAACCGCACGGCTAATGCCAGGGCATCGGAGGTACGGGAATCGATCTCAAAAGTTTCTCCTCCCTTAACACATATCAGGCGAGCATAAAAAATGCCGTCCAATAGATTATTGATGACCACCTCTTTGAGACGGATATTAAATGTTTCGAGGGTGTTTTTGAATAGATCGTGGGTTAAAGGGCGGTTAGGGGTCATCCTCTCCATAGCTACCGCGATAGCCTGTGCTTCAAAGCTACCAATCACGATTGGCAGGCGTCTTACTCCTTCTTGTTCACCCAGTACTACGGCATAGTTGTGCGACTGAGTAACGCTATGTGACAGGGCAACTATTTCTAGCTCTATTTTTCTCATTAATAAAAAAAGCTTTTATCAATTGAACAGTCCAAAAAATGAAATGCAAAGTTAATAAAAATATCAGTGCGATGTTTTCTTAGCTTCATCCCAAAGTAAATCCATTTCTGATAAAGACATTTCTTCCAATGGCTTTGGGGCATTAGCCTCGATATATTCAAAGCGATACTTAAATTTTTGGTTGACTCTTTCCAGTGCCGTTTCGGGATCAATGTCATTAAAGCGTGCAAAATTAATAATAGAAAAAAGTACATCGCCCAGCTCTTCCTCCCGGCGCTGAATGGAAGCTCCTTCATCAAAGGTAGCTTTCATCTCTTCGATTTCTTCCTCTACCTTTTCCCAAACCTGATCACTGGTTTCCCATTCAAAGCCTACCTGTTTGGTTTTTTCCTGCATTCTGTAAGCTTTAACCATTGCAGGCAGGGATTTGGGCACCCCACCGAGCACAGATTTTTTACCTTCCTGCAGCTTCAATTTTTCCCAATTTTGCTTGACTTCCTCTTCATTTTCAACCTTGACATCTCCGTAAATGTGCGGATGACGCTTAATCAATTTCTCACAAACCGCATTGAGGGCTTCTCCGATATGAAAAGCTTTTTTCTCCTCTGCAATTTTTGCGTAAAAAACCATATGCAGTAGCAAATCTCCCAGCTCCTCTTTAATACCGTCCAGATCTTCTTCCAGAATAGCATCCGCCAGCTCGTAGGTTTCTTCGATGGTCAGGTTTCTCAATGATTGAAAGGTTTGCTTTCTATCCCAGGGGCATTGTTCTCTTAACTCGTCCATTATGATCAAAAGTCGCTTGAAGGCCTGAAGCTTTTCTTTCATCTCCCTAATATTTTCCATTTATCTTTCTAATTTTGTCTTTCCGGTTAACATTAACCAACTTGCTAAAATAAACTCAAATTACTAACTCATTGTTAAATGAGAAACTAAAAGCAAACAAGCATGGAATTTTTATATGTTTTGGGAATTATTTTTGCCGTTTTTGGTATTTCCTTCCTTTTGATTAACCTTAGGCACATTGTTACTGGTAATGAATTCAGAGGAACCTGCGCCAGTAATAACCCAATGTTGAAAGATGAGCTTGGCGATTGCCAGGTTTGTGGTAAAAAAGCGGACGAAGATTGTAAAATGCCTGAAGTGGATCAGCGCAAACTCGCACAAGGATAACTGAATCTTTATTTCGCAGGGTAGCATACTAATAGCTATAAGCTTGATTTTACCCTGCGAAATGAGTCTAATTCATCAATACTGCCCAGTAGCCAACATTACCAACGTACAGGCTACACTTACTTCTATATCATTTTCACGTGCCAGTTTTGCCAATTCTGGATTCTCAGTACCAGGATTGAAGATTATCCTGTTGGGCTTCATGCCCAAAATATAATCATAGTAAGGTTTTTGGCGAGTAGGGTTAAGGTACAGCGTCAGGGTATCTACCTCCTCAAGTTCAGGTTCTCCCTGTATAATTGCTATACCGGCCACTTCTCCTGTCTTTATGCCAATGGGCACCACCTCATGGCCAGCGTGAGTCAACCGATGAATAGCATCGTAAGAGACACGCTGCGGATTAGTGGAGGCGCCCAGTACTACTGTTTTTTTTCCCATTATACCATCAGACGTATTGGATCCTCTAGAGTAGCTTTCAGCGTTTGTAAGAACTGCGCTCCCGTAGCGCCGTCTACCACTCTGTGATCACAGGATAAAGTCACTTTCATCATTTTGCCCGGTACGACTGCACCATCCTTTACGATTGGCTTATCAATGATACCTCCTACCGCAAGTATACAAGCGTCTGGCGGATTGATGATTGCTGTAAATTCTTCTATACCAAACATACCCAAATTAGAAATGGTAAAGGTATTACCTTGCATTTCTTCGGTAGAAATCTTTCTGGACTTGGCTTTGCCGGCCAGACTTTTAACTTCTGTATTGATTTGGGAGAGGGTTTTCATATCAGCAAAGCGAACGACAGGAACCATAAGACCTTCGTCAACAGCCACGGCTACACCAATATTAACATCCTTATTGTAGCGGATTTTATCTCCCAACCAAGAAGAATTAACAGCTGGATGCTGACGTAGCGAAACAGCTACTGCCTTGATAACGAAATCATTGAAAGAAATCTTGGTAGGAGCCACTTCATTAACTCGTTTGCGAAGCGTTACCACATTTTCCATGTTGATCTCTACGGTCAGGTAGAAATGTGGAGCTGAAAACTTACTTTCACCAAGGCGACGAGCGATGACTTTACGCATTTGACTTACCGGCTGATCTTCGTAGTTGTCACCACTACCAGAGAAGTGGAATGGAACTACTTCCGGTGTAGGCTCAGCTTTAGCCTGGGGTTGTGGTTGTGCATCCGGCTGCGGTGGTGCTTGTGGTACAGGCGGAGGAGTAGCGGGTGCGGCCTCCGGTGTCGGCTGAGCAACAGGAGCACTTTTTTGTTGTTCGATCAGGGCTTCTACATCTTTTTTGACAATTCTTCCGCCGTCTCCTGAACCCAATACAGTAGTCAGGCTAATACCTGCTTCTTTGGCCATACTTTTAGCCAGCGGTGAAGCCTTAACCCTCGTTTCCGTTTCACTTTCTGCCGGCTCCGGTGTAGAGCTCTCCGCAGGGCTACTTTGGCTGGATCCATCTTCATTGCTACCGTTAGTATCTGCTCCGTTAGTATCTGCTCCGTTCCCATTTTCTTCTGATTGTGCAACTTCTAAAGCCGCTTTCCAGTCTTCCCCTTCTTTTCCAACAACAGCGATTACACCATCGATAGGCACAGGACCTTCCTTGATGGCAATGTGTAACAAAACACCATCCACAAAGCTATCCAGCTCCATAGTGGCTTTATCCGTTTCTACTTCGGCTAATGTATCACCGGATTCTATTTCTTCTCCCTCTTCTTTTAACCAACCTATAATATTGCCCTCTTCCATGGTATCACTCATCCTGGGCATGCGTATTACTTCCGCCATAAGACTTTTTTTGGTTTTTCTTAAAAATGTTTGCTTAAACTACAGTATGGTAAATCGCTACCTGATAATTGTAGGGTAAATTTATTCAAAGATCGCGTAAAATTAACACGAAGTAAAGAATTAACCTATGTTCTAGTAACATCCCATTGTGAAATGCTGTTTGAAATCTTTTTCACTATTACAACTAAGCTCAATTCAAGTACAAGTTTAGGTATATTTTTGGTAACTTTCACACTTCAAGAATGTAAGAGGTTAAAAGCGAAACAACAATATGAACTTTTCGTCCAAGCTCATAGAAGAGGGAGTTAATGCATTTTCACTGCTGCCCGGCATAGGCAAGAAAACCGCCCTGCGGTTAGTCCTGCACCTGATCAATCAGCCGGAAGAGGTCAGTTCTCAATTTGCAAATGCTATTGTAAAGATGAGAAAAGAAATCAAAAGGTGTAGCGTCTGCCATAACTTATCCGACTTGGATACCTGCAAAATATGTCAGGATCCTCGCCGGGATAAATCAACGGTTTGCATCGTGGAATCCATTCGCGATGTTATGGCTATCGAAGAAACCGGCCAATACAAAGGCCTTTACCATGTACTTGGAGGGATCATCTCTCCTATCGAAGGGATAGGCCCGGCTGACCTGACTATCAACGACCTGGTAGACCGGATGGCCAGCGAAGAAATTAAAGAGGTTATTATGGCTATTAGTCCCACTATTGAGGGGGATACAACGATTTTTTACATTACCAAAAAACTGAAAGCTTTTGACGTCAAAGTCTCTACTATTGCTCGGGGCGTATCTTTTGGCGGAGAGCTCGAATACGCCGATGAGCTTACCCTCGGCAGAAGTATCATGGCCAGAACGCCTTACCAATTAAAAGGATAAGTAAGGATCAAACGATCAGCGAAGAGCGACGACCTTTTGCGAGGCTTGCTCCTTGCTACTCTTGATAGCCCATAGCCAATAAGTACCCATAAGATGATCCAATTATCTGTCATCATAGTTAACTACAATGTCAAATATTTTCTGGAACAAGCCCTGAGGGCCGTCAGGAAAGCCTCCCGAAATTTGGCCGTAGAGGTATTTGTAGTAGACAACAACTCTGTTGATGACTCCGTCAAGATGGTAGAGGCGATATTTCCTGAAGTCACCCTGATTGTCAACAAGGAAAATAAGGGCTTCTCAAGAGCAAATAATCAGGCTATCAGGCTATCCAAAGGCCAGTATGTGTTGTTACTCAACCCGGACACGGTGGTGGAAGAAGATACTTTTGAAAAGGGTATTCACTTTATGGACAATCATCCGGAAGCCGGCGCTTTAGGAGTTAAGATGATTGACGGTTCTGGCGAATTTTTGCCGGAATCCAAACGCGGTTTTCCAACTCCTTTTGCTGCTTTTTCCAAAACATTTGGATTGTCCCGGCTATTTCCCCAATCTAAAACCTTCAATAGCTACCACCTTGGATATTTGGATAAAAATGCTACGCATGAAGTGGACATTCTATCCGGTGCCTTTATGATGATGAGAAAAAAAGCGCTGGAGGAAGTTGGGTTGCTGGATGAGGCCTTTTTTATGTACGGAGAAGATATTGATCTTTCCTATCGCATACAGCTCGGAGGATACAAAAACTACTACCTGGCCGATACTACCATTATCCATTATAAAGGAGAAAGCACCAAAAAGGGAAGCCTCAACTATGTACGGGTATTTTATAATGCGATGATCCTCTTTGCCCGCAAGCACTTTGAAGGCCAGCGTGCTTCTATTTTTGTGATGATGCTGCAGGCTGCTATTTATTTTAGAGCCGGACTTACATTAGTGACTAACTTTTTTAGGCATTCTGCTCTCCTCTTACTGGAAGCAGCTATTATTTTTATAGGACTACTATTCATCAAAGACTTCTGGGCGACTTACCATTTTAGGGATCCGGATTATTACGATGCCAGCTTTATTTATTTCAATGCGCCCCTGTACACCTTCATCTGGATCGCAGGCCTGTACCTGAGCGGGTCCTATCAGCGTACTGGCCAGTTGCGACGACTCTTCAGAGGCATTTTAATAAGTACGCTTACCCTGGCCGCTGTTTATGGCTTCCTGGACCTTGAATACCGGTCCTCCAGGGCCATTATCGTACTAGGCGCTCTGTGGACATTTATCGCTACCCTTTTTATTCGTTTGCTTTTCCATTTTTTAAAATATAAAAACCTTAAGCTCGGTAGAGATCAAGTCATTAACCTAATCATTGTGGGCACCCATGATGAGAGTGATCGGGTACTGAAATTATTGCAACAAGCCCAAATAGTCAAGAATTTTATCGGCACCGTTGCGCCGGATGAAAACCCGGATCATCAAAAATATATCAGCGCCCTGCACCAGCTACAGGAAGTAGTGTGCATTTACAATGTAAACGAGATAATTTTTTGTTCTAAAGATATTAGCGCTCAGGAAATTATGCACTGGATGACCAGGCTAGGCTCTGAGGTAGATTACAAAATAGTGCCTGAAGATAGCTGGAGTATCATTGGCAGTAGCTCAAAAAATACGCGGGGGGAGCTTTATACCATAGAAATACAATTCAATATTGCCGATCCTTTAAAAGCCAGAAATAAAAGGCTATTGGATATAGTTATTGCGATGCTTCTATTACTCAGCTTCCCCGTACAGTTGCTACTTATCCCCTCGCCATTACAACTGCTAAAAAACTGCTGGTGGGTGTTGTTAGGAAAAAAAACATGGGTAGGCTATAAAAAAACGCAAGAACCAGCCATTAATTTACCGCCAGTGAAGCCCGGTATTCTATCTCCGGTTGATGGCCTTAATCTCAATAACCTAGATGCTCCCACTATCAAAAGAATCAATCTCTTTTATGCCAAAGATTACGAATATGAAAAAGACCTGGAAATTATCTGGAGAGCTTACAAGAACCTGGGAAAAAATTAGACTAAATAAGCTTTACTAATTTTAGGAGGTGATGTACATCCACCTTCTCCCCTATTTTGTTTTGATAAAAAACCTTACTTCCGATGTAACATCAATATCATCGAATAATTCCCTTTAAAAAAGAGTTTTGAAAGATCATACAAAATTCATTTTTTGTAGTAATATAGTGAAAGCGACCTAAAAGCGGATTGAGAGCCCATTGTATCTTTGATATGGTATTCCTTTCTCTGTTTTGGGACGATAATGCATTAGGGAGCCACAAATTATTAGCATAGAAGCTCCCGGTAGGTTGGCTGGTACTTTGTCAAAGAGTGAAGGCTAATCAAAGCAAGTTGTGAGTTGTAAAGAAAACGGGTAAGCATTAGGAAAACAAAGCGTTTCACCGCGAAATAAATTTGATTCTGACGCTTTATCCTTTCAAAGAGAGGCAAATATCGCAGATTGAATTACTTATTTAAATTAAAACAAAACGAAGTATGAAAAAATTACTCAATTTACTGCTGTTCGTTGCAGTTTTGGGCCTCTGGTCCTGCCAGAATGAACCCGAACAAAAGATAACAGCGGACCTTATTCTCACCAACGGCAACGTGTACACTGTCAATGATACGAGGAGAGCCAATGCCATTGCTATCAAAGGAGACAAGATACTTGATGTAGGATCTATAACTGCTATAGATGCATTTAAGAGTGACTCTACAGAGGTTATTGATCTGGAAGGGCGATTTGTGATGCCGGGCTTCATTGAAGGGCATGGGCACTATTCCGGCCTGGGGGCCAGTCTTTTGAACCTCAATTTCTTAAAAACAAATAGTTGGGAAGAGATTGTAGCTATGGTAGAAGAACGCGTCAAAAATGCAGAACCGGGAGAGTGGATTATTGGCCGGGGATGGCACCAGGAAAAATGGGAAAAGACACCGGATAGAAATGTACTGGGCTACCCTTACCATAACGAATTAAGCGCTGTTTCTCCTAATAACCCCGTTTTTCTGAATCATGCTTCTGGCCACGCTGCTTTTGCTAATGCCAAAGCTATGGAGCTGGCCGGTATTACTGCCGAGACGCCTGACCCTTTTGGAGGAGAGATCATCCGGGATTCCAGAGGCGAACCTATAGGTGTTTTTGAGGAAACAGCCGAAAACCTGATCAACAGTGCATATAAGGAATACAGAGCGACGCTTTCTGCCGAAGCTAGGGAGCGGGAATGGTACAAAGGTATAGAAATGGCGGAGCAAGAATGTCTGGAAAATGGAATCACCTCTTTTCAGGATGCCGGCTCTAGCTTTAGAGAAATTGAAAAGTATAAGGAAATGGCCGAATCTGGCGAATTGGATACCCGTCTTTGGGTAATGATCACCGGCCGGCAAGACAACCTGGCAGAAAAAGCGGCTGATTATCCCCAAATAGGCATCGGAAATAATTACCTAGCGGTTAGGGCGATCAAAGGCTACATGGATGGTGCACTGGGAGCCAGAGGTGCCTGGTTGTTAGAGCCATACAACGACAAACCAGATTCCTATGGTAAGAATACGACGCCTATTGAAGATTTAATAAGTTGGGGAAAGATTGCTTATGACAACGGCTTGCAGTACTGTGTACACGGAATTGGTGATAGAGGTAACAGAGAAATACTGAATATCTTCGAAAATCAATTCCAAGAGGACCCCAGTAAAATAGGCTTGCGCTGGAGAATTGAGCATGCTCAGCATCTGGATACCTCCGATATTCCCCGTTTTAAGGAGTTGGGCGTTATAGCATCTATACAAGGTATTCACTGTACTTCAGATGCCCCCTTCGTTGTGGCTCGCCTGGGTAGGAAAAGAGCCAGATATGGCGCCTACCCGTGGAGGTCGTTGCTAGACAATGGCGTTATCATTGCCAATGGTACGGATGCGCCAGTAGAAGATGTTAGTCCTATAGAATCTTTTTATGCATCTGTTACGCGTAGAAGGCCTGATAATGGAATGGTCTTTTTCCCAGAGCAAAAAATGACTCGCGAGGAAGCGATATTGTCTTACACACTAGGCAATGCTTATGCGGCTTTTGAAGAAAATATTAAAGGATCGCTGGAAAAGGGTAAGTTAGCTGATATTGTAGTACTTTCTAATGATCTACTTACCTGCAAAGACGAAGACATTCTACAAACTGATATCCTGATGACGATAATTGGAGGGGAAATAAAGCACTCCAAACTATAAATAAGACCGGAAATAACCACAGCGCCAGGCTAGTAGTGCTCTGGACGTTATTGGTTATTTCCCTCTTCATTAATTGATCAACATTTGCATGAATGGTAGATTTTTTTTTCCAATTAACTATTGAGCAATACATCATCCTGAGCTTTTTGCTATTCATTGCTGTCTTTCAGCTGATGAGTTATATCAATAACCGTAAAGCACTCAGAGTGCTCGCCAAAGCTCCACAGCTTCGGCTTAGGCGGTTTCAGGTTTCTCCCATGGGCCGGGATGCTTCTTGCCAGCTAAAAAATATGGGACCCGAAGCCATTATCAGCCTAATCGAGATTCCCAACCGACCGGATTTGGTCATTAAAAATAATTACTCCGGCCACAGGCTAGGTACCAATAAAGATTATCGGTTACTCCTGGAGGCGGAAGGAAAAGAAATTATCAATAAATCGATAGACCTATCTATTACATTCATGGACGTACAGGGAAATACCTATAGACAAATTATTGATCTATCGGGTAAGCGCAGTACAATCTTCCATGTTATTAAGTATAGTCATTGAGATGGAGGACAACTTTTAGCCGCCTGGAGAGTTGTATGGAAAAAAAATACAGTTTGTAATGGATGCTAAAAGTATACATCAGTTTACCGTAAAAAATATCAAAGGAGAGGATGTTAAGCTTCAAGACTATGAAGGAAAAGTCCTTTTAATTGTCAATACAGCTTCAAAGTGTGGTTTCACACCGCAATTGGAAGATATGGAAGCGCTCTATAAATCTTACCGGGATAAAGGCCTTGAGGTTCTTGCCTTTCCCTCCAATGACTTTATGGATCAGGAACCCTTGGAAGGAGAGGAAATAGAGCATTTTTGTATGGTCAATTACAATGCTACCTATCCAATTTTTGAAAAATCACATGTTACTGGCAAAAATGCTTCTGAGCTATTCCAGTTTTTATCCCAAAAAGAAAAGAATGGGAAGTTTAATGCCAAACCGAAGTGGAATTTCCAAAAATATTTGGTGGACCAGTCCGGCAAGGTGGTTAATTTCTTTTATAGTTTTACCAAACCTAACTCCAATAAAGTCAGAAAAGAAATAGACGCTTTGTTATCCAAAGCAAATAAACCAGGGTAAAATAACTGTATCAACACCTAAACAAAAAACATGAAAGTAGATATCCTTGCCATTGGAGTTCATCCCGATGATATAGAACTGGCTTGTTCAGGGACTTTGTTAGCCCATATTTACCAAGGAAAGACAGTAGGCTTGCTAGACCTCACTAGAGGAGAATTAGGCACCAGAGGTACAGCCAGCATTCGTACACAAGAAGCTGAGGCGTCTGCCCAGCTAATGGGAGCAAAGTTTCGCCACAACCTCGATATGGCAGATGGATTCTTTGAATATTCCAAAAATAATATCATCAAGATCATAGAAGTGATCAGGGCATATCAGCCAGATATTGTTTTGGCCAATGCCGTTTCCGATCGTCACCCCGACCATGGAAGGGCGGCCAAGCTGGAAGCTGATGCTTGCTTTTATTCAGGACTGGTCAAGATTCCTACCTATAATTCCAAGGGAGAGGCCCACGCGCGCTGGCGGCCCAGGGCGGTATACCATTATATTCAGGATCACAATCTGGAACCGGACTTTGTGGTAGATATTAGTAATTTTATTGAGCAAAAGATGGAATTAATCACTACTTTTCGCTCTCAATTTCACGTTCCGGAAGCTAAAGAATTTAAGGAAGAACTTGACTCTCCTATTTCAGGAGCTGACTTTCTGGAATTTTTGAGGGCCAAAGCCCGCTCTTACGGACGCGCTTCCGGCTTTGAATTTGGAGAAGGATTTACGGTTAGCCGTACTCCGGGCGTCAATAGTTTGTTTGACCTTTTGTAATATCTGATCAGGAAATGGAGAAGGAGAATAGGGCTATTTATTTCACAAAGTTTTGCCAGGTTTGATACTGCCATTTTCCTTCTAGTCGCTCTACCTGCTGGACTTCCCCCAACCTAATTTTTACCGGAAAGCTGGCGGCTTTTTCCAGTTTTACTTCAAACTTACAGAAAAGCCCCAGTTCATTATAGGAGTAAGCGCTGGGGATTGCCTGAGGTGATTTTTGGGACATCAGCGCTTTCAAACCATGAATGGTACTACTTTTGTCATCCAACTGATAAGCAGAAGTACTCCAACCTACAAGTTGAGGGAGGATATACTCATAATCCGCCTCTATGTCCCATCGTTTTAACTCCATAATGCTATTACCAGCGATCTGGCTGTGTGCCAACCCCATGCAACTAAAAAAGAAAAAAAGCGAAAAGATTATATTTTTCATAAAAGCTATTTTTCACTCACGGCCTCTGACTTGTTCTTTTTGGAACCTTTGTAAAGTTCGTACTTTTGAAACTTACACTCCAGCGAGCCATTAAATAATCGTATTTTGCGGGATGGTCTCAGCCCAAGCTCTTTAAAAGCATCCATATTAGAAGAGATCACCCAGGCTTCAAAGCCCGTAAAGTTTTTCTTGAGCGTATCGCCGATCATTTTATAAAAAGCACCAATATCCTGGCTTTCTATTCTAACGTCATAAGGTGGATTCATGATCATGATACCTTTCTCTTCGGGAACGGGTAATTTTTCAAACTTCTTGCGAAATACATCAACTTTCCCCTCCATCTGTGCGGTCAGAATATTCTCCTGGGTTACTTTTATAGCTTTCAAAGATTTATCAGATCCCATGATGGTAGGCCCCTCCTCTTTGATATGTTTATTGGCTTTATTGATTACGTCCTGCCAGGTACTTTCTTCAAAGGTTGGCCACTTCATGAAGTCAAAAGATTTGCGGACATACTGTGGCGGTACCTGATAGGCAATACTGGCCGCCTCGATTAGCAGCGTCCCGGAGCCACACATTGGATCCATGAAGTAAGATTCCCCTCGCCAACCAGTGAGTAAAATCATACCTGCCGCAAGCACTTCATTAATGGGTGCTTCGAGCGCTGTACGATACCCTCTTTTGAATAATGGCGCTCCGGAGCTATCGATAGAAATGCTGGTATGCCCCTGATTGATGTGTAGAAATAATCGCAGGTCAGGATTGTCCAGATCTACATTTGGCCGCCGACCTCTATTGTCGCGAAACTGATCAACTATGGCATCCTTAGCTTTTTGAGAAGCATATTTGGTATGGGTAATCTTGGGCGTATGATTGACCACTGAATGTATCATAAAAGTCTGATCGATATCCAGAAACTCCGACCAGTCGATCTCCCGCATTTTCCGGTACAGGTCTTTTTCATCTCTCACTTTGAAGTTATTGGTAGGCAAGAGCACCCGTATGGCGGTTCTCAATTCATAGTTAGCTCTGTATACTGATCGCATGTTCCCTTCGAAAGAGACGGCCCTTTTACCAATCTCAATATCTTTTCCACCGATGAGGGCAATTTCTTCGGCCAGTACTTCTTCCAGATTCGCTAATGTTTTGACAATAATTTTCACAATACAGTTTTTGGTTACTCAGTAGTAAAAGCTGCAATATAAAAGTAGTGGACACCTATGCAACTTTAAATCATACAGTTTTCTTTTCAGATAGTTTAATAGCCAGCTGTGGGCCAAGAATTTAGCGCCTTTTATGATTTGGTGCAGCAACAGCGTACTAAAGGTTTCAACATCTGGCATTTTTGTACAGCTATTGTGGCTCAATCCTTATCAAAACGTCCTTTTCCAGCCCTACTGAATCCCAATCAGCGGGATTAAAAGGGCGAGGCCAGGGGATAAAGTCAAAATCTTCCTCCGTAAGTCCAAAATCAAAGAAAGCTTGGGTCAGGTGAAAGATCCTTTTATCGATTATTTTTTCTTTGTGGCCATTAACTGATAAGACCATTTTGTACCCCTTCAAAGACCGCACGGCGTTGGCCAATCGGTGAAGATTAAAATTTTGCTCAAACAATTGTTGTTCTACGTAATACTCTTCTTTGTTGAGCCTGGTCTTTTTGCGGTCAAACGTCACGTAGGGCCCGTCTGAATGGATGAGGCCCTTCAGTGCTCTAAGGCTTTTTGCTACCGGAAGCTTCAGGGTAGGGTAAATAACAGAGGGGCTGGTATAGCTATTGTTGGTAACAGCAGGGGTAGAAAATGGCAACGGATGTTCATACTGTTGCCAATAGGTGTTATCCATTTTGATTTTATAGTGAGAAAATAAAACCTTACCATATTCAATGGGAATAATGTAAGAAAGGTCGTCTACCAGCAAATTTCCATTGTTAACAGTTTCATCTCGGCTATGGTAATAGGCTTCTATCAAGATGAAATACAGATTAGTTTGAGGCGTAAAAGATAGCTGATACATTCGCCAGTCGGAATGCTCAATTGGTGGAGAGACAGCCAGCAGCTCTGTTCTTTCACAAACATCTTTCCCTCCCCAGATACGAAGCACCACCGGACCGTGATAATTAACTTCCTTGTAAATATCATCCCGCTTTACACTAACATATTGAGCCGACTGGGCAAGCTTGAGCTGTATAACGTAGGTTTGTCCTTTGTAAAGGACCTGATTATTCAGGTGCTGCCCAATTCCTTCCCAGGTGGCATTATCCCGGGTGACCATCCCAACGTAAGTCTCCCCTTCGGCAGCCGACTTTATTACGCCAAAGGATTTGGTAGGATGAATATCGGAGGGACTCTCCCCTGGAAAACCACAATTGAACCATCCTGTGGGAGGACGGCTCACCTGCGGTATATCTTCAAATGATGGATTGCTTAGTTTAACTAGCAGGCTATCAATTTGTGCTTTCAAAACACCCGCAGCCATAAAGCTTAACAACAGAAAACTTACTACTTTTCCTATCACTTCTCTTCTCCTGCTTTTCAGTAACGCGTAAAATTTAAGATGCTTCACCTGTAAAGTACTGCCTGATCGATCTAGCGTAAAGAACGCCAGAAGCTATTCAGCTTGTTTTTTATAGTAATGGCTTGTTCGCTGTAGTAACCATTTGCGCTGGCAATCTTATCCAAAAGGGTATAAAACTCTTCGTTGAGTTGATCACTTTTCAGATAGGACAACAGCAGATAGTATTCTGCACTTTCTTTGTAATTAATATTTCCTCTATCAACGAGTTCACTAAAGCTAACGATAGCAGCATCAAATTGGTTTGTCAAAAAGTAAGACTGTGCCAGCCCATAAATCGCTTTGTCGTTATCGGGGTATTGTTTGAATCCTGCTATGGCTTTGTCGTAGTTGTCGTTTTCGAAAGCCAGCAAGGCCTGATCCAGTACATCTTCTGTTTGCCCCTTTACTGCGCCTGAAAGATCTGTTTCGGGTATATAAACAGATTCTGCAATAGCGTCATTACTGTACTGAGGGAGGATCAGGTTGCCGATAGCCAGGCCAAAAACCAGCAGCACACTTGCTGCGGCGGCTAGCCGAACAGTAATTTTCCTGATGTTCAGGCCGGTATTTTGTTGGTTGCTTTCCTTTCGCCAGTTTCTGATGCTGGCGCTCATATCCGCCTGCGCATTTGATTCCAGCGCTTCGCGGAGTAGTACATTGGCCATTAGTTCTTCTTCGAGCTGTGGGTCGTTGTTTATTTGGCGTTCAAAAGTTTGTAACTCATTCCCTGACAGCTCTCCGTCCAGATATTGGTCAATGCGTTCGGAGTAGTTATCATCTGCCATGTGTTGTTTCTTTTTTGACGTGGAAATCCACGGATTTTAATAATTCTTGATAGTCTTCGCGTTGCATAATGCACTTGAGGGCCGATTTCTTACAACGGTTTAATTTTTCCTTTGAGCTATTGGCATTAGCCAGCCCCAGCTTTTCGGCGATTTTATCATGCCGGAGGCCCTCAATAAATTTGAGCTTCATCAATTGGCGGCAGGCCTCCCCCAGACAGTTCCTGATAATTTCCTGCAAAGCAGCAGTTTTTTCTTTGGCAGCGAGTTGGCTCTCTGGTGTTTGATGATCAGCCTGGTCCATCGTTGTTATGTCGCCTGTCAGGTCCAGTTGTTCATCTTTTTTACGACGCATATTCAGCCAGATATTTTTACATATCTGTATAGCGAAGGCTTCTATTTTACCGCCCTGATACTGACCTTTTCGCAGTAGCTCACTCATCTTGAACAGTCCTTCTTCCAGGACTTCCTCTGCTTTTATTCGATTACCGCCGTTATCCAGCACATAACGGAAAACGACATTTTCAAAATATTTGCACTTACATAGATCTTCAATGGTCGCATTGATGGCTTTATGCCTTTCTATGGCACTGGCCCCAACTGCTTTCTGTAGCTCTTCAGGTGCGTATCGCAATTTACATTTGCTACTTTTTATAATTTTCATGGAGGAGTGTTTTCTTAGGTCATTTTGTAAGGTTAGAATTTTTACAAAAGATGTAACTATTCAGCACGCTTGCGTGCTGGTTAATTGAAAAACGATAGAATTATC
>CAZVOD010000008.1:0-102320 GCA_964628385.1 uncultured Saprospiraceae bacterium
TAATGCTAACAAAAATTTTTTACGCATTTTTAATGCGTTTGATACAGGAATTTTGCTTTAATTTTGCTGTTTTCTTGTAGTTCAGTGGATATTTGATTCTAACTTAGAAAAACATTTTTTAAAAACTAGAATAATGACAATTTGGTATGAAAAGTTGGAGACAAGATTTTTTTCTAACAATATAAATGATAATCTACACACCACTCAAAGGCATTTTTTGGCTTAAATAGAAATTGGCAACAAAATTTACGTTTTTACGTAAATTCACTAGATTCATATATTTTCTTTATGCCAAGCCCTCATAATCTCTTATCTTTATATTATCAACTATCTACCCTGAAGAAATATTCATCGTAATATTCGGCCAGCATCGCTCCCTGGAGCCGTTTAAACAAGCTGAAATCAGATAATACGAAAGACTCCTGGTTACCTGTCTTCGATGATATTTCCTGATATTACCATTTGTTTTAACGTCTGAAAAATTAAAAAATCAAGAATATAATTTATTTTTGTATCGAGCGCCTGATAACAGAAAAATAATCTTCGTAAGTTGAACGCGGTTAATAGGTGTTTGGTAAGGAAATGGTCACGCTTCAAAAGTAAGCACATCGTTCTTCATCCCGTCAAAACGCGTTCGGAGTATATCCACATGAACATTGCATAACTCTGTGCACAATAGGAAAGCCACTATTGGGGCTGATAGTATTTATTATTACCCAAAAACTAGGAAGATGATGAGTAAGAGATTTTATTTACGGTCTCTTTTAACCATATCTCTGCTGGCATATACCTTTACTTATCTACAGTCACAAAATGTAGACTGCGATAAGGCTATTGTGATTTGTAGTGATGACACCTTTCTTAATTTCAATTCCAGAGATGGTGGTATTGATGACTTTGAAAACCCCAATAATAACGCAGGTTGCCTTGATTTTCAAACGCCGGGAGGAAACATTGTTCGCTTCAGAGAGATGGCAGCCGGATGGTTTTACCTGGAATTCAGAGATGATATGCCTCCCAATAGTGTTCTGGAGTTTTCTATAATGCCCAGATTGATCAATGCCAATGATGTTTCAGATTATGATTTCGCTATATATGGGCCAAACTTGTCCTGCGATAGCCTCGGAAGTCCGATTCGCTGCTCTTTTGTCAACGGAGACTGTGAGTTCTGCCCGGATACAGGCCTGGGGATGGGGGAGGTAGATACTTCTGAAGCCAGCTGGGACCCGGAGATGATAGATAATACGAATGGTTTTGTGAAGCCCATGGTAGTGCAGCCCGGGGAGGTGTATTACCTGTTTTTGGAATACTTTGAAGGCGATGTCCCGCCAGACCAATCTAATATTGATATTGACTGGGGAGGATCAGCCGCACCATTTCTAAATTGCGTTGCTAATCCTTTCTGTGAACTAGCTACCGTAGAAGCTTTTGGCGATACGACCATTTGCCCCGGCAACAGCATTCCGATATCCGGTTTTGCTACCAATACCAATGGCGGTGAGTCTTATTCGTGGTCGGGTACGCAAGGGGCTACCGCATGGGTCAAGGATGTGAATTCGCCGAATACTACTGTCAATATTCCGGCAGATTTTGAAGGCGGAGAAGTACAATTCGTATTACTGGCCAAAGAGGGGAATTGTGAAAAATTTGATACCGTAACCGTTAACATAAACCCTCTACCGGATGTAAGTATTGAAGCCCCTGAAGTAGGCTGCAAAGGAGATACATTGACATTGACGGCAACGCCGGGTTTTGAAAGCTATCAATGGAATACCGGGGCTACTACTAATTCTATAGAAGTAAGCGAAAAAGGAGATTATTCTGTGACTGTGACCAATGCTCTGGGCTGCCAGAGAGTTGTTTCCTATTTTGCCCAGTTTGTAGAACTACCCAACCCTCTGATAATGGGAGAGGATATTTTCTGTAATGGAGAGACTGTTCGACTGGACGCCGGTGAAGGACTCAGCAGTTATCTTTGGTCTGATGGCAGTACAGAACGCTTTTTGGATGTTACAAAACCAGGCAATTATGCTGTGACCGTTATGACAGAACTGGGAAATTGTGTCGTCTCTGATTCAATTATTATTAGCCAGTATCCTATTTCAACGGTACAAATCACCGGGGATTTATTGTTGTGTCCCGACGAAATAACTACTCTTTCCGTTCCTGATACTTTCCGTAGCTATTCCTGGTCAGTTGGCGGGACTGGAGCCGCTGTAACTGTTGACCTGGCTCAGGAGATTTCAGTAACAGTAGAAGACGATAATGAATGTCCGGTTGTCGATACGGTATCGCTTACTGCCCTAGATGCTCCTATCCCTGAGATACCGACAGATACTCTTTTTTGTCAGAATGATAGTGTGCTCATCGATGCCAGAGCAGGTTTTGATACCTATTTATGGTCAGATGGTTCTTCCGCTGCATCCATCTGGATAGCTCAGGCCGGTGCGGTGAGTGTAACCGTTACTGATGTTTTGGGCTGTGAAGGTACGGCACAATTACAGGCAAATACTTTCCAGCAACCGCAGTCAGGACTTCCTGACTCTACCGGGTTTTGTGCAGGTAGCTCCGTGGAGCTAATCGCCAGCAATGATGATATTGTTAGTTATCAATGGAATACCGGGCAGGTGACGGCCTCGATAAATGTCAATAGCGGTGGTTGGTATTACCTGACCTTTACAGATGTCAATGGTTGTGTTGGAGAAGATTCTGTTTTCGTAGCGGTTTATCAAATACCTACTCCTGATATTTTGGGGCAGGCTACCATTTGTGATGGAGAAGAAGCCTTGTTGATCGGGGAAGATGGCTTTGTAACTTACCAGTGGAGTACCGGCGATAATTTACAGCAAATTAGTACGCTTCAGGCAGATACATATATCCTTACGGTAGAAGATGAAAACGGTTGTCGGGGTAACAATAGTATAGAAGTAAATGTACAAAACCTGCCAGAACCCATCGTTGAGGGACCGACTATCTTCTGTCCGGGCGATACTGCAACGCTTGCTGTGAGTACATCTTTTGACAATTACCAATGGTCAACCAGCAGCACGGCTCAAAATATTACAGTAACAGAGCAGGGGCGTTTTAGTGTCACTGTAACTGATGATAATGGTTGTAAAGGAAGTACTGCTTTTGATATTGACCAGCATACTCAGCCTCAACCTCAAATCGGGGGGATTTTTGCTTTTTGTGAAAACGATTCAGTGTTGCTTCGGGTATCCGATAGCTTTGTAAATTTCGACTGGTCTAACGGAGCTAATACGCCGGAGATTATTGTGAAAGATGGTGGGCCAGTGCGTATTACCGTTACGGATGATAGAGGATGCCGGGGATTTGATACGGTGGTATTGGTGAAAAATGCCTTACCTGAGGTCTTAATCGAAGGACGGGATGAAATCTGTTCCTACGAAGAAGAGACATTGTCTTTGAACAATACTTTTGTGAGCTATCAATGGCAAGATGGTTCTACTGAAAATACTTTTATGGCCAATCAAACCGGCAATTACAGGGTAGAAGTAGAGGACGAAAATGGCTGTGCTGCGATTGATTCTTTCTTTTTACAGGTCAACGAGGCTCCTGTACCCAAAATATTGGGGGACTCCACTTTTTGTTCTGAAGATACCCTGATCCTACAAGCTGATCGAGAGTATCTCGCTTATCAGTGGAATACAGGATTTACTTCTCCAACCACTATTGCCTTTCTCGGCGGGACTTATGTTTTGAGTGTATTAGATTCTAATGGATGCCGTGGATCTGCATCAAAGCTTGTGATTCAGTTTTCGCTTCCTGAGCCTTTCATTCAGGGTCCCGAAGAATTTTGTGAAGGAGATACAGCAGAACTAGCTGTTAATAGAGATTTCCCTGACTTTTCCTGGAACAATGGGGCTACCACCCGTTCAATTTCTGTGGAGGAAGGCGGAGAATACCGCGTTACGGTTACAGATGTGAGAGGTTGCCAAAACGATACGGTTTGGAGGCTCACCCAAAATGCACTTCCTGAGGTATCCATCACCGGACCGGAAGAAATTTGCTCGAATGAGGTGGCTGAATTCACGGCAACTACTGGTTTTGATTCCTATATCTGGCAAGATGGTTCTACCTCAACAGTTTTCAGCAGTAATCAGGCTGGTAGGTATTCCGTTACCGTAACGGATGACAAGGCCTGTCAGAATTCTGATGCTATTAATCTGGCCGTCAATCCTATTCCAGAGCCGATCATAAGGGGAGACTCCTCTTTTTGCCTGGGGGATTCTATCTTTCTGGATGCTTTTGATTCCTCCTACGCTTCCTATTCCTGGAATACCGGTGAGATAACTTCTATTATCAGAATTGGAGATGGTGGTACTTTCACGGTAACGGTTACTGATTTCAATAGCTGCCAGGGAGTAGATACTTTTGAGGTGGAAAGAAAAGATGCGCCTGTACCCATTATCTTAGGTGATGATGAATTCTGTGACGGTGCATCCGTGCAACTCGAGGTAGAACAGGATTTCTTGAGTTACAAATGGTCGGATGGCTCCACGGGAAAGCGCATCGTAGTAGATAGTGGAGGCTATTACACTGTAAGGGTCATGGATGGAACAGAATGTGAAGGTATTGGCCGAACAACTGTTGTCCAAAATCCTAACCCTGTACCTGAAATTTCTGGAGATTCCATTATTTGTGATTATGAAACCGCTGAACTGGTCGGCCAACCTGGCTTCGATGATTATCGATGGTCCAATAGTGTCAGAGGCCCTGAAGTTAGCATAAGCGATCCGGGGATTTATACGCTGGCTGTGGTCGATTCTAACGGCTGTGAGGGACAAAATAATATAGAAATAATCGTAAATAACTCGCCTGTACCTGAAATCCTCTCCGATACTGTTTTTTGTGAAGGAGACGAGTTACCGATGACCCTAAATGAACCTTTTGCTGAACGCATATGGTCAACGGGTGATAGCACTGTGGTGATTTCAGTAACTGAAGGGGGAATCTACAAGGTATTAGTCACAGATGAGAATGGCTGTCGGGCCAGTACAGAACAGGCGATTACCCGTACGCCACAGCCAAGACCAGTCATTGAAGGCCCGGTCGAGTTTTGTACAGGCGGGCAAGTGACGCTTTCTGCTGATAGAACCTACCAAACTTACCGTTGGTCTACAGGAGATACTACAGCTACAATTGCAGTTAGTCAGGGAGGAGTTTACGCACTTACTGTAACAGACGAAACAGGCTGTGATGGTTCGGCATCCTTCACTTTGATCGAAAATCAATTGCCAGTTCCTGAGATAAGTGGCGACTCCAATATCTGTGTCAATGAAAGAGCCATACTAATAGCCGAGCCGGGATTTGTCAATTATGAATGGTCTGATGGTTCTACTGAGCCAGTTCTACAGACCAATAATCCTGGAGCATATACTGTTACCGTAACCGATGGTAATGGCTGTTCCGGTGCTATGAGCAGAACGGTAGTTGTAAATGAATTGCCAACCCCCAGGCTAGAAGATATTATACAGTTTTGTGAAGAAGATACCTTATTTATCAAAACCCTCGAGCCTTACACTGCCTATGAGTGGTCTACAGGTTCTACGGCGGATTCTCTCGGGGTCTTTGCGGCTGGTGATTATGCGGTTACTGTAACCGATACTAATGGTTGTATTGGGGCAACTCCGGTACAGTCTATTGTTGAAGTGGAGCGTCCGCGTCCCAGGATTCAGGGTTTAGACGAGATATGTGAAAGCGATAGAAGTGCTTTGAGTACCTTTGAACGTTATGAGAGCTACCGATGGTCAACCGGAGAAGAGGACATTGCTATAACGATTGAAAGTGGAGGGATTTATGAGGTGACGGTTACTAATGAAAATGGATGTACAGGAAGTGATCAGATCAATATAACAGAGCATCCTGATCCTGTTCCACAGATATCAGGGCCCGCCGCTATTTGTGCGGATACTTTTGCCTCCTTAAGTGTTTCTCTAAATTATGATCAGTATCAATGGTCCACGGGGCAGACTTTACCTGCCGAGCTGGTAACAGATCCGGGGACTTACACCATTACCGTAACTGATCAAAATGGTTGTAGAGGGACAGATTCCTTTAATTTGCAGGTCAATGAGTTGCCTATTCCTGAAATTGAGGGTGGTAACGGCTTTTGTAATTCGGATACACTGAGGCTGAATATCGTTCAGGATTACGACATCATAAATTGGTCAACTGGAGATGTAACCCAGGGTATTATTCTTACCGCTCCCGGAATGTACGGCCTCACAGTAACTGATCAAAATGGTTGTACCAATGATACTACACTCAATATTCTGGAAGATGTAGTACCAACACCAAATATTAGCGGCAATCTTTTCTTTTGTGAAAATGGTGAAACACTCCTGGAAGCCGATGATAATTTTGCCACCTACCAGTGGTCCACTGGTGATACTACTGTGGGTATACAGGTTAATAGTCCTGGCACTTATTCGGTGACAGTAACCGATGTAAACGGATGTGAAGGAGAAGAGTCTGTATTCGTACGGGAAGTACAGAACCCTGTTCCTCGTTTCGAAGGCGATAAAGATTTTTGTAAAAACGAGTCTACGAATATAATTGTCAGACAGGAATATTTATCCTACTTGTGGTCTACTGGTGAAACCCGTAGAGCGATCACTATTGATCAGGCTGGTACTTATGAAGTTAGTGTGGTGGATGAAAATGGATGTCAGGGAAGCTCCAGCCTGGAGATTACAGAGCAAGCTCTGCCTCAACCTGAAATTCTGGGCGAGCAGGCTTTCTGTGAAGGCGATACCATTAACATAAGCGCTGACAGATCATATCCATCTGTGCAGTGGAATACGGGAGCTGAGACTACTTCCATCACTGTTACTCAAGGCAATATATACCGCCTGACAGTAACTGATGAAAATGGTTGTGTAGGAGATACCAGTCGGCAAATTATTCAGTATTCCAGGCCCAGGCCTCAAATTACAGGGCAAACGGTATTTTGTCAGGGTAACCGATCCTTACTGGAAGTCTCCAGAGGTTTTGTGGATTACCAATGGAGTTCCGGCCAGGGAAATCGTCAAATTACAGTAGCACAATCAGGTATTTATGAAATTACAGTAACGGATGGTAGAGGTTGTACCGGTACGGACAATATAGAGGTGAATGTGCTTGATAATCCAGAACCGGAGATCGTCGGGGATACTTCCATCTGTGTAGGGCAATCCACGCAGCTGACCGTTGATAAAGATTATGTAGCTATATTTTGGGATAATGGAGAGGAAGAGGATACCATAGTTATAGATCGATCAAGAGATGTAGGAGTAATTGTTTTTGATGAAAATGGTTGTTCTGCTTCTACCTCCAGAAGGGTTAATGAATTCAACCTGCCAGATCCACAAATAGCTGGCGCCAGAAAGTTTTGTATAGGAGATACGGTTATTCTGGCAGTAGAAGAATACGAGGCTTACAGTTGGTCAAATGGAGCAACAGAGTCCTTCACCGGTATTACCAGTCCGGGCAGATATATCGTCACGGTAACTAATGAATTTGAGTGTTCGGCAGCTACCAGTATTACCATAGAAGCTTACGAAGAGCCTGTAGTAGAGGTTGAAGGGGATGGTTTTTACTGTGAAAATAGATTTACTGAGCTTCAGGCAACGCAAGGGTTTGAGGAATACCAGTGGTCTTCAGGAGAAACAGTTCCTAGAATATTCGTCAATCAACCGGGGATATACACCCTGGAAGTAACTGATGAAAATGGTTGTAGAGCCACAGCAGAACGAGAAGTGCTGGAAATAGAGCTTCCTGAACCTATTATTGAAGGCCCGCCTATACTATGTGATAATGATACAGCTGTACTCAGCGTTCCTGATGTTTACGCTACTTACGCTTGGTCTGGCTCGCGGGATAGCTTGCCGACTTCAACTATTACCGATGGTGGGATTTACCGTCTTCAGGTTACTGATGCCTTTGGATGTATTGGTGACGATACCATTTCGGTGACCTCACTCGTATCTCCTCAAATAAATGTAAGTGGAGCAGTAGAATTTTGTCCCGGCGATTCTATATTACTACAGGTAAGCCCGGATAATTATGAATTTTCCTGGAATGATGGCGATTCAACAGTACAAAAAATAGTCAAAACAGGAGGGCTTTATCAGGTCACAGCGGTGGCCGAAAACGGTTGTACAACCACTCTGGAACAGCCTGTTGATGAAAGGCCCAGCCCTGAATTTGCAGTATTGGGGCAGCGTAGTTTTTGCAGTGGCTCCAGTACGACACTTACTGTAGAAGGCCGGGAAGATTATACTTATCAGTGGCCAAATGGCTCCCGGGCCTCTTCTATTGAGATAAGTAATGGCGGCCAGTATGTTCTGACGGTTACCAATAGCTCTGGTTGTGAAAAAGTGGATACGATAAATATAGAGGAGTTGAGCATCAGAACGCCAATCCTTCCCTCTAGGGCTTCTGTGTGTACAGGTGATACACTGGTCTTGAATGCCGGCAATAATTATCAAGCTTACAGTTGGAATACCGGATCAAGAGAAGCTTTTATCCTGGTAGATTCCGGTGGGTATTACGAAGTAGAGCTAACTGATTTCAATGGCTGCATCGCTAGTATTGGCACGCAGGTAGAGGAGGTGACAGCAACAGAGCCCCTTATCTTGGGGCCTGGTACTTTATGTTCCGGCCAGAGAACACCATTGTTTGTTCAGGGAGGGTTTACAGAATTTCAATGGTCAAATGGTGATACCACCCAGGCAATAGATGTTTCGCAGGAAGGTTTTTATCGAATCACTGTTACTGATCAGAACGGATGTGTCAGAGAGACTGGCAAATTGGTGGTGGAAGTACCTAGTCCTGATGTAAAGCTGATTGGGGATACTACTTTTTGCGAAGATGGTACTACTACATTAACTGTTGAAACCAACGCTCCCCAGATAGAGTGGTCTACCGGCGCAACCGGGAATTCGATTGTTGTCGATGAAGAGCGTATTTATGGTGTTTTAGTTAGAGGAGCTAATGGCTGTCGGGTAGTGGAAGAAATTTTAGTTAAAGAAAAACAAAACCCTCAGCCTGTAATCAGTGGTGATGCCGTAGCCTGCTTTGAAGAAGGGGCCCAACTGGATGCCGGAGCTGAGTTCCTGAGCTACACCTGGAGTACAGGCGATAGGACTCAAGTCATTAATGTCGGTAATACCGGAAATTACAGGGTTGAAGTAGTCGACTCATTTGGCTGTAGAGGCATGGCTGATTTTGATGTTGCCATCAATCCATCTCCTGAACCAACTATAATTGGAAAACCCAAACTTTGCCCCGACGAAACAATTGTGCTTTCCCTAAGAGAAGGATTTCAGCAATATGAATGGTCAAATGGCTCTGACAGCTCCGCTATACAAGTAGATCAGGTTCAAACCGTTAGCGTTAGGGTCTGGGACCGCAATGGTTGTACTGCTGATGATACCTTTCAAGTAACTGCCGGAGTAACCCCAACCGTCGATATCGTGGGAGACTCTTTCCTTTGCATAGGGAGTTCCGTAGTAATCGGAGTAAGAGATACCTTCGAAACTTATGAATGGTCGAATGGTAGAGGAGGCCGTTCTATTGAAATTTTTGATGCCGGTACATATAGGATCACTGTTAGTAATGAGGATGGTTGCTTTGCGGAGGATAGCGTAACCATCGCTACTGCTCAGCCACCTGTCGCAGATGCAGGAGCAGACATCGTTACTGATTGTAACACCGCTGAGGTACTATTGGATGCAACTGGCTCCTCAAGGGGCGACAGGTACGTCTACGAATGGACAGGTCCGGGCATACCAAACATCCAGCGGGGATTACGGCCAAGGGTTCGCATTCCTGGACTTTACAGGCTGACAGTTGTTGATACCACTACTGGCTGTGTCTCTGTACCAGATGAGGTTACAGTATCCAGCAATAGCGAATCACCGGTGGGGCAGGCTTCTGTTCAGGGGGTACTGACTTGTGATATTGACAGTGTTCAGTTGCTAGCCAGTAGTAGTAACTCGCCACAAGCAATAGTAAGATGGCAGAATCCGCAGGGCGGAACTCTTTCAACAACTAATACCGGGCAAGCCTGGGCTACAAGTCCCGGTACTTATATCGCTATATTTACAGATACCATTACCGGGTGTTTGAGTACCCAGGAAGTCGAAGTTTCTATCAATAATACGCCGCCTGTCGCAGATGCAGGCGATAATACCTATTTAGACTGCAATACCTTGCAAACCAGACTAGACGCATCGGGTTCTGATTTGGGCCAGAGTTTTGAGTTGATGTGGAGGTCGCAGGATGGCCATGAATTAGCTGAGCCTGATGTTGTCAATCCAATTGTCACCCAACCGGGTATTTATGAACTGAGTATTAGGCGGCTGGGCAATGGTTGCATTAGTACAGATCAGGTAGAAGTGTTAGTAGATACTTTATTGCCAGTGGCCAATGCCGGGCCTGATCAGCTTATTGACTGTGCAGATTTGGTTGTAGAACTGGATGGTAGTCAGTCATCTGCTGCCGGTGAAGCTGTTTTATCCTGGACCAGTCCTGATTATCCTGACTTTATCTCGTTACAAGCCACTCCAAGTGTAGCCCGTGAAGGTACCTATATCCTGACCGTAGAAGATCTACAAAATGGCTGCTTGGCTACTGACACAGTAGAAGTTAGTAGTAGCAATAACGGACTGGAAGTTACCTATAATATCAACCGGCCGGTTTGCTTCGGAGAGGATAATGCATGGATCAGCATTGGTGAAGTGAGAGGTGGTAGTGGTCCGTATTTGCATAGCTTAGATTTTGAGCCTTATAGTTCTGTCGATTCTTTCACCAATCTTACAGCTGGAAAGTATATTATTGTTACACAAGATATTAATGGGTGTGAAAATTTTGATACGCTGACCATTCCTCAAGGCCGGCTCCTCGGAGTTGATTTGGGCCCCGATCAAACGATAAAGGCTGGAAATTCAGCCATGATCAATCCACAGTTGTTTGAAATTACGCCCAGTGAAGTCTTTCGTGTAGATTGGAAGCCCGAGGAGCATCTTAACTGTATGGACATTGGTTGTTTACAAGGGGCTGTAGTGACTCCTGAGCAGACCACGGAGTATAGTATAGAAATAGAGGATCAGTTCGGTTGCATTGCCCGGGATTCGGTAATTATCGCTGTGGATGATACTTTTAGGATATATATTCCCAATGTATTTTCGCCGAACGGGGATGGTGTTAATGATAAATTTACTTTTGATATAGGGCCACGGGTTGAAAGGGTTACTTATTTTAGAGTTTTTGGAAGGTGGGGAGGAATGTTATTTGAGCGAATCAACTTTAGCCCCAGACCGCTTTTTGTTGGTTGGGATGGTACTTATAATGGAAAATTGATGAATGCCGGAGTTTATGTCTATATTTTGGCTCTCGAGCTGGAGGATGGTACGGTTGTATATCGCTCCGGAGATATAACACTTGTCCGATGAGTATAGCCGGAGTAAAAGTAATGATTCCTTTTACTCCGGCCGTGAGTGCTCAAGGCCTGTTAGGCGGCCAGCACGTACTTTATCAATAATACCAAAAGAATACTGATTACTAGTCCCAAAAAGATTTTTAGTAGATCGGAACCTACCATTTTTAGTACCTGGCTATTGAATTTCTTTTCCAGTTGGTATCTCAGAGCAATTTCACGACCTGCTAGTAGTCCGATAAATACCCAGGTGGTACTCATTGGAATATTGCTCAGTTCTTTAAAGAATAAAAGTGCTAAGCCATATATACCATCGATAATGGTAGCTGAACGAATATCGATCGTATTGGTTTTGGCCTTTACGATAGCTTGAATAGCTCCACCTTTATTGGCAAAAATATAGGCAAGAAGGCCCAATAAAATAATTAATGAGACTACCAGTGTAGTAGGAGAGATTTCTTTAGGCAAGTATACGTATATATTGGCAAAGTCTTGAATGAGCCATTGAGACCATAAAAAACCCGTAGTTACCCACTGTAAAGGCACCCAAATAACAGCCTGAGACTTGGTAATTGGTTTTTCAATGAACCGCTTTTCTACCGTTCGGGTAATAAGAATATAAACAAGCACCGCTGCACCAAAGGCTACTAGATACCCCAGGAGAGACTTGGTGATCATGCCGTACAGGTTCTTTTCATTAAAAAATGTAAGAATCAGAAAAGATGTACTTACCGGGATTCCGGTGCGCGTTAATGACATCAGTACCAGTGGCGGTAAAATATAATACCACGCAAAAGGATCGGGCAGCGGATACTTCTCAAGGCGACCATAAGAAACATCTCCGCCGGTAGTATACCAGCCATAAATCAGTGTTGTCGCTAGAATACTGCCTGCAAATAGCCACAGTACCCACCAGGGCCTTTTTCCGTTAGAACTTAAAAAAGTACCAAGCGTCTGAATACTATCGTTACCCACAACTGAATAACCAGCCAGTATAAAACCAGCCCACATAACTATTTGAGTGAAATCCATTGGTAAGCAGATTGTTTATTTGCCCTAAAAATAGCAGGAACCCTACAGTTATTATAATTTTCTTTAAAGGAAAATTATCCTCTCGCCAAACAGTATGCCTACTGTCCTGGAGATTCAGGCTTTTATTCAGGAAATACTGCCTTTGATTTGAGTATTCATGCTCCGTATAAATCTTCTACCTGGTATACAAAAGGCCGAACAACCGATTGGACGTAAGTATCGTTTATATTTTTTTGTCTCTAAATTTTCTTTTCTGCTGCTCAGCCAGGAATTTTTCAGCTCTTTCTTTTTGCTTTTCATCAGGATAATAAATGACAGGACTGTAGGCTTTTCCGAGTGCTATGCCTTGCTATTCTGCATTAAGAGGGTCATGGGCGGCAAAATAAACGGCCAGCAACATAGTGTAGGATACTTTCCCAGGATCAAAATAAACTTGTACAGCAATTTTTTGCTTGCCGTAACTCTCTTCCAAAGACCGATACGAAGCCAGAGTTGATTTACCTCCTGCATATCCTGTAATGACTTCCTTTACGCCACGTATTTGCTCAAATACTACTTCGAGGCCACTAAAGTTTCCTCCGGGAAAAATTGGTTTAAGGATTATAAAGTACAGTTGAACTAAGAGATGCTAACATAGCATCTCTTATGCTCTTGCGGATTTAAAGACTTATACAAATGTAAGGAACTGGAAATGCCTCATAAAAGCCTAAAAATAGAGATTTAGATGAGTAAAGAAAAGAAGAGAATAAAAGCTTGGCCTCAAATCGAGTAAAAGTAGAACATGCAATTGCTGGATTGAAAAGATACCGATTGTCATACCATTTTTTTTATAACAAGCAGGCCAATTTTTCCAAAGTCGGCGCAGTTTTGACTATCTTTGTGTCCCGTAATTTAATCAAATTTACTACAGTGAATGGCCAGCTGCAACTCAACTTATTTTGAGTGGGTTTACAGGTCATGTCGGTTGGGCAGAAAATAAAAGGAAATGGCAAAGTATATTTTTGTTACGGGTGGCGTTACCTCTTCATTAGGAAAAGGCATTATTTCGGCATCTCTGGCCAAACTACTCCAAGCCAGAGGTTTTTCAATAACGATTCAAAAGTTTGATCCCTACATAAATGTCGATCCCGGCACCCTCAATCCCTATGAACACGGCGAGTGTTACGTAACGGATGACGGTGCAGAAACAGATCTGGATCTCGGGCATTATGAAAGGTTTCTAAATACACCGACCTCTCAGGCTAACAATGTTACCACTGGACGGATTTACCAAACTGTTATCAACAAGGAGAGGGATGGAGACTATTTGGGAAAAACCGTTCAGGTAATCCCTCATATCACCGACGAGATCAAGCGCCGGGTACAGTTGTTGGGCAATACCGGGCAATATGACATCATCATCACCGAGCTGGGCGGAACTGTTGGAGATATCGAATCATTGCCCTACCTGGAAGCATTGCGACAGCTTCGCTGGGAACTGGGAAAAGATAATTGCCTGGTTATTCACCTCACACTTATTCCATATTTACAGGCAGCCCGGGAGCTGAAAACCAAACCTACCCAGCACTCTGTAAAAGAATTACTCAACGCGGGGATACAGGCTGATATACTGGTATGCCGAACGGAGCATCCGATAACTATGGATATTCGGCGCAAACTTGCTTTATTCTGTAATGTGGATGTAACTTCTGTTATTGAGGCTATTGATGCACCGAGTATATATGATGTGCCTATTCTAATGTCTAAAGAGAATTTAGATACTTCGGTTATCACAAAATTGCGACTTCAGGATCTCAAAGCTCCGGATTTGAATAAGTGGAAGCGTTTTCTTAAGAAGCTAAAGAACCCTAAAGGGACCATCAAGGTTGGTCTGGTGGGAAAATATAACGAGTTGCAGGATGCCTATAAGTCCATCCATGAGTCCTTCGTCCATGCCGGTACTGCTAATGAATGTAAGGTAGAGTTGGATATCATTCATTCGGAAGCGCTGGAAGGCTCGGATGAGTCTTTGGTAGAGGCATTATCAGGCCTCGATGGTGTACTGGTTGCTCCCGGCTTTGGAGAAAGAGGTATAGAAGGAAAAATCAGAGCCATCCGGTTCGTAAGGGAACATGAGATTCCTTTCTTCGGCATCTGTCTGGGAATGCAGTGTGCTGTGGTGGAATATGCCCGCAATGTGCTTGAATTGGAAAAAGCGTCTTCTACTGAGGTGGATCCTGATACCACTGAACCTATTATCGATCTTATGCCAGGCCAAAAAGGGATCACCAAAAAAGGCGGCACCATGCGATTGGGAGCGTACGATTGTAGCCTCCTACTAAAATCTAATGCTCATAAAGCTTTTAAGAAAGAGCTGATACAAGAAAGACACCGGCATCGCTATGAATTTAACAACAAATATAAGAGTCAACTTCAGGAAGCCGGAATGATAGCCACAGGAATCAACAAGGATACTGGATTGGTAGAAATTATGGAAATAGCTGATCATCCATGGTTTGTGGGCGTACAATTTCATCCTGAACTGAAAAGTACAGTGGAAGAACCCCATCCTTTATTTGTAGCCTTTATAAAGGCCTGCATGGTTCATAAAAAAAAAGAATTGATGGCGGTAAACGGATAAAACAGTGATATCAAAACCTCATTCTATATCCGTTCATTTTGATAGAAGAGCACAGTCCTTCCTGGTAGGGGCTGTGCTCTTGCTTGCGTGGCTTTTTATTGCCAAAGATCAGCATGTTTTTTTCTGGGATACCATTCAACTGGGTTCTAAACAAGCTCATTTTTATTTTGAAAATCGCTTCGCCCGCTTAATTCTTCCGGAAGAAATAGATAGTGGTCATCCGCCGGGTTTTGGAATGCTGCTGGCAGCGGCCTGGATAATTTTTGGCAAATCTTTGGTGGTTAGCCACTGGCTTATGTTTCCCTTCGTAGTGGGTAACTTGGTGCTTGCGTATCTTATTGGAGTATATTTATTGGGAAAAAAACAGGCTTTTTTTCTGCCTTTGTTGTTATTGATCGATCCGGTAGTGGCAGCTCAGTCTGTACTTATCTCACCGGATATTTTGGTCGTTTTTGGCTTTTTGTTGGCTATACAGGGAATCTTACAGCATTGGCCCAAAGCCAAATTGATCGGTGCTTTGATCATGGCTGCTATGAGCATGCGAGGAATGATGGGCGTGGTAGTTGTCTTTGGGGCAGATGTTCTATTTAATGTTTATATAAGAAAAGAGAAGTTAACCCCCAAAAGTTTTTTCCAAAAAACCATACCCTTTCTTCCTTCAGGTGTCCTTGCTTCGGCCTTTTTAGCTTACCATTATCAAAAAACCGGCTGGATTGGTTACCATGAATATTCACCATGGGCCAAAAGCTTTGAAACAGTATCGCTGGTCGGTCTTTTCAAAAATCTATTGATTTACATTTGGCGCATGCTGGATTTTGGAAGGGTGGCTATCTGTATAATGATACTGGTACTTTTGGGAAGAATATACTGGCAGCGAAAGTATCTACTTTCTGATTGGCTTCGCTGGAGTGGCTTCTTTTTATTACTTTCGATGCTACTGTTGAGCCTTACTTTTTTAAAGTATAAAGGCTTACAGGCCCATCGGTATCTGTTGCCGGTATATATTACGTTGACTATCTTTTTTTTGATATTGATAAATGAAAAAGTATCCAGTTGGTTTAGAAATATATTATTTGCGGTCGCATTTTTCTCTCTTTTGGGTGGACATTTCTGGGTTTATCCGGATAAGATAGCTCAGGGCTGGGATGCTTCTCTTGCTCATTGGCCGTATTATGAAGCCCGTGAGGAGATGCTAGACTATCTGGAGGCGGCTGATATTGATTTAGCTGAGGTAGGAACGGCATTCCCGGAGATCGGTCCGCTCAAATACAGAGATCTGTCTAATAGAGGAGAAGGTATGGTCAGGAAAGATCTTGCTAAACAGCGATATATATTTTACTCCAATGTGATGAATGATTTTACTGACAAGGAAATTGATACGCTAAAAGAAAAATGGAAAACGGTGCAGGCCATCAAAAGGGGAGGAATAAGGCTGATCCTATTCGAAAATGACGATTTTGGAAAATGAAAAAACTGAGTCTTAAAGAATTAAACAGGATATCTGTTCAGGAATTTAAACAACAAGAAAAGCAACCGATCGCACTTGTTTTGGATAATATCAGATCCGCTTTGAATGTAGGATCCGCTTTTCGTACGGCCGATGCTTTCGCTCTACAACACATTTATCTTTGCGGTATTACGGCCAGGCCTCCTCATCGAGAAATCTTAAAAACGGCTATAGGTGCAACAGAGTCAGTGGATTGGTCGTATTTCGAGACCACCAAAGAAGCTATTACAACACTGAAATCAGAGCATTACCTGATAGCCGGCGTAGAGCAAGTGGATGAAAGGACTTGGCTACACGACTTTGAGCCCGACCAGGGCCGGCCGGTGGCCATTGTACTGGGCAATGAGGTCAATGGCCTAAGCGATGATATCTTACCCATGTTGGATGTATGCTTGGAAATTCCTCAACAAGGAACGAAACACTCCCTGAATGTCTCTGTTTGCCTCGGTATCGTAGTCTGGGAAGTGGCTGGTAAATTACAAAAGCAAAAAAAGCTCGGGGGATAAGTCTATTTTCATCATCCCAAATGCATTTTCGGCATCGAAAGCAAATTCTAAATACGCTCTTATACAAACCAATCAAAGAGCATTTTGCTGTCATTCAAATGCTCATAATCGATGTGGTTTTCTTCCATGCGTTGAACGATACCGTGGTAATCCCGGTGGTCTTTCAATTGGAGTCCTACCAGGGCTGGCCCCATCCCGCGATTGTGTTTTTTGGTATACTCAAAGTGGGTAATATCATCATCGGGGCCTAAAATACGGTTAAGGAAATCTCTGAGTGCACCGGCGCGCTGTGGGAATCGGATGATAAAGTAGTGCTTTAAGCCCTCGTAGAGTAATGCCCTTTCTTTAATTTCTTCTGTTCTGGTGATGTCATTATTTCCTCCACCAACTATACAAACTATATTTTTGCCCTTAATGGTTGCTCTGACCTGATCCAGCGCTGCAATGCTAAGAGCGCCCGCCGGCTCCGCGACGATTCCTTCCTCGTTGTATAGCTGTAAAATCGTACTGCATACTTTTCCTTCATCCACCAGGAGCATATCGTCCACTACCTTTTGTGCGATGCGAAAAGTTTTATCACCAACCTGACGTACAGCGGCTCCATCCACAAAGCTATCAATGTGTTCTAATGCAATGACCTTATTTTGTTCTAAAGATTGGTACATAGCCGGGGCACCTTTGGGTTCTATGCCTACAATTTGGGTGTTAGGGCTTATCTGCTTGAAATAGCTGCCCAGGCCTGAAACCAGCCCCCCGCCGCCGATAGCTACAAAGATGTAATCCATTTGACGGGGCCCATCTTCTAGTATTTCCAGACCAACCGTGCCCTGTCCTTCAATTATTTTTTCGTCATTAAAGGGATGGATGAAAGTTTTGCCCTGCTCTTCTGAAACTTTCATGGCTTCCGCAAAAGCATCATCAAAAGTATCTCCTACCAGTACCACCTCTATAAACTCCTTACCAAATAATTTTACTTTTTTTACTTTTTGCTTTGGCGTAACAGCAGGCATAAATACTATACCGTGTACCTGCATCTTTCGGCAGGCCAGGGCCACCCCCTGCGCATGATTGCCGGCACTGGCACAAACGATACCATTCTGGAGCATTTCTGCCGGCATGGAGGCCATCTTATTGTATGCCCCTCTAATTTTATAAGACCGGACTACCTGTAAATCCTCTCTTTTTAAGTATACATTACAATCGTATTCTTCTGATAGATTGTGGTTGAACATCAAAGGCGTGTGATCAGCTACGCCCTTAAGCCTCATCTTGGCCTTGTAAATATTTTCTACACTAACCAGCGGCGAAGTAATTGTTACTGACATGTTATGAGATTTCCCAGTTGAGTATTACTTGGTACAAGCCTAAATTAAAGGCGAAGAGGAGAGTTGGTACTTCTTCGCCTAAGCTAATTTTGTATTATCCGGTTCGATCCGTTATGCGCTGGAATTTCACTCGCTGGAAGCCTAACGCTTTTTAGGTTTTTCAGACGGATTTGCAAGGAGTAGAATACCTTCGGAACCCGGCTACTTCCAACGTTATTGCATTATTCCACCTTCTGTGTCTTTTCAGCAGGTTGATTTTCGGGGCGAAGGCTTCTTACGGCACGGCCTGCCTGCCACATTTCACTATTGTGCAAGTCGGCGAGTTCACCTTCCAGTTTTTCTCTGTAATCCGCCTGACTGTTGGAGTCGATAGAGCGTTGCGCTTCGTGCCCGGATGTGACACTGTCGTATAACTCGTTAAAAACAGGCAAGACGGCATCGCGGAATTTATTTTTCCAGTCTAGTGCACCTCTTTGAGCCGTAGTAGAACAGTTGGCATACATCCAGTCCATTCCATTTTCAGCAACCAGCGGCATAAGGCTTTGGGTAAGTTCTTCCACCGTCTCATTAAATGCTTCACTGGGAGAGTGGCCGCGCTGTCTGAGTACTGAATATTGTGCCTCAAAAATACCCTGGATTGCTCCCATTAGTGTACCCCGCTCGCCGGTAAGGTCGCTATAAACTTCTTTTTTGAAATCTGTTTCAAACAAGTAGCCCGAGCCTATACCAACTCCCAGCGCAACGACTCTGTCGTATGCTTTGCCAGTTGCATCCTGAAAGATAGCGTAGCTGGAGTTCAGGCCACGGCCCTCTACAAACATACGGCGCAGACTGGTACCCGAGCCTTTGGGCGCTACAAGGATGACATCTACGTCGGCTGGTGGTACAATACCGGTTCTTTCTTTGTAAGTGATCGCAAAGCCATGGGAGAAATAAAGTGCTTTTCCGGGGGTAAGTTGCTTTTTGAGGCGTTCCCAGACTGCTATCTGTGCGGCATCCGACAACAAATACTGGATAATGGTGCCACGTTGAGCTGCTTCATCAATATCAAAGAGGGTTTCGCCCGGTACCCAGCCGTCATTGATGGCTTTATCCCAGGATTTAGAAGGCTGACGTTGCCCTACGATCACATTAAAGCCATTGTCTCTTAAGTTGAGGGCCTGCCCAGGACCTTGAACGCCATATCCAATAATGGCAATGGTTTCATCTTTTAAAACCTCTTGAGCTTTTGCCAGTGGAAATTCATCTCGCGTTACTACATTTTCTTCAACACCTCCAAAATTAATCTTTGCCATATTACTTATTTTTCAAAAATACACTAATGTCAATTGGAATGGAAAACCGAACTTAGCGCTCCGTTCAGAATTTTGATAAATATATAGCAAAGTGCTACTCATACCTAACGGGTAGGAATGTAAAAAACGGTGTTTTTACAATTTCCTAAAACCCCGAATTGAGGTTAGAATAATCAAGATGAAATGAATAATAAGCTGAACAACAGTTTCTTACCTAGAAGATTCCCCTGGCCGATATATGACGCAAAAAGTTTTAAATCTTGTACTTTCCCCTCTTTCTGCCTTTAAGACATCGATGATCAATTCCAGGGTACGGGTTTCTGAGCCAGTGTAAATAAGGCCTTCCCAGAGCACTTTTTCGTAGTCATACTGGCTGAGGTTATCTTTTCGAACCAAAGCCAGCAGTGGCTGCTCATTTGGATGATCCTGAATTTGTTGCGTACTCAGGTTATCCAAGGATTTACGCCGGGCATAGAACGGCAGGTTCCAGGTTTTGAAATCTTCTGCCATTAGTGGGATATCCGTATCGGGTACTTGCTCAAGTATGGCGGTGCCAATTTTATCCTGATTTCTGTAGCCTTTTTCTACAAAGGGAAAGACAACCAATGAAAATACAATATACATGCAGGCAAAGGCTGTAAATGGAAAAGAGATAACTTTTATCCAGTACCAATCTTTGTAATAGCCCAAAACAATACCAAACATTGGTAAAAAAGAGATCATCAACACCAGGTAGTTGGTAGGGAAAATAAAAGGTATCGCTATCGCTCCGATTGTAAACAGCACTCCCGGTACCCAGAGGCCTACCTGAAAGGCCTTGTACCAGGCCTTATGAAACTCAAATCGATGAACCAAAAACCAGGCCGTAAATAGTGACATGCCGGGATAGCCCTGAATAAAGTAGGTCGGAATTTTGCCCCTTGAGGCCGTAAACACAACCAACATCACTAGGAACCAGGCTGTACCCAGCATTAGGGAATGACTTTCCCAAAATCCCCTGAATTTTTTCACCAATAAATAAATGACGCCTATATAAAAGGATAGGGAGTAGGGCAGAAAGCCCCAGATGTTAGCTTCGAGATAGAAAAAAGGTTTGAGCCCGGAATTCTCCCAGGTAAAGGCCCGTTCAAAAGTTTCCATCATAAATATTTCGTGAAATTCCTGTCCGTAGGCAATATACATATAGATAATCCAGCTCATTCCAATTAAGAGGGCCAGCGGGATTCCGATATATAATCTTAGAAACCCCAATTTTTTAAAAAAGCTTTTCCATTCCCATTTTCTATCCAGAAGTATATAAAAAACGATAATAGCTCCGATAATTATAAGGTAGGGATAGCCTTTGGTGAGTATAGTTATTCCCAGGGCGATGTAGGCCAGGAGTATAAAACTGAATTTTTCTTTATGATAACCAACTAAAAACCAATAAATGGTGAGGGTATAGAAAAAAGTAAGCGGAATGGCAGGGGCGGCATAACGCGCATTAATGGCAAACTGAAAACTGAATGCCATCACCATAGCTGCTATGATAGCCAGCTTTTGGCCATCTAGCATACGGCCAATCCGGTAGACTAGCAAAATAGTGCCCAATCCGGCTAATGCACTCGGTAAACGAATAGCGAATTCAGTAAGGCCGAATATTTTGGTGGATAGCAGCACCAGCCAGTAGATCATTATGGGTTTGTTGAAGCGAGGCTCATAGTTGTAGAAAGGTTCTAGATAATTGCCACTTTTAAACATCTCTCTGATGGCTTCGGCATAAAAACTTTCGTTGGGGGTCCAGATATTGTTCAGGCCAAGGTTACAGAAATAGGCAACTAAGGTGAGTATAGATAAAGCGCCGAGGATAAGGATTTCCTGACGTGAAACAGCTTGCTCCTGCATTTTTTGTGTTTTATAAAAATAAATCCAAAGCTAATCTAAACCTTGGGCTTTTGTGAAAATCTATGCAATTTTATAGGAATTTTGCAAGTTTTGATAAATAAAAGAAGTCTAAACTTAGCTTTAGAGCGTTGAAACAAAAAAGAGATCAAATAATATATCATGAAGCAATTAACTTTTGGGAGAATACTGGTGACCATCGGGGTCTTCTCTTTTCTGATAATAGCCAGCTATTCGTTTCTTACCTTTCCTAAATCAGCAGAAGAATTTGGTAATAGCTATTATGAAAAACCTATTTTCCTCAATTATCAACCTGTAACGGTAGCCAATAAAAAAGAAGCCCTACAGCTCTGGTCGGCGATTCGTAAATCTTATCTGAGCAATAATTACGAGGAAGCGCTTCGCTCTATTGAGCAATTTCAGGCACTCGTTCCTAGTGCCCCCCTGTCAAAATATTACGAGGCGGTATGCCTGCTAGAACTCGATGAAAAAGAAAGGGCGCTTTCGGTAGTCGATGAGATTGATCTATATCCCGAACTCAACGGGAGGGGACTGTGGCTCAAAGGGCTGATACAGCTTCAAATGAATAGGCTAGAAGATGCTATATCAACAATAGAGCGCATGAAAGGCAACAGAAATATTGATCTACGACTGCGTAATGAAGCTTTTCATATGCTCAAAAAGTTGAAAAAACTCTAGCTGTGCTTTAGGATATTAAAAATGGCTAAACAAAAGCTCAGAATTTAGAGAGCTAATATTATTTATCTCTCATGGTTTCTACGCCATTCCAGTTTTCGGGAAGACCATGACGGAGATACCCTGCGCAGCGGTCCAGAATAACTCGCACAGCCCGATCGTCGGGGTTTTGTTGTAAAATATGAGCAAAAAGCCGATGGGCTTCCGCAATCCGACGGCTGCGCATCAAAATAACAGCTTCTTCGTACTTTTCCTGATAAAGCAGTTTGTATTCTTCGTGGGGAGCTATTAACTCATAGATGCTGATGGTATTATTTTTTCCCTTTACTTTTACAAAATCAATAAAACGGTGATGAAAAGCCGACTCCCTAGGGAGTTGCCTAAGAGTATCTGCTGTGAATAGAATGTCAGCCTGATAGAATTTGGTTAGCCCCTCTACTCTGGAAGCTATATTTACTGCATCAGAGATGACCGTAGTTTCCAGGCGCTGTTCATTGCCAATAGTACCAAGGATCAGCTGCCCGGTATGAATACCCGTACCAATTTTTATGGGTAGGCGGCCAAGCTTTAGCTGCCTCTGGTTGAATCGTTGAACGGCAGCGTCAAATGCTGATACCGCTCGAAGGGCATACTCCGGGCCGTCAGGAAATAAGGCCATCACATTGTCTCCAATAAATTTATCAATGATACCATTATGCTTTCTTATAATCGGGACTATCTCATTGAGATACTGATTGATAAAATCAAAATTTTCCTGCGGACTAAGCGTTTCTGATAATTGAGTAAAAGAACGGATATCTGTAAACAGGATGGTCATCTCGTGCTGTGTTTGATCTCCTAACTGGATTTCTGTAATACTTTTCTTACCCAAAAAATGCAGAAATTCCTCTGGAACAAATCGGCTGTTGGCTTCATTGATGTTTTTGAGCTGTTCATTAGCATTGGCTAGATCCCGGGTACGTTCTTCTACCTTTTCTTTAAAAAACTTTAATTGCTCAATAATTTTTTCTTTCAGAACGGTAAAGTTCTCGGTAAGTTTTCCAATCTCATCTTTGTTTTTGATAGGCGGTGTACCTTCTTCCAAGGTGAAATTACTGCCTACAAATTCCGTAATATAACCGGTGAGCTGAGTGAGTGGCAGCGTGATACGCCGAGAAATAAAATAGCTAATAATCAAACTGGCTACAAAGAAAAATCCCAGAATACCGCCAAATGTATAATTCAAGTAGGTGAGTTTGCTTTCCTTGAGTTGCTGAGCTTTATTGACTAATAGGCCAAAGGCCAGTTCCAGGCGCTGAACCTGCTGATCGAGTTCCTGCTTAAGGCCAGTATTACCCTTTATCCCTATTTCTTCATCCAACGTTACCAGCTTCAGAAATTTCTCCTGGTATGCATCCAGCCGATTCAAAATCTCTTCCTCCCGGGCCCTCCGAATATACGGGTTATTATTGATGCGTGCTTTAAGGCTGGCAATGAGTGCAGTAAGTTGATCGATGTATTTTTGCTCATTTCTGATAATATAGTCTTTTTCATGCCTCCGGAGCGTTAAAATGCTGCGGCTAGGAATTTCAGAAATGTCTTCCAGCCAATGTGCATCTTCCCGCATTTCACCTTCCAGAGCGAAACTTTTATAGCCTCTTACTTTTATTTTATCGACTATCAGCGCAAAAACGGAATCAATGGCCAACATATCGGATTCTAGTTGCACTAATTCCATCTTGACCTTTTGAGAAACAGGATCTGCCACCGTTGCAGCTTCTTCCACAAGTCGTTTAGCGTATTCGGAGAGCGTATCAGCCTGTGTCAAAAAGGGACTTTCTCCGCTGTTAAAAAAAGCAGTATTTTTAGTCTCATAGCTCAGGAATGATTGCTGAGCTATCACTTTTTCCAGAATGGTTAAATAGGAAAGTTCTATCAGCTCTATAGTCCTGTTGATCTGGGCCCTTTGCTTGATATAAACTATCGAGATACCAAAAACCAGAAGGCTGGCACTTAGAAAAATGAGAAACCAAAAAAAAAGTCGTGCTCTGAATGTAGAAAACATATATAAACGGCTGTTCATATCCAAGGTATGGTATTCATACTAAAAAAAGGGGGTTAGGAAATTATTTTTGGGTTAATAGTTGATAAAACCGAAGAAAAGTCAGCCAAATAGCTCAGCGTAATGTCAAACTCCGCTCTGTAGATGTTATTTTGGGATAAACCACAGATTATTGACCAGATCAACGCCGCTGTTCATTTCTTCTTGCACGACCCTGTCGATGATCCAGATGCCTTTTTGAGCCATATCAGGAAAACGGTCAATGCCTCCGTTAGGAAAGCCGATCCGCGTGCGATGGATATGAAATTACTCTGAGAGTTGCTTTTGGAAAATCCGCTCCAAATATTTTTTTCCATAAATAAAACTCAACAATCCACTCCAGGTAGCGGCCGGATTATCGGCATCCTGCCCTGCCAAAACAGCGATCTTGATAGTTTTCCTGAATTGCCCCTTCCCATAGAATAAACTGATCAAACTTGCCGTAAAATTAATACCCGATGCCAAACAACCATTGTAATACAGGTTTTTGGAAGCTGCTGCCTCGCTGAATCTGCCATTTCCATAAGTTGCTGTTCCAACTGACTTTTCCCGGATTCCAGATATTAGGGTGATCAGGCCTACTCCAGTTGGCTATGCATTGCCAGAGCCAGAACCTCTGAAGCCTGTCTAGATAAGTGTTGCGATCAATTCTTTGATCAGTCAATTCTGGCTCATACGCCCGGTACACCATTTGGGGGTTGGGGTCGTTCGGCTTGTGCTTGTTACTACAGGCCAGGAATAGCGAAACAAGCAGTAGTAGCGTAAATATTTGTGCTTTCATGATTGTTTGTTTCTAATAAATACTATGACAGTCGCCGTTTTCCAGGCTGATTCAAAAATCTATCATTCTGCCTAGCGACAGATTTCTAAAAGCTGATAATGCCAGCTTTCCTAGCCGGTATAGTTACCTGGATCTTTTTATTTTCTAAATTATCTACTTCAAATTCACTCAGTAAATCTCTGTAAGTTGACGCTGTTTTTACAGGTATTTCAAGGCTTTGCTCTCGCTTAGAGGTGTTAAAAACCGCAATAACTTCTTTACCATCATTAAATCTGGAGTAGGCAAGAATTTCATTGGCATCATCCACAATCAGGTATTCCAACTCACCATTCGCCAGAACAGCATTAGACTTACGGATTTGGATCAATCGCTGCATAAACTGGAACATGGAAGAATCGAATTGGACTTCATCTATTGGCCGGTCTTTTCCTAAAGGATGATATCGTTCTGAGTCAAAATCGTAGTCTGGCCATATCAAAGGCTTGCGGCAATCGGGATCATCAGCTCCCCACATGCCCATTTCGTCACCGTTCCAGATATGTGGCGCGCCGATGTAGGTAAATTGTTGAACTAGAAGTAAGGCCAGGGTCTCGTAGGTTTGATTATCCGGCTTAGATATCTTGTAATTGCTGTCTTCCGTTGGTTTTACCTGATACTTGTATTTATTGTCGTTGTTGAATAGAGAAGTAGCCACTCTGGGGGCATCATGGCTGGATACCAGGTTCATCATGGTATAATTACTCTGTGGACGTAGGTTGGCCTCATGGGCTTTTAGGCTATCCACAAATTCAGAGACAGGTATTTTTTCTGGTGCTTGTGCAAAAAAGCGCCTGGCAGCTTGGTACCAGCGATAGTTCATAACAGCATCAAAAACATCACCTTCCAAAAACGGTTTGGGGTCCAAAAGTTTATCCGGCCATTCCTCCCACCAAATTTCTCCCAAAAGATAAGCTTGTGGATTGATTTTGCGGACAAACTGCCGGTAGTCTCTCCAAAAGCCGAGTCCTATTTCTCCGGCAACATCCAGCCTGTAGCCATCTACTCCATCGGAAGGATTACCATCGTCATTGGGGTCCAGCCAACGCTTGCTGACCTCAAAAATATGCTGCCTGGCATTTTGACTACTCAAATTTCCTTCGTAAGCAGCAATCTTACCCTCATGGACAACAGTTTCCTGTATTTCAGGTAAGCTACTGATGTTGGCCCATCCTTTGTAAGCCAGTTCATTTTCAGCGGTAGTGGGATCATCAAATTTTTCAATAAAATACCAATCAGCGTAAGCGGAAGCCTGCCCTTTTTCCAAAAGGTCTTTGAACGCCCAGAATTGATTGCCGGTATGATTCCAAGAATAATCAAGGATGACCTTAATGCCGCGATTATGTAATTCCTCAATGACCTGAAGAAACATGCTATCGGCAGCAGTCATCTTCCAGGTGGCAGGATCATCGGGCGTTTCTTCAGCCATTATCTGAGCATCACCATCGGGGTCGGGACCAAAATTGCGGTCAATATGCCTCCAGTTACGGGCATCGTATTTATGAAGGGAAGGAGCATCGTTTAGCGGATTAAAATAAACGGCAGTAATACCCAGTTCCTCGAGGTAGTCAATCTTATCCAGTACGCCCTGCAAGTCGCCACCGTATCTTCTAAGTTGTACCTTTTGTTCAAACTTATTAATAGGATGCTCTCCCCGGGCAAGCTTACCATCAAGCGCCCTAAAGTAAGGGTCAGGTTGATACCAGTCTTGTGTCCACGGTGTAATTGCCCAGGCTTCGGGGATGAAGCCTGGATAAGTACCTTCCATATCTTTTGGCCGAGGATCGTTAGCGGGATCTCCATTGCGAAAACGCTCCACAAAGATTTGATACCAGATAACCTCACTAGCCCATTCGGGTACAGCCTCGAGTTGTTCTTCACTCAATGATGGATCGGTAGTAGAGTCCGGATTGGCCGTTTCTTTGTTACAGGACATGATCACTACAAAAGAAAAGACCAGGATAAAAAGAGGATAGAGCTGCTTCATGATATTTGGCTTTGTTTGAAGATCAGCTCTAATTTACTTAATAGCAGATAAATAACCCTTTGGCTTAAGGATTATTTTCTCAATATGTGGTATTCTCATCCCTGAATGATTATCCTGGCTTCGTATAAATCAGGGTCAAAAAAGAGATATAACTTGCCGGTATCTCCCCACATCAGGTCAGGATGATCATCGTGTTGATGCCAATTGGCGTATCTGGACAATTTGCTGGCATTAAAATCATTTTTTAGAATAGAAGCTTCCTTAAAGATTTGGCAGATGCATTCCGTTGGTCTGCCCGATGCTGATCTGAGGTAGGTTGCATCTGCTTCAAAGTAAGGGTAACCCTCAAAGTGAGTGCTTTATCCCAGCATCTTTCTAACCAAGACAATTTGGCCAAAATGCCTGAAATTATGAGTTAAGCCCATATGACATAGCATCCAGCCGCGTGTTTTTCCTACATAATGAGGAATTACCCAGTGAGCCTTGTCCGAAGCCAGTCCCTCTTCGATGACAACACGAAGCACTGTAGCTTCATCCAATACTTCATCGAGCTTTGACTCATCGAGCTGCTCCAATTCTTTGACGGTGCGTTGGCCTACCTCAAGAAAATATTCAAGAACCGCGTAAACGTCTATTTGCTCGGCCAGTTCGATGACTTCTTCGTCGGTCATACTTGTACCATAATGCCTCACCGGCGCATTTAATTTACTGTGCCAATCATCGGAGTAAAGCTGCTCTTTTTCCCAAACAAAACGGCTAAGTCCCATATCTTCCACTCTAGACATATGCCATAACAACCAAATGATAGGTTGGGTGCCGGGTGCCGGCCGCTGTCGAAAAGATATTTCGGGTAATTGCTTGCCAAGGCCGGGTAAAAAGCTTTGATGGATATAGCTGTGTCGCTGCTGGAAAAAAGTTTTGACATTCATCGCCTGATATTTTTTTTTAGTTTTTTATTGTTAATGAGCAAGTGAAAAACGTCTTAAGGATCTGCTTTTGCAATCAAAAACGGTCAGGCACTAGTTCTCCGGCAGTCATTTTGGAGTAGCAAAGCCGCGCTATGGTACTCCAAAAAGATGAAGGGAGCGCCTGATTTATAATCATTTACAGGCCAAAGGGTAAAGTCCAAACAGGCTAAAAAGTCCTGTTATTTCTTTTTTCCAATATAAACAGCATATTCCCAAACACCTCCGTAAGCAGATTTTACCTCGGCCACCTGAGTATTAAATACTTCTTTCAATACAGGCATGATATGACCATCCATGCGCACATGGTGGTTAGACATATGCTTTTTGAACCAGAAGCGCTTGGAGTCGTGAAAATCGGCAAAAGCTATAACTCCACCGGAGTTTAGGTCCTTAGGAGCATGCCGTACAATAGCTTCCCAATGTGGATTGATCATGGTTAGGACATAAGCACATACAATAGCATCATAGCTTTCAGGCATAGGCGGCTGATCAGGGCCATAAGGCTGTTGTAAAAGCGTCACGCGATCTTCAAAAGCCCTGGTATTTTTTTTGGATAGATTGATCATATCTTCAGAAACATCCAGTCCGGTTAGTTGAGCATTGGGAAAAGCTTTGGCCAGTTGCTTCAGGTTATAACCGGTGCCACAGCCGATTTCCAAAATCTTGAAGTTGGCATTGCGATCAAAAGGCAGAATATCGATGAGTTTCAATCGGCCAAAAAGAAAAGACCAACGCGTGGCATCATAGATTTTTGATTGAAGCTTATAATAATTTTGAATGTTATTGGCTTGTTCTTTTTCACTGGCCGTTTTGACCAGTGGTTTATGCTTTTCGCTCATTAAAAATAATTTTTGTTTGTTTTTTCAAAGTGCATTATCTGACTGTAGCCAAATACACACTTGCATAGGTACCCACGCGATCTTCCTGATGGGTAGAAACAGTAAGGTCTTTCTCAAACTCTACCGCCTCCGTAACGAATTTCGGGAAGAAATCCACCTCGGATGCCGCGGACCTCAAGAGAATGCGCGTTCCCGGCCTACTATTCTCCAAAATCAGATGCCATTCCTCTTTCAGAGCGGGTACATCATTGGAGGCCAACCAATCCTGGTGATCTAGTAAAATATAGTGAGAGTACTTACCTGGGTTTTGCTTTAAAAAATCGCTGATGGTATTATTGTGGGTGTGAATCTTATTGACATTTTGCTGCAGGTGCTCAAAATGATCTTCCTTTAAATATTCCGGGCAGCACTCTTTGGAATAATTGCCATCCAGGTAAACTTTATAGAAATAATTTTCCTGAATGGGAAGCCTGGTGAATACTTTGCGCAAACATTCCCGAATGAATCCCATGGCTCCGGTCTCATATTTTTCCATAAACAATTCTTGTTGGCTTCTGGGAACTCCCAGCAAGCACATGGTAATATGACGGTTAAGGAACCATTCCACTAATTTATTCAAAAAGCGTTCTTCAACATTAAAATAGGCTTCTCTTTGCTCCTCCATATTGCGGGCGGCGAAAAGCTTTTTAATATTTTTATGTAAATTCTTTTGTGATTTCAAATAACGAGTGGCCAACCATGCAAAAGAGCCGGAGGTACCATAGTAATAAAACGTTTTTCTCGGGCCCTTACCATTGAAAAAATGCAGGTTTTGCGCCCAGTAATGTCTCGCATAATCCGGTAGGCTCTTAGAAAGACGATTTTGGTACAGCTGTTTTATATCGGAGTGCTTACCGTCTCCAAACAATTTGAATAAGGTTGGAAAATCTGAATTGAGTAAAGCCGAGCGCTTGAGCTCCATCAAGGCATTCTGCCTGGGATTCATGTCAATGCAATTGATAGCAGCCGGGTTGTCCAGCATATAGTCCAGCGCATTACAGCCAGCACTTGTAATCATTACCACTTCACTATCATCCTGAAGTTGTAGAAGTTGACGATCACACCGAGGATCTTCCCAGCAGGTATTATAAACCAGATTGTTCGTATGAACCTTTTTAAAAACCCAATCTCTAAATCTATTCACTTCTTTTACCATGATATCTTTATTAACAAATAGGCGATTTCAAAAATAGTATTAGGGGTTCAACCCAAATGATTGTATCCTACTCTTTTTTTACTAAAATTAGTCAAAGTTACAAAAAAGAAGTAAAATTAAACTTTTTCCGGACTTTCCTTTAAGAGTTTGTAAGTGGCTACTTGTGCCCTTATTTTCTCTTCATCGGGTTTGGGGATTTTATAAGGGTTGCTTTGGCTCGTATTTATCCGTCGGGCCTTTGTATTATCTTTCAGTTGTAAATCGATGATAGAACGTATTTCCTGGTAAATGGCAGCATCATAAATGGGAATAACCACTTCAATACGCCTGTCCAGGTTTCTTGTCATCCAGTCAGCAGATGCTATATACATGATCTCCTTGCCACCGTTAGCGAAAATGTAAACTCTGGCGTGTTCCAGGAATCGGTCTACAATGCTAATGGCTGTTATGTTTTCGCTCATCCCTTCCACTCCGGGTATTAAACAACAAATGCCCCGAACGATAAGCTTGATCTTTACGCCGGCTTGGCTGGCTTTGTACAATTGATTGATCATTTCTGTATCTTCTAGGCTATTCATTTTCAGGATCATGTAGGCATCCTTACCCCTTCTGGCATTATCCATTTCTTTATCGATGAGCTCTATCATAGTGGATCGGGTAGAAAAAGGAGAGACTAGTAGGTGTTTGGTGCGGGGAAATATGCTCTTACGCTGTAAGATGTCAAACACCTGCCCTAGTTCATCAGTTAGCTTGCTGTTGGTGGTTAGCAGCGCATGGTCGCAGTAAAGTCTGGCTGTTTTTTCATTAAAATTACCCGTTCCTAGGTAGGCATATTTCAGTGTTCCTGCTTCCGTTTTTTTGGTGATTAACAGTATTTTTGAATGTACTTTTATCCCCGGATAACTGTACAAAACAGTCCCTCCGGCTTTAGAAAGCTGATCACCCCAGTACAAATTGGCGGCTTCATCAAATCTCGCTTTGGCCTCGATAAATGCCACTACTTCCTTTCCTTGATTCAATGCTTCCAAAAGAGCTGTCACCACCGCTGATTTGGAGGCTACCCGGTACAAAGTGATCTTTATAGAGTTGACTTTAGGGTCACGGGCGGCTTCTAGGATCATTTGTGGTACGTATTCATATTTTTGATAGGGAAAATGCAGCATAACATCCTGTTGCTCCAGGACTTTCAGAATGGAATCTGCATCTTCCAGCTCAGGGTGGGACAGAGGCGGTAAAGACTCATCGTGGAAATCCGGATCATCAGCAGGGTCCGGGAAGCCAAAAAAGTCATTGAAATTATGATAACGAGCCCCCGGCACTAGATCTGATTTTTTAAGGAAAAATATGGCCTTGATCTTGGCTACCAGGTCAGTATTCATTTCACTATCGTAAAGAAAACGAGTGGGTAACCCTATATTGCGCTCATCCAGGCTCTTTTTAATTTTTTCAACTAAATCCCCTGAATATTCATCGTCAATATAAAGCTCAGCATCTCTGGATACTTTGATAGCATAAGCATTAATGACATCCTCTTCGACTACCTTTCTCAGGTTATACCGAATGATATCGTCCAGAAAGCTAATATAATACTGGCCTTCAGCACCAGGGAGGCTAATAAACCGGGGTAGATCTTCTGAAGGAATCTCCAGTAAAGCTAATTTCTCTTCATTCTTTAGCTGTATAATAAAATAAAGCGCTCTGTTTTTCAAAAAGGGGGGCGGAGCATCTTCCAAAAGATATTGTACCGGCCTTAACCGGGGCAGAATGTCAGTTTGAAAATACGCTGTGACAAATTGCTTTTGAAGTTTGGAGTAGGATAATTCATCTACCAGGAAAATGTTGTTCTTTCGAAGTTCTGGTAATATTTCACCCCTAAAAATAGCGCCAAATTCTGCTTGTTGTTTTTGGACAATCTTTCTGATCTCTTTTAGCTCTTTTTTGGGCTTTATATCCAGCAACTCCTTGCGCGTTTCCTTTTTTAACTCTTTGAACGAACGCAAAGAGGCCACTCTGACCCGGAAAAATTCATCCAGGTTGGAGCTGTATATAGCTAGAAATTTGATTCGTTCATACAGTGGCACTGTTTTATCCTTGGCTTCCTGCAGTACCCTGTGATTAAAAGAAAGCCAGCTGATATCTCTTTTGATGTGTTCAAATTTCTCCATTTCTTCTGTTAACACATATCCATAGCCAAGATTGGCGCATCTGATATTAAAACAGGCAGAAATTAAGACTTTTAGGAATAAACCTGAAAGATAAGCTATAAAAAGATGAATAGAACGTGCTAGTTTTAAGAATTGAAGCCGAGGGGAAGGAAAATAATCCAGTTAGGCTATTTGTTGAAGGGGATTGGCGATATGTTCACCAATAAATTTGAGCATTTCTCTTTTAATGCTATCCCTAACCATTCTGAAATGATGAACTTTATCGGCCGGATTACCTTCGAACTCATCGAGATCTGGAAAAGAAATATGAAGGTGATTATCAAAACGCAAGGTAGATGGTATTTGATCTTTTACGCTTTCACAAACAGTGATAAGGTAATCAAAATGGATATCCTGTATGGCTGAGTACGACTTTGACATTTGGTTACTGATGTCGAGGTTGTCCTCAGCCATTACCATTATCGTGTATGGGTTAATACCTTCATTCGTCAGCCCTGCACTAAAGACATTGAATTGTCCTTCGGCATAAAAATTAAGATAACCTTCAGACAACTGGCTTCTGATCGAATTACTGGTACAAAGGACCAATATGTTTACCATAAGCAACTAAACAAAAGTTTACGTTTTGTTAACGTAAATATAACACAAAGACATAGTGTACAGTTACTTTTTCTGAACTTTTTCTACATTTTTTTTAAAAGCCACCGAAGCAGTCAGTACCCCTGTTGTTACTGCTACCAGAGTTCAATCTGAACGCTATCGAGATACCCGAAATAAAGTACCAGTCTTTGAAATCTCCTCCCCGGGAGTAAGTGACGTCTACTTCGGCTGTGCTGGGGTCGATTTGTTTGTTACTCAAGCTAGCAGCCAGACGGCCATTACCTCTTAGTATTTCTCCGTAGTTGACTTCTGCACCTGACACATCATCAAGGTGATCTGTCAATAATCTTCTGCCTCCTACTTCGATACCAATGGTAATTCGATTGTTAAGAGTCATTTTGGCGCCCATACCTATCGGGAACATAATCTGAGTGAGTTGATAAGGGGCTTCATATCCCGGTAATCCCTGGCCTTCAGTTCCCAGAGGTTGTAGGTCAACAAAAGTATCTTCAAATTCAGTTTGGGGGTTGAAGTTAAAAATACCTACTCCTCCGAAGAAATAGGGGACAAACTTAAAATCATCATCAACGGTGGCCATACCGTACAGGTTGAGTTCTCCCGCTAGACTAATCTCAAAGACATCTGAGCGAAAGCTCAGCTGGCGATCCGGATTAGAGCCAAACTGGTCATCTCCAATTACTTCTGCAAAATTGACGGATAACCTGGCACTCACCAGCCGATTGATATCCAGCCTTGCCATACCGCCGTAGGCAATACCCAACTGATTAAGATAAAGGCCAAATTCACTTCTGGCCAGGTCTCCACTGTAGGCGGTGTAGCCCCCAAATACACCGACTTCTAAACGTTGCGCGCTCAAGGTATTTAGCCCCCAAAGCAACAGACATAAGCATAAAATTTTTTTCATCACTTAATTTTTTAGGCAATTAAAGAATGAGTTCTAATTGGCGGTCGTAGTTCTTACTTTAGTTGTACAGGTGTAAGATTAGGAATGAGTCAATAATAGATTATACATCTTTACTGGTTCTTTTGTCGCCCAGTTTCGCCTGCCTGACGGCCGGCAGGTTAAAAAGCCTCGTCGACTTCAGAAAGAGGCCCCTTTTATCCCCTTTCTTCGTGTTGCATCGCCTACGCCCGCCTGCCGGCCGGCAGGTTTTTTGCCTCACTGAACAGCAAAACACCTGCGTAAATCTTGTACACTTTATTAATGCCCCATTCCTTAGTAAATTCGTGTAGGAAGAAAAACTTTTAATTATACGTACAAGATAACGTCGCAGATATCAGAAAAATTGAACGAAGCTTGCAGTAAATTTACCTAAATAACAGCCAACTTACTTTTTCGGGGGTAAAAAAGTCATTTGGTCCCGGCATTGGGGGGGAGAAATCTTACCCTGGTTCTTCCCTTTATGGCTTCTTAAGGATGCTAACTGAGCATCTCTTAGCGTCATTACTTTTGGTCTGACGATTTAACCTATACCAAAAAGTAAGCCAAACCGATTGATTACTTCGTTGTAATTATAAATTTGTGACAAACATAACGATTTGATGTTTTGTTATTTTCAAAGTCTTTTATCTTTCTACTAGCAATAGGCCCGTGCAAAAAATCAGCCCACGGGAAACTCTGTAAACCACACAAGAAGCATGGCAAAAAATAGATCAAAACCTACCGACAGCGAAGACAACAAAATCACCAGGGAGCGCTTACAATCTGCCATAAGTATTTTTCGCTTTATCAGGCCTTACCGGTGGTCCTTTTTCCTGGGCTTATTTTTATTGACGGCTTCCAGTTTGACTTTTATGATATTTCCGGGTGCCGCCGGAGAGATGGCTAACGCTGCAAATGGCAGCTCCAAGTTTGATTACACAATAGAACAATACGGAATTTTATTTTTGGTGCTTCTTATCATCCAGGGCGTTTTTTCCTACCTGCGTACTGTGTTGTTTGCCAGAGTAAGTGAAAAAGGTATGGCAGATGTACGGAAAGCCCTGTATCAAAAATTGATTACCCAGGATATTCCCTTTTTTGAATCCAGAAGAATTGGTGAATTAACCAGTCGGGTAACTACTGATGTTGAGCAATTGCAAAGTGCTTTTTCCATTACTTTAGCTGAATTTGTCAGACAGCTAGTTATATTAATTTCAGGGGTGGCGATTATTGCTTGGCTAGCCCCCAAGTTGTCACTGATTATGCTTTTGACCTTTCCGGTTGTTGTGGTTATCGCTTTTGTATTTGGTCGATATATCCGACAGATTTCCCAAAAAAGGCAGGATTTACTAGCCGATACAAACACTATTGTTGAAGAGACTTTCCAGTCTTTTAGTGTGGTCAAATCATTTGCCAATGAGTGGTTTGAGATGTTGCGCTATGGTAAATCAGTAGATAGTGTTGTAAAGATTTCTTTGCGATTTGCCAGAATACGTGGCTTATTTTTCATCTTTATCATTTCTGTGCTCTTTGGTACCATTTTCTTTATACTTTGGAGAGGGGCCAAGATGGTAGAATCCGGAGAAATAGCTGTAGGTGATTTATTTTCTTTTATCCTGTATACGGGAATAATCGGTGGCGCAATAGGAGGAATAGGCAATTTGTACACGGCCCTGGCCAGTGCAATCGGGGCTACTCAGCGCGTCCAGAGGATACTGGAGCAAGACTCTGAAGTAAATCCTGATAAGGTTGTATTAAAGCCTGAAGACCGCATCAAAGGAAAGGTAGAGTATAAAGAGGTCCATTTTTCTTACCCTTCCCGCCCGGATTTAGAGGTTTTAAAGGGTATTGACTTTAAGATAAATGTCGGCCAAAAAGTGGCCTTGGTAGGTAGTAGTGGAGCCGGTAAGTCTACTATCATACAATTGTTACTACAGTTTTATAAGGTACAACAAGGAGAAATATTAATTGATGGAAAACCAGTAAGTGAATATGACCTGAGCACTTATCGCCTAAATCTGGGGATAGTACCTCAGGAGGTAATTCTCTTTGGAGGTACCATCAAGGAAAATATCCTTTACGGAAACCCAGATGCTGGTGATGAAGCTATTGAATTGGCAGCCAAACAGGCGAATGCCTGGGACTTTATCCAGTCTTTCCCGGATGGGTTGGAGACCGTTGTGGGAGATCGGGGCATTAAATTATCGGGCGGTCAGCGCCAGCGGGTAGCTATTGCCAGAGCTATTTTGAGGGATCCGGCCATATTATTACTGGATGAAGCTACCTCCTCTTTAGATGCTGAATCAGAGAAGCTGGTACAAGATGCTTTGGATAACCTCATGCAGGGACGTACGGCGATCATTATTGCCCATCGCCTAGCCACTATCCGCGATGTAGATTGCATTTATGTTTTGGATGATGGTAAAATTGTTGAACAGGGAACGCATCAAGAATTATCTATGAAAGAAGATGGTGCTTACAATGTGCTGGCCAAATTACAGTTTGAATCACAATCTACCTAGAATGCTTCTGAAGATTGATCCCCTTTTTATAAAGGCAGCCCTGATCGTTTTGGCCTTGTTTGGGTTCATCATTTTATATGTAATGGAATTTGATCATTTCAATCTTATGATTAATGCTCGCCAGATGATTATTCCGGCTGTTATTACTTTTGGTCTTGCCGGTTTGTTGGCGGCTTATTTTATCCAGCGCCCTTACAGTGACCTTATCGCAAAAACGCGTATTATTGCTGCCGGGCTTTTATTAGGAATCCTCATCGCTCCCTTCTTTATGAGTGTGACTAACCGAATGTTGTCTTTTTCCGAATCAGATTATGTCAATGTAGAATTTGCCAGCCTGGTGCCCTTTTATTCCAGTCGTCTTGGGAAGATAAAGAATGAAACCCTGAAGCCTACTGGTTTTTATCTTTTTTTCTACTACAACAATGAATTGATCCGTGTAACTATAAAGGAGGAACTCCCATTTACAGCTGAAGAAGGGGATCAGATGCTTTTACCATTACATCGAGGCTTTTGGGGAACTGACTTTATCGTTCCTGGTGAGTTAGCTTCCCAGCTTTTGCTAAAAGAAACCTGATTTTGAATTTTTCCTCATTTATTTCCATCTTCCATTTATATTTGCCGCTTTAACGTTTTGAAATTTGTCAAACCACCCAACATGACTGCTATTTCTCTAAAATCATTCAACACTTTTCAGGTCGATGCACCTGCTTCCTCCCTTATTAGGATAGAAGATGAAATACAACTGATGGACGTTATTCGCAGCAATGTGGATATTCAGCTGATTCTTGGCGGAGGCAGCAATATCCTTTTTTCTGGACAGCCAGTGGGTATAGTTTTGAAAAATGATATCAGGGGAATGCGCGTGATGGAAGAAAATGATAATCACGTCATTGTGGAGACCGGAGGAGGAGAAATATGGCATGAGCTTGTAGAATGGGCCGTAGAAAAAGGCTTTGGTGGCATAGAGAATCTGGCGCTTATCCCTGGCACAGTAGGGGCTGCTCCCATACAGAATATTGGTGCTTATGGTGTGGAATTAAAAGATGTATTTTACACTCTGGATGCCATCAAGATGAGTACTGGACAACTGCATACTTTTGATTTGGAAGCCTGTCAGTTTGCTTATCGGGATTCTTTTTTCAAGAGAAATCCGGGAGCTTATTTTATAGCCAGAGTTAGGTTGAAGCTTTTCAAAAAACACCGCCTTCATCTGACTTACGGGGCCATCAACAAGACACTGGAAGAGATGGGAGTCCAACAACCACGCATAGAAGACGTCAGCCGGGCGGTGATAAAGATCAGAAGGTCTAAATTACCTGATCCCAAAGTAATAGGTAATGCAGGTAGTTTTTTTAAGAATCCAGTTGTTTCAAAGCGCCAATTTGAAGAACTGCTGTACCAATTTCCCAATCTGGTGTATTATTCAATGGAGGATGGTTCATACAAGATTCCTGCCGGATGGCTAATTGATCAATGTGGTTTTAAAGGAAAAAGAGAAGGTAATGTAGGATGCTACAAAAATCAGGCCCTGGTTATCGTCAATTATGGGTACGCCACAGGAGTGGAAGTACTGGCCTGGGCCAATAAGATTGCCGATACAGTCTATCAAAAATACGGAATACGACTGGAGAAAGAGGTGAATGTGGTGTGAAAATATCTCGGAGGAGCGCGAGTAGGGGCTCAGGCCCGATAGTAGCTCTTATAGTTTTTGAGAAAAACTTTTTTACCCCTGTCTGTCAGGGTGAAGTCTTTAAAGGTCAGCTCTATGCCTTCAAGCTTTTCCAGTTCTGGCCGTTTGTGGGGGGTGATAATGACCAGTTGAGGACTGTGTTGAAAAAGCTGATAACACAATGGAAAGAGTTGTTCTTCTGGGCAAAGGTGCATAGCAAAGCTGCAAATGATCGCTGAATACATACCCTTCATTTTGCCTTTTATCACTTCCTCGAATGACCAATTGTAACAAACCTGGTCGATATGCTGCTCATAAGCTTTTTGTGTGAATGGATCACTGGCCGTAGTACTTGTGTATTCAAGCTCCCGAATGACCTGAGTGACCTCCCCGGAGCCACAACAAAAATCAAGGGCGGCAGAATAGTCAATCCTGTTCTCATTTTGGACAATCAGTTGTCGGATCTGAGCGAAATGGGGATTGCGATAATCAGCACCCTGGCATCGATAATACTGCTCTACTCCTGACTTTTGATATTCATTTCGAATGCCTTTTTGCATGATTGATCATTGTGTTGCTGTGTAGGCCCAATCAGAGGCAAGTCTAGAATCAAACTTAGGGGTTGAAGCGCTCTGATTACGCCTTTTTTAGCAATTCTAGTTATTTTGTTCTTCCTCCAGTTGAGCATCTTTTCTATCGTACCGGAGTACTCTTTTTCTACCTTTAAAAGGAACGAAGCGATAAGGCTTTTCATTGAGTGTTCCCAAGAGGGTATCGAGGCTTTCAGTAGTCATGATCAATTGGTTATACAAGGCTTCATCTTCTAATAGTTTGCCCAGGGTACCATCACCACTATTGATTTTATCTGCTACTTCTGTAAACGACAGAATCATACCGTCGGCTTTACTCAGCGTCCCCTGTAATGCTTTTACTGCTGCCAGCGCTTCCTGTAGGGTGGCTTTCAGCTCTCCACTGGAAAGGTCAGCGGTCATCTTTTCGGCATTAGCCAAGATACTTTTGATGGTGTCATTACTTTCTGCAAGGGTAGTAGATAGTGTATTGAGGTTTTTCAAAGAGCCCTCAATATCACCGGAACTACGGCGCATTAATCTATCTAGCTGGGCGGATGATGATTCCAGGTTTTGTAGTGTGGCTTCCATACTTTTGACGCTACGGCCTATACTATTGTCTTCATCTGTAATCGTATTCCCCAGAGAATCAATAAGGGTTTTGAGGCCTTCATTCACTACGCTGAAATATTCTTCAAACTCTTTTTTGCCTACCATAGAGTTGAGCAAAGAACGCATTTTACCCTGCAGAAAATCACCACTCTCTGCACAAGTACCATCTGTGCAATTGTAGTTGAGTAACTCCACGTATTTTCCTCCCATTATACCATCGGATGTAATAGCTGCTTCCGTTTGCTTGGATATTTTTACATCCGGCTTGATATCCAGTGTGACAATGATGCTTTGATAATCGTCACTAACGCGAATATCAGAAACAAAGCCAACTTCATAACCACGGATGCGCACCGAAACTGACTTTTGCAGCCCTTCAATGGAGTTATACTTGGCATAGTAAATATTGGAATTAGAAAGGATATTCTTTCCTTCAATAAAACGATAGCCCCAATAAGCCAGGGCAACGGCTACAATTGCAAGAAGAGCAACTTTAACTTCGTTTGACATACTAGAAAAATGTTGTTTTAGGCATGCAAAAATAGATGAATTCAGATACAGATGCCTTATTAACCTGAATTTTCAGAACTGAAATTAATGTTTTCGGAAAAAACTACTTCATTTCCCAAAAGTAGTGAAAACAAAAGCAGGCCCTGATTAAACTTTTTTAAAACTGTCATCAAAACACTTTCAAGCGGAAGCTGGTTTTAACGGATACCAATTTAAAAGAAGGAATAGGGTGGTGCTATTCACTTTCAAACTCATTCAGGGATATTTTTTCTCCGTTTCGGTAGGCGATTATAAAGGCATCTGTAAAGCCTAAATGCCTCAACAGACTTCTACCTTCTACTGCTTTTTCAAGGGTTTCAAAGTTTCGGGCCCTGTATTTATAGGAATCGCCATCCACTTCAATTTCTATCTGGTAAGGAACATTGGCCCACATCCCTTTCTTAGTATTCAGGGGGGTATTTGAGGCTGCTAGCTGTATAAAGAACTGGTAGGTATCTTCGCCGGAAGACTTTTCCACTATTTTTTGTAGCTCCTTTTCCGAAATTTCACCATTCTTATTGCTCACCTTTGGCGGCACTGTACTTCTTTCTGTCTTTTTAACGAACTGTGGTTTTGGCTTCATATTTTGAGGAACCCTGATTGGCTGGCCTGATTTTATGGTTGTGCTTTTGATAGTAGGAGCTTCTTCGATAGCTTCTTGACGATCAGGAAGAGGCTGTTCTTCTACCGCTACCATAACGATATCCTGCTTTTTTATCGGGTGGTCTTGCTCCTGTTGAGCAAGAATCTGACCGTTCAATTCATTTTCCACCATCCCTTTATATTGATCGAACGCAATAGCGATGGCCTGAGCAATAGCGAGTTGTCCGGCATTGGTTTTTAGGAACTGCTCTTCTCTGTAGTTACTCAAAAAGCCGGTTTCTATCAAAACACTTGGCATCGTCGTTTCCTTTAACACTACAAACCCGGCTTGCTTAACGCCGCGACTCTTCCTTTTGGCATTTTCGTGAAAACTGCTTTCTACCAATTCTGCAAACAAGATACTTTGTTCTAGGTAGGCATTTTGGAACATGCTGAGCATAATATGCCCTTCTGCCGAGTTGGGGTTGTAGTCGTAATTTTTTTCATAATTGTCCTCTAACAAAATAGCATCATTCTCTCTTTTGGCCACATCCAGGTTATGTTCTGCTGTGTGGAGCCCCATTACATAGGTCTCGGAACCTCTGACAAAAGAACCGACCGGAAAATAATTACAGTGAATGGAAATAAACAGGTCTGCATCGGCTTTATTAGCAATCCGGGCTCTTTCATACAAAGGAATAAAGACATCTTTTTCCCGTGTCATGATAACATTCATTTCAGGGTATTTTTCCTGAATAAAGTTAGCCAGCTTATGAGCCACTGCCAGAGCCAGGTGCTTTTCCATGGAATTGCCACCCCGGCAGCCGGAATCGTGGCCACCGTGGCCGGGATCGATTACGATTGTTTCTATTTTTCCCAATTGCTCAAAAGAAAATGATGCATTGATGGGGAAATTCTTATCAATTGAAATATTTTTGTACTCCGGTTTTAAAAGAGAAGAACTACAAAAAGCAGTGTGATGACCCGGATGCAGTGTATGAGCTTTAGCCATGCCAAATTGTAAGACAGGAGGGGATAAGGTCGGCTGGCTCGCAAATTGAGAATTATTCAATTGTAGAGACGGCAAAAAACACAGAATGATCGTTTGAAACAAAGAAGTCACTGTTATCATCTTCTCAAGGTTGCTTTAAGTGTTAAGCTTTACTTTGAATTATTGATCAGGTAGCAAAAAGATGCTGCTTAAGCTGCTATCAACAAGATTTGGAACGCAAATTTTCCGACAATGTTACGAGCTGTTATGCATTCTTATTGAGATATACTAAAAGCTGCTAATCAATACTTTCTAAGTAGGCGAAACCTATTGAAAGTAAAAAAAATAAGGATCAAGCCTTTGGGAATGTTATTGTTGGCAGGAGTAGTTGCATTGAATAAATAACTACCATGCGAATCAAAACTCTGATTAGGTAGTAACTCTGCCAGCCGCAAGACAATTGGTATGAATGAAAAACTGTTTTGGAAGTATTTAGAAAGTTTAATTTGATTACTATTTACCTTCGCAAAACAAGTCAAAAGAAATAATATTTCATAAAAATAAAGTATTATCTCCATTGAATCAACGCATTTACTGTTTAATTCTTTCATTTTTTCTGGTAAATTTTGCTCTTTCGGGCCAAATTAATCCGCTGGAAAGAAAGAAAGTGAGCCAGCCGAAGGAGAATGAGCGTATTGAAGAGCGAGATTCAATACCAGACCAGCGCATACCACCTACTGATTCAGTCAACATACCTATTTCTAAAGATGCTTTACAAGACCGGGTGGAATACCACGGCGAGGATTCAATGATCTCGGACGTTATCAGGCAGGAGTTGTTGCTATACGGGGAAGGATCATACGTCAAATATCAGGATTTAAATATTACGGCCGGTTTCATCAGGCTGAATCTTGATTCCAATATGGTTACGGCTACCTACGAGCTGGACAGCCTAGGTAATAAAAAAGGCATACCGGATTTTAGTCAGGGAGACCAAAAGTTTACCTCTGAAAAGATGCGATATAATTATAAAAGCGGTAAAGGCAAGGTATACGATATTACCACGCAGCAAAATGATGTGGTAGTGAAAGGACAGGAGCTGAAGTTTATCAGGAGTCTTAATGATACCAGCCAGGCCGATATCTTATACACAGATCGGGGTATCTTCACTACCTGTACTCATGATACACCACACTTTGGCATTAGAACCAGCCGCCAAAAGCTGATTAGTGAAAAGCTAGTCATTACCGGGCCCGCCAATCTGGAAATAATGGGGGTACCTACACCGCTGGTACTACCTTTTGCCTTTTTTCCGGTAAAGCAAGGACGCCAAACGGGGCTTCTTTTTCCCCGAGATTATGAATATTCTCAGCAATGGGGGTTCGGTCTGAGAGATATTGGCTGGTTTTTTCCTCTGGGAGAAAACTTTAACCTAACACTTAGAAATGACATTTACTTAAAAGGTACCTATGGTATTAAAGCAAATCTTCAATACAATAAAAGGTATCGATATTCTGGAAATCTGAATTTGGGATTTGACAATAGGCGGTCTGAAAATAATGAGGGGGAGGTATTAAGACAACCCTCTTTTTCCCTGTCCTGGTCGCATCAGCAGGCACAAGCTGCCCATCCCACCAACAAGTTTGGAGGGTCTATCAATATGCAGTTTTTTAATGATTATCAGGGTTTGGTTAACAACGATGCCAGAAACGTCTTGAACAACAGCTTGAACTCTAATTTTGGTTTTTCCAAAACTTGGCGGGGTAAGCCCTACAACCTCAACATTAAACTCAGCCACAGCCAAAACAGGCAGACTAACCGTATGGATATCACTTTTCCCAACGTCCGTTTTTCTACGGGTAGCTTATATCCTTTTAAATCCAGTACAGGGGTTTCTAAATGGACAGATAATATTGTTATTAACTATACCGGAGAGGCCAGAAATCAATTATCGGGCCAGGCCGATTCCTTTTTTATTGCTGAAACTTTTGATGATGCCAGGGTGGGGATAAGAAACAACTTAACGGCCAGTACTTCCTTCAAATTACTGAAATATTTCAGCCTGAACCCCTCTGTCAATTACGAAGAAGTCTGGAATTTCAAGCGGGTCAATTACGATTTTGATCCTACTGCTACAGTTCGTACGGATACGATTTTTGATCCAGACGATCCAACTATTTTTCAAGTAGTAAATGATACTACTGATTTTGGTGAGGTAGTAGCCGATACCGTTTGGCAGCTTGCGCCTTTTCGCCAGTATTCTTTTAATGTTGGGTTGACCACTCAAATTTTTGGTACGGTCAACTTTAATAGTCGTTGGTTACGAGGTATACGACATACTATAAAGCCTTCGATAGGTTTTTCATTTTCCCCTAATTATCTAAACGAAGACCTAGGGTACTATCAGGAGCTACAAACGGATAGCCGTTTTCCGGATCGGACCCAGACTTTTTCTACATTTTCAAATGGGGTATTTGGGGCCCCCTCTCGTTCTGGCCAGCGGATGGCATTGACGTACAGTTTTAGAAATATTCTGGAGGCCAAATATCTATCCAGGAAGGATACGGTGGTGGAAGAAAAGAAGCTAAAATTATTTGACAACCTTAATGTTAGTGGTAGTTATAATTTTGCTGCTGATTCCCTGCAGTTCTCCCAAATTTCTATAAATGGGGCCACGAGGTTTTTCAAAGGCGTAACCACTCTTCGCTTTTCGGCGCTATACGATCTTTACGCCGCCAACGAGAATGGGCAGCGGGTCAATAAATTTGCTATCAATGAAACTGGTCAGCTCCTGCGATTCATTAATGCTAATGTCCGCATTGCCAATAATTTGACTGTGAGCAAAATTCGGGCACTTTTCCAGGGGAAAGAAGAGCCGTTGGATGATGGAAGCAAAGCAACAGGCCCCGGTATCCGGCCTGCAAAATCTAAAGAGGAAGATCTGTTAAGCCTTTTTGAGAACTTTAGCATTGGGCACAACATGGCTTTTCGCTGGGAGAAAAACCGAGAACAACGCGATACTTTCAGGATTACTACCAATACCATAAATATCCGAGGTTCAGTATCTTTGACAGATAACTGGAATATCAATGTCGGGAATATCGGTTATGATTTTGTCAGAAAAGATATTTCTTATCCTTCCCTCGGCTTTAGCCGAGACCTGCACTGCTGGGAGCTGGGACTCAACTGGCAGCCAACCCGGGGGACTTACAGCTTTTTTATCCGTGTAAAACCTGGCACACTAGACTTTATCAGCTTACCTTACCAACAAAATAATGCCGATGCCCGACGAGCTTTTTAACCCATAAAAAAATCAGGGATGCGTTCCAGTTTGCCGAAAATATTACACAATAAATTAGACTTTAGGAATGAGCAATAAGTAGATCGAGCTTTTTGACCGAGGGGATTTTGTTCGAAGACAAGGCAGAAAACCTGCCGGCCGTCAGGCGGGCGTAGGCAATGCCACACGAAGAAAGGGGATAAAAGGGGCCCCTTTCTGAAGTCGGCGAGGCTTTCTAACGAAGTATTGGGGCAAAAGCCCCCGTCAAAAATGATGAGTTATTTTTTTCTCACTCCTTATTATGAAAAAAGTTTCGTAGCTTTTCCCAACTCCCACTTGAATTTGCTTTTGTAGGTCCTGAACGGGCTGCAAGCTCTAAGATTACGAAGTCCGGCACAAATGACCGTGATATCATCTCTAAATTGCTGACAAAAGTGTCTGCATTTATCTTTGACAATTCGACAACGTTTAATGCCACAGATGGCATGCTCAACGGTGATCCTCAATTTGGCGACGTATTGGTTAAACCATTTTTTAAGTTCAGATAGCTCGCCGTTTCGAGGTCTTTTATAAGGTTGAACGATAAAGACATTTTTCGGAACATATCCCTGGTAACCACTATCTTGAAATAAATGGATGCCATCGGGGTACTGGCATTGTTCCTGGTCAGCTATTTTTTTATCGTTGTAGTAAAACTCTATTGCGTTTGGATAACGCTTCGGCACGTAATTCAATGATGTAAGTGCCGTCTTGTAGCGAGGATAAGTCTAGTTGATAACTCTGTTCTACAAGGACTCCGAGATTTTGTCTGCGGATAAATTTCCCATACATATCATATATTATCAAGGTGGTTGATCGTCCCTGGAAAGGCTCCACGGAAAGGTTGATAAGACCGGCACTTGGATTGGGCCAGATATTCAGGTGATCTGTGAAGCTTTGCTCATTACTACTCAGGTTTTTTCGCGTAGCGGCTGAAGAACTTAAAGGTACTACAGATACCTGATCAAAAGTAGCTGCGACTTCCTGCGCCTCGCGGCTGGTCAGGAACAACCCGGCAGTTAGCTCTTCGGGTAGAGACATGATCTGAAAAAATATGATTTGCTGGCCGATATACATTTTTACCGTATCAGCACTCCTGATAATTTTCAGGTGATCACTTCTATCGAGAGCCACATTAGGCAGGGGCCAGCTGGTTGAATTTCTGTTGCGACTGCCATATTCAGCACCTCCCGGCACGGCAGGACTTAGGCCCAGGTAAGCATATTTCGCATCTTCAAATAAATTTTCTCTGATCATCAAACCGGCCAGGCATCTTTGCCGGAGAGATTTCACCCTACAACTTATTTCAAAGTTTCCTTCCAATGTTAGGTAAGTAAACTCTCCCCAGTCCTGGTTAAATACCACAGGACCAGAGGTCTTGTTACTGGTCAGTAAAAATTCTTCTCTACAGGAACTGTAAATACTGCTGCCTTTCGAAAAACCTAGCGGAGCAGATGAAAAACCCTCCGGTAATGCTGTCTGACCAATGACAGTAATAAAAGCAAGGCAGCTGTCAGTATTACCATAAATATCTTCCACAATAACATAAGTGCTATCCGTACCGCTACAGTCAAAAATAGATTTGCTAAGCGTTGTTGTGGCAATTTCACAGTTATCATCCATTTGCAAAATCAGTTCCGCAGCAGTCAAGGTATCTAGCTCAGTAAGAGAATTGAGCGTTACGGTGGTGTCAAGGCAAAGGATATTGGGGCTTTCCCGATCTTCAACGGTCACACTAAAGCTACATTCTGCTATATTTCCTATGTCGTCTATTGCCAGATAAGTGATTGTTTCGGTGCCAATATCAAAAAAGGAGCCACTTTCTTTACGTGACGTTCGGATGAGTACGGCCGTACCACAGTTGTCACTGAGTGTGGGCTCCTGGAAAGTCACGGTAGCGCCACAGTTGCCCAGTTGATTGGCTGTGACAATATTTTGCGGACAATTGATTACCGGAGCGACGCTATCTACAATAGTGATGGTAAAGCTGCAGGTGGCTTCATTGCCCGATTCATCAATAGTAGTGTAAGTTTCAATAGTATTACCAACAGGAAAAGCGGACCCACTGCCGAGTCCACTTGATAAGTTGGTCATTGGCGTACCACAATTATCTATTCCTGTTGGAGCGTTATAATTAACTAATTCTACACATTGATCTGAGGTCATTGCAACGATAGTATCTTCAGGACATGTAATCGAAGGCGCAATACTGTCAAGTACAGTGATGCTAAAGTTACAACTAGAAGTATTTCCAGAAGCGTCCATAACAGTGTAGCGTTCTGTATTTTGGCCGACGGGAAAAGCGGCTCCACTCCCTAGGCCATCACTTAGGTTGATATTAAAGTCAGGGCAATTGTCAAGCGCTTTAGGTTGAGCATAGTTAACTACTGCTGAGCAGGAGCCAGCCATTGCAAAGACCGTAATATCATCAGGACAGGTAATTTCGGGATTTTCATTGTCATTTATTGTTATGGTAAATGAGCAATTTGCTGTCAAACCTTGCTCATCTACGGCGGTGTACGTTTCAATATTTTCACCAACAAAAAACTCGGCTCCACTGCCCAGGCCAGCCGTCAAAAGGGTGGTATCGAGCTCGCAGTTATCTATTCCGCCTGGAATGGCATAGTTGACAATAGCAGCGCATTGCCCGGGGGCTGTGTTGACCGTAGTATCATCCGGGCAGGTAATTCGAGGAGCTACCTGATCCTGAACGACGATACGAAAACTGCAGGTATCCCGGTTTTGCCCCGTATCCATCACAATAAAGGTGAGCAGAGTGGTATCGATGGGGAAAGTACTGCCGCTCGGCATTCCATTTTCCAAAATAACATCATAATCTGTACAGTTGTCAATAATAAACGGAAGGTCGTAGTTGACAACAGCCGAACAACTTTCTGGGTCCGTACTAACAACTGTATCGGCGGGACAGCTTATCTCTGGCTTTTCTTCATCAACAATTGTTATGGTGAAGGAGCAGGTGTCTGTGTTGCCCGAAGCATCTTCAACAACAAAAGTCTGAATGTTTTCTCCCGCTAAAAAGTGAGCGCCGGTTGGTTGTCCTTCAATCTGAAAAGTTCGTGGGTCAGGGCAATTGTCTACACCAGTGGGCGCCAGGTAGTTCACTATACCGGTACATTGACTGGGTAAATTGGGAGCTACAATGTCATTGGGGCATGTAATAGATGGAGCTACAGTATCCCGAACCGTAACCGTAAAACTGCACAGCGACTGGTTACCATTATCATCAGTAATCTGGTAGGTTTCTGTAGTGATACCATTCGGGAAAATAGCTCCGCTGCCCAGGCCCGCTATTTGAGTGATATCAGCTACCTGGCAATTATCCGTACCTTCGGGCGCTAAATAGTCAATCATAGCACTACAATTGCCCGTACTGGAGAAAACTATTGTATCTGAAGGGCAATTAATAATTGGCGGGATCGAATCCGCCACGATAACCTGAAAATTACAGGTGGCTGTATTACCGCTCTCGTCGGTAGCGATATATGTTTCAGTGTTGCTACCGGGCGGAAAATTACCACCCGGGCCTATTCCTGACAGTAATTCCACTGTTACTTCTTCACAGTTATCATTTCCCGAAGGGCTAATATAATCAACTATTGCGCTACAAGATTCCTCATCTGTACTTACCGTAATATTTTCGGGGCAAGATAGCTGTGGGGCATTCTCATCAACAACCGTTACATTGAACTGGCAAGTGGCAATATTCCCGGATAAATCAGTGGCCCGGTACTCGACAGTTGTAGTACCAACCGGAAAAACACCGGGTGGAAGCCCTTTACTGCGAATAGTAGATGTGGGTAAGCATAAATCTTCACCTGCTGGTTCAATATAATTATAGATGGCTTCGCAGGTACCGGGGGAAGCCGTAATCACTGTATCAATAGGACAGGCGATGTCTGGAGCTTCATTGTCTACTACCGTTATGTTGAACGAACAAGAAGAAAGGTTACCTGCTGCATCTAAAGAAAAGTAACTTTCTGCCGTAGTACCAATCAAAAACGTACCACCCGGCCCTTGCCCGGAACTTCGCTGTACAGTTACCATGGAGCAATTGTCGGTAGCGGTAGGTAAGTCATAATCAAAGACAGTGGCACAAGTACCTGGGGTAATATTAATGGTGGTATCATTTGGGCAGACAAGAATCGGGGCTTCTCTGTCATAAACAGTTACCGAAAAACTGCAAGTAGCGATATTACCGGCGGCATCAACAGCTTCGTATCTGATAGTATTCTCTCCAGGTGGAAAATCAGAGCCACTACTCATACCCTCAACAAGTACAGAAGTGATAGCTTCGCAATTGTCAATAGCAATAGGATTGGCATAAGTGATTTGTGCAGTACAAACTTCGGGGGCTGTATTGACCTCTATATTCTGGGGACATTCCAGAATGGGATCTTCATTATCTTCAACGGTCACTGTAAAGCTGCAAGTAGCTGTCAGTTCGTTATTATCAGTAGCTTCAAAGGTTTGAGTTGTTACACCCAACGGAAATGGTTGGCCACTGCTTATGCCTTCCAGTTGGGCCGTTATAACATCCGGGCAATTATCCGTACCCACCGGAATACTGTAATTCACTATCGCTTCACAAGCACCTTCTTCTGAGCTAACGATCGTATCATTGGGGCAGCTAATTTTCGGAGCTTCGTTATCAACAACGGTAACCGTAAAACTGCAGGATGCCGTATTTTCAAAACCATCAGTAACATCAAAGCTCACCAAAGTGCTGCCGACCGGAAATGCTGAGCCGCTCTCCAACCCTTCATTGAGAACCGTATTGATGTCCGGGCAATCATCCGTACCAACCGGAGTAATATAATCGACTATTGCCAAGCAACTACCGGGATCTACGTTGACAAAAGTATCTGTCGGACAGCTTATCATGGGAGGGCTGAGGTCAATAACAGTGATCAAAAAGCTACAGCTATCTGCATTACCGGAAATATCCGTGATAGTATATTGTTCTGTGGTATTTCCGGCCGAAAACCTGGCGCCGCTGCCCAGCCCTTGTGTTAAAGCAGTGGAAGAGCTCTGGCAAAGATCAAAGCCAGCTGGAATACTGTACTCAATAATCGTATCGCATTGCCCAGGAGGTAAAATAACGGCAATATCGCCCGGGCAGTTAATAACTGGAGCTTCATTATCGATTACGGTGATGGTAAAGCTACAAGCATCCTGGTTGCCAGAAGGGTCTGTTACCCTAAATTTTTCAGTAGTCAATCCTACCGGAAAATCCTGGCCTGGCCCAAAGCCCTCCGTTTGTGTAAGTATTGCATCCGGGCAGTTATCTGTGATTTGTGGTAATGGATAATCAACAATGGCCAGACAAGAGCCCGGATCTACATTAACTACAATATCTGTTGGACAGGTAATAGCTGGAACCTGCACATCCACTACCGTAATAATGAATGAACAGGTATCTGTATTACCTGCAGCATCTGTAACAGCATACTGCTCTCTGTGACTACCCACAGGAAAAGAAGCTCCTGTGCCAAGGCCCGAAAGGAGCTCTATTGTGGGGTCGTCACAGTTGTCGATACTGCCGGGCAGTGAGTAGTTGACCACTGCAGCGCAAAGTCCAGGATCAACATTGACGGTTGTATCGTCTGGACAAATAATGATAGGTTGTTCATTGTCAATAATGTTTATGATAAATTTACAATTTGTGGAATTTCCTGATTCGTCTGCAGCGGTATATTCTTCTTCATAAATACCTACCGGAAAAGCTGATCCGCTTCCTAATCCTTGTGTGAGGGTCACTATGGCCGCCGAGCAGTTGTCGGTGGCTACCGGAAGCTCATAATCAACAATAGCGGAGCAGGAGGCTTCCACGATTTCAACGGTAGTATCCGCCGGACAGGTCAGCAGCGGTGGTGTCTGGTCTATCACATTGATAGTGAATACACAGCGCCAGGTATTTTCGGCAAGGTCTGTCACGGTATAGATTTCCAGATGGGAACCTACCGGAAATAGGCTCCCGCTGCCGGCTCCATCCTCAAGAAAGGTAAAAGGATTCGGACAATTGTCAGTGCCTACCGGTACTTCATATTCAATTAGTACTTCGCATTGTGCAGCTTCCAAAACGACTGTTGTATCTTTAGGACATTCAATCACGGGAGATTCTTCATCAATAACCGTCACATTGAAGCGACATATAGAGCTATTGCCTAGTAGATCTGTAAAGGTATATTCTTCAATGGTTGTGCCTAACGGAAAAATTGCACCACTACCCAGTCCTTGTGTGAGCTCTACGGCCAAGTCCGGGCAGTTATCAACAGCCGTTGGCATGGCATAATCAACAATTGCGGCGCATTGCCCCTCTTGAGCAGTTATTTCAATGTCCGCAGGACAATCCACAGCAGGTGTTTCATTATCTACTACCTCTACAATCATATCACATACGCTGACATTTCCGGCGTCATCACGAGCAGTAAAGGATAATAAGGTTCTGCCCACCGGAAATAGAGTACTACTTTGGGGGCCCATATCCTGAAAAACCTCAGGAGAGATGCTGCAGTCATCAGTAGCTGTGGGTAGGTCAAAAATATAGATTGCGCCACATTCGCCCGGGTCATTGGTAATAATCAGGTCTAATTTAGGACAGTCAGTAAACTCGGGTGCTATTTCATCATCAGTACAACTATTTTGATTGATAAAAGTCACAACAATGGTTTCTCCAGGATCAAGGTCTATTAAAACGGCTTCATTGGAGATAGTTTTGCTGCTACCGTTATCCAAATCTCCTTCAATGGCGATATCCAGAGGAAACCTTCCCATGGGAGGTATTTGGTTAATATCGTAGGTGCCGGCTGGCAATTCATTAAAAAAGTCAGTCTGACCATTCTGTAAAGAAAAATCTCCCAATTGTGGGCTCGTCAATTCAAATAAAGCTTCATCTCCTTCGTCGGATAAAATGCTTACTATAATATTACCGGTTTGCTCCAGCGTATTTTGGGTACCTGAGCCCCGAAGACTAAAATTGGAATTATTGACTCCCGGGCAAATATCAATGGCCGGATTGATTTGCCAATTACCCACAGCTGAACCCGGTGGGTTGGGAAAAGAAGCAAATGAAGAAGTATAAAAAATTTGTACAGGAGCCAGGGCAGATCTGACTTCCCATTCGGAGCCATTCCAGGCAATAATGGTCGAATCGCTTTCTTCCATCACAGAATAGGCCGCGTATTTATTTTTTCCGTTTTCCTGGCCTACTAGTTGGAGAAATTGCATGCCAAGGTTGCAACCATTATTTTCATTGAGTTGTATAGTTTGGCCGTGTACTCCTATCATAACCAGTAGCATACCCAGAATAAGCAGCGTATTTTTCATCTTTGTTATTTTTCATTGAGTTGAATAGATGGTTTTCTCACAGAAATTGGATTCCGAATACTGCTACTGATTTCAATAAGTATGCCGATCTTTTATATGTGAAGTATTTACCAAAATTATTACCTCTAGCTTTTAAGCTCTAAAATATAATTCTTCTCAAGCGGGTAATTTGACATAAAATTCTATATTCGGGATAACCGAAAGGGTAGTATTTGGGAAATGAGCAAACGGTGGAAGGCAGGAGCTATCCGGCTGGTAGATCAGAAAAGTAATTTTATTTAAGCCATAATTTTTAAACGATTTTTTATTATGAAAAATACTTATTGGTTGCTCTTATTTTGCTGCTTTATGCTTTGTTACTGCGCGCCGGAGGGCGGATCGGGTGATGCCGAAAAGGCTGCTAATACCGCAGAAGTAACTTTAGCGTCTTACTTTGATAATACGGGTCGGGATGATATTCTTACCGGAGGGGTAAAGTTGATTCCAATCAATACTCCGGCTGGCCAATTTAAGGTCTGGACTAAAAGGGTGGGAAATAATCCATCCATAAAAGTTTTGTTGCTACACGGTGGCCCGGGAGGTACCCATGAGTTCTTTGAAGTATTCAATAGCTATTTTCCAGCAGCGGGTATTGAATATTACTACTACGACCAGTTGGGGTCTCATTACAGCGATCAGCCAAAAGATACCTCACTCTGGGAAGTGGATCGTTTTGTAGAAGAAGTAGAACAGGTTCGACAAGCGTTAAATTTAAATAAGGATAATTTTTATCTGTTGGGACAATCCTGGGGTGGAATCCTTGCCATGGAATATGCGCTGAAATATCAGGATAATCTAAAGGGATTGATCATTTCCAATATGATGGCTAGTTGTCCAGAATATGGGAAATATGCCAAAGAGGTGTTAGGACCAAAGATGGACCCTGAGGTTTTTAAGGAAATCCAGGAGATGGAAGCTAACAATGACTTTGATAATCCACGATACATGGAATTACTGATGAATCACCATTATACAGAACACGTTGTTAGAATGCCTTTAGAAGAATGGCCAGAAAATATCCTGCGCGCGTTTGATCATCTCAATCCAGATGTTTATGTTCCTATGCAAGGCCCCAGTGAGTTTGGTATACGTGGGAAACTGGCTAATTGGGATCGAACAGCCGATCTCAAGAATATAAAAGTACCTACCCTTACCATTGGGGCTCAGTACGATACTATGGACCCCGAGCATATGGAATGGATGTCGAAAGAAGTGCAAAATGGTAGATATCTGCATTGCCCGAATGGCAGCCATTGTGCTCAGGTGGATGATGCCGAGAACTATTTTGCTGGTGTAATTAAGTTTGTAAAAGATATAGATGCTGGTGAATTTTAAAAGATAGATAGTCGGGTGATTGATGATTTCATTGGTTTTGATTTTTGATACTACTAAATAATTGAAATCTTTGTGGGCAAGACGAGCCAGGTTATCATACATTTTGTAACACAACCAAATAAACAGCGGTGTTGTGCTGCAAAACAAGTTTAAAGCTCCTAGTAATAAAATTTGATAAAAGACCAATACATATTATGAAGTCCTACACTATATTAGTCATTATTTACCTGTTTTTTCCACTTCTTGGTTTCGTCCAGATGAGAACCTGCTCTGCTGTAGAGCTTAGTACAAGCGCTTTGATAAAAAGCGAGCTTAATCTCAATGAAGATGCTGTTTACGATTGCGCAAAAGAGAGCTGGCGACTGACGAAATGGAGCCTTCTTGCTATTGCTTTTGTACTCATTGGTGGTTTTGTTTTGATGGGAATGCCTGGCTTGTTTTTTATGGCGTTTTATGAACTCATCGGAATCTTATCGAATGTCACCCAGGGTCAGCAAACCTGGCCTGCGGCAATAATGGGCTCTCTGTTATGGCCATTGGGGATTCCTATAGGGATTTTGGTACAACAACAGATGGGGTTAAAAAATGAGCAAGCTTTTTTTACTGCCTATGGGTTTTTGCTAGGATTTTTAGCCTGGATAATTACAGCTGGCTTTTTGCTACGTTACCAATCGCGCCGGGATTCCAAAAAAGACCAGAAGGCCGATGAGGCTGAGCCTACTGAAACGAATGATCAGCAGTAGGAAGTAATGTGGCTTTCTAGTTAATTTAATACCTGCGAAATAAGTTTTTTATTTAAGTCTAGGGATAATTCTTTATTTTAAGAGCGTGTCTGGAATTTGCTTTTGATGCCGAAAATGCATTTAGGATGATGAAAATGAAGCTGTTTTTGAGTTTCATAGCAGGGCTATGGAGCGAAAAAAAGCTGAAATATCTTGTCCCGCTGAAAGCGGGAAGCAGTATTCTAAATGTATTTGCAGGCCAAAGGGTGAAATCTAAACACGCTCTTACTATAAAAGCTAATTTCAATGCGCTTTAATTGTTTAAGATTCCGTAAAACGAGCTCTGGTATGTTCACAATCACAGCTAGGTACAAACTGACACTTCAACATAACTCAACTAATGATAATGACTAAAACAATTGTGATTATAGGTATGGGGCCCGGTCTGAGCATGGGCCTAGCGCGTAAATTCGGGCAAGAGGGGTTCAAAGTAGGGATGATTAGTAGAACAGAAAGTAAGCTCCAGAGATATCAACAAGAATTAAATAATGAGGGGATAGCAGCTGCCTATGCTACTGCTGATGTGGCTGATGATGAGCAGCTAAAGCAGGCACTCAACCTGTTGATTGATGATTTCGGACAACTGGACGTGCTGCAATATAATGCCGTAGACTTCAGGATGAGGAATATCGTAGAAGAAAATATTGAAGATTTGGTCAGAGGATTTAGAATCAGCGTTGGCAATGCACTAGTAGCGGCACTGCATGTACTACCCAAATTGGAAGAAACCAAAGGAGCCATCTTACTCACCGGTGGAGGTGCTGCTAATTACCCAAACCCCAGTATGGGCTCCGTTTCTCTCGGTAAAGCAGGAATAAAGAACCTCACTTATCAGCTCGATGCTGCTTTGAAAGAAAAAGGAGTCTATGTAGGTAGCGTTACCGTTAGTGGCTGGATCAATAAGCAAAGCGAAACGCATTCGCCGGGAATCCTTGCAGATAAATTTTGGGAACTTTACCAAAATAGAAATCAGGTAGAATTGGTTTATTAAACTTATTTCACAGTGGTAGAACGGAAAAAAAGAAAGAAGATCAGCTCAGCTGATCTTCTTCGAAATGTACATGGGATTACAATTGTTATTTGTTAGTAGTGGAACACTTTAAAAAAGCTGCTGGTCTCTACCAGCAGCCTGAGATATCAAAGTGTTTCGGGATGGTTACCTCTTTATTATCTTTTCATTGACCAGGATACCACCAATCTTCATCTGCAGGAGATATACGCCCTCTGGCCAATCTGATACATTAATTTCTCTTACTTCTTTCCGGACGCCGCCTATTTGCTTGCCGCTAATATCATATACTCTCACCTCGTCTATCGGAGCCCCGGCTGCATTATCCAAATAAATTCTATCACTGGCAGGGTTAGGATATACGGACAATGTATTTCTAATGAATATAGGGTCGTTTTCCGGAATGATCTTAATATCTGCTTTTCTGCTACCTAGCTTTACTGGGCCGCTATTCAGACTATACCCATAAGTAGCCTCAGTAGATACTGGAGTGAAATGAAGGAAAGCAATATCGTCAATGATCCCCCTCAGATAAGCAACAGGACCAAATCCCGAGACGTCATTCTGATCATTTCTGGTCATGGCGATTTCTACCTTACCTTCCGTCGTAAAGACCTTATCTATCGTGAGGATATTTACATTTTCCTGTCCGAACCAGCTGGTCGGATAAGAGATTTGAACACTCTCAGGATCTATATATTCTTCATCGAAGTCTATAGTAAAGGCAAACCCGTAAATATCTTTTACCGGAGTTGCTCTGGTACCTAAGATAATAGGGATTTCAAAGGGGGTGCCGGCCGGCAGCTCTCCAAACTCCGGTAAGTCAAGGAATACCGGTGGGTCGAGATCAGTCTCCGGCAAAGTATCAATCTCAATAGCAGGGCCGTGTCGTTGCCCATAGTTGGTAGCAATGACAGCTTTATCTTTGATATCAATAACACCATCACCATTACAGTCGGCAAACTTGTAGTTAAGGCCATTTAGGAATTCTGATAGCCAGGGTAGAGTAGGGATACCATCCCAGGCTGACCCTCTTTGACTACGTGCCGGGCCTTTGGATCCAAATGCAATGCCTACATTGATAAGGTCAATATGGTTAGCTTCATTGTCATTATTGGCATCTCCTGGCCAAACTTCAGCTTTAGGACAAAACGATGGCGCTACTTCAAAAACAGCACTACAATCGTTATTCCCTATTCCCTGAAGTATAAATACCTTATTAAGTGAAGCATTGCTGTTATCAGGAGCAATAGCTACCGGCCCTACCGTAATAGGGAGTTCATCAAAAGAAAATGGCCCAAAACTCTGATCGTTGTGATTGATCATAAACCCGTCGTGGGCAGCATAATTGCCATTAAAGATAATATCCACCTGGAAGTAAAATTCCAAAGCATTATCAGCCACACAGCTGTCCTGATAAGGAAGTATATTGTTTATAGGACACTCCAGGGTGCAGTCTAACCGCTCCAGAGCAGTGGTTAGACAACATTCTCCAAATTCGCTGGAGCATACCGTCAGCTCAGCTTCCTTATTTCCCTGTGGAAGGAAGAGATCAATAAGAATTGACTCTTCTCCCAAGGGATATTCTTTTGAAAAACCTGACGGCCCGGTGATTATAAATGGCGCACCAACACCGTTTTCTGCCGTCAAATTCACCCGATAGGAAATACTCCCGTCGGGATTACAAGTAACAGGAAAAGCTTGGAAGGAATTAATTGTACAAGTGTCAAAACACTCCAGTGGAACAGATATATCTGCAAACATTCTGCAGCTGTCATCATTTTCCGCACCAGTTTTTTCAATCATAATGCTGAGACTGGCATCACCCGAAGTAAGATTTTCAAAAGGTCCTAACTCAATAGGAAACTCACTTGCCTTGAAAGTCCCTCTGTAATCAGAGAAAATAAATACATTATAGCTGTCTGTAGTGTCGGTAGGGTCTTCAAAAATAGGCGCTACAGCAATATAAATACCCGTATCAGGGTCACAGGATGCTATTTCTACCACTAGATCAGTCAGTGGGCAAACTTCCTCACATTTTACCGGCGGCAAAGTGATAGAAGAAGTACAATTAGCCGGATCATCCAAATCTAAAAGCACTATATCAAAATCCCGCTCTCCATCCCCAAAGAATGGCCCTACTTTTAAATCGTTTTGAGCATAAGAATAAGTGCCAAATGACTCTCCTTCGATAAGTAGTAAATAGGATCGATCTGGATTTTCTACAGTTGTCTCAAACACTAACTCTATAAAGAAGGAGTCATTTTCACAGCTCGTAGGTTGAGCCTCCAAAGCCAGAAAACTACAAACTTCCGGTGTACAATTAGCCTCCGGTAGGTCAACAGCCGCCGTACAATCTCTGGTTTTGTCGCTTACTATTAATTCACTCTCAGCCGTATCATCAAATGGTCCGACTTCAATCGGTAAGGAACCATATTCAAATAACAGTGAGTCCCTTCCATGGATAACATAAAAGAAACCACTGTTATTCTCGTGTTCAAAATCAATTTCAACCATGTAAGTACCATTGTCCTTACATGGCAATGCCTTAGCTTGAATTTGTCTTATTGTACAATTAATCGGTTCGCAATCGACTAGTGGAAGATCCACTTCCTCAAAACAATCGCTATCCGTATCATCTTGTACCCTGAATACAACAGCCTCATCAGTAGCAGCATCAAAAGGCCCCACCCTGATCGGTAATTCCAATTCACCATAAGTATAGGTCTGTACCGGCTGATCATTTTGGAATAATGTAAATGTTTGATCGGTTTTTGAAAATTCAAAGCTTAGATCAACGTAAAACAGACCATCAATGTCACAAGGTGTTGGCTGGGCCTTCAGATTACTGATAGTACACTCACTGACGCTGCAGGGAAGTACAAAATTTACAACTTCACAGCAATTTGGATCATCCAGTGTACAAATAGTTATTGTACCTTCTGTTTGATTTGGTTTTTTGGGAATATAAACGCTCTGTGGAGCTTCATAATAGATGGTGTCTCTAAAACCATCATTGGCACTAATAACGTAAAACTTACCCTGATTTGATTCAGGTGTGATTTCTATTGTAAATGATATTAACGCTATCCCTAAGGCGCTCTGCGTAGCAGGAATACAATTAATATCAGAAAGACTAACCTTATCAAGCTGACAAATCGGTTTGCATTCCGGTAAATCAACATTTATTGCTTCAGTACAGGATTCATTTTCTGTATCTGAAACTTTAACTGTCAACACTTCTCCGTCCTGGTTGCTGAATGGCCCCAGTCTGACTGGCAGGTCAGCATAACGGAATTCTTCCTCCGCAGTCTGATTGACATATACTAGAAATTGCTCTGAGGTATTATCACTGTCAAAAGATAAATCAATGAAAAAGCTCCCGTCGGCCTGACAAGGACCAGGAACTGCCGCCAAATTATCAATAGAGCACTGCGGAGCAGTATTGATACAAAAATTATCAGCCAGCATAGAAATTGCTCCTAGCAGTAAGCTATTGATCGTACCAGGACCATCAAATACCAGTGTAGTTTCAGTATCACTTGACGGATTAGGTCTAACCTTAACCTTTATCCCTCCTCCCAACTGATAAGTTCTCTGCGTCAGGTCCTGAATAAGAACAGGCTCTTCGCCGTTAGCTCCTACTCTTAAAGGTCCTTCTAAGAGCTTGATATCGATTTCGACAGTTTCTACTACGTCATCGTAGTCAGAAAAATCGATAGCTGTACTAATTCTGTCAAATTCCAAAACCTGCCCATCACTGAATGGTAATTCCGGGGCTACTATTTCTCTGACCTTTAAGTCACCAAACAACTCAGTCCATACTAGGGTAGGCATTTTTAGAGTGTAAAACCTAATGTTACTGCGAATGAAGGCCAAATCACCGGGTAAAAGGCCGGAAGTGGCACCATAAATTCCATTAGCCACACCTTCAAAAGAAAGGCATCCTTCCTTTACATCTGGACATTCTCGACGATCTACCAAAAGCTCTGTGCAGCAATCTGAGTTACTACTGCCAACGTAACAAGCCTTAACCGGAAAGAAAACTGCTTCTGTAAGCACTTCGGCCCGTTCAAGAATTATCGGAAAATCAGCAACAGCGTAAATACCCTGACTTTTTCCATCAACAAAAATTTCAATACCTCCGCTCGCTGAAATATTAGAGGGGAGCTGTAAAAGGTTGATGTTTAAGTCAAAAAAGCCACTACCTAGGCATTTTACGATTTCCACATCCAATACACCCGGCTCACAAGGACAATCCGGAGTGGCATAAGTGGTATCTGCACAACCGGTTTCGATATCTGTAATAATGTATTCTAATTTACCATCATCAGGGAAAAACGGACCTATGGTGGTGTTGAAGCCTTCTGCATAAGAAAACGGACCAAATTCTTGTCCGTCGGAGGTCCTGATGGTGTAACTGCCCTCGTTATCTTCAGTTTGGAAAGTAGTTTCTGAAAAATATATTCCACTCGATGTACAGGGAGAAGGAGTTACCTTAAAATCTGTTAAACTACAGACGGGTTCTTCTCCTTCAAGAACATCGTAACAAATATTATCAATGAACATTTCTTGCCCACCAATCTCAAGGCGTTCAATGGGGCCTGTGATACAAACTGTACCAGCTGGGAAAGCATAATCATCGTTCTCTTCAATATCAAACTCAAATTGAAATCCAAATTGAGCGGCTGTCAGAAAACTGATATCATCAAAATCATTGAATTTTAAAGTAGGATAATCATTCAAGCGAAGGTTAACAATACCGCCACCATCCACAAAATCAAAACAAACCTCTTTGGCAATGCTGTTTTTTCCCTTCGAAAAATTAAAAACCAGATTAATATTACTTGGATAAGCTACATTACCGTCCTCATAATTTTGATTGCCAAAACCACTGCCATTTTCAATAATCAGATTCAGAAAACCCTGGTTAGAAGTACGATAATGAAAAGAATCAAGTGTTACATCAACCAGGTCAGTACGCAGTACGGTATCTCCTTTTTCCGCCATGCTAGAAGCCCCAATAATAGTGGTGGCATCTGTTGGAAAACTTTCCCAATCAATACACTCAGATACAGCATCATCTTGTGAATAGCCCGAAAGACTGGACATAAGAATCAGCAAAAGTACCGGATAGATTGACTTAAAAAGTTTACTCATGGTCTGTAGTAGTATTGATTTTTGATCATTAAATACTTATCACTGTACAAAAGTGATTGTTTTGATGATTGAAAAAAAGTATTTTTAAAGCAAAAAATTGGGGAGCTTTTATGAGTGAGAACGTCAATGAAAATTATAAATAGCTGATTTTCATTATTTTATATTAAGATTAAAAATAAAAAAATTGGGAATAGATGTTGAAAGGTAAATTAATTCAGTTGCTTCAGAGACTTGATAGGAAGGAGATGACCCGTTTTGTATGTTTTGTTCATTCTCCTTACTTCAATAAACATAAAAAGGTGAAAGATCTGGTGGAGTATTTATCGACGATATTCCCTCATTTCGATACACAAAATACGGGAAAAGAATCAATTTTCACACACTTATTTCCTGGTGAGGAATTTGATAAAAACAAATTGGCGGTATTATTTACGTACACGCAAAGACTTGCCGAAGAGTTTCTTTCTGTAGAGTGGATGATGGAAAGGAAAAATACACTGGAGCAAGGCCTGTTGATTCAGCTGAGAGAAAAAAAAGAGTATAAGTGGTATGAAAAAAAGCTGGATAAGATCATAGAAGATCGCAACAAAGAGCGCATTAAAAATGCCAATGATTTTCTGGAGATGTATTTGCTGGCTAAAGAAAGAGACATTTACTTTGATCAGCGGGAAAAAAGGCAAAATGATGCCTCATTACAAAAGAAGCACGATTTGCTGGATTATTTTTATTTGGCAGAAAAGTTCCGGGATGCTTGCGAGATGCAGGTTCGTTCACATATTCTAAAGATTGAGTATTCTACTCGATTTATTGATCAGGCCCTTAGAGAAATTGAGGAAAACCTTGAAAGGTATTCCGCTGAGCCAGTCATTTTTATGTACTATAATATTTTTAAAATGCTTAGCCAGCGGGAGGCGTTGCAGTATTATCACGATGCTTACAAATATTTAAGGGAAAAGGAAAAACACTTCAGTCGATCAGATTTAAAGGAGTTGTATAATTACCTTCAAAATTATTGTATTGAAAAAATTAATAAAGGGCAAAAGAAGTTTCTCAAGGAAATCTTCCTGTTGTACAAATCCCAGCTTGACAATGAATTGCTCATCGAAGGGAAGTATTTGTCAGAATGGCATTACAAGAACATTGTGACCGTTGCAATTCACCTTCAGGAGATGAAGTGGGTCAAATGCTTTATTGAAGATTACAAATCAAAGCTACAACCTGGTTCGGTAGAGAATGCTTATAGATTTAACATGGCAACGTATTACTATGCAGTGGGTAATTACGATCAGGTTAAGCAATTGCTAAGCGAAGTAGAATACAGTGATCAGAGGTACAGCCTTGGTACCAAGGCGTTATTACTGAGAACCTACTATGAACTTGATGAGGTGACTCCGCTGGTTTCTCTTACGGATTCATTCCGGCAATATCTGCTGAGAAATAAATTAATGGCCGATCAAAAGCGGAAAGGTTACTACAATTCCTTTAAGCTGACAAAAAAAGCGGCACTCATACGAGCCAATAGTACTTTTAATACCAAAGAACGCTCGGCCAGAGAAATAAGCCAACTGGAAGAGTCAATAAAAAATACTTCCAATATACTGAACCGACCTTGGCTGCTACAAAAGATTGCTGAACTCAAAGAAGAAATAGGGATCTGATCGATCCCTCATTTTCTTTTTTTCTACTATTTATTATCTTTTTTAGCCACCTTCATGATCAATAAACCTTCCCATACAGCGAAGAAATCGTATTTGTCTTTTTTGTAGTACGATAGAAACTGTTTATCCAGGGCTGAGATATTTGGTTCCTCCTTGTGCTCATTCTCCCAGGCTTCTGTGGGCGCCTGGAGTTTGGAGTTAGTGGTCATCATAAAAAACTGCTCCAACTCTTCAACTTCAAAATATTTCTCCACCGTTTTATTACCGTCCGTAGGATCATGTACTACGATTACATTTGGAGCATCTACACCGTGTTCATTGGTACCATATCCTACCAAAGTACCCCAGACTGTGCTTTTCTTTTCAAGATGGCTACTCGTTTCGTCGGCCTGATAAATACCCCATTTGAGGAGTACAATGCTGGAACCACTTAACCCTTCTTTGGCTTTGTCGAGAGGTATATTTTTGAGGCCTCCTTCCAAATGAATTATTTCTTTGATAGTTGGATTTTCCAGATTGGCCACATCCATAGGAGCGATATCGTAGTATCTGGCTGACCTGACCATGTATTCTTCCTCAATGTAGGTGCCTAAGCCATCGATAACAGAGTAGGTGCTGGTCTTATTGGGAATCAGCGTTTTCATGAAGTTACCATTGGCCAATGTCTGCGCGATATTCATAGCCGATTGTTCACCTGCTTTCAGGCCAGTGCCCGATAATTTCTCATATCCTTTGTGGGTAAGATATACTAATGCATTGGCAGCCGCACAGGCCGCACTTTGATTTTTAAAACCCGCTTCTCCCTTTGTCTTTAAAGGAATTTCATTCATGTCAATATCTGGCGTGTTGGCCGTTCGCTTCATACTGATTGGAGGAGCATAAGCGCGTAAAGGACCATCGTTGATCTCGATATCTATCGTTTTATAGTTAGAGCCAAGGTATTCCTGAAATTGCAATAAAATATCCCATTCCAGCTGATAATTGAAGGCCTGCTTAGCTGCTTTCTTTTTGTAAAGCGCAATATATGAAGGTATTCTGTTGTCAATAGCTACTTCCAAATCTACACACACATAACCGCTGCGATTTCTCTTATCCCTGTCTTTCTGAAATACTTCTTCAGAAACAAACTCTGTGTAGTGGGTCATATCCGCTGGTAAGCCTTTGTGATAAAGGGCTAAATAGGAAAGAGAACCGTCGGGTTCTTTTATCGTCTCGATATCCTCAAGGTAGAGTCCAAGTTTGGACAATTCCTTATGGTGAAATTCCACGCTCTGCTTGTTGGGCAATTTCCATATGTTATGAGGGGCTTTTTTATCCTGCCAAAATCCCATAATTATAGTCTCCCCATCTTCGTTTTCAAAGGGTTCTACATCTTTTAGCAATTGCCCCGCTTTAATCTTTTCTCCCTTGAGTTTTTCAAAAGCTTCCCAGCCCTCTGCCTGGGCAATGGTAAGGCTGTTACCCGTTTTCATCCAAATACCCCAGCATTTGTTATTGAAAAATTCAAGATCTATTAGCTCATATCCATCAGGGCTCAGCTCCTGGTTCCGCTCTTCAATTTGGGTAAAAGGAACCTCATACAAATACAGAATCTCCTTGTCTGTTTGTTGCAGTAAAGCCGTATAGGCATTTTGGCCTGGCAGTGAAACTACACAGGAAGCCAATATTAAAGAAAACACTAACCTCATAGTAAATAGTAATTTGACGCCAACTTTTTGGACGTTTTTGGGTGCCGTTAAATAGTTAAAAATTAGTGTAAACTATCCCTTCGATATGTGAGCTATTTTGACGATTGATCTTTGATTAGAATTGATAACCTGCCCGTTGGGGGAATTTATTAGGAATTGATAAATTAGGCTTCAATTGCAATTTACTAAATTTTAACGGTGACAGTCAATACCAAGTTGTATTTACAACAAAAAAAACTGCAATTTACTAGTCAAAAGCAACTACAAACGTTTTCCAGATGAATGTTTGGAAGAACAGACTTAACTTTTTTGACTGAGAATTATTATTCCCTATTTATGCCGTACTTACTATTTCCTAGTTGAGATATGGATTATTTGTAAGTTTATAGCTGTAAGGTTCAATTTGAGTCAAAATATAGTAATTTTTTATATGAAAGAAAAATATAATGCATTTTTCGTTACTGAAGGAGAAAATAAGACCTATCACCGCAAAGTCACGGCACTTTCCAAAGATGACCTGCCGGAGGGGGAAGTGCTCATACGGGTTCACTATTCGTCACTCAATTATAAAGATGCTCTTTCCTGTATTGGCAACAAAGGAGTAACCCGGTCTTATCCCCATACTCCCGGTATCGATGCAGCTGGTGTGGTGGCCTCGAGCATAAGTCCAAAGGTTGATGCAGGTAGTCAGGTCCTGGTGACAAGTTATGACCTGGGGATGAATACTTACGGAGGGTTTGCCGAATACATCAGGGTACCTGCTGAATGGGTTATCCCTTTACCAGAGGCCCTGACACTCCGGGAGAGTATGATACTGGGTACGGCCGGGTTTACAGCCGGATTATCACTGTATTATTTACTGAGAGGAGGAGTAAGGCCCAGCAATGGCCCCATTGTCGTTACTGGTGCCTCAGGAGGAGTGGGATCGCTGGCAGTGGCATTGCTAGCCAAAAATGGATTTGATGTGGTAGCGGTTACCGGAAAAAAAGAAGCCCACAGCATGCTGTCGAAGTTGGGCGCAAAAGAAATAATAGACAGAAAAGCCGTAGATGACGAATCAGGGCGTCCAATGCTAAAAGCCCAATTTGCAGGAGCCATAGATACAGTTGGTGGGAATATGTTGGCGACCATACTTAAAAGTACAGGGCCTTATGGGGTGGTAACCTGCTGCGGTCTGGTACAATCTCACAAACTGGAAACGTCCGTCTTTCCTTTTATCTTAAGAGGTATAAGTCTGGTGGGAGTGGACTCTCAAAATACGCCTCGTGAGATTCGCTACAAGGTCTGGGAGCATCTGGCTACCGACTGGAAGCTGGAAGGCCTGGAGGACTTAGCAGAGGAAGTGGACTTGCATGGCCTCAACGAAAAGGTTGATCTAATCCTGGATGGTAAGATAAAGGGCAGAATATTGGTGAAACCCTGAAAGCGTTAAGTCCTACTCTTTGGACTTTTAGGTTGTTGTTAAGATAAAAAATGAGCAAGTATCAGCCTATTGATTGTAATTATTACGACTATGTAGAGCACTTTGCGGTGCTCAGAAAGTCGATTGCTATTGAATTTTACGATGAGCAGTCCAATCCGTCTTCTGTAGATGCAATCATTCGTACTACCCGGGTAAGCAATGGAGAGGAGTTTATGATATTGGATACAGGCCAACAAATTAGAATGGATAAGATCATCAGCCTGGATGGGATAAAAAAGCCGTCTGACAATGCTGGGTGCTCAATCAAAAAAGTGGTCAAAAAATAGTAATTGATAAGCTACTGCATTTTTCCAGTAATCCCAGTTGTGTTCTCCCGCACGGATGATATAGTCATGTGGAACTCCTTTCTTTAGTAGTGCTCTATGAGTGGCCTGATTCACTTCCAGAAAGAAATCATCTGTGCCGCAATCTATAATTAGGGGAATGGGGTTACTGGAAAAAGAGTCTATATAATTGATGACGCTATTACTGGCCCAGCGGTTAGGATATTCCTCAATGGATCCCAGCCGGTCGGCAATATTCCAGTCGTTAGGATAAGGGCGTAAATCCAGGCCACCGCTCATTGAGCCGGCAGCTCCGTATAATGCTGGATTTCTGGCCGCCAGATACAACGCACCGTGTCCACCCATACTCAACCCACTAATGGCACGACCTTCACTTTTGGCAATAGTTCTGTATGTGCTATCTACTACTTGGAGTAGCTCCTTTGTTACATGTGTTTCATACAAAGATGAGGAATCAACCGGACTGTCCATGTACCAGCTATTCTGGCCTCCGTTGGGAAAGACCAGGATCATCTGGTATTGCTCAGCGTATTGTTTGAGCTCTGGTACATTGTCTAACCAGTTCTTATGATCACCGTATGCCCCGTGAAGAAGATAAGTGACCGGATAATTTTCTTCCGGAAAATTAAAATAGGATTCTGGTAAAAACACCAGGGCTTCGATTGTCTTGCCCATAGCCGTGCTGCCTATACGCAAAGTGTCAGTGCGAGCAGCCTGATAGGTTGTAGCCTTTCCCGTTTTGTCAGCGGTGTTTTGACAGGCGGATAAAAAAAGTAAATTCCAAATAAGAAGGTAGCACAAGATATTAGCCAGGTGATTATTCATAGCTATCTTTCTTAAAACTGAAAATAAATAAAGGGTACAACATCTGAACTGGCTGTCTGTATGACCAGCCATACTACGAAAGCCAGCGAAAATGCTTTAGCTATTGCCGGTGATTGGGTATAAAGCTCCTGAATTCTTTGATGCCAGGGAATAGGTAACCAGTGCAGGATCATACCCAGTAGCATTAATCCAAAAACGCCGGGATAACTCATCAGCACCTGTCCAATGATGGTCCAGTCAAACTGGCTGAGTAGTTGTGTAAAATAAGCTTTGACCGTGACGAGGGGTGGGTTGGGGTTATTAAGCGCACCTGCCCTGAAGAAAATCCAGCAAAAGATGACAAAGTGGAATGTCAAAATAATACTACATAGCTTCTTAAAGGAATTTCCAGTTTCATTTTCCCTAAATCCAAAAACCTCATCCATAGCTACGGTAAATGCATAGAAAATAATCCAGATCAGGCTGGACAGGATAATACCATAAGAAAGCGCTAAACGATCCGGGTCTTCTGCCGGAAGTAGGAAATAAACCCCGGCAAGGCCTCCGGCGTGTACCAACATAAAAACGATGAACGACCGTCCGGCTGCACTTTTTACGTTTAGAGATTTGGCGAGCAGGCGATCTATAGCGAGGAAAAAGCCATGAAGTGCTCCCCAAAAGATGAAGACCCAACTGGCACCATGCCAAAGCCCTCCCAGTAACATGGTGATCATAAGGTTAAAATAGGTACGTAATTTCCCTTTGCGATTGCCCCCCAAAGAGATATAAAGGTAATCTCTTAGCCAGGAGGATAGTGAAATATGCCATCTACGCCAAAACTCCTGAAGGGAACGAGACTGATAAGGAAAACGAAAATTTTCGGGCAGTCTAAAACCCAATAACAGGGCTAGTCCAATGGCCATATCAGAGTATCCGGAAAAGTCACAATAAATTTGTATAGCATATCCATAACCGGCCATAAGGTTTTCAAAACCAGAGTAGAGTGCCGGATTATCAAAAATTCGATCTACAAAATTTATACTGATATAATCAGAAATGATAGCTTTTTTAAATAAACCACTAATAATCAGTGCAAACCCTCTGCCCATTTGTTCCCGGCTAAGGCTGAGCTTGAGGTCCATCTGAGGAAGAAAGTCAGCAGCCCGCACAATGGGGCCGGCTACTAGCTGGGGGAAAAAACTCACGAAAAAGGCAAATTCCGAAAGAGCATTCCAAAAACTTTTATTATCAACGATCTTTTCTGTAATCGGCACGAGCTGACCTCTGTAAATGTCAATACTATAGCTCATAGTCTGGAAGGTGAAAAAAGATATACCCACTGGCAGGAAAATGCTTAACGCAGGCAGCTGAGTAGCGGTAATGGTATTATAAACATCGATAAAAAAGTTGGTATATTTAAAATAGGCCAACATACCTAAGTTGGCCAGAATACTCAAAAAAAGATACCAGCGCCTCCAGCCTTTATGGCTAGCATGATAAATGTAGTGGCCCAGAATAAAGTCCACTAGTGTAGATAGAATTAATAATAAAAAATAAAATCCACTAGAGTTATAGTAAAAATAGAGGGAAAAACAGACGGTGTAAACGATCCGCAAAGCTTTTTGTCTGCTGAGGCTAATGTATAGAAGATAAAATAAAGAAAAGAGTATAAAAAAAGAAAAGCTGTTGAACAGTAAAGGCCGCTCAGGGTCATAGACGAGGAGTTCAAAAACAGCATTCCAATTTATCATAATTTCATCCCTGGTATGGGATTGATTAATAAGTATTAGCGATCTCAAAGCTCTGGCAACGAATATACTATTAATGCTGTGATTTTACCCCTTTATAATGATTCTATTTCACAATCTGTTGTAGGATAGATGAAAAGACTTGTCTCGCAAGTATTAAAATAGGTTATTTTTTTACCACTATTCTACTCCTTCAAAACAAGTCTATTGATCAAACCTTGTAAAGCTATTTTGAATAGCATTGAATAGCATCTCGGCCTGCTGCTCATAGCCTTCGCGGGTAAAGTGGATATAGTCTTTAAAGCCCAGGCCTGATTCTACCCATTGTTTCATGCTGCCATGGCCGCCCATAATATTGTAAAGGTCCCAGTAAGCACAGCCATTACTCTGGGCCAGATCAACCAGGATAGCTCTTGCAGGCTGGCCGTTTTTATTTTCATATTTACTTTTTATGTACGCATCCGGCAGGGTAGTGATCAGAATAGCTGCGTCGGGCATTTCTTTTCTTAGTTTTTCTACCAGTCGGCTGGCTTCTGATTCAAAAGAAGACGCCGAGAATTTACTCAATAAAGCTTCGTTAGTACCCAGCGAAATGATGATAAGATCAGGCCCCAGGGCCTGTAGCTGTGGCATTAAATATTCACATCTGTTAAAATGATAATAAGTGGTGCCATTTACTCCCATCATATTATAGAGGATGCCACGCTCTGAAGACTTTTCCAGTAACATTCCGTGAATGGTCATATATTTTTGATCAGTAGACGCTCTGGAGCCCAGGAGTGAAAAATCGGAAACGGGACTTTCCAACTGAAAACTGCTATAAAGAGCCTGACGCGTAGCCGGAATATCTTCTTCTGCTGTTCTAATTTTCAGGCTAAACAGGTGATCAGAATCAGGGTGAAAAATGGTGATCCTGTCAAATTGCTCAAGCTTTTCATAGCGCTCTTTCATATAGTGGTCAATATTAAAAGGCTGATAAGTCCTTATACTCATACCGCTAATGCCAATACTTGGACCGGATTTCTTAAAAACACTTCTTTTATTTTCCCATTTATTAGCACTTTTTGATTTTGAATCAATAGGACTGTGTGTGCCCGCTTGTTGATAAGGAAATACAAGCCCCCTGCCTGCATTGCCAAAAGATTCCTGGAATAAAAACCTGAGTTTTCCCGGAAAGAAATCGGCTTGTATGTGCGAGTCACCAATGTGGGCAATACGCACTTGTTGAAGCTTTTGATTTTGCAGTAATTTAAGTTTTTGGAAAAAAGACGCCAATCGTTGTTCTTCCCTGATTTCGTTCAGCCCATAATTGATGAAGTCAAATTTACTGGTATCTTCTGCCGGCGCTTGTCGGGATGCTAGCCCAGGAGAGGCCATCACCTTATCCAATGACTTCTTATGCTGAATTGTATGTTGGGAAACTGTAAAGAGTGTACTCAATATTAAATAGAGCAGCGTTTGTATCATAGTATGTTCATTTTTGGGATAAAATCTAATAACTGCTTACGATTTTTTTTAATTAACGTTGTATCCGGCCAGTAAAAAATCCAATACTAGCTTACCGGCCACTTCTGCTCCTCTGAAATTGAAATGGGTGTAATCGTAATTAGCAAGCTTTGGCCGTTTTTTTCTTACCCATTCTATCATAGATCCTTCACCACCCATAGCCACATAAAGACTAAAAAAGGCAATTTCATTTTTTTCTGCCACTCTTTGTAATGCCTGATTGACCAGCGGAACACTGGGGTCTGTCCTCATGCGGCCTCCAAGTTTCATCGCTTTATCGGGAGGCCCTATTAACAATATAGACACGCCCGGGAATGACTTTTTAAAGTGCCGGATTACTGAACTCATATCTCTTTCGTACCAGGAATAATCTCTGATTTTAGGGTTGGTGACGTTCAAACCAAACTGTAAAATGATCAAATCGTAGTTCATATAATATTGGAAATCCTGTAAAACTGCCGAACTAATATATTTCAGTCCCGGCCCCAGATTACCTCTCGATGAAAAATTATCAACAACTACGCCTGTTTTGCTTTCTAAAGAAACGCCATAAAGTGGTACGCTAGAAGGAATCTGAAAATTCAGGATCAATTTCTGACAGGCCGAGTCTATCAGCTCTAATTCATTAACCAAAGCCTTATATTTCAGCTTTTTAGTTATTTGACGCTCTTCGGTGTTAATAGTCACCTGCCCTACGATTTTATTGTATGCTGTAGTATCATTGTAATTGGGAGTGCCGTAGAATAGCCGTGCACTGCTTATTTTACTGACTCCGGGATTCATATTTACGGGGCGGTAAGAAACCCAGTAAGACCGATCGGGCGTATTAACAATAATAGAATCTCTGCCAGTGCTGTCTACCTGAATGGTATCCACTGTTACTTGGGCATAGGAAAGAAAATATTCGCCCGAAATGCCCCGGCGCTTGCCCATAGAATTCGATTTGCCAATATAGCAGTGGTACCAGTTGTTCGAAAAGCGATGCCGGACAGTCCTGCGAAATCCATTGGTCTTGGAAGTGATAGGTACAAAACCAACGCCATTGCCGCCAAATCTTCTTTGCAGGCTATCTCTCACTGTAGCGCTTATAAGATCACCTTCAATGGAAGAATCTCCAAAATAGCCAATACGGACTTGCCCGGAGCCGGTGGAGAGTTTTTGGTAAAAAGGGGTTAGGTGTTCCAGGCCGGTGTAGTCAGTCATTTTAATATCCCCGATGTCGTAATTATAAACCTCCTGCGCATGAATTGTACTGTCTAATTTTACAGATACGACCGTGGAGTCATCTAGTTTTACAGAGTCAGTCGTTGGTAATTGCTGCCACTGTTGTGTGGTATCCGTTGTCAAAAACCGATCAAGAGAATATGTTTTGAATTGATTCTGCAAGAATGGTACCCTGGAATGGAGTAGGGGATAAGCTAATAGGAAACCTCCAGCCACCACTATTATGAAAAAAGCTCTCAAAAAATAATTATTCAACATAGGAGGAGTAGATTAAAATTCACCTTCGAAGATATGTCCTAATTTTCAGTGTAGCCTCATATTGTGATTTTTATTTGAAATAGAAAATAGTCCGGAAGTCAAAAAAAAGCTCCCCCTTCTGGCGAAAGCCGGAAGGGGGAGCTTTTTTACTTCACCTTTCAACGAGATTAATCTTCTTTATCCATTTCCATTTCGATTGAATTGAGGTAAGTGTTCAATCTTTCCATGGGTCTGACGATAGCTACGCGGCCAGAGCGTACAAATTCGAATACACCGCCTAATTTTTCCAGTTCCATCAGAAATGCTTCTGTTTCGTGTTGATGGCCTGTTTTTTCAATAACGATATATTCGGGTTCTATTTCCAGTACGCGAGCGTTGTGCTGTCGGATGAGCATTTCTACCCGGTTGCTATTGGAGAAAACACGAGTAGGCACTTTATAGAGTGCAATTTCTTGATAGACAACTTCATCGATATCATAGTGAAAAGCTTTAATTACATCAACTTGTTTTTCTATTTGTGTGACCAGCTTCTGCACATCGTCTTCAGAGATATTGACAACGATGGTGAATCGATAGATATCAGGTTTGGAAGATTGTGAAGTCGTTAAGCTTTGTATATTGATATGTCTACGGGTAAAAACTGAGACTACTCTGGAGAGCATACCGGTTTTATTTTCCGTAAAGACAGTAATGGTATATTCTCTATCCATGGTGATTTACTTTTGTGGTTTTTCCAAAACAATTTCATCAACCGCATATCCTGAGGGAACCATTGGAAAGATATTTTCTTCTTTTTCCACCAAAACGTGCAATAAGAATGGGCCTTCGTGAGCCAGCATTTCTGCGATTCCAGTTTTGAGCTCAGACGCGTGGCTTATTTTTTTGCCCGGCACGCCGAAGCCTTCTGCTATCTTAAGGAAGTCGGGGTTTTGTAGCTCTACAGATGAATAGCGACGATCGAAGAAGAGCTGCTGCCATTGCCGAACCATTCCGAGGTAGGTATTGTCTAGCACTACAATCTTTACACCTACATTCCACTGGGAGCACATGCCCAATTCTTGTATGGTCATTTGAAAGCCACCATCGCCGATAAAAGCCACCACTTCGCGATTGGGGCGGGCTAGTTTGGCACCAAAAGCAGAGGGTAAGCCAAACCCCATAGTACCGGCACCACCGGATGAAACCCACTGGTTGGTATTGTTGTAGCGATAATACCTGGCAGCTACCATTTGATGTTGCCCTACATCAGTGGCAACGATAGCCTGCCCATTAGTTTGATCGGATACCTCTTTGACGGCCATACCCATTTTGATCTGACCTTTGGCATTAGGAGTCATATCCTTGGAGATGACCTTATCGTATTCAATGGCATCCATTTCTTTGAAACGGGCAATCCACTCCGGGTAAGATTTCTCATAAACTAATGGAGTGAGGGCTTCCAGCGCCAGCCTGGCATCGGAAAGTATCGGAACGTGAGCCTGTACATTTTTATTAATTTCGGAAGGATCAATCTCTATATGGACGACTTTGGCTTGTTTCGCATATTTAGAAAGGTTGCCCGTAACGCGATCGTCAAAGCGCATTCCAATAGCAATGAGTACATCGCAGCGGTTTTGCATAACGTTTGGGGCATAGTTGCCATGCATCCCCAGCATACCCATATGTAGAGGATGATCAGAAGGGATGGAGGAAAGACCATGGATGGTACAGGCCAGAGGAATTCCCGATTTTTCTACAAAACGCTTAAAAGCATCCTGTGCATGGGCAATTTGTATACCGTGGCCAGCAAGAATCAAAGGTTGCTGAGCATCATTGATCAGTTGTGCTGCTGCCCGGATGGCATCTTTGTCCGGCCTGGGCAATGGATTATAGGACCTTACTTTGGGTTTAGGCCGATAGACAAAGTCCAGCTCTTCTATTTGAGCATTTTTACAAATATCAATAACTACCGGGCCGGGGCGGCCTGAGTTGGCGATATAAAAAGCTTTGGCAAAAACTTCAGGAATTTCGCCGGCTTCAGTAACCTGATAGTTCCACTTAGTGACGGGCATGGTACAATTGATCACATCCGTTTCCTGAAATGCATCAGAGCCCAGGAGATGACGGAATACCTGGCCTGTAATACACACCAAAGGAGTAGAATCAAGTAAGGCATCCGCCAGGCCGGTAAGCAAGTTCATGGCTCCGGGGCCCGAGGTTGTCATACAAACGCCTGTTTTTCTGGTTACGCGAGCATATCCCTGTGCGGCGTGGATAGCTCCTTGTTCATGCCTGGGTAAAATATGCTGTAGGCGGTCTGTGTAATAATACAAAGCATCATAGACCGGCATAATAGCCCCTCCAGGGTATCCAAAAATAGTATCTATCTGCTCGGCAAGCAAACACTTTAATACAGCTTCTGCACCGCTGATTCTTTCTGTTGGAGTTGGAGCCGTTGCCACTGGGGCCTGTTCAAATTTCTTTGTCATAGCTTCAAAATTTTAAAATTCATCCGTCACGCATCCTTCACTGGCAGAAGAAACCGTTTTGGCATATTTTCTCAATAATCCATTTTCAACCGTAGGTTGGGGAGCCGTCCAGTCTGCTCTTCTGGCCGCCCATTCCTCTTCTGTTATTGCTGCATTGATCGTATTATTAACAGCGTCAATAGTAATTGTATCCCCATCCTTTAGAAGCGCTAAAGGCCCTCCTGCCTGTGCTTCAGGAGTGATATGCCCAACCACAAAACCATGGGTGCCCCCGGAAAAGCGCCCATCAGTAATTAGGGCAACTTCCTTGCCAATTCCTTCCCCCATGATAAGAGAGGTAGGCTTAAGCATCTCAGGCATACCTGGTGCTCCTTTAGGACCACTATACCTAATCACAATAACATCCCCAGATTGGATTTCCTTGTTGCTTATAGCATCATTAGCGGTTGGCTCTCCATCAAACACACGGGCTCTACCCGTAAATACTTCTCCTTCTTTTCCCGTAATCTTTGCCACCGCACCCTGAGGCGCCAGGTTACCATAAAGAATCTGTATGTGACCCCTCGGCTTGATTGGTGCACTAATAGACTTTATGACCGATTGGCCTTCTTTTAATGGTGGTACTTGATCCAGGTTCTTTTGTAGGCTTTTTCCTGTAACAGTCATACAGTCTCCTTTCATCATACCTTCGGTAAGTAAAACTTTCATAACGCCCGGCACCCCCCCTACCTTGTAGAGGTCTTCCATAACATATTTTCCACTCGGCTTTAAGTCTGCAAAGAAGGGCGTTTGGTCACTGATGCGCTGAAAGTCATCAATGCCAATAGCTACTTTTGCTGACTTAGCCATTGCAATAAGATGTAAGACAGCATTCGTGGATCCCCCCAGGGCCATAATCAGGGTTATCGCATTTTCGAAAGCTTCTTTGGTAAGGATATCTCGAGGTTTGATATCCTCCACTAACAGGTGACGCAAATATTTCCCTACATTCAAACATTCTTCTCGCTTATCTTTACTATTAGCAGGTATGGAGGAGTTGAAGGGTAGACTCATCCCCATGGCCTCTATAGCTGATGCCATAGTATTAGCCGTATACATACCTCCACAAGCACCAGGGCCTGGACAGGCATGTCTGATAACCCCCTTAAAAGTATTTTCATCGATAGAACCGGCAACTTTCTGACCCAATGCCTCAAATGCCGAAACAATATCAAGGGCTTTATTTTCGTAACAACCAGGACTGATAGTACCCCCGTACATCAGTATTGCCGGTCGGTTCAAACGAGCCAGAGCGATCATAGCTCCTGGCATATTTTTATCACAACCCACTACCGGAACTACAGCATCATACCACTGAGCACCTACTACCGTTTCTATTGAATCGGCGATAATATCCCGGGAGGGAAGAGAATAACGCATACCCGATGTGCCCATAGACATACCATCGCTAACCCCTATAGTGTGAAAGATAAGGCCGAGTGTTCCTTCCTGTTCATTGATTCCTTCTTTGACCCAGCTGGCCAGCTGGTTGAGGTGCATATTACAGGTGTTGCCTTCCCAGCCCGTACTGGCAATACCTACCTGGGCTTTGCTAAAATCTTCATCCTTGAAGCCTATGCCGTATAACATGGCTTGTGCGGCTGGTTGCGTATCGTCTTGAGTAATTCTTCTGCTGTATTTATTGAGATCCTGACTCATATTTTTACTACTGTTTATGGGAAAAAATGCGTTGTCCAGTCGCGAAGAGTACAGTGAAAAGGAAAGCAGTCTTTGAGCCCCGTAAAATAAATCTAACGTCTACTGCTTTGCTTTCTTATACACCGATATTACATGCAATGTAATTGGCTCTAGTAGCTTTTCTAAACAAAATTATCAGTAGTGTTACGAGCTACTACTCGGACATGGCTTGTTTTAAGATGTTGATTAACAGAGAATTGTCGTGTTTTTTGTTACGAGGATAAGGAAAGAAAAGAAATGAAGAGAAATTAGTTAATACGCCCATACCATAGTGAAATAGATGATCTGTACGGTTGAGGGTTAAATAGTATGCCGATGGCCTAGTACAGCTTATCGACCGAAGTGAATCCCTAGCCTAATGCCTATTTCCAGTTGCCAAAGGTCAGTTTCATCGCTGATGGCTTCTCTATTGCCATTGCCAAAAAAATTACTCAAGCCTTCCCAATTTACAGAAAGGTAACGTAGGTTAGCGTGTGGCGTAATGGTAATTCTATCTGAAAGGCCCAGGTCTAGTCCTATGCCTGCGCCAAGACTAGCTGTAATGCTATTTTCTGTTAGTTCCGCATCAGGGCGAATAATACGGCCATCAAAGAAATGAATACCCGGCGTCACTTGTAAATAAAAGCCTTTCTTAAAAACGGAGCCATCCTTGTGCCAGGTCGGACAGGTACAATCTCCCTCCAGGTCGAAAGGGTAAATGCGAGCGCCCAGCAGTATTCCGTATAAATCTGTATCTACCTCGGTATCCAAACTGGAAATACTTCCTGAAGATTTTGAGAAATTAAGCTCCGGCACAAGTTCTATTCGTATGCTTTTAAAAAGTATCCGGTAGTCAACCCCAAAGGAATAGCCTTTTTCTATCAGCTCAGCAGAGGATTGATCGTCAATGCCGGGAACAGTCCATGCGGACGCGTCGTTTAAAGTGTAGCGTGCATTTAAGCCTATTTGTCCCTGCAAATGAAGGGTAAGAAAAAGCAATAGAAACAGGACCGTGCTAGATTTCATGCTGATTACCTTTTGTAATTTGAGCTAGTAACGAATTCTTACCATTTTTTATTGGAAAAAAATGAGCGGATTTATTTTCTTAAAACCTTTATCTTTCAAATGTTTTTTAGGAAGGTGATTAGACTTGTTTCGCAGGTTAGTAATGAGGTAATTTTCAAATTTTTCGCAAAATAATACTATTTTTGCTTTTTAAATTTTGAGTTTAGGGAAGCTAATGGGGTCAGAAAATGTCCGAAGTACAAGCCAATTTGATTTTAAGATGAAGACAAAAACAATTCATAAAGATAAAGTCAATGTCATTACGCTGGGTTGTTCAAAGAATCTGGTAGATTCTGAAAATATCATCACACAGCTCCGTGGGAATGATTTTGAGGTAGTTCACGACAGCAATGATGACGATGCCAATGTTATAATTGTCAATACTTGTGGTTTTATAGATCTGGCTAAAGAAGAGTCAGTAAATACTATTTTGGAGTATGCTGAAGAAAAAAAACAGGGGAATATTGAAAAACTCTATGTAACTGGATGTTTGTCTCAGCGCTACAAAGATGATCTGGAGCAGGAAATTCCCGAGGTGGATGCCTACTTCGGTACTTTAGAATTGCCGGGATTACTACAAAAGCTCAATGCCGATTACAAACATGAGCTGATCGGTGAACGCAGCATTACCACGCCTTTTCATTACGCTTATTTAAAGATATCGGAAGGTTGTAACCGGACCTGTTCCTTTTGTGCCATTCCTTTGATGAGGGGCAAGCATATTTCGCGGCCTATTGGGTCATTAGTGAAAGAGGCTTCTAACCTGGCCAGGCGAGGAGTAAAAGAATTGATGCTTATCGCTCAGGAATTAACGTACTATGGGTTGGATATTTATAAAAAAAGAGCTTTACCGGAGTTGCTCCATGCGCTGGCCGATGTAGAAGGCATAGAGTGGATACGGCTGCATTATGCTTATCCATCTAAATTTCCGGTAGAAATTTTCGATGTGATGGCTGAGCGTAAGGAAATTTGTAATTATCTGGATATTCCGCTTCAGCACGCCAGTAATACTGTACTGGAAAGGATGCGCCGGCAAATAACCCGGGAAGAGACGATAGCTCTCATCAATACAGCCAGAGAAAAGGTACCGGGTATTGCTATTCGGACGACGATGTTGGTGGGGTTCCCCGGAGAAACAGCAGAGGAATTTGAGGAGCTGCTTGATTTTATCGAACAGATGCGCTTTGAGCGCTTAGGCGTTTTTCAGTATTCCCACGAAGAGCAAACGATAGCTCATGAGCTTTCCGATGATATTACTCCGGAGTTGAAGGCTGAGCGAGCCAACCGCCTGATGGAAGTACAACAGGATATTTCTTTCCACAAAAATCAGGAAAAAATCGGTAAAATTTACAGGGTTCTTTTTGATCGAAAAGAAGGCGGCTACTTTGTTGGCCGCACGGAAGCGGATTCTCCGGAAGTGGATAATGAGGTGCTCCTAGATGCCTCCCAGAACTATGTGCGTATCGGAGATTTTGCCAATGCAGAAATTATTGATGCCATGGATTATGATTTATTCGGGAAAGTAGTGTAAAAGAGAAACCGGAGCGTGAAATACCGACTAAGTCTAGTGAACTAATTAATAATATATCCATTCTAGTATACATGGAAACAGAAAATCAAGATTTTTTAGAAAGGTTGCAAAACCCTGTACTTCAGGCATTAGTAACAGTGGCAGCTATTGTGTTTGTGATGCTGGGAGCCCAAATGGTAAGGTTAACAGGTATGATTGAGATTTCGGATCGCTTCCCCTGGATGACTTCAGCATCCTTTCTGTTGTGTTTTTCTTTGTTCAATAGTGTTTTTTCGGTTTTTACCCGAAGTATGGTAAAATATTGGGGTAGGTCGATATATAGTTTTATGGGCCTGGCTGTAGTATCCGGTTTTTTGGCTTATTTATTTTCCTCCAAAGATCTTTCAGAAGCAGGTTCGTATTGGTGGATTTTTATAGTTATATCCGTAGGATATCTCGTATTCCTTGGGATTATGGCTTTTATAAAGGGGGTAGTGGACTTTGCACAACGAGAAGAATGGAATCAACCTAAAATAAAGAGTAAGAAGAGGCAATCCTAGCCCTGCCAAACTCTTAGAGAAAATTTAAGTAGAGAACAGTGGCTAATCGTTTTTTACCTCAGATGTTGACATAAAAACTCCTTTTTCTAATTCTTTTCCTTCGTCGTCCAGCAATATGAACTCCTCCTCATCTGTTAGTTGTAGTCTTTCAAATGGAGGATTATATCCATCTCCTGAAAATCCGCCACTGATATCATCGAGTGTCCATGTGCCCAGGAAAGGATCATTCAGAGTGAAGTCATTATTACAGCTACTGATTAATAAGCCGGAAAAGCATAGAAAAAGAAAGTATAGCATCGAATAATTCATAGCACTTGTTTTGTTTCATGAGCTATGACAAGATTTTAGCTTCAAAAGGTTGGGAAAAGCGCTATTTATTTTCCTTAGCTTTTCCTTCCTGTACCATTTTGGCTTTCCTGGCTTTCTTTTGTTCATTATTACTTTCGTAAATGGTATAGTTTTCGTAGCGTACCGGATCTTTTTCTGCCCAAATATCTTTACCAATATTACAGAGTACGATCAATTCCTGATACAGTTTATTGCCTTGTTCGATTCGCCTTTCTACAGAAATATCCCGGTCGGCAACTTTATCCTGCTGAATATTCAGGGCCGTTTCGAAGTCTTTACAAGCATCGGTTACTCTTTTGATTACATTTTCGTTCACTCCTACATCTTCCAGAAAGTCAATTTGCTGTCGGGCTACTCTGGCTACCCGGCGGCCGCAAAAAAGTAACTGGGCATCAGTCATATCTCCCAGCTTGGCTGTTCCGAACTTTCGGTACTTACCACTGCGGTTGCTGTATTTCATAGCTACCCGGGTCATTAGACTGCGGATGGCCGTTTTAAGGGCTTCAGCTGCCGCATATTTTTTATCAGTTGTTACCATTTGATCTCCCAGTAGCTCATCATCATCCGGGAGATTTTTAAACTTGTCACATAAAAAAAGAAAACGTTTCAGCCGCTCGCCATCGTAACTGTACTGCTTGAAATGCGCCAGATCTCTGTGGGCATAGCGAATGCGTTCCATACATTGTAAATAAAGGTCAGCATCCGGAAAGTTATATTGCCTGTGGCCGGGTTGTTTTTTCATATCTCGTTGATTTACGATACTATACAAATATAGTGGCTTTTTCTTAAAACAAAAAAGCATTTAGTAGAAATCAAATTGTGTTTTTTTACAAAAAATAATTCCTCCGTTATAATTTTCTTTTTATACTAAAATTCTATAAAAGTTGAAAAATACGCTACTTTCGAAAAACTAAAGGACAAAAAAGATTCCCGGGAGCACTTATGAAGATACTTTCCGCCAGTCAAACTAGGGTGTTAGATGCTTATACTATTGAACAAGAGCCGATTAGCTCTATCGATCTCATGGAACGCGCTTCCTCAGTTTTCGTTAATTGGTTTGTAGAGCGGGTGAGTAGTAATGATCGGGTTATTTATATTTTTTGTGGTATCGGTAATAATGGAGGAGATGGCCTGGTTATCGCCCGTCAACTTTTTGAAAAGGGATATAAAGTACAAGTCTATATCTGCCAAATCAGCCAAAAGGGCAGTCCTGATTTTGAAACCAACCTCAAGCGCTTACCTGCTTCTGCGCATCTTATTTTGACAAAAATAGCGAAGGAGGATGCCTTACCAGAACTGGTTTCCGGAAGTATCATTATTGATGCGATTTTTGGGTCGGGCCTGAATAGGCCACTGGAAGGCTATTGGGCCAATTTGGTAGAACGTCTCAACTATACGGTTGCCGTTTTAAAAGTAGCGGTGGACGTACCATCGGGCATGTTTACCGATGAGCATACTTCAGGCATTAGCTTCGAAGCCGATTATACATTTAGTTTTGAGCTCCCCAAATTGGCTTTCTTTTTTAGGGAAAACTACAGGAGGGTAGGGAAGTGGCAGGTCGCCTCGATAGGTCTACATCCAGCAGGAATAGCGCAGAGTCAAACATCTTACATCTACATCACTCCTGCCATCGCACAGCCGCTGTATCGGCAGCGCAACAAATTTGATCATAAGGGAGTGTATGGTCATGCTCTTTTAATGGCAGGTAGCTATGGAATGATGGGAGCAGCGGTATTGGCTGCAAGGTCCTGCATGCGCAGTGGATTAGGCTTATTATCGGTGGCCGTTCCGCAGTGTGGATATGCGATTTTGCAAATATCCTTGCCCGAAGCGCTGGTGATCGCTGATACAAAAGAAAAGGTGCTTTCAGCGTATCCCTATTTGAATCCTTACAAAGTAGTAGGCATTGGCTGCGGTATTGGTAAAGACCCCGCAACCCGGCAGATGTTGATTAAGCTGATGGAAAATGCCGTTCAGCCTATGGTAATTGATGCGGATGCCCTGAATATCATTGCCGAGGAAGGTTGGCAGAGTGCTATCCCCAGAAATGCTGTGCTGACGCCCCACCCTAAAGAATTTGAGAGACTCTTCGGTGCTGCTGCCAATGAATTTGAGCGCCTGAACCTACTTAGGGCTAAAGCTCAGAAACTGGGTGTGTTTATTATTTTAAAGGGAGCTCATACTGCTGTGGCAGCTCCGGATGGTACCGTTTATTTCAACAGCACCGGCAACCCTGGTATGGGGACGGCCGGAAGCGGAGATGTTCTTACTGGTATAATTATCGGCCTTCTTGCTCAGCAATATGATACCCTTGCTGCTTGTATTACGGGAGTATTTTTACATGGCCTGGCAGGCGACAAAGCGGCAGAAAGGCATGGCGAAGATGCACTTATTGCCAGTGACATGATCGACCATTTAAGTGAAGCATTTTTACAACTTAGAAAATCATTATAATCAAATGAGCAGAAAGAAAATCACTGTATTGACCGGAGCGGGTATTTCTGCCGAAAGTGGCATAAAGACATTTAGAGATGCTGATGGCCTCTGGGAGGGCCACGATATCAATGAGGTAGCTACTCCTGAAGGCTGGCAGAAAGATCAACAATCGGTGCTAAAGTTTTACAACGAACGACGTCGTTTGCTCAGGGAAGTAAGCCCTAATTATGCTCATCAAGCCCTCGTAGAACTGGAAGCTGATTACGATGTAGTCGTCGTTACTCAAAATATTGATAACCTCCATGAAAAGGCGGGTAGTAAGCAGGTCATTCATCTGCATGGCGAGTTATTGAAAGCCAGAAGTTCTATTGATATCAATTTGGTTTACGATTGGAAAGAAGATATTAACTTGGGAGATAAATGCGAAAAAGGCAGCCAACTTCGGCCGCATGTAGTCTGGTTTGGGGAAGAAGTTCCCATGCTGATGGAAGGCGCAAGACAAGTTCAGGATGCCGATATTGTAATTATTGTCGGGACTTCTATGCAGGTATATCCCGCTGCCAGCCTCTTTACGTTTGCTAAACCCGAAACGCCGATCTACTATGTCAATCCCAACCCCAATCTTAATTATGAGCTTCAGCGTTTGCCACAGCTAAATGTCATTCAGGAAGTAGCCACTAAAGGAATGAAAAAGATCGTAGAGGAGCTTAGAATGTCATAATCTTATAGGCAGACTTGCCGGCTGCGGGCGCCCGACGGTTGTTGCCGGGCACCCTGTATAGCTTATTTTTTTCTCTTCCTAAATATCGATATTGAGTTCCATCTCAAACTCTACCCGCCTGTTCAGTTCACGGCCGGCATTGGTCGAATTATCGCCAATAGGATTAGCCTCGCCAAAACCATCGTATTTCATGCGGTCAGGATCGATACCTCTACCGATGATATACTCATAACAAGTCTTGGCTCTGGCTTTAGATAACTTCTGGTTGGAGCTTTCAGCTCCCTGGTTATCGGTAAAACCACTTATTTTTAATTTGTAATTAGGGTAGCTCTTCATGAGTTCCGCCACCTCATCCAGCGTTTTCTCAGAACTACTGATAAGGCTTGATCGTCCAGAACGAAATTTGATCTTGGTGGTAGCTGTAGTCAAGATTTGGAAAGCTTCATCATCCAAGACTGGACAGCCGTAATTATCAGCCGGACCTGCTTCGGCAGGACATTTATCGTCTTCGTCCGGTGTGCCATCTTCATCCTCGTCCGGACAACCTGTGAAGCCACTAGTAGCCGCAGTATCCGGGCAAAGATCATCCCGGTCCAAAATACCATCACAGTCACTATCCAATAATGGGCAGCCATCATTTTCAGCCAGTCCTATTTCGGTAGGGCACAGGTCGAGATGGTCGGGAATACTGTCATTATCCTGGTCTGCACATCCCTCCCAAATCGATAATCCTGCAACGTCCGGGCATTTGTCTTCACTATCGATAACACAATCATTGTCACCATCCGGGCAGCCGTTAGTATCTTCAAAGCCATATTCTTCGGGACAGTCATCGAGGATATCAGGAATATTATCACCATCAGTGTCCGGGCAGCCATTCATTTCGTACAGGCCGGGTTGATCGGGGCATAAGTCTTCTGCATCTTCAACACCATCTTCGTCCTCATCCGGGCAACCTTTGGCTATGAGTTTACCCTTAACAAAAGGACATTGATCGTCTTTATCCGGTACGCCATCCTTATCACTGTCTTTGGGACTGAACGTAAAGCCCAGGTTGGCGCCAAATGTCCATATCCAGTCCTTGGTGTCGGGGTTGCCGGCAAAGCTGATGCCGTCCAGAAAATCAGTATTTGTATAATGCAGACCGGATTCGAGCCGGAGATTGACAAAATCGCCCAAAGTAAATTTTATACCGCCTCCAAAGGGAATAGATAGCCCAAGGGTACTGAAATCAGTGTCCAGGTCTTTTATGAGCATTTCAGGCAACTCCAGTATTTCTTCGCTAAGTATTTCGGGGGAAAAAGAAACCAGGCCGATACCTCCAAACAGGTAAGGTGCAATAAGGCGTTTTTTATTGCCCAAAGAGTCGACGGATTTGGCCAACGCTAAAAACTCCCATTCGAGCTGTAGGGAACCTTCAAAGTAGCTACTCTGGAAAGCGGCATTCCGGCGTTCTCTGAAGGATATATTTTCAAAATTGGCATCCGCTCCACTGATTTGGCCGTAGAGTAGGTTAGCGCGCAAATTCAAACTATTGGCCAGCTTGAATCGATTGGTAATACCCAAGGAAAACTGCATTTCCTCAAAATAGATACCAGAAGTAGGCGCAAGGTCTCCGTAATATGTGCTTCCACCCACAAAAAAGCCCAGCTCATATTTACCTTGTGCACATATAAAGACTGGAATTAGGCATATCCAAAATGCTAATACTGTAGTTTTCATGGAATTATTTCTTTAAAATACATTCAGTTGAATGTTCCCCTCTATAAAACGCAGTTTTCCATAAAAATATATGAAATTACTTGATTTTCATAGTACTGAGAATGAAGTTAATCAAAAATATGAGGGTAGGGATCAACAAAAAAGGTGGACCTTTTGATCCACCGTCCACATCAGTAAGTTAATTAGAGAGGAAATAAATCCCTGTTTCAGTAAGTTAGCTGTAATCAGTATTACAATCTAAATATATTGATATTACTGTTGACTTGTTGAGACTAATTTTCCACATATTGTGAATATCAGGAATAATATGCTGGTTATCAATTATTTGTTACAATCAGTAGGTGTTAGCAAGCAACAATTTTAAGTGGATAAGTCCTGGGAAGAATATTTTATGAGCGCTGGGAGGAATGTGGGTAAATAGTGTTAAAGTTTGATCGCAGCTGAGCTATTTTACGGAATTTCTCAAAAGATATCATATCCCACACTACAACCGGATTCACAAATGCTCAGAATATCGTATGTTTGCACCTGTTTTAAATTATGAGTACAGATGATACGATATCACAGAATGCACCTTGCTAAGTTGGAGGAAGTCGAAGAACACGATCAGGCGCAATGGATCAATATTGTATCTCCGTTTAGCGAAGAGGAGTTAGAACAAGTCGCACAGCTTTATGATTTTCCCATTGACTTTTTGATGGACTCCCTGGATATGGACGAGCGTTCGAGGTATGAGCGAGAAGAGGAGGTGCGCTTTATTTTGATCAATACGCCCATTCTCAACGAGGATGATGGTGAAAATACGGCGCTTTATGTGACTATTCCGGTTGGTATCATTCTGACCCCTGACGTTATTATTACCATTACCTCTTCTACTAATCCTATTTTGGGTAAATTTTTGGAAGATAAGATCCGTAATTTCGACCCCGCAGATCAGTCGCTGTTTATCCTGCAGATAATGGAGCAGAACGTTTATCGCTTTCTGAGTTGCCTAAAAAAACTGAACCTAAAGAGAAATCTCATAGAAAAAGAACTGTACTATTCCAGTAGAAATCGGGAGCTGCGGCAATTGCTTAGTATTGAGAAAAGTTTGGTATACTTTGTTAATTCTCTTAATGCCAATGAGTTGCTAAAGATGAAGATGAAGCGAGTCGATTTTCTGAATATTCGTACCGATGAAGATAAATCTGATCTTTTTGAGGATATTATCATTGATAATGGGCAGGCCCTGGAAATGGCCAATGTTTACAGTAATATCCTCAGTGGTACTATGGATGCTTATGCATCAATTATTTCTAATAACCTGAACGTTACCATTCACCGGTTGACGCTGATCACCATATTTTTGGCCGTACCCACCTTGATTGCCAGTTTGTATGGTATGAACGTACCCCTTCCTTTTAAAGATAATAGCTTCACTTTCTATCTGATTTTAATAATATCCATAGTCTTCAGTGTGCTTTTGGGTTGGTATTTTCAGCGCAAGCGCTTGTTTAAATAACTAACAATCCAATAGGTTTTAGAGCCTGGTAATTTATTGATCCTCACTTCAGTCTGGAGCAATCATTTGTGTTACCTGGACGTCTGGCATTCCTCATGTTGAAATAATGACTTTTATCGCTCTAAATTTCTGGGTAAAAATCTAAATTAGATAGGTAATGAAAAAATTCATATCATTTTCTAACTACCAAATCAAATCAATACTATGAAACGTCAACCTTCAAATGGTAACACCTCAGCTCTACGCACATTCCTATTTCTAAGTTTGCTAATGATGATTTTCACCCTGTCGATGTGCAGCAATAACGAACCAAAACCAAATACTAAAATACCCGAACCGGAAGAGCAAGCCATGGTACTGTCAGCGGTCGAAGAGGGGAAAGAATTGTATTTATCATATTGTCCAATGTGCCACGGCGAAAATGGTCAGGGAGGCGGAGCCTTGGTGAGTAAATTACAGCAGACTCCTCCTGACCTCAGGACTATTGCATTGCGTCGGGATGGTTTTCCTACAGAACTAATCCCAGAAATAGTCAAGGGAGCGGAGAATGTACCGGGGCACAGTACCGGGGATATGCCAGCCTGGTTTGAAACTTTTAGGGAATCATAAAGTATCCGCGAGGAAAGCATGCTAAACGCAAAAATTGGCCATATTTTGGCTTATCTAGAGACGGTTTAGCTCAGTGAAATGCCTAAAAAGCAGTAAAACTAAAATGACGCATATATCTGGTAGTCAGGTACATGTGTTGCTTGTTGTCAATCTTTTAGCTTCTTTCCTTGCGGATCAATAAAAAACCACTCCTCACTTTCCATAATTGTATGACCTTCAGTATCTTTTTGCTTTTTACAGTTGAAAGCCACTTTTGCCTTTCCGTCACTGAATGGGAAGGCGCACTCATAAACGGTAGGAATAATAAGCTCTCCCTGCTCATTGGCAAATCCTGTTTTTCCATTTCTTAGCACTCTAAAAAGCCCTTCATTCAGGTAATCCGGGCCATTATCGTAGAGTTGTACCTCAAAAAGCCGTTCATCATTGCGGTTGATGGCGATTAACTCTTTGGCGCTTGTTTTTTCTTCCCAAACAACGGCAAAATTCTTTAGCGTATCCGTCCAGCAGAGTCCATATTTGCCTGGGGGAATGAGGGTATCACCGTGGATGTCGACATACCCACAGGGCGTTCCCGGAATGTAATTTTGCCCCTCTTGTATTCTAAAAAGATAATCATCAGGAGTTCTTGGCACCACATCTACATATTGGCTGGAAGCATTTTCTGCAGGCTCTGAATTGGAGCAAGCATAACAAAGGAATAAGACAATAATTAAGGTAGTATATTTTTGTGTTTTCATAGTTATAGCTTCTCTTGCTCGTTTTGATGTATCTGAGCTTTTAATATACCTTTTTGGGATGGTTATTATTTTGATAATTTGTTTGCCATTTCTCTTCATAGACAGCGCTGTAATTGATAATCAGGTTAAACGGTAAATCATCCTTTTCCTCTATGTTCATGTATTTTTGTATGAATTCTATGTGATTTTGATCAAAATAATAAGAAAAGATAACTTTTCTTTCATTGGCAGCCAAAGTAGAGCCCATAATCACCGTAGAACTTTGCCTACATACACCATAATTACTGAGCTTGGGAAAAATTCTGTAAAAAAAGCGTTTTGTATCCAGCCTGTGCTCCTTTCCTTTACAAATAAGTTTGGCTGAGTCGATGATAGCAGGCCCAATGCTTTTATTGCGTATTTCCAGTTAGTAAGTAATAAAGGTATCATCTTGATTCAATAAAGTTTGAAATCCTATTCTTGGTGTTACCGATAGCCGTTATCCTATCAACAGTATCTTTATTCATTTTCAATAAATTAGATAGGTAATGTTTTCGATATACGGCTAAGCCTCCAAATTTACCCTGATTTTAACTTCCTTTTGAGGCAATAGGTATTTAGAGATGCTAACATAGCATCTCTTAGGCTAAAATTCTTTACGCATGTACGCATGGTTCCTAAACACCTTATTATAAATAATTTTGTACATTGTGAAAACCCTATCAAATTAAACTATGAATGAACTACGAAAATTATCAACCATAGTATTTGCAGATATTGCCGGATATTCTGCCATGATGCAGGCCGACGAAGTCAATGCTTTGTCCATTTTAGATCGCTTCAAGATGGTGCTGGAGCAGGAAGTCGAAAAACACGGAGGAGATATTGTCCAGTATTACGGCGATGGAAGTTTGCTTTCCTTTGATAGTGCAGTAATGAGCCTGCTGGCCGCCATGGCGCTGCAGCAAAATTTTATTGAAAAAGGAGTACCCGTACGCATAGGTATGCATTTGGGTGATGTTTTATATCGCAATAATAATGTTTTTGGCAACGGAGTTAATGTCGCTTCCCGGGTGGAATCACTAGGAGTACCCGGAGCGATCCTGATGTCCAAAACAGTTAGAGATCAGGTAAAAAATAAAGCAGAATTTGAGCTGACTGCTCTTGGGGCTTTTCATTTCAAGAATATTACTGATCCCATGGAGGTATATGCTCTTTCTAACCCTGGCTTTAAAGTACCCGAACCCAGCCAGATCCAGGGGAAGTTAGAAGCCTCTCCGCCATCTCAACCAGAGCCCGAAAATCAGGGTGTATGGGAAGGCTACCAAATGCTGGAAATCCTGGATGCCCTAGAAAAAAAGAAATGCGTATTGATCCTTGGTAATTATGCCTTTTCCAAACCTCTTCATGGTAATATTGCTACAGATGAAGAGCTCTTTTTGCCTGAGCTGCTGAAAAAGGAAGAATACAAATGGATGGGGCAAAAAGATGCCGGCGCTTCATTTGACTTTTTTACTTCCTCACAAGCATTAGTGCATCGGGCCGGTGGACAACGAATGTTCATGGATTTGACGCAGATCAAACTTCAGGACCTTGGCCCCAGACAAATCAATCGCTTCAAGCAGATCAGTGAAATTCCTTTTGACCTGATTTTATCTACTTATCCTTTTGATTTGGTTCACGAGATATTTGAAGCCAATCAGATTAATCATCAATATAATTACTACAGTTATCTGCAGGAAAGTCTCCCCTTAGAGCCTTTTTCTGTTTCTTATCCGCTGCTGTATAATTTATTTGGAAGTACCCGTCATAAGGAATCAATGGTTATTTCTCTGGATCGGCTCTATCAGTTTATCTTCGGGATTCTGGGAGTAAGACAGCTACCCAAATTGATCCAGGATAAGGTACAACAGGCCAGCCATCTGGTATTTCTGGGCTTTTCTTTCGATGATTGGTATATGAAGTTATTACTGCGAGTGCTAAAAGTGCACGAGAAAGAGATTTCGTACGCTCATCCACCCGCTTCTGCACAAATGGACAGAGGCACGCAAAACTTTTTTGAATCCAATTTTAAGGTAACTTTTTTGAATAAAAGAATTGACGAATTTGTCTCGGGCTTACATCAACTATGCCTGGAGGAGGACATGCTAAGGAAAGGCTCTTTTACCTCTATTGCCTCGCAATACGAGCAGCTACAGTCACTGGCCGAGAAATATCGTTTACAGGAAGTCCTTGAAAAGCTGGATGATTTGATTATCAATGATGGTAAGGAGGCAATCTTGCTAAAAGAATTGGGAGAGTACCATAAAATATTTCACAAAATAAAGGAACAAGAAAACTACGATAGCTTAAGCAAACAAGAATTAGAAAAAAAATGGCGGCAGTTGAGAAATAAACTATTGACCTTTATCGATAGGGTTTCTGAAACTATTCCAGCATAAATTTGAATTGATAATGGCTTCTCAGCGCACACGATATCCGGGCCTAAGGCCTTTTGATCTGGAAGAGCAACAATACTTTTTTGGTAGAGACGAAGAAATAGAAGCAGTATGCCGATTGTTAGACCTTGAAAAGCTGACCATCCTGCATGGCCCTTCCGGAATGGGAAAATCTTCTTTGATCAATGCCGGTATTTTGCCAGCCCTAAGTAAAATCAGAAACTGGGAAATGCCCTTCCGCGTAGTGCATGTCCGGTTTACAAACTACGATCCCGAATTGGCCAGGATCAGGAGGGAAAAGCAAGGACTTCAGCAGGAAGATTTTGATCTTATCAAAGACCCGGTTGAGCGATTCATTGCTGCTTGCCTGGGGGCCTACCACAAGTGGGAAGAGGTGATTCCCATGCCGAAGCTCAGCCTATGGTTGAGTGTGAAAAAAATGCTGGTAGATTTGGCGATTCGTCCGATCCGCTTGGTTTTCATTCTGGATCAGTTTGAAGAATTATTCACTTATCCTGAAGAACGAGTAGAAGAATTTGCCGCCCAGTTAGGAGAGTTGTTTCATGGCGTTATTCCTGAAACAGTAAGTAAAGGATTGGAGCGAAGACAAATTATAGAGGCCAGGCCCGCTTCCGGGAAAAAGAAGTTGCCCAATCCTAAAGAGGCACAATTGCTGGCTCGTATCGAAGAGCCTTTGGATAGTAAAATCCTGATCTCGATGCGTTCCGATAAATTACACTATCTGGAGCGACTAAAACCTTACCTGCCGGAGTTGTTGCTCAATAGCTATGAACTTAGGTCTTTTGATACCGCTCAGGCAAAAAGAGCCATCCGACAGCCTGCATCCATGCCTGGAGAATACTTTATTTCTCCAAAATTTACTATAGATGATGGTTTGCTGGATGAAATTATCGGTTTTTTACAAGATAAAATGACACAACGTGTAGATCCGGCGCAATTACAAATTTTATGTCAGCATATTGAACGTCGAATTATGAATCGTGCACAGAAGAATAAATAAGTCAATTATAGGGCAGGAGCAATAATTGTTTCGTGGGAATAGTCGCAGGTCAATCTGTTTTTAACGCCAGAAACAAGCCCGGCAATGGTAAATGCAGCTATTTATGACACAAAACAGCAGCCAGGGAAATTACAAGGGACAGCCAATGATGGCTCTACGGAAAGAAGATATCGGCAATATGGAGGCCGTACTTCGAGGGTATTATCGCAGTCAGATCAACAGTCTTGAAAAACGCAAAGACCGCAGGCTGGCCCGTCAACTTTTGCAAGACCACCTTATCTTACCAAAATCCCGGCAGAGAACTTCAAAAGATGCGGCTTACATTAAAGAAGTGCTGGGTATAGAATCAGATTTGCTGGATAAGCTGGAAGATTCCCGTTTGATTCGAAGAATACACAAGAGCGGTGCTAATCCCATCTATGAAGTGAGTCATGATACGCTAGTAGAACCTATCCTCGCAGAAAGAAATAGCCGCTTAGCAATCACTCGTTTTATCAAAAAAAACTGGAAGTATGCAGCTGTTTTTTTGCTGTTTTGGTTTTTATTTGGGATGCTTTTTGAAAATACTTTTGAGGTGATTCCCGAACCACCGCGAGAAGCTCAAAGCTACGATATTATGATGCAGCGTCAGGTGATTGGAATAGAGGAAAGCCCAGATGCTATTGTGCTTCCATTGCCGCCTTTAGTAGTAGATCGCAAGCTCTACCCCTCCGACTCTATTTTGATTCATTTACCGCTATCTCCTGTAGACCTTTCCAGACTGAGGCAGGCTTCGGCTGGTAGTAGTGCCGGAGATACTATTTCCATTGTTTTGGCAAAGCCTATAGAAATACCGATGGAAGAGGGGCAGTTACCTGATGCGTATAGTTCATTTTCTGATGTAGTTGTTCCAATTGCATCTTTGGATAACACAAATGGTAAAAGGCTTTATGCCAGGGTATCTGGCAACCTTAGAATGACAGATGCTGAAGATCAGTTTCAGGAAAGAGGGATAACTGGGTATGACCAGGTCGTAGCGCCACCTCTAAGAATTGACTTGGGCGATACGACCTTGAGGCCTGCTAACTATACGCGCAGGGTGCCAGTTAATTTTAGCTTCCAGTTGAGCGACCTTTTTGAAAATGAAGTGGAAAAAGCGAACGTGAAAAATATTTTGGGCGATCGGATGGTAGATTTCAACTATACCGTTCAATTAGGTGCTATGCCACCCGTACCCCCTCCGCCAGATATCACTTTGCCATCTGTGAGAGGTGTGGAAGTGCAGTATTCTGATGGTACTAAACGGTTTATTCCCAATAATTCAGAAGGCAGTGAAGAAGGAGGGGAACTCATCCACATCGTAGCGGCCAATGAAACCCTGTATTCCATAGCCCGAAAGTATAATCTCAGGGATCAGGCCGGGAAGCTTTCTACTAAAGCGCTAATGGAGCTCAACGGTTTAAAGAACAACACAATATCTATTGGACAAACGCTGCGTATTCCGACACAATAATAATCTGGTTCTGGTGCTGAGGTTTTTATCTCACCATAAGTTTATCGAAGAGGCCTTTAAGCGAAAGTCATGGAAGTAGCACTGGGGGCTGTTTCCATGACTTTGAAAGCTTCTTTACAAGTATTTGTTTTTTGTTTTTGAAGTTGCTTAAGTGTGAAAGTCTATTTTAAACAACTTCTTTGTTTATAGTAAAAAGTATTCCACAGGAGTAGTATACAAGTGAAATGCATTAATCTCAAGCTGTTTGATTACGGTACAACAGTCTTTCAACGAAAGATACAGAATTTTGAAAAGTCATTTATAGCTGAGCCGAAAAAATGGCCGCAATAAACTCAATAGCTTTGCAGATAATCAATTGTGGAGAGGGCCACATCTCTGGCCCAAATTTGATAAGTTAGTTTAGAAGGATGAACACCATCACTGAAAAACTCAGAAGGGTGAACGCTGAGGTCAAACTTTTTGATCCATTCTTTCAGCGTTATGGTTTCACTTTTAAAAAAAACGTTATCATAATCCCGGACTAGCTGATCGAGTTCTGCTCCGAGGAGTTGCACCAGATGTCCTACTACAAATCTTATAAGCGGTGTAAAGGCAGGAAATTCTTTGATTGGCGGCATATTACAAAAAACAATTGTGGCTGATGGAAAACGCTTCCTGAGAGCAGAAATGAGCTCTTTAATATCGCGGCGCCAGTTCGCGGGGGAATTGATCGTAAAGGCATCATTACCACCCAGACCCACCACGACAAGGTCTGCCGATGTTTCCGTTATTCGTGGAAGGAGCTTCTGTACGACGCGCCTGGCAGTATAACCGCTGCGGGCATAAACCTTCCACGCCACCTTCCTTTTAAGTCTTTGCCCCAACTCAGCCGCAAGGGCCCCCGTGAATCCCTCTTGGTGAGTCTCTACCCCCACGCCTGCAATGGTACTTTCTCCCAGTGTAATTAATTTAAGAGATTTTTCCGTAGAAGGACTTGCAGCATACCATCCACTTCGCCCCGTGGCTTCGGGAAGACTGGGGACGCTCGCCCGTATTCTTTTTCCCTGAACATAAAGTATCGGCAACAATGGAAGGGTTAGCGCACTGCGAAAAAGGTATTTGTAATTCATTCTGCTGTTTTCTTTTCGTTGGGATAAAGTAACCTTTCAATATAGCCTTAATTTTCAGATATAGCCCTAATTTTCAGAAATATTTTTTTTGAAAAAATCGACTATTTCCGCTTTAACGACTTCAGGATGCTCATGGGCTATATGCTCGTAAGTCTTGATAACGGCTTTGACATTTTGATTTTGGTAAATATCCTTACAATTTCCCCAACGTTCAGGCTGCATTTCTTTACCTAGCAGCCGATAGATCTGTTCCCTTTCGGCTTTGCTGAAAGCATCTTCATATGGAGTCGTATCATTGGTATCAAGACCTCCCATAAAATAGAATTGTGGGGTTTTTAAAAATGCTGCTTTTTGAAAGGCTTTACCCGTCAAGGCCTCTAAATCATTAGTTCCGATCGAGTAATTTAATGCCTCTTCCTCCAGACTGTCCAGTGGGAGCAGCAGCAAGCCGCCTGTGCCACCAGCTGCCACGGCCAGTACCCTTTCTGGATGCATGGCGGTAAATCGGTTTGTAAAAGAGCCCGAGGCCGAAAATCCCGTCAGGAGAAATTGATAATTGGTTTTGATATTTCGAGCGGCCAGTTTGGTTTTGGCATCTTCAAACATGTAGATAAGCTGCCTGTCTATCCGCTCTAGAGAGTTGCCTTTTTGGGTCATCACATCCCGGTCCAGATCATGAGTGTAGATTTGCCAATCTGTTTAAGGGCGTGGAAAAACAGGAACGAGCAATGGAAACCCCAATGCCCTGGCTATTTTTTCAGATAGTGGTGCATAGGCAGTTCAATTTTTCTACTCAAGTTTATGGATCAAAATAAAATTAGTTAACTTTCGATGAGATAATCAATTTTTATCGATAAAAGCAAGATTCGACTTTCTAGCCTGCCTGGTGCTTACACTAGCCTTTGGTCAGAGCTTGACAGCCTCTAGATTTGATGAGGGACTGAAAACCTGCTTAGAGATTTTAACTCAACAGTATGAGTGAAAATAGCCTTTTGTTGGCCGCTACTGGAGTAGTGCTGGGGACGGTCATTTTTGTCATTTGGATTAGCCGGCAAGACTATAAAATAGTAAATACGATCCTTGATTGGTTTCCGGCCATCCTTTTTGCTTATGTGATTCCTGCAGCGATAACACATTTGTTTGCAGTGGATTTTTCCGGGGTATATTTGCACGATCTTAGCAAATTATTCATCATCCCATTCACGATCCTGACGGTCATGAGCGCATTATCCTTTAAACAGCTCAAAATAGTGGGGGTAAAGCCAATTGTCGTTTTTGTGGTAGGGTCATTGGTTATTGCAACGCTGCCAGTAATTTTGGTCATCATTTTTGGCTGGTTTGATCCAATTAATGAGGAAATATTTTTGGAAAATGCGTATTGGAAAGGACTTGTTCCCATCGTGGGAGGCTGGATAGGCGGAAGTACAAGTCAGCTTATCCTCAAAGAATTGGCAGAAACGCCGGAATCTATCTTCTTATCCATTCTGGTTTTAGATAATATTTTGGTAAATATCTGGACTATACTGATGTTTCAGTTTATTAAAAAGAGTGATTATTTCAATCAATTGTGGCGAATAGATGCGCAAATACCTGTCGTAGAGCCTAATACCGCCCGGGCACAAGAAAGCCTTCTGAAGTCTAATCTGGTAACTATTGGTACCATCATTGGTGTGATGATTCTGGCTTATTTCATTCCTATGTCTTTTCTGGCAAGTATCGTCATGCTATCCATACTAGGACTGATACTGGGCAATAGCATATCTATCTGGAACCATCAGCTGGTCCTGCAAGTTGCTGGTTTTTCTATTGTATTGATCATGGCTATCCTAGGACTTAAACTCAATTTTTCCAATCTTTCTTTGCCGCTTAATCTGGTGGGCCTGGTACTGATCTGGCTGCTATTACATTTTGTAGCCATGCTATTTACAGCGCGATTACTCAAAACGAATATCGCCTGGGTTGCCATTGGCAGTATGGCCAACCTCGGCGGGATTTCAACAGCCCCTGCTGTGACATCTGCCTATAAAAAAGAACTGATGCCGCACGCAATAGTACTGGCTATTTTAAGCATGGTAACCGGTACCAGTTGGGGAATGTTGACGATTTTCTTGTTTGGGCTGCTTTGACTTATGTCTAAATTTATCCGATCCCTAACCCTCAGCCTGTTTTTCTCTGTAACTTTTCTCTAAAAAGGCAGCAAAAGCCGATTTATCTCGACGTAATAATTCCATACCCTCACCATCTAAAATTGATGGGTGTATATCCCTGAGATTATTATCGCTCCAAAATGCCAGCTCTATAATTATGGGAGTCAAAGCTATACCCTTCTCTGTCAGGCTGTAGATATTGACCTTTCTATTGTTGGGTAGCTTCGACTTTGTAACGATATTCATTTCTTCCAGCAGTTTCAGCTTTGAAGATAATATGTTGGTGGCTATGGCCTCATCGCTTTCTACAAAGTCCTTGAATTTTTGCTTTCCTTCCATAAGTATCTGTTTTACAATAACTAATATCCATCTGTCTCCCAGAATGTCAAGTGCCGATGTAATAGGGCAGTTGCAGCGGAATTTATTTTCCATATTATCAGAATGTTAATTTTAACTTGCAATTCACAATTAATCCTTATATCACTTGCAAATTAAAAGTAATTTCGTATTTTTGCTTGTAAATCAAAAGTAATAACTATTCTATTATGAGACAAACCTTTGCGATTATTTTATCCATAAGTCTATTAATGGGTTGCATTTCTGCCCAGACTGATAGTGATCATTCAAAAACTAAAATTTTAACAATGAGTAAAAAAGAAACCGTGGGTACTTTTTTGGGAGCTGCCATAACGCAAGACACTGCCACTATGCGAAAATTGGCAAATGCTGATTATATTCAGCACAATCCTTTCATTCCAACTGGGCTGGAGTCTTTTATACAGATGTTGCCGGTACTACAGGAACACGGCACTACTGCTGAGAATATTAGAATGTTTCAGGATGGCAATTATGTATTCATGCATAACATCTGGAGAAATGCCAAGCCATTTGGTGCGGATGAAATGATATCTTTTGATATTATCCGCCTGGATGAGCAGGGTAAAGTAGCTGAGCATTGGGATGCTATGACTACGCTTGCTGCGGAAACGGCTAGTGGAAGAACACAAACCGACGGGCCTACTAAAGTTGAAGACCTGGATAAGACGGAGCAAAACAAGGCACTGGCAAAGGTTCTGGTGGAAGATATTTTAATGGGCAAAAACCCAGGCAAGATTACAGCATACATAAGTGCTGAGCAATATGACCAGCATAATCCCGGGATCAAAGATGGGCTAAGCGGTATTATTGAGGCAGTCGAAAACCTTACAGCCCAGAATAACATGTTTAGGTACACTAAAATTCACAAGGTATTGGGTGAGGGAAATTTTGTGCTGACCATTAGTGAGGGCGAATGGAATGGTAAGGAGCAGGTTTTTTACGATTTGTTCAGGTTTAAAGAGGGCCAGGCGGTAGAGCACTGGGATGTCATCCAGGAAATTCCAACGGAAGGTCTGGCAAATAACAATGGTATGTTTGGGTTTTAGGAAAAGTTGGAGTCTTTAAAAGTAACTTAGCGGAATAAACACAAAACACCGGATTGATCTGACATCTTAAGAGCTATGGGTCGTTCTGCTAAACGCTGTAACGATGCCATAGCTCTTTGTCATTTCAACCTTTAACTTGTTTTGGATTTTCTTAAAGGCATCTGTAATCCATGCGGCTTTATCAAAACCATTATATTCAAACTCACCGGTCCCGAACTCAGCGATAATCATGGGTTGATCATCCAAGCTGGCGCAATCATCGTATAGCTGGCCGAAGCAGTCATCAAAGTTACGGAGTGGTCGTTTTCCTCCCCAGGGATCCTGAGGATAAAAGTTGTAGCCATCCAGCCCAATCCAATCTACATAATCACTGCCCGGCCAGTAATTTGATACATCATTCCAGGGCTCTTCCAATCGGTCAGTGGAAGGGCCGTGGGGTACCCAAAGCCAACGTACATTGGTAGCTCCCTGAGCATCAAGGTACATGCCTACTACGCAGCCTTCCCAATTGCCATCTTTTGCAGGCGCTGGTTTCGTATATCCTGAAAAACTGAATAAATACGCCATTAGTATTAGTTGGATATGAATAAGTTTTTTCATAGAGCTTGCATCTTTAGATTCCGTATAATTTGTGAGCATTTGCAGGCCAAAATAACAATCAGCCACTTGATCCATAATAAGTGACTGATTGTTATTAGATGCTAAAATAGTATTTCTAAATAGATTAGAGTAAACCGGGCTAACCCTGTGAAACAAGTCTAAAAATCTTTTTTATGCGGTGGTGGATCGCACTTGATTGACGAAATACTCATATACCGGTAGGTCAGAGAATTTAGCTTTTGTCCACTGTGCAGGATAGCCATTTTTAATATTATAATAATCGGCTACGATTTCGGCTTGTTGTTCTAGGTTGAAGGAGAAAAAGGTCTTGTTTTGGTGTATGCTTTGCTTAAGCTTTTCCAACCCGCCATAGTCGTAGCCAGTCATGGTATGTTGAGCTCCCAATGCGCGAGGTATGTAAGTTAGGCCTATCTTTTCGTAGTGCCAGATATGAGCCATTTCGTGGATGAGCGTACTATTTCTCATTTTCCCCCAACTATTAATGATATAGCCACTAACGTAGCAGATTTTTAATTGTGGCGGCCCAATAAAGGCCCATTCATCTACTCGTACACGCTTGTAATTGATGGTGTCGCCGAATACTTCCCGGGCTATTTCTTTTTCCCAGGGCTTGAGTGGGCGGGTATTGAACTTGATCCAATCACAAAGTGTCTCGTAAATTTCTCCGAATCCTGATATATCAAGCAGGAGAAAGAACAATTCTATCCACCAGTAAACGATAGAGAAAAGGAATTTGGTGGGAGTTGTTTGCCTGTAGTTCTGAAAGATCAGCTTCTGAATGCCATCTACCAGATGGGCGAATAATCGCAAGGCGCGAATGGGCAATAATTTGACCCAGTCTTGCAGCCTGATGAAGATCCCTGTAAATTTTGATAGTAATAAATTCATGGTGATTGTGCTTAAAAGTATTTAGTGAATTCGCACTGTGATATTACTCAGATTTACTGCGCGGAAGTAGAATAGCTTAATTTCAATCTATCTTATACCTGCAAAACAAGTCTGTTCTTATTAGCTTTTGAGTACCACAGTTTTGAGCGGTCAGAAAAAGTAAGACTCAACAGATCAATTGTTAATACTTACTTCTTCAAAACACGTTCATTTTTTGTTTGGTAAAATTGGTATAGGTATATACGGATGAAGGCAGGCTGAAGTTCCCTTTATAGTATTAAAGATACCAAAAAAGCCTTGAAATAGCAGCCCCCTGAAAGGCAGTATTTATAAATATTTCGTTAAGAATTACTTAAATCTGATAGCTTTTACCGGACTAATACTGGTAACCAGAAAAGTAGGGATAATCAGAAATACTAATGTGACAACCAGTGTGCCGATATTGATCAAGGTGATGGACCAAATATTCAATGAAATGGGGGCATATTCCAGATAATAATTTTCTTCAGATAGTTTAATAAATTCAAAAGTATCCTGTAGCCAACATATGCTTATGCCCAATACATTTCCCCACATCAACCCTACCAGTACAATATATGCGGCATGGTACAGGAAAATTTTCTGTATGCTCCAATTACTGGAACCGAGTGCTTTCAGGGTTCCGATCATGTTGGTGCGTTCCAGGATAAGAATCATCAGAGCAGTAATCATATCAATAATAGCAACAATGACCATCAAGACGATGAGTACAACTTCATTGATATCCTGCAGGTCCAGCCATTCAAAGATTTCTGGTAGCTTACGCTTAATGGGCTCGGCGTAAAGATCACTGGGCAGGATGTTGAAGTAAATATAATCTGCCAGTAAAGTGGCCTCCTGTATGTCATCAAGAAAAATCTCCAGGCCACCCACCTGATCCCCTTGCCAACCGTAGATATTCTGTACCTGTTTTAAATCTACAAGGGCAAATTGCCGGTCGTATTCCTCCAGGCCGGTTTTGTAGATGCCCTTTACGGTGAACTGTCGCTTGAGTTGTTCGCCTTGTTGGATGAAGTGAACGATGAATCGTTGCCCCACTTCCAGCTTCAGGCGATCGGCAGTTTGCTGAGAAATCAAAATGTCATTGCTGGCGGCAGAATCCGAGTAGCTGATGATTTCCCCTTCCTTCAGATAAGATTCCAAAAAGGACCACCTGAACGTTTTATCTACACCTTTCAAAATAATTCCTTCAATATCTTCTTTGCCCTGTATAATGCCCGCCTTTAGAGCATAGGGTTGGATGTGCTGCACACCGCCATTGCTTTTTCCTTCCCTTTCAAAAGTGCCGGTGGGAGTGGTCACTTCCTCGATATATTCTACCTGATCAATCGTATCGAGGCTGAGCAGTAAATCTTCAGAAAGCTCCAGTGGAGGAGTGTCCAGAATAGAATTGCCAAAGCCGGTCTGGGTGATGTGAATATGCCCCCAAAAACCAAAGATCTTGGAACTTATTTCCTGCTTGAAACCTGTAATAAGAGACGTGGTGATAATCATAACTGCCACGCTGATAGCAATAGCTATCAGCGCAATCCGAATGATAATTCTGGAAAAGGATGGACTTGATCCTCCTGCAATCCGCCTGGCCAAGAAATATTCAAAGTTCATATTTTCGAATTAAGTCCCAATATATTAATAGTTTAGGGAGTCATTGTTATTTTTGTGCGCCTCTGCCGGGCAGTTTCCATGGGAAGTTATTTGAGTATGAAAAGTTATGGTTAAACAACTTCTATAACCTGATCGGCAGGGCAAAAATCTGGAATAATAGCTTTTTTTGCCAGGAGAACATAATCCAATGTATACTTCTCCCAAAATAAATGCTATGTTAACAAACAATCGTTGAGCCTAAAGATATTAAAAATGAATTTTCTTGAAGAACTTAAATGGCGTGGTATGTTGCATGATACGACGCCCGGTGTTGAAGATATTTTAGCTGAGAAAACGATAACCGGCTATATTGGTTTCGATCCCACTGCACCTTCCCTGACTATCGGAAATTATGTACAGGTAATGCTGCTAAAGCTCTTTCAGTTGTCTGGCCACCGGCCTATTATCCTGATGGGAGGCGCCACCGGAAGAATCGGTGATCCTTCTGGCAAAGATAAAGAACGCGACCTCAAGTCGGAAGATGAGCTGGATAGCAATCTACAGTTTCAGATGAAGCAATTTGAGCAGTTCCTTGATTTTGAAGGGGAAAATGCCGCGATTATCGTCAATAACCTGGATTTTTATAATAACCTGAATACCATTCAGTTTCTGAGAACAGTGGGCAAGACCCTCACCGTCAATTACATGATGTCGAAAGAGTCAGTAAAAAAGCGTATCGAAACGGGTATTTCCTTTACCGAGTTTAGTTACCAGCTTTTACAGGCCTACGATTTTCAGTGCTTGTTTGAGCAGCACGATTGTATCATCCAGATGGGGGGCTCCGATCAGTGGGGTAATATTACTTCAGGTACAGAATTTATCAGGAGAAATACATCTGGCAAAGCTTACGCTATTACGACACCGCTGCTGACCAAAGCGGATGGTAAAAAGTTTGGAAAATCAGAGGAAGGCAACATTTGGCTGTCTGCTGAGATGACGTCTCCCTATAAGTTCTATCAGTTTTGGATTAATGCTGCTGATGCAGATTTACCCAAATTACTGCGCTATTTTACCCTGAAGAGTAAGGAGGAGGTAGAGGCTATGGAAAAAGAGCATGCCGATAACCCCAGAGAGCAAAAAAGGCAGCTAGCCGAGGAATTAACAATACGGTTGCATTCACAGAAGGCTTATGACTCGGTGTTAAAGGTGTCAGAGCTATTATTCAATAAGAATGCTCGCAAAGAAACTTTACTGGAAATGGAGGAAGATGATCTTCGGGTGGTAGCCAGTGAAATTCCTAGTTTTCAGGTGAGCAAAGATGCGCTGGCTAATGGATTAAATATTATTGATCTGCTAGCAGACGCTACCCAGGTGGTTAATTCTAAGGGGGATGCCCGTCGGGCTATTAAGGGAAATGCTATCGCGGTGAACAAGGAAAAGATCAGCTCTCATGAAGTGGATATCAATACAGAGGCCCTGCTACATGGTAAATATATGATGGTGGAAAATGGGAAAAAGAATAAATTTATGTTGATAGCGGAATGATATTCCATTGTGATGCACTGGAAAAATAATTTTATAGCCTTTTGCTAAAATTATAGGTTGAGCTTTTATTTTCACTATTTCGGTTGAATATACTACAACAAGACAGAGGTGCAAATTTGGACTCGATCATAAAAGCGATAGTATGAAAATTAGTATTTATCAAGTTGATGCATTTGCTGATGAGCTTTTTAAGGGCAATCCGGCGGCCGTTTGTCCGCTGCTGGGTTGGTTGCCCGATGAGGTAATGCAAAATATAGCAATGGAAAATAACCTGGCGGAAACCGCCTTTTTTGTTCCGGAAGGGGAGGGCTTTCGCATTCGCTGGTTTACCCCGGCGAAGGAAGTTCGCCTGTGTGGTCATGCTACTTTAGCCACGGCTCACGTTATTTTCCAGCATTTCAATTATCCTAAGGATGATATTATCCTTGAGTCTCTGGGCGGAGAGCTTCGAGTACGAAAGTTGACGAAGGGCTATAAACTTAATTTCCCAGCTGATATCGTCAAACGGGTAGAACAACCCGGAGAAGTTTTTGGAGCAGCACTGAGGGCGCAACCATCAGAAGTTTTCAAGGGGAATGATGATTATATTGCCGTTTTTGATCATTATGAAGAAATTATCGCCCTGGAGCCTGACTTTAATCAGGTGAGCCTGATCAGCGCCAGAGGTCTTATCGCCACCGCACTGGGTAAAGATACCGATTTCGTATCCAGATGTTTTTATCCAGCATACGGCATCAATGAAGACCCAGTGACTGGCTCAGCTCATACCAGCCTGATTCCACTATGGGCAGCTAAACTTAATAAAAAGGAGCTAACCGCCCTGCAAGCCAGCAAACGCACCGGATATTTGAATGGAATTCTGGAAAAAGATCGGGTAGAACTGATAGGAGGAGCAGTGACCTATCTCACTGGTACTATAGAGGTTTGAAAGTTTTTGTTGTAATAAAAAAACCTCGCGCTCAGCGCGAGGTTTTTTTACTTACCTTATCATTGTTGTATGACTAACCGCAACTGCTCTTCGTTGGCACTTGACTTCACTTTAAGGATATAAAGGCCGCTGTTCAACTCCTCTAGTTCTAGCTGTTGAATACCCTGCGAAACCCGATCGTACTGGAAAATTTTCATTACTCCTCCTTCGAGATTAAGTACTTCCAATCTGACTTCTTCGCCGAAGTAATTGTTCAGATTGATATTGAAAGTTCCCGTTGATGGGTTAGGATACACAAGCGTCGTTGCTTGGTTATTAGCGGTTTTGAAGCTTAAATCAGGAGCGGTTCTCAATTCATCATCCAGAATAGTAAATGTCACATCATCAAAAGTAGCAGTAGCAGCACCTTGTGACTGACTGGTCACAAAGAAGCCGATTGCGGCTCTGTTATTCTTGAAGAAAAGGACATCTCTTTCGTACACCAGGTCTGTTCCTACAAAGAATTTGAGATTTTCACCTCTCTTTTGTATGGTCAGATATTGTGAGTTCTCTCTGTTGATCGCTATTTGTGGAATAATAACCGTTGTCTCTGAAGGAACAATGATGTAGTTATATTCCACCTTAAGTAATTCACGAAATTAAAGTATGGAATTTAAAATTAACTCTTAATTTTAC
>CAZVOD010000009.1:0-95900 GCA_964628385.1 uncultured Saprospiraceae bacterium
GCCAAAATAAAAGAGGCCTTTTTGACATTATTAAACCTAATCATTTGAAAATTCTATTTTAAAATTAAACACAAAAAGCCCTTCTTTAGCTTCTCCGTCACTGTTCTCTATCTCCGTGGCACGAAACAGAATATTTTGAGTGTCCAGAAACTTGAGTATAGATGCGTTAGACTTATCTTCAATATCTTTACATAGTTTACGACCTTCTTTATCAAATAGAGCTATAAATTTTTTTTTCTCAAGATTATTGTAAGCAGCTATTGATTTGACAGCTGCTTCTTCTTCTGGTATACCTAGCATATAACAGGTGATTATCTCTCCACCCGGTGCAACTTTAAGCTGAATATTTTTAGAATTTATTTGAATCAACCTGATCTCCGTGATTAAATCATTTTCATCAGGAGACACTCCCTTTGCTGCGGTAAAATGATCATATTCTATTTTGGTTTCTCTCACTAATTTCAAGCTATCCAGATCATACCAGTACACATTATCATCTAGTGCATGCATGGCAACTAAAATATTTTCTTCTTTATTAATATCAAAAATACCACTTTGCATGGTAGGAAAATATTTTCTGGTGTAAACAGATGTTTGCTCATACGGGGCAAAACCAGTAGCCTTACATTCTTGAGGATCAAACTTAACAAAATTGAAATTTTCCTTATTCCTAAAATAGGACAAGTCAGATGTAGAATTGGACGGATGATAGGCAGAAAAGAATATTTCATCCGTACTATCATTGCTCGAAGCAAATAAAAAGTGAGAAGGAAAATACTGATCCTGAAGCCCTGTGCACCTCGAAACGAAATTTCCTTCCCGGTCATAGATTGAAACGGCAAACAATTCGATAATGGCAAGCAGGCTATCTCCGCAGAAAGCCGCTTTTTTAACATTTGTGTATTCCTCAGGCCCGCTCCCTTTTTTATCGATAATAAGAGAGATTTTCCCATCTTCATCGAATAAATATAACTTGCTTTTTCCACTATTTACCCCCAAATAATGGCTCTCACTTTTATCCAATAGAATAATTTTTTCTTTGGGGTCTTCAAAAACCAAGGTATCAGTAGCCACAAGTTCTGCCCTCGCTAGCTCGCTATCTTCGTATTTTTCTTTCTGGCAACTTATGAAAGTGAATAAGATAATAATGAAAATCAGTTTAGCACTACAATTATTTGTGCACAACTTGTAATAAACAAATGCTCGCATCATTCCTCCTAGAGTTTAAAAGGTTTAGAGAAAGCAGCCTGTTTTTCTGAATACTACAGGCTATATCCAAGAATAAGAGGTCTTAAAGCGTGTTTGGATTTATGTATTTTCGGCATCAAAAGTAAATTCCATACACGCTCTTAATCATTTGAAAATTCTATTTTAAAATTAAAAACAAAAAGCCCTTCTTTAGCTTCTCCGTCACTGTCCTCTATCTCAGTGGCATAGAACAAAATATTTTGAGTATTCAAAAACTTGAGTATAAACTTATAAAAATCAAATTCAATATCTCTACATAATTTACGACCTTCTTTATCAAATAAAGCTATAAAAGCTTTTCCTCTCGGAGAATTGTTATAAGCAACTAATGACTTGACAACTTTCTCCTCTGGTATACCCTGCACATAACGGGTGATTATTTCTCCGCCCGGAGCAACTTTAAGTTGAGTATTCTTAGAATTCACCTGAAGCATCCTGAGCTGCGTAATTAAACCATCTTCCTCAGGAGACACTCCTTTTACAGTGGTGAAATGATCGTATTCTATTTTGGTTTCTCTCACTAATTTTAAGCTATCCAAATCATACCAGTATATATTATCATCGAGTATATAAATAGCCACTAAAGTGTTTTCTTCTTTGTCAATATCAAAAATACCTCTTAGCATATTGGGGTAATATTCTCTGGTATAAGCAGATGTTTGCTCATACGGGGCAAAACCAGTAGCCGCACATTCTTGAGGATCAAACTTAACAAAATTGAAGTTTTCTTTATTCCTAAAATAGGATAAGTCAGATGTAGAATTGGATGGATGAAAAGCAGCAAAAATTATTTCACCTGTACTATCCCTGCTCGAAGCAAATGGAACGTGAGAGGCTAGATAATGCTCCTGAAGCCCTTTGCATTTCGACAGGAAATTTCCTTCCAGATCATAGATCGAAATGGCCCCCCTTTCGATAACGGCAAGTAAGCTATCTCCCCAGAAAGCCGCTTTTTTAATATTTGTGTATTCCTCAGGACCACCCCCTTTTTTATCAATGACAAGGGATATATTACCATCTTCATTGAATAAATATAACCTGCTTTTCTCATTATTTACCCCCAAATAATGATTCTCGTTCTTATCCAGTAGTTGAATCTTTTCTTTGGGAGCTTCAAAAACCAAGGTATCAGTAGCTACAAGATTTGCACTGGCTAGCTCGCTATCTTCGTGCTTTTCCTTCTGGCAACTTATGAAAACGAATAAGATAATAATGAAAATGAATTTAACACTATAATAATTTATAGATAACTTGTACCAAAAGCGTTCTAGTATCATTTCTCAATAAACTTTAAAAATGATAGCATATTTTCCTAAGTTTTCAAAATAGACTATCATTTAAAAAACAAATGAATTTTAAATAAAACTTATAAAAGTATAACTTGACACCTTTGTGCATCGAAACCCTGACAAACAACAAAGGCTTTCCCATCATCACCTATCCGTACGTGATAATCAAGCCAAATTACTCCTGGTTCTGCTCTAAAGCTTGATGAATTCACTGATATTAAAAAAAATAGTAATATCAGTAAAGAATTAGTTACTTGCTTCATAAAATATTTTTTCGGTTCGAAAATATAATTATTAATTCCCAAGTTTAATTTCTAGGGCCTGGAGGAAGTACGACAAGACAATTCTGACCTAGCTGAGAACAGTCTATTATGGCGTCTCCATCTGGAGTGATCTCAAGTAATCTTAACTTTCTCCACTCCCCATTCTGTGTCGACTGAGCGTGAATATCCATACTATCCCAAAGTGTGAAAAGTGCAAGTAGAAATACAGCAAAAACGATGTAATTTTTCATTTAAATTAAGTTTAATTTATATTTACTCTATTCAAGGTATTCGGCAAATTCCTTAAACGTATTGGCCAAATCGTCTTTTACAAATATAAGCAAAATACGAACGACTGTTTTACCAAATAATATTCCGACTGCACATTACTGCACATTACTGCACATTATTGCACATTACTGCACATTACTGCACATTACTGCACACCTAAAAGTTAGACAAAATGACAGTTATCCGACAAATAAAAAATTGAAAATAAAACAAATATAAATTTTAACAAATATTTAGAATAAAATTTGGCGAGATCACTTTTTAGGCGAGGCTACAGGTACATCCATTAGCTCCTTCTTACTAGAATCCATAAGTGATGCCTGGAGTACGTCCTTGCAAATCTATATTTAAGTGTTGCGCAGTTTGGCTGATCAATAACTCGCCCTCAGGATCATACAATAAGCCATAAATTATGATGGTATAATTTTTCTTTTGAAGCTTGGGTAAAAGATAGACCCAGGAATTCTGATCTGAAGTACAGCTTTTTTTTCGCATCCATCGACTTTTCCCAAAAGCCGTTCTCACCTGCACCTCCCCTGTAAAGCCCGGGGGTACAGCCACCCGAATTTGAACACTCAGGATATTATCCCATGATAGTTTATCTTTTTCCAAATTAACAATCGGGACAAGTGCCCCGGAGTGATTCGTAAGTTTACCGTCCTCATCAAAGTAAGCTATAAAAGCTTTTTCACCGTCTAAATTGTGGTAATACCAGGATTTACGCAGCCCCGACGTATCATAGACAGCTGCGCCACCGTAGGCCTTCCCCTGCCGATAAAGAACTTCTGACTTCAAGACTCCATTAGCGTGGTAATATTGAAGTTGATCTTCCAATAAACCCTTCTCATAGACGCCTTTTTTATCCACCTCTCCATTTTTGTAATACCACGCAAAAGGTCCATCGGGCAAACCATTAACATAATTGATCTCCGAATGCAGATTGCCATTTGGGTAGTAAATCTTGCTGGGACCATGCTTTCTCCCATTTTTGTAACTGATACTTTGATAGCGTTTCCCGGTATCATAATAATAAATGGATTCTCCTTCCAGTGTATTATCGGCCCGCATCGACAGGTATTGGCTTAACTGTCCATTGGGGTAGTATTTTTTATGCGTAATAAGACTTTGATAATCAGCCGAAACAGGGACCTCCGGAGAATAATCTACGCAGGATGGTAACATCACCACTACAAAAAACCAGCATATTAGCAACTTATTTTTCGACAATCCAAATTGAGCAGCGCCTCTTGCATGATCATTGTTATTACACGAAACAAGGGATAAAAAGCGTAAGATCATACCAGTATAGGATAATGAATTTAAAGAATGGGGCATATTGTTTTTGTTTAATTAAAAAATAAGAAATCAGCATAGAATGATTATGCAGGTATCTAGAAATTTATTCGAATATTTTAATTTTTTATAAATCTGGAAAAATACAAATACGATCTGTTTGTAAATATTTTCAGTATATACATACCATCCGATAGGTCCTGAATTTCGATACCCTCTTCTCCTACTTGAAAGTTTTGTGTTTTTAATACTCTCCCGGATAAATCTAGAATTTGAGTGGTCAGACTTTGTGACCCCAATTCTTGTTCTTCAATTCTCTCTAAAAAAATTAAATCGGAAGCAGGATTAGGGTACGTCCTTACTGCTATTTGACTAAGTTCTTTGTCAAGTGAAGACGTTATTAGGCCGCACTCAAAGCTCGTGCCTACACAGTAATCGATTATTGTACCTTCTAGAAAGGGACCGATGCTTTCAAAACCTATTCCTTCTATTACTGCTCTGGGAGCCTCACCTAAATCTGTACCAATGATAGAAGTATGAGCAAATACAGTATAAATAGTATTTCTCAAATCATTGGTGTAAAAAGAGTTAACCAACCGTACACTGTCAGCAAGTGAAACATTAATAGTATCGCTAAATCTCAGTCCATCAATGCTGCACCATGCTAAGGTATCGCCATCTTCTACTGAGAAGTCAAACAACAAGTATTCTTCATTTTTGGGGCAATTATCGTAGGGATTATCAGCAGTAATTGCATACACCTTTCTTTCTAGGCTGTCATCCCGCATTAATGCGTATAATTCTCTACGTTCAATTTCATTGGTAAATACTTTATCTGTGTCATTGAAAACAAAAAATTCCTGATACACTTTTTTATAATCTATACCATTAACCGTCGAGTCTCCCCGAATGGTAAAACTAAATTTATCAAATAACCATGGGGTCTCAATAGAATTTACTCCAATAATCCAATGAGCCCCTTCTATTGCCATTGGCTGATAATCTTGTGATCTTGATAACTGAGGTAGCAATACGCAGATGCTAATCATTAAAATTGGAAAGACATTGCTTTTCATACTCTTTTAAATTTAGTTTACATCGTGTACCTAATGGCACGCTGGAACACGACTATAATTTTATCGCCTTAACCCATTGGTATTGCTTTGGTTTATGGCCTGGTAGATGGCCTGATGTAGCCTTGGTCTAATATTGAGTTCATATAACTTTCTATTGTCGCGAGTGGGATAAACCCGATTAGAAAAAAAGATGACCACAAGTTCCTCTCTGGGGTCTACCCATGCAAAAGTGCCAGTGTAGCCGGAGTGACCAAAACTCTGGGGGCTGGCCGAATCGGCAGTGTACTGTTTTTCTTTATTAAAAGGTTGTGGCTTGTCAAAACCCAGTCCACGGTGGTTATCTTCCTTACAATACTGACAACGAGTGAATTCCTGAATGGCTTCGGGGGCAATAAGCTGCTGCCCACCGTATTGTCCTTCATTCAAATAAAGCTGCAGGAGCTTCGCCAGATCATTAGCACTACCAAATAAACCGGCATTTCCGGATACCCCCCCCATCATGGCCGCCCCCTCATCGTGAACAGTGCCGTGTAGCTGTGCCATTCTGAAAAAAGTGTCTTTTTCTGTCGGGATGATATCTTCTAATGGAAAATGTTGGTAGGCGTTATAAGTGATGGTATGTGCCCCGAGCGGCCGGTAAAAAGTATTCTTTAAATGGGTTTCAAAGTCTTCATCCGCTATTGCTGAAACTATTTCCGGCAACAAATAAAACAACAAACCAGAATAGACAAATCCCGGCTCTTCATTGAGTGGGGATTGCTCAATGGCTTTGTATATCTTTTTCTTGTATTTACGATGCAACCAAAGGTCATCGGTTACTCGAATGGGAAACCTTCTGGAAGAATCCCTTTTGAAAGTAAAAGCCCTAAACTTACTATTTTTTTTGATGGTACTTCTCCAATAGGGAATCCATGGCTTTAACCTGGCGTGATGCGCCAGCATAGCCCTAAAGGTCAACTCCGCCTTATTAGATTTTTTAAATTTAGGAAAATAAGTCTTTAGAGGTGCATCCAGGTCAAACTGCTGCCGGCCATAAAATCTCATCAGGGCCGGCAGGGCAGCCATCACTTTCGTTAGAGAAGCAAAATCGTAGATATTATCAGTACGCACGGGTCGTTCAGCTTCGTAGGTATGGTGGCCAAAAGCTTTGTGGTAAACGACCTTTCCTTTTCTGGCTACCAATACTTGCGCTCCGGGGTAAGCCCCTTTGTCAATGCCCATGTTCACAATGCTGGCAATGCTATCTTCTAGCACTTGGGCATTCATATTGACCATTTCGGGTGGGCAGTAGCCCAATCGCTCAACGCCCTGCACAAATGCCCCCTGCCCGCGGGTAATATCAGCCGACAGGTTTCTGGAGAGGCGATTATACAAATTCCAGGCACCAAAAAGAGACTGTGCCGCGATGGATTCACTATATTCTAATTGGTCGGGGGCCACCAGCAACGCTTCTGATTCCTTTACCGTTGGCAGAAACTGGAATATTTCTGCTCCGCCAAAAACCACCGTAGCGCAACGAAAATTTTGGATTACTGCATTAATATAGAAATGCTTTTTCAGATACAGCTTATTCTGCCCCAGCCGATCTTCGATGCCGATAATGACAGCATCGTACTGACCTTTCATAGCCGTAGCCCAGGCAATCGCCTCTTTACCGATATTGTTATCCGGAAGCTTAAGGGTGGTGATAGTAGTATATTTTTTTAAATAAACTTCAAATTCAGAGTCCGCTTTCAAGCCCAGCGACAAATAGGCCAGGCGTAATGTATCCAGGCCCATAAAAGGGATAGTGCCCTCCTGATTTCTCAGCACTACCGTAGTATTAAGAATCGACTCGAAGGCTTCTACCGTTGGGTTGCGTTTTATATCGCCGGGAGCTGGCTTATTTTTTGGTATATTTACCTTGTTAGGTTTGTACATTGGAGCTTGCTTAAAACGATAATTGCTCCCATCCTTTTGTGACCATATTAAAAATGGTAATACCAACAGCATCAAAAAAAGAATTATTTTGCGACTCATGGGCTTTTTGTGGTTTATCTTTAAAGCGTTATTGGATTTATTAAATTTGCAAACCAAAAGATTGCAATCCATTCATACTCTTAGAAGCTGTTTGAATTTGGTTTTTGAAACCTGTTAGGGTGGGGTTTGCGACTAATTGAGGCGCCAAAACCGGAGTTTAGCAGCGCTAAATAGCCTGTCCCGCAAAGTGGCGGGAAGGATTTTGGTAACGAAAAGTAGCCGCAAAAGACGCCTAACAGGATCGAAGGATTAAAGTCAAACAGCTTTTTAAATACTTGAAAATTTAATGATTTTTTTTGAGAAAATAGAAAATAAGAATACGCTGTCAATTATTTCTCCAATCCTTTCAATTTTTTTTTTGAAAAAACATTGGCAGGTTTTATTGCTATTGACGGCAGTGCTATCTTCTTGCAGCAGCTATCAGGGCATCCAGCGGCGGCAGGCCAAGGATCTGGAAAACCTGATGACTTCATCCGATGTTTTCAGCAAAATTTTTACGGGATTGGCACTGTATGACCCTGAGCTGGATACGTTTTTGTTGCAAAAAGACGCTGACAAGTACTACACGCCAGCTTCTAATACCAAGATTTTCACCTACTACACCGCCACCCGGATTCTCGGAGATAGCCTGCCCCTGCTGGCTTACACGGAGCGGGGTGATTCGCTGATCTTTTGGGGTACCGGCAATCCGCTGTTGTTGCATCCGGAGTTTGATGTTGGTTCTGATGCCTTTGCTTTTTTGCAGCAACATCCCAGGCAACTGTTTTTTTCAACTCATAACTTCAAAGATAAGCGCTTTGGCCCGGGTTGGGCCTGGAGTGATTACCGCTATTATTATCAGGCGGAGCGCAGCAGCTTTCCCATTTTTGGTAATGTAGTACGTTTAGATAAAGTGGCCGGCGGCCCCCTGGTAGTCTCTCCTGTTTTTGCTGAAGACTGGCTGCGGCCTACTTTTGAGGAAAGAAGTATCTACAGGGACGAAAATGACAATATCATTTTTTTGAATAAAAGAAGAATAGATACCCAGGCTGTTGAAACAGTTATTCCTTTTAAGGCTGAGCCGGAGACTATCGCCACGCTACTGGCGGATACGTTGAATCGCCCGGTACACCTTTATCGTAGCGCACCTGATAGCAATGCGGTTATCCACACGCTTAAAATACCGTTTCCGGATACTTTATACCGTCTTTTTATGCAGAAAAGTGACAACTTCATTGCGGAGCAGTTACTTTTCTTGTGCAGTCATGAGCTATTTGGCTATTGCAATACTTCCGAAGTGATCGAGTATACTAAAGATAGTTTATTATCAGATTTACCGGATGAGCCTATCTGGCGAGATGGTTCCGGGCTAAGTCGCTACAATTTATTTACGCCCAGAACGATTGTTAAGGTATTAGAAAAATTACTGGAAGATCAGGGAGAAGAGCGACTGCTCCGTACGCTGGCGGTGGGTGGCCGCAGTGGTACCATCAAAAACTGGTACGCCGGGGAGCCCCCGTATGTCTTTGCCAAGACGGGCACCTTATCCAACAAACATTGCCTGAGTGGCTTTGTACGGACGCGCTCGGGCCGCTTATTGCTTTTCAGCTTTATGAACAACAATTATGTCAACGGTAGTAATCCGATTAAAGTAGAGATGCAACGCGTGCTCGAATGGATCAGAGCAGAATTATAACCAACTCAAAACAGTAAGCGACATGCAGGATTTCAACGTACTTTCATTGCTTCCCCCCGTTATTGCTATCTTTTTGGCTATACGCACCAAGCAGGTTTATGTGTCTCTCATTTTTGGGATTTGGCTGGGTTGGCTGGCTATTACCCTTTTTGATACCCTGCAAATCAATAACATTCAAGAAATGGGAGCCGCTATGCAAACCATGAGTACCGGCGAAATCCTGGCTCTTCCTTTCCAACTGATCGCTGAAGGCACACTGGCTACTATTCAGGGGCTGGTAGAAGTTTTTCAGGACAAAGGCAACACCAGAACCATCATGTTTTGTGCGCTGGTCGGAGCATTGATAATTTTCATTCAGCGCTCCGGTGGCGTACAGGGTTTTATTTTGAGCTTAAATAAATTCTTACAGCGATTTGAAGGCCATCAAAGTGGGACCAACCGGGTAGTCGTCCAGTTTTTGGCCTGGCTGACCGGAGTACTGGTCTTTGTAGAGTCCAGCATTTCCGTGCTAACGGTAGGCACCCTGTACCGGCCAGTATTTGACAATCTGAAAATTCCCAGGGAGAAATTGGCTTATATTGCTGATTCCAGTTCAGCGCCAGCCAGTATTTTAATCCCGTTCAATGGCTGGGGAGCCTTTATTATGACCTTACTGCTCAACCAGGGCTTTGACAACCCCTTTGGAGTGATGATCCAATCGTTGGTTTATAATTTCTATCCCATGCTGGCTTTGATCCTGGTGCTGGTGATTATTTTTACAAAAAAAGATTTTGGTCCTATGGCTAGGGCTGAGAAGCGCGCTAGGGAGACGGGCAAGCTATTGGCCGATGGGGCTATTCCCATGGTAGCTGATGAGCTCACGGATGTGGAGGTAAAGCCCGGAATCAAGCCCAGAGCTATTAATATGATTTTACCCATCGCAGTTATGGTTTTCCTAATGCCAATCATGCTGGCCTATACCGGCTGGGGCACAGCAATGGAAAAAATCCCTAATGCCTCCCGGGGAGATCAGCTTTTTTACGCTATTGGACAGGGCTCAGGCTCTACATCCGTTCTCGTAGCGGTTATTGTAGCCATCTTATTTTCCATGCTACTGTATAGCCTACAAAGGATCATGAACCTAAAAGAGATGGTAGACCTAACCCTAAAGGGCATCGCTGGTCTAATGCCATTAGCCCTATTGATGTTGCTCGCTTTTGCTATCGGTGCCGTATGCAAAAATATGGGAACCGGCCAATTTGTAGCAGATGTAGCTAAATCATGGCTATCGCCGGCGTTGGTTCCATTTATAGTATTTCTGGTGAGCTGCTTTATTGCTTTTTCTACCGGTACTTCCTGGGGTACATTTGCTATTATGATTGCCATTGCCGTGCCGATGGCTCAAAATATGGAAGCCAATGTTTATCTGACTATTGCTGCCGCGCTGGGTGGGGGTGTTTTTGGCGACCACTGTTCGCCTATTTCTGATACCAGTATTTTATCTTCTATGGCTTCTGCCAGTGACCATATCGATCACGTAAAAACACAGCTTCCCTACGCTTTAATCGCCGGCGGACTTACCGCCATTTTGTATTTGATTATCGGTTTTTTAAGTGTGTAAAATAAAAAGAACACCCTAACTGATCTGATAGGTCTGATTCTTTTATTCAACTTGCCCGACAGGGATAGAATAGCGAGAACCTCTAAAGTATTTTAATCCCTACGAAACGAGTCTTTTATAAAATCCCATTGATAAAGCTTGAAATTTCATTGATGGGCCACTGCTTCGGCGTGAAGGTCTTTCCCAGAATATAAGAGGTAAAAACCAAAAAGAATAACACCAGCAAAATGGCTTTGTAGATCGTCATTTTTTTTCCAAAAATATAAATTCCAAAAGCGACCGTGGTGAGCGACAGGAGTATAAATCGCAGCTCACTGATATCTTCAGCCTCCGATATATCTATAGGATCGTAGATGATACCGTAGATCAGCAATGGAAATCCGAGAGCAAAGGTAATGTCAAAAATATTACTGCCCAGTGCATTGGATATGGCATCATCGTAATTTCCCTTTTGGGCATCTCTGATGGAAATAACCGTGTCTGGAACACTCGTAGCGGAGGCGGTCAAAAGTACAGCAACAATATAGATGGGTACATTTAAAATATGACTCAAGGATTCGGCAGCAAATACCAAAGTGAAACAAGCCGCCCCAATAATCACCGTAGCCGAGAGGAGTAAAACCCAGGCCCTGAAGTCATTTATCTTTACCTGACCGATGATCAGCGCTTCCAGATCAAGCGTGATAACGGACCGGAATACACTTCGATTAGTAGCTCTCCCCCTGGGTTAGCTTCCTGTTCTGCTTCAGTAGATTTTATAGGTGTAGACTTTTTCATGGTGCTAAACATGTAGACTACCTACATAGGCGACATATAGCCCTACCAGCACGAGGCCGTGGAACCACCCAAGGCGGGTTTGATTGGAAAGAATAAGAATTAAAATAGCTTCTATTCCAGTCATTTAACTCCCTTTTGTAATTAGGCGGGAATATAGACAAAAGCCCAGAAAACCCAATCATTTCGGTTTCATAATTTCAGCGGCTACCAGCTTAATGATGTGTTGTTAGCATAGCTTAGCGCATATTTAAATTATACCTATGCTCTTAATCGCTCACCGGGTGAATAGTGCCCACTACGGCACCAAAGCCCACTCTGGTATTTTCTTTTTGAGCAAAAGCCTTTAAAGTGACCTTATCGTAATCTTCCAAAAAGGTCCGTTCCGTGCCATCAGCTAGTTGTATGGGCTCTTTACCCGCCCAGGTTATCTCCAGCAGCGAGCCGAAAGCAGATTTTTGCGCCCCGGAAATGGTCCCGGAAGCCATCATATCTCCTACTCTTATATTGCAGCCATTGACTGTATGATGAGCCAGTTGTTGAGCCATGGACCAGTACAGATACTTGAAATTGGATCGGGAGATGGTCATCGATTGCTGTTCATGTGGAGTTAGCAGAGCCTCAAGCTCGATATCAAAATTGCCGGGCCCAGATTGCCTCAAGTAGGGCAAAACCTCAGGAGACTGCACATAACCCTGTGTTCGGAATGGCTCCAATGCTTCCATGGTGACTACCCACGGCGAAACAGAAGAAGCAAAACTCTTACCCAAAAATGGCCCGAGTGGAACATATTCCCATTTTTGGATATCTCTGGCTGACCAATCATTGAAAATAACCATACCAAACAAGTACTCTTCGGCTTCGTCCACAGTGACAGACTGTCCTAACGCGGTATCTTTTCCCACAATAAAAGCCATCTCTAACTCAAAATCCAGGCGATTGGTGGGCTGAAAGACGGGAGTGGTTGCTCCTTGGGGCATAGTTTGGCCTTTTGGGCGATACACGGGTCGCCCACTTACTATGATGGAAGATGCCCGGCCATGATAAGCCACTGGCAAATGACGCCAGTTCGGAAGCAGCGCATTGTCAGGACCTCTAAACATTTTCCCCACATTGCTGGCATGCTCAATACTGGAATAGAAATCGGTGTAGTCTCCAACTTTCACCGGCAAATGCATTCGTGCCTGGCTCTGCGGCACAAAAAGGGAAGGCTTCCCGGCCAAAATAGAGTAATCATCTCTCAGCCATGCCTGAATATTAGTTCTCACTTTTGAGGTGATAGATTTTCCAAGACTAATAAAATCATTCAGGTAATTATTCTGAAAAACAGCAGTATCGAACTCAAAGACATCCAGCGAGGCCAGTGCCAAGAGGTCAAGGATATGGTCGCCAACCGCCACGCCTATTCTTGGAGAACGATTGGGGGTAGAAAAAATACCAAAGGGAATATTGTGAATGCTAAAATCTGAATGAGCAGGGATATCGATAATCATATATTTTGTTTGTAAAATTTATAGGAGCATATTAGGAATTTCCCGCGGTATCTTTAACAAAGCCAAGATTGGAAATATTTACCATCATCAATCTTTACTGCAGCTCCTGTCAGCTTCAATGGCTTGAAAGTATCTATCATGACAGCCAGTTCTTCTGTTTTAGTCTTTCCTATGCTTCCCTCGTAAGTGCCCGGGTGTGGCCCATGTGGAATACCGGCGGGATGCAGCGAAATATGTCCCGGAGCGATATTCGTACGGCTCATAAAATCTCCATCCACGTAATAAAGGACTTCATCAGAATCAATATTAGAATGGTTATAAGGAGCCGGAATAGATTTGGGGTGGTAATCATACAACCTCGGACAAAAAGAACAAACTACGAAAGCGCCGGTCTCAAAAGTTTGGTGTACCGGAGGTGGCTGATGAATACGGCCGGTGATCGGCTCAAAATTATGAATAGAAAAACCATAGGGGAAATTATAGCCATCCCAACCAACTACATCAAAAGGATGCGCTGCATAAATCAATTCATGCAGTATACCCTGCTTTTTTATTTTTATGGAAAAATCGCCCTTTTCATCATGCGTTACCAGCTCCCGGGGCAAGATATAATCCCGCTCACAGAAAGGCGAATGCTCCAGTAGTTGTCCAAACCAGTTACGATACCGCTTTGGGGTATAAATAGGGTGAAATGATTCTGCAAATAGTAGCCGATTATCTTCAGTTTCGAATTCTATCTGGTAAATCACTCCTCTGGGAATCACCAGATAATCACCATATTCAAAAGGTATTTGGCCAAACATTGTGTGTAGAGTTCCCCTCCCCCGATGAATAAACAACAGCTCATCAGCATCGGCATTTTTATAAAAATAATCCTTCATGGAGTGCTTTGGTGCTGCCAGCCCCAGCTGTACGTCACTATTGACCAGTAGCAGAGTCCTGGCCTCCAGATAATCCGCTTTCGGAGCTACATCAAAGCCAATGAGTTTTCTGGCTGTGAGATTCTTTTCTACCGCTATACAGGGACTCACATCCTGAGCCTCCCCAATAGCCTTAACGGCCGGTGGCGGATGTAAATGGTAAGAAATAGAGGACATTCCATCAAACCCTATTGTACCAAATACCTGTTCGTGGTATAAACTGCCGTCTGGCTTTCGAAACTGCGTGTGGCGCTTAGGTGGTATTTTCCCTTGTCTGTGATAAATAGGCATAAAAAATATTGATTTGACATTTTTTTGACAATATAGCTTTCTATAAAGTACCCCGGAGCTCTTGTTCTCTTTCTATCGCTTCAAAAAGCGCTTTGAAATTCCCCTGCCCAAAGGAGTTAGCACCTTTTCTCTGAATGATTTCAAAGAAAAGCGTAGGGCGAGGTTCTACAGGCTTGGTAAAGATTTGCAGCAAATACCCTTCGTCGTCTCTATCCACCAAGATCCCCAGTTCTTTAAGTGGAGCAATATCTTCATCAATATCCCCCACTCGATCTGGTAGAATTTCGTAATAAGATTCCGGAACTCTAAGGAATTCTACGCCGCGACTCTTCAGGTTGCGCACCGTATTGATAATATCGTCTGTAGCTACAGCAATATGTTGTACACCCGGCCCCTCGTAAAAGTCAAGATATTCTTCTACCTGAGATTTTTTGCGCCCCTCAGCAGGCTCATTTATCGGGAATTTAATTCGTCCGTTTCCGTTACTCATCACCTTACTCATCAAAGCGGTATATTCTGTAGAGATGTCTTTATCATCAAAAGATAAGATTTGGGTAAAGCCCATTACCTGCTCATAGAAGTTAACCCATTTATTCATTTCCCCCAGAGCAACGTTACCAACCATGTGGTCAATATGTTTCAAGCCCACAGTAGTGGGATTATAATCAGGCGTTTGCCATTTTCGAAAGCCTGGCAAGAATAAACCGTGGTAGTCTTTTCGTTCTACAAAAATATGGATCGTATCTCCATAGGTATGAATTCCTGCTCGAATAACCTGCCCGTTTTCATCTTTTTCTGTGAAAGGCCCAAAAACGGAATTGGCGCCTCTAGAAATGGCATTCTCATACGCTAATCGGGCATCTTCAACCCAGAGCGCTATTACTTTTACGCCATCCCCGTGTTTGTCGATATGCTTACCAATTTCGGTACCGCTTTGGAGTGGAGAGGTCAATACCAGTTGTATTTTTTCTTGTATTACCACGTAACTTTCCCTGTCTTTTAAGCCGGTTTCCAGACCAGCGTAAGCAGACGACTGAAAGCCAAATGCTGTTTTATAAAAATGAGCAGCTTGTTTGGCATTTCCAACGTAGAGTTCAACATAGTCTGTACCCAGTATGGGCATGAAATCAGTTGGGGGGTTATTAGGCTTGGATGAGGAGAATGTTAAATTCGACATAAAAGATTAATTTGAGTTTTCGCTTATTTTTATATATTGACCAAATATTTTGCCAAGCATTAGGCAAAGGACATATTAATACAACGAAAAAAACTCTAAACACGCTTAAAAACTCTTTTAAGCGGTTTAAAAAAGGAAAAAAAATACCAAAAGGATTTATAGAAATTTTTTTTTTCTAAAACCTCCCTAAAACGTACTATCAAAAAGAAAAAAGTTCTATCAGGTATTTTCATTGTACAAAAACAAAAGACTAAAAATACATGTCAAAATTTGACCGAGTAGACGTACAGATTTTAAGACTGATACAACAGGACGCTCGAATTACAATTAAGGAAATGGCCAGCCAGCTCAATTTATCAACTACTCCCATTTTTGAGCGGTTGAAGCGGCTGGAACGCAAGGGAGTTATTAAGAATTATGTAGCATTACTTGAACCTAAGAAATTAGGCAAGAAGCTTATGGCTTTTATTCACATTTCAGTAATAGACCATTCTCAGGCGGGGCTTGAATCTTTTACCAGTCAGGTAAAATCTTATCCTGAAGTTATGGAATGCCATCATGTTACGGGAGATGCAGATTTTTTTCTAAAAATTGTAGTAGAAGATATAGAGCGGTATAATGAGTTTGTTACAAACAAACTGTCAACTGTTCCCAATATTGATAAGGTAAGGAGTTCCTTTTCGCTGTCGGTAAGTAAATCGACAACTGCTTACGAAATCAAGTTGGAAGACTTGCCCAAGACCTACTGATAAAGATTTAGAGCGTTTTTGGTGGATTATCTTTTTGACTTTACTTGAAGTATCCGCTCTATGAGTTTGGCCCCAGATATGCCAATGCTATCGGTCATAGCCTGATCAGAGGCTATAAAGACCAGGAGAATTGGGCGCTGAGCTAGAATCTTTAGACTTGTTTCCCAGGTATTAAAATAAGTGAAAATTGGTTCTTTGCTAACCCCACGCGCTGTCGCGTTCCTTCGCTTGAATGCCCACAGGGCATTCATCTTACAGGTTCGCTCAGTCACCTTCGCTGAAGATTTCTTTTAACTTTTTCTCCAGAGAAGTTCCTCTGAGGCGCTTGCCTATTATTTTTCCTTCTCTGTCCAACAGAACGGTATAGGGAATGGAACTTACGCTGTACATTTGTGCTACTTCATTTTTCCAGCCCTTGAGGTCGCTGACATGCAGCCAGTTCAGCTCATCTTGCTCGATGGCCTGAAGCCATTTGTCTTTCTTGCGGTCAAGGCTTACGCCTATTATTTCAAACCCTTTATCCTTGTATTCATTGTACAAGCGGACCACATTTGGGTTTTCCCGGCGACATGGGCCACACCAGCTGGCCCAGAAGTCTACTAATACTACTTTCCCTTTTAAATCACTCAGGTGTAGCTCTTCGCCATCAGCTGTCATCTGGACAAAATCAGGCGCTTCTCCCCCTACCATGAAGCTTTTCTCTTTATCGATAATTTCCTGTATCGAATTGGCTACGGCCGGCGCATTATTTTTATATTCTTCGATAAATTGCTCTCCAAAATAGATAAAATTCCCCCCCTTCTCGGTTTGATAAGTTTGTACAATGCCGGCTAGGGCCAGTTGGCGGGCTTTTGAGCCTTCAGGAAAACGCCTTAGCAAACGATCCAGGAATACTTTTTGGCCACCTTCATCCAAACCAACTCTGGCCAGGGTCTGCGTATAGGCTTTGACAGCATCAGTAAGCCAGGGCAGATAATTATAAGTTTCGTCCTTAAAATTAGCCTGAGCAAAATACTTATCAGCAAAATACATGATCTCATTATTGTAGCTTCCCATATTATTGGGATAACTGAGATAGGTATTAATCGCTACCGTTTTGGCGAAGAATGGGTTTTTCTGCTCTAAAGAATCCAGAAAATTCAGTTTTTCCTGATCCAGCTGATCCAGTTGTTCAAAAACAGCTTTTTTGCCGTCCCCGTCCTGAATAGTACGTAGCTGTCTTGTCAATTTGATCGTCTCGGAGCGCAGACGGCTTATTTCTTTTTTTATCGACTCAAAGTTGCTGTTCAACAACGAATTATTAACCTGAGCGACTCTCATCTTTCCACATTTACCCGAAACCGTCACCATATTTTCTGTACCTACTATGATAGGCAGTACGTCTTTATTGCTAGAACCTATGAAATAGACTCTGGGAATGTCTTCTTTTGGCAAAGTGATCTCAAATAAGTTGTCAGCAATGCGCTTCCCGGCAATACTTTCTTCAAAGTAAAAACCATTAAATTCGTACAAGCTCACAGCACTCTTACATTCACTGATCATACATTTGATCGTGACGGATTGAGCAGGAGCGCACACAAAAGAGAGTAGAAAAAAGCTTAGTATTGCTGATTTTTTTTTGCTTATATTCATGATCGGCTGCTGTTTTTTCCAAAATTAGTGGTTAAATCATACTTTTCAAAACGCTTTAACAGGTGCAGAAGTTACATACAGCCTTTTGTAAGGCAAAATAGTTCGCTTCTTGCCCTTTGACGCCAGAAGGTGCCAGCTTATCGGATTTTTATTTTATTCGCTCTATTCTGGTGGTGTTTATCAAACTAAATGCCCCTTCGGGATTGTTCTATTTTCAAATGAGTTCAGAATAAAACTTTAAATAAATGACGAGTCAACGTAATAACTCTGGTGGTGCTACTAACACAATTAATGCTATTATAGGCATAGTTGGGATGGTACTAGCCCTAGTGTTGATGTTTTATATTGCCAGATTCATCTACGCTATTCTGTGGTATTTATCACCGGTATTTATCATTGGTGCTTTAATATTAGACAAAAACGCTGTAATTACTTTTGGAAAATGGATGATCAATCTTTTCCAAAGAAATATGGTTGCTGGTTTGATTTCAGCCGCCCTGGGGTTGTTTGCTTTTCCTTTGGTCTCTTTATTTTTGTTGGGTAAAGCTTTCTTTACCAAACGTATGAGAGAGGTAGGCAACGAACAGGAGCGCCGGCAAAGAGGAGAATATGTTAACTTTGAGGAGCTGGATAGCCAACCACTAGAGCTTAGGGAACTGGAAAAGGAGCAAAGAAGAAGAAGCAAAACCAAGAGTAAGAGTAAGAGTCGCAATGACTACGATAATTTTTTTGATCCTCAGTGAACCTACACGACTAAAGCTATTACTTTTGATCCAAAACTGGATGGAGATTTCTTCTATATTACTTTTAGGCTATATCTTGATGAGCTTACTACTCGCCTTTGCCTATCTTCTTATCATTCGGTTTTATCGACGCCAATGGGAGGCGCTACCTTATTACGAACTCCCGAGAGATTTTACACCTAAAACCAGTATTACGGTTATCATTCCGGCTAGAAATGAACAGGCCACCATTTCAAACTGCATGCAAAGCATTAGAGCCAACAACTACCCGGAGGCCCTACTGGAAGTTATTATTGTAGATGATCATTCCCATGATGAAACGGCTGCGCGCGTCCAATCTTTCCATTGGAATCCACTCCGGCTTCTATCTTTAGAACCTCCTTTGCAGGGCAAAAAACAAGCTATAAGCTATGCTATATCCCAAGCAGCGGGAGAGCTCATCCTGACCACAGATGCCGATTGCCGGGTGCCGGAAGATTGGCTTCGGTTTTTTGCCGCCGTTTTTCAGGATCACCAACCAGGCTTTATCGCTGCGCCGGTAGTCTTTGACTGCGGCATTAAGCCAATCGAGCACTTCCAATCACTCGATTTTATGGGTATGATGCTCATCACGGGGGCCGGAATTGAGAGTAATTTTATGCGTATGAGTAATGGTGCTAACCTGGGTTACCCCAAAAGGGTTTTTGAGGCCATCAAAGGATTTGATCAAATTGATCATTTGGCCTCAGGCGATGATTTATTGTTGATGCATAAGATCGCTCAGCGGTTTCCCGATGATATTTTTTTTATAAAAAACCCAAAAGCGTCTGTTCACACCAGCCCTATGCCTGATGTTTCTTCTTTTTTACAACAGCGTATTCGCTGGGGCACTAAGTCAGCTTATTATCAGGAATGGAGGATTACAGTAGTACTAGCTATAGTTTTTTTCTTTTGCTGGAGTATAATTGGAAGTTTGATTCTAGGCATTTTCTGGACTGCCTGGCTGCTGCTTTTATTCGTTGTGCAATTGATATTGAAAATAATTGTAGATTATTTTTTCCTTAGGCAGGCCAGTCGTTTCTTTAGGCGGCAATCAATGATGAAATATTTCTTTAGCGCTCAAGCACTTCATATTTGGTACATCACTTATGTAGGCTTATTGAGCAACCTCTACAAAACATACACCTGGAAGGGTCGGAGGGTCCGGTAAAGCCAACTTACTTTTACCGGCCTACTCCGTAGCTTTAGCTTTTGCAAGTTTTACGATGCGCTAGATCGCTGTACTTCACTGGTGAAGTAGAAATTCATCTCCGGGAAATTCTCTTGAGCCATTTTCAGCATCCATGCAGATTCGGCCAGAAAAACATAGTTCCCTTGTTTGTCTTTGGCGATATCTTTTTTTCTTCTCGCCAAAAACTCTTTCATCTTCTTTTCATCCGGGCAATCCACCCAGCAGGCTTTATGCAAATTGAGGGGCTCATACTGACAAGAAGCGCCATATTCGTGCTCCAACCGATACTGAATAACCTCAAATTGCAAGGCACCGACTGTGCCTATTATTTTCCTTCCATTATCTTCTTTGGTAAACAACTGGGCAACGCCTTCATCCATAAGCTGTTCCAGGCCTTTTGCCAGCTGTTTGGCCTTCATGGGATTAGCATTGACCACGTAGCGGAACAACTCCGGTGAAAAGCTGGGAATCCCTTTAAAATGAAGGACCTCGCCTTCTGTGACTGTATCTCCGATCTTAAAATTACCAGAATCATATAAACCAATCACATCACCGGGGAAAGCCTCATCGACGATTGTTTTCTTGGATGCCATAAAGGAAGTGGGGTTAGAAAATTTCATCTTACGCCCCTGGCGTACATGCAGGTAATTGGTATTACGCTTGAAAGTCCCGGAACAAACCCTCATAAAAGCAATTCTGTCCCGGTGCTTAGGATCCATGTTAGCATGGATTTTAAATACAAAGCCGGCAAATTTATCTTCTACTGGTTCTACTAGCCTTTCCTCGGTAGTTCTGGGTAGGGGCCCCGGAGCGATATCCGTAAAGCAATCCAATAATTCTTTTACCCCAAAATTATTGATAGCACTACCAAAAAATACTGGTGACAAATCCCCTTTCATGTAGGCCTGCTTATCAAAATCAGGATATACGGCCTCAATGGTATCTACTTCTTCCCGAAGCTCTTCGGCCAGTTCTTCCCCTACTTCTTTTTCCAGAATGGTATCGCTTAGGTCATTTATTTCAATAACCCCATCATCTTGTTTGGAGTGAGGACGAAAGAGTACCAGTTTTTTTTCATACAAATTATAGACTCCTTTAAAGCGTTGCCCCATTCCGATGGGCCAGCTTAAGGGAGTAACAGTTAGGCCGAGTTTTTCTTCCAGCTCATCCAGCAGATCGATGGCATCTTGCCCCTCCCGGTCCAGCTTGTTGATAAACACGATAATTGGTGTTTTGCGCATTCTACAAACTTCTACCAACTTTTCCGTTTGCTTTTCCACACCTTTAGCGACATCAATAACCACAATGACACTATCTACCGCAGTAAGGGTGCGGTAGGTATCTTCGGCAAAATCTTGGTGACCAGGGGTATCTAGAATATTTATTTTGAGATGCTTATATTCAAAAGCCATTACCGAGGTAGCCACAGAGATACCACGCTGACGCTCTATCTCCATGAAGTCAGATGTGGCACTGCGATTTATTTTATTAGATTTTACTGCTCCGGCTATTTGTATCGCACCGCCGAAGAGCAATAGTTTTTCGGTTAGGGTAGTCTTTCCGGCATCCGGGTGACTGATGATGCCGAATGTTCTACGCTTACTATTTTCCAGCATTTTAAAGTTCAAATTTTTTCCAAAAGATAAAATTAAGGATTTATCCAATGCCTTTGAAGAAAGGATTTATAATTTTTTGGATAAACTACTTTTCTTTATAGTTTGTACTTTGCTACTTTTATGTGTTCTCTAAAATTGGGTCTTGTTATAAAATGTATGGTGATAATTGAGCTGACCCGTTAGGGTCAAAATGCGGGTAGAAAATAAATTAATAAAGCGATAAAAAGCGTGCTGTCAGGTACGCCATTTTTACATAGCGTACCTGACAGCACGCTAGGACACAAATACAACTTTCTCCTACCTACCGATTGTCCTTAAAAGAGCAATTAAATCAAGTTATCGTACATTTTATAAAAACCCTTACAATTGAAGGATATTAATTTTAAACATTGAAAGCCCCAATACAGTTGAAGAATCGTTAGATAGTAATAAATAAAGTAGATGGTAGAATTATCTAGTATTGTTATCCTTGGGATATTGGCTCAATGGCTGGCCTGGCGGATTAAGATCCCAGCTATCTTGCCGCTCATACTTATTGGGCTTATAGTAGGACCACTGTCCTCTTTAGTAACCGAAGATGGGCATAAGCTATTGGAGCCAATGTATAATGAAAAGTACAATCAGGGTATTTTCAGAGGGGAATATCTATTTTATTTCGTGTCTTTAGCGATAGGTATTATTCTTTTTGAAGGTGGTTTGACGCTAAAGAGAAAGGAGATTTCCGGGGTTGGCCCAGTTATTCTGAGGCTGATTACGATTGCTTCTACCATCAATTTTATTGGAGGAGGCTTTGCCGCGCATTTTATTATGCAACTCAGCTGGCCGATTTCCTTTTTATTTTCGGGGTTGATTATAGTTACGGGACCTACCGTTATTGCTCCTATTTTGCAGAATATTCCATTAAAAAGAAATGTTTCTACAGTTCTTAAATGGGAAGGTATTTTGATCGACCCGATCGGTGCTCTGGTGGCTGTATTGGTTTTTGAGTTTATACAATCTGCCGATGGAGGTGTAGAGTTTACTTCGCATGCGCTCATACAGTTTTTTCAGATCATACTGATCGGTCTGGCCTTGGGGGCGCTTGCTGCTTGGACCCTAAGTATACTCATTAAAAGAGAACTTGTTCCGCATTATCTGTTGAATGTTTTCACACTGGCTTTTGTATTAGGGGTATTTGTATTTTCAAATATAATAGCTACCGAATCAGGCTTACTGGCGGTGGTGGTAATGGGTACTGTTTTGGGAAATATGAATATGCCACAACTCAAACAAATACTATCTTTTAAGGAATCGCTGAGTGTACTGCTGATATCCATGCTTTTTATTTTGTTGGCCGCCAACATTGATATTGCTGATATGAAGCTCATTTCCAAAAACTGGCGCAGCTTTGCCCTTTTTGGAGTAGTTGCCTTTGTACTGCGGCCTATCGCTGTATTTATGAGTACCAGGAATACAGAGTTGAAACTTGAGGAAAAGATTTTCATCTCCTGGGTGGGTCCCCGCGGTATAGTAGCTGCCGGTATTGCCTCCTTGTTTGGTATTACGCTGACCAAATCAGGGGTAGAAGGAGCCGAATATATTACTCCTTTGGTCTTTATGATCGTTCTTGGAACCGTCTTGATCAATGCCACGACGGCCCGCTTCGCCGCTATCTGGCTGGGGATATTCCAGAAGGAATCCAACGGTATCCTCCTGATTGGCGCCAGTGCTGCCTCTAGGGTAGTTGGCAGATACCTCAAAGACAATGGGCGCCATGTAATACTAATCGACAGCAATGCCAGTAACATTGACAAAGCTAACCAAGCCGGCCTGGAAGCCTTTGAGATCAATATCTACACTGATGATTTGGCCGAAAAGCTGGAGCTCTTGGATATGGGATATCTATTGGCAATGACCAGTAATGCTGATGTCAATAAATTTGCGGTAAGGCGATACCAGAAAATTTTTGGGGAAAACGGAACGTTTCGCCTAATCACACCGGAAGAGCTGAAAGAATCAAAACCTAGCTTACCCAAACAAGGGCTCCTGAGCTATACTGATGACTATCTGAACTTAAACGAGGTGGCTCGGGATTATCCCTATCTTCATGAGTTACCCATACAGAATATTGACCTGCTGGATCAATTTATAGAGATCATGAATGTAAGAAATTGCAAAATACCTCTTTTCATAAAAATGCCGGATGGTACCATCGAACCTATCCCGATTGATAGAGAAAATCTGGAAATAGGGGAGGAAAGCTTTCATTTGGTTTATCTTGGTCAAAAAGCAGATGATTCTATTTTCGATACAGTTGAGCCCAAGACGGAATCCCAATCCGTTGATTGAGAAAAATCAGCAGATATTCAGTGGGGGCTTCTTTACTGAGTACGTAAGATTTCTTAACTACTTACTACTAAGTATCTTGGCTAATTCGGACTTACTCAGTATTTAATATCTTGAATATCAGCAACAAATCCTGAATTTATTTAAAGTATTTCGAAAAAAGCAAAAACTATATTCAATCACTAAGCGTTAAACTTTGTTAAAAGATAGTAATACTGTCGCGACATGTTACTTAACTGCGCAAAAATTGTCCATGAAAAATTTGAAATCATTTTTTGGTGAAATCAAATCAGATTTCCCAGCTGGCCTCATCGTGTTTCTGGTAGCTGTACCCTTGTGTTTGGGTATTGCTTTAGCATCAGGAGCACCACTATTTTCAGGTATTATCGCTGGTATCGTAGGAGGTACTGTTGTGGCTCTCATAAGTAATTCTTCTTTAGGAGTAAGTGGCCCGGCAGCAGGTTTAGCAGTGATAGTTTTAACGGCCATCCAGGATTTGGGAGCATTTGAAACGTTTCTCTTAGCAGTAGTGCTAGCGGGTATTTTCCAGTTAATACTCGGCTTTTTAAGAGCCGGTATCATTGGTTATTATTTTCCTTCATCTGTCATCAAAGGTATGCTATCCGGTATAGGATTAATCATCTTATTGAAGCAAATTCCGCATGCCTTTGGATATGACAAAGATCCAGAAGGAGACATGGCTTTTAATCAGGCTGATGGGGAAACCACCTTTAGCGCTTTAGAGAGTATGCTGGATGCTATTTCTCCGGGAGCTGTACTAATCAGTATGATTTGTTTAGGCATATTGATTTTATGGGAGAATAAATTCTTCAAACAAAGGAGAGTTTTTCAGATCATACAGGGCCCGCTGGTAGTAGTAGTTGCTGGTATACTGCTAAATATTGCTGTACAGGGTACGGCCTGGTCTTTGCAGCCTGATCAATTGGTTGCCCTGCCCGTCGCTTCTGATCTTTCAGGTTTTCTCAATCAGTTTACTTTACCTGATTTCAGTCAGATCACCAACCCTGAAGTATATGTGATCGGTATTACTATAGCTGTGGTAGCAAGTTTAGAGACATTGTTGAGTGTAGAAGCTACCGACAAACTCGATCCGCAAAAAAGAGTTACGCCTACCAACCTTGAGTTAAAGGCTCAGGGTGTAGGAAACATAATATCAGGACTTATCGGAGGATTGCCTGTAACCCAGGTAATCGTAAGGAGTTCTGCTAATATTCAATCAGGAGGAAAAACCAAAGCAGCAGCATTCATTCACGGTATCTTACTTTTGGGATGTGTGGCGTTGATTCCTGTAGTGTTGAACATGATTCCATTAGCAAGTCTGGCAGCTGTTCTGATCATGGTGGGATATAAGTTGGCTAAGCCATCTTTGTTCAAATCCATGTATCAGTTAGGCTGGCAGCAATTTATACCGTTTATTGCAACTATTGCCGGTATTTTATTAACCGACCTCCTTATCGGTATTGGAATAGGTCTCGTTGTAGCGGTATTCTACATTCTTTTGGTGAATTATCGCTCCGCGTACTACATCCATGAAGAAAAGGACGAAAATGACAAATCGGCCACTCGTTTAGTATTATCAGAAGACGTAACCTTTTTGAACAAGGCAAGTATCCTGGTAACGCTAGATAAGATTCCTGAGAACTCGAAAGTGATCATAGATGCAACGCATTCCGTGAATATTGACTACGATGTCATTGAAATTATTGAAGAATTCAGAGTGAAAGCAAAGGCCAGAAATATTGAACTGCGCCTGGAAGGCATAGATACTGATACGCATACTTTGAATTCATCTAAGAGTGAAGTATTGAAAGATAAAGGCAATCCAGACAATATTCTCCGTAAAGCTGCCAATGAGGTCGCCTAAGTCTGGGCGTTGCGTATAAAAGTAAATTTGGACAATTGCGCTAAGCATGGTTATCCAGTGCACAAGGAGGGCTTGCCCTCCCTGCTTTGTCCATTTTTGTGCCCCGAGCTCTCTAAAAAAGCTGTATATATTTATCAATGTTTCGTATTTCCTGAGGAGGCTACTCTCTCCCAAAGTAAGCCATAGGAATATGGTATATAAATCATTGATTTTCAAATCTAACCCTTTACAACCGTAAGACTTATCAATTTGATCAGACTCTTTTTAGGGTCACATGTCGGTTACCATTTCCAATAATTCTTTAATTCATACCTTTTAACTTTTTTCGCCCGAACCGATTTCGAAGTATTGTATAATTAATAATAAAGCTTTACTATTGTAATGGATGCAAAGTGATTCATTAACAAATGCAGAAACTTTTATAGCTAATGGCCATTACTATCCAGATGAAGCTGAATGATAAATTGTATTTGAGAGATCCTCAGGATACTAAGCTGGGGCGCAAGATCATTCAGTACAGTATTATTCTCATCGATGAGATCGGTTTTGAAGATTTCACCTTTAAAAAGTTAGCCACAAAAATCGGATCAACTGAGGCTTCCGTATATCGCTACTTTGAAAATAAACATCTACTCCTCGTTTATTTGCTTTGTTGGTACTGGGAGTGGATGAAGTTTAGAATAGAATACAATACTATGAATATAGATGATCCGAAGCGCAAGTTAAGGATCGCCCTGTCTGCTGTTATTGATACTTCCAAGCGGAATACGTCTATAGAATTTGTTGACGAGGATGTACTACACAGAATTGTAGTAGCAGAATCTACCAAAGCTTATCACACTAAAATGGTAGACAAGGAGAATAAACATGGCTTTTTCCTGACCTATAAGGCTTTGAATAATACGATAGCCAAAATCATTTCAGAAATTAACCCGGATTATCTCTATCCAAGAGCCCTGGCCAGTACTATTCTCGAAATGGCTAACAGTCATATTTATTTTGCTTTACATCTACCATCGATGACTGATATAACCATAGAGAATGGCGACTTTTCGCCGGTACAAAAGCTGTTAGAAGACTTTACTTTTGGCTTACTATGCAATACCCACTCTCCTTCCAACGGAATAAGTACTCAGCCCTAAGGCTTGGTTGGAAAAATATTAAGCCGCTCAGCGACACACAAAATTTGTTCTTTGATCATTTCTGCTTGTTCAGGAAGTATAACAATATCGTGTTTGTACCCCCCCTCGTATTCAATCCGGATTTTTTTGATCGTATTGTAAGCTAAATTAAACACCTGATCATAGGGGATTACTGTTGTGTGTAAATATCTACGCATATTAGTTGTGCGGTCGAATACGCCTTTATCCGGGAGGTTGAGTAGCCCAACGATTTTTTTGTTGCTCAGGGCCAGTAGTACATTTGTACCACTTCGTATTTTACGATATTCCCTCTCCTGTACTGCCAGCGTCATGAAAAAAGCATCAAGCGTATCGTTTTGGGTAAAGGAAAATAACACTTTAGCCTCTTCTATCATTTTAAAACCATCTATTGTTTCGAATTGGCTGGGCACCAGATATCCGATATTAATAGCACGAGCGGCAACCAAGCGGGTGCTATCAAAATCATCGGTGATATCGATTAGTAAGGAGTCACACTGAGTGAATCCAGCGACCAGAGGAGCTAAAAAAAATAGAATTCCGGCGATAAACCTTCTCATACCTAGTTTTTTATCCCAATATCGAATAGGGTGTTATTTTAATGCGAGTAAAAATAACCGCTAATAACGGGGCGACCAAACTTCCCATGTATTTTCCTTGATTCAGCTACTGATCTGTTCTTCTTTGTTTTTGGTGGCTTTGACTATTTTTTCAGCCGCATGTATACCGGAATGAACGGCGCCTTCCATGTACCCAGGAAAAGATGCAGCTGTTTCGGTACCCGAGATAATGAGTTTTCTATCAAATAGGGACTCCTGAAAGATGGGATTTCCAAAATTGTATTTAAAGGTCAGGTCTTTACCATAATCAGGGGTGAGGGTCTCTTCTTCTCTCCAGACCAATTCACTGTATTTGATGTACGGTCCGGCTTGATTGCCAAATAATCGAGTCAAATGCTGAATCACTCTTTTTTCTCTTTCCGCAGCCTCCATATCATGGGCGCGGCCTGCCAGAAATCCCATCAAGGCACTCACCGTACCGTCTTCCGAGCAATGGTCCTGAACTTCCTGTACTATTCCCGTTTGGCTCATCGCCATTCCCGCCATCTTATTATTACGCCAAAAAGCATCGGGATATTCCACTGTAAATTTTATTGAATTATGCATCCAGGGATTGATATTACTCATCACATGGAGTAATTCAGAAGGAAGTCCGGGCTCTGTTAAAATATTTTCGGTAAAAAGCCGCTGAGGAATAGTAGAAATTACATATTCAGCTTGAAATAGCTGACCGTTGGCAATCACCAACTCATAATGATCTGTCTTTTGAATTATTTTTTCTACCACATGATCAGTAAAAATCTTATCCGTACCTATCTTTGTCATTAATAGATTTACTACAGCAACTGATCCACCGGCTATTCTAAAGTAGGGCTCCTGATCCATAGGTAGCTCTACAATCTGAGGTGGCAGAAAAGACATAATCTCTATCACACCCTTACCTTTATTATACTGTTCAAACCGCTTTATTCCAAGTTCATACATTAGTCGGTTCAGTTCCTGATGCTTCTCCCCTAGCCAGGTAGCTCCCATTTCAATTTTTCCAGAAGCATTTCTACTATCTACGGAATAAATTCTTCCGCCAATACGATTTTGAGCCTCGAGCAAAATAGCTTCTATTCCATTCTTTTTGAGCTGATAAGCTGCCGTTAAGCCACTTAAACCGGCTCCGATGATGATTACCTTTGCCTGCCGCATAAAAAGTTTTTATACCTAGAATTCCAATACATAACAAAAATAGCCCACATCCGTTGAGTGCAGGCTATTTTTAGGCTGTAGTTGTTGTTAACTACCGAAACAGGGTAACATTACCTTCCTCTGTGAAGGTCTGTGGTGGATCTCCAATACAATCTAACTCAACATAATAACCAAATACGCCAGTGGGTAGTGGTACACCATTAAAAGTACCATCCCATCCAATATCAGGATTTGTTGACCGGAATATCTCCTGACCAAACCTGTTGTAAATGATCATCAGGAATCGATCGCCTATATTTTCTCCTCTTACCCGGAATACATCATTAATATTATCACCATTAGGAGTGAAAGCACTAGGGATGAAAATATTGGGCCGCTCACACTTTGCCGGAGGCAATACGGTTATCGTTATAGATCTTTCGTATTGACAACTACCTTTAGTAACAGTTACCGTGTAGGTAGTGGTCTGTCGTGGTGATGCAATAGGATCAGCCACATCGTTGACGTCCAGAGACTCTTCCGGTGTCCAGCTATAATTACAATCTTCGCATCCATCCAAAAATAGTTGTGTTGTATCACCAAAACTAATAGTGGTTCGATTAGCCCTTATGAGAAAGTCATCATCAGCATCAATAACTTCTACCCTGGTATTCAGTACATCCACGCAATTGAACTGATTGATCACTTCCACGCTAAAATCCGTACTTGTATTTGGTGAAACGCTAACAACCCTTGCCAGTGGATCACCAATGATTTCATTGAATGGCATCCATTCGTACATTAAAGTATCTCTGGGCCGCAGATTAGTTACTGATAGAGCAATCATATCAGCTGGATCACATAACAAAACAGTGTCTCCCTCTGTAATAATGGCATTTATAGGTCTTGATTGTACTTCAACTGAATCGGATAAGATACATCCAATCTCATTGGAGACATTGATGTAATAAACTGCTCCTGCCTGGCCTGGTATCACCTCTATAGTTGCTCCAGAAGCTAGTACAGGATCAAACTCAGGATTTAGCGACCATTCTACCAAATTAGCTGGATCAGTATCTACTATCAGGTTTATAGCATTAGAGTCGCAAGTGATTGTATCATCGGGGAAAATTGCGTTTGGTACAGGCAGCACTACAATCACTGTGGTATCGAATACCGTACAGGTCTCATCGGCATTTCTGGCCTCTAGGAAGAATACTTCGCTTTCCTCTAATAATATCTGCGGATTTGGTTCTGTAGATTCGAATGGCAAATCCTCAGCAGACCAGCTGTAAATGGCCGCTCTATTAGGCTCTGGATTAAGCGCGATGGTTTCTCCTTCACATATCTCGACCGTATCCGGTAGTGCAATCATTAGTGGTTCAAAAGCAGCCGTTAGTTCTGCTGTTTTCTCACAACCATCCTCACTAACAACAACTGCAATGTACATCGTTTCTACGGTATCAACTGCTACTTCGATAACAGGCGTATTACCTATTGGTGCACTGCTCGTATCGTTCTCATACCAGGTAACCATGATCGGAACATCCGCCATAGCTTCCAGGGTCAGATTATTATCGGAGCAAAGTACCGTATCTGCTGTTATCTCCAATTCGAAGTCAGGATTGATTTCCACAAAAATACTATCGTTGACAACGCACTCTACTCCAGGCCTGGTAATACGGACACTGAATAACTGGCTTTCACTAATATTAGCAATAGGATTTGCAGTAGTGGCATCATCTAGCAAATTAGCAGGCATCCATTCATACATCAGATTTGTATCTGACCCTGGATTCAGCTCTACTTCACTTCCGGTACAGCTAAATATAGTATCAGGCAACTGCAAACCAAACGGTTCATAATTTATGGTAATAGAGTCAATACTTTCACAGCCGTTCTCGTCTTCTGCTACCGCAAAAATCTGAGTAACCGAATTTTCTTCCAGCGTTATGGTTATTTGGTTACCTTCCCCAATCACAGTCCCCCCCGGGCTGTCACTATACCATAAGATATCTGAACTCACACTGGTTGTAGCTATCAAGTCTATTGTATTACCGCCGCATACAGTCGTATCATTAGGAATATTCAAGTCTATTTTGGGAAAAACTCTAACAATTACGGACGTATCAACGCTACATCCTGTGGAGTTTGTAATAGTCAACCTTAGTGTAACAGTAGTATCTGTTGTTATTGTGGGATTAGCAGAATTGATATCATCCAATACCTGATTATTTTCCCACTGATAATTCAAACTATCTACAGCGATGGTAGGCATGATCACGGTAGGCGTATTAGGACAAACCGTAAATTCAGTTTCTATTATTCTACTCTGCTCTTCAAATACCGATACCTTCACGCTATCTACATTGGTACAGCCCACTTCGTTTGTTACTTCAGCATAATAAGTACGTTCCTTAAATCTGGTGCTAATACTTATCGAACTTCCCTGGGCTATCAGCGTATTTAGCCCCGGATCATCATACCATACAAAAGTGTTGCCGTCGGCAGAATTGGCCGTTAGGGTAATTCTACCAATTTCACACAGTACTGTATCATTGGAAACCTCAAGCTTAGGACGTGGCAATACATTAACCCGAAATGTCGTATCAATACTACATCCAGTACCATCATCACTGATGGTTACAGAAAATGTCGTACGTTCTTCTATGGTAGCTCTTGGATTCTCCGGATCAGAAAGATCGATACCAGGAATAGTATCCCAAACGTAGGTGTACCCTTCAACCAAAGACGGTAATAAATCGAAAGTTTCCCCTGCACATACGACCAGGCCTGTATTTATATCTATAGGAGCTGTAAATAAAGTTACAGTTACACTGTCTATTTCCACACAATTATCTTGAGTAGTAGCCACTGCGTAATAAGTTGTTTCCCTTTGTAAGGGCTGAGTTGATAATATCGACTCCGTACTCAATAGCTCCAACAGCCTAGCATCACCAAACCATCGAATTCTTGCTTCTTGATCTGTAGAAGCTGAAAGTTCTATATTCCCAGGCGTACAAATGGTGGTATCGGGTGGTAAATTTAACCCCGGCAAATCTTTTACCTGAACAAACACGCTGGTCGTATCGGAACAAGCGCCGCCAGGTGTCCTGATAACAACAGTATAAGTTCTCGAACTATCCGTTGTCACAACCGGATTAGATCTTACTCCTAATGCCAAACCATCAGTTGGCTCCCATTCATAAATTAAATCAATATCACATTGAGGACTGATTGGGGTAGCCACACCGGGGCATACCTCAACAGTATTGGGAATACAAGTGATTTTATCGGTAAATACTTCTACAACAATAGAATCCAGCTTTTCACATCCACTTTCTCTGACTGCCAATACATAAATAGTAGTATCCGTAGAAATACTAGCGTTTATAGTATTGGTAGAAGAAGCGATCAATGTATTGAGCGATCGATCTGCATACCAGCTAATTACACCAGAGTCTACACTAGCTCTGAGTAGAAGTTCTTCCGGCTCACAAATAAGCGTATCATTAGATTTCTCTAAGATTATTTCTGGCTCAACGATTACATCTATTTCTGCTTCTACCCGGCAATCGCTATTATTATCAGTAACTGTTACGCTGAAGGTACCACTTTCTTCCCCGATAATCACCGGATTCCAGGGTTCTCCTGTGATATCGCCTGAAATTCCCGTTTGCCATGAATAATTGTAATCCGGACTCCCTGTTGGATTAATCGCTATGGAATCTCCAAAGCAGCCCCTGATCAAAGTATCCTGAAGCCCTATATCTTCTTCAAAAACAGTAACTGTAACGGAATCTAGTATCGAACAATCTTCCGTATTGGTAGCCTGCACATAGAAAGTGCTATCTCTGCTATCCACATTTACTGTTAATACCAAACCTATAGTAAGTTCATTTTCCAGCGATCGATCACTGTACCAACGTACAGTCGAAGATTGACTCATGGCACTCAATTCAACTACTCCTGCAACGCAAATGGTAGTATCATTTTGAACTTCCAAATCCACAGTAATAACATTAACCTCCACGGTGGCTTCATCTACGCAGGTGCCGGTGGCATCAGTCACTGTAACGCGGTAGGTCTGACTTTCTATACCCACAAAGATTGGGTTGGATGGATCGCTTAGGTCCAGTCCCGCTTCTGGTGACCAGCTGTATAGGCAACTACCGCTGCCCATCGGATTGAGCTCGGCCGTTTCGCCGGCACATACCGTAATCAAGGTATCTTCAATCGCACAGAGCTCATCGAAGAGTTCGACCCTTACTGAGTCTTTTGCTGTACAGCCGTTGTTGCCTGTTGCTTGCAGATAGATGGTAGTGCTGGTGCTTATTTCGATGCTGGCAGCTAAACCACTTGTTATGATGTTTTCTAAATTCCTATCACTGTACCAGCTTACCTGGCCATCACTTTGCGCGGTCAATCTTACCGTAGCCGCTTCGCAGATTACCGTGTCGTTCGGCGCTATCAAGCTTGGGGAAGCTTCTACATTAACCTCCACGGTGGCTTCATCTACGCAGGTGCCGGTGGCATCAGTCACTGTAACGCGGTAGGTCTGACTTTCTATACCCACAAAGATTGGGTTGGATGGATCGCTTAGGTCCAGTCCCGCTTCTGGTGACCAGCTGTATAGGCAACTACCGCTGCCCATCGGATTGAGCTCGGCCGTTTCGCCGGCACATACCGTAATCAAGGTATCTTCAATCGCACAGAGCTCATCGAAGAGTTCGACCCTTACTGAGTCTTTTGCTGTACAGCCGTTGTTGCCTGTTGCTTGCAGATAGATGGTAGTGCTGGTGCTTATTTCGATGCTGGCAGCTAAACCACTTGTTATGATGTTTTCTAAATTCCTATCACTGTACCAGCTTACCTGGCCATCACTTTGCGCGGTCAATCTTACCGTAGCCGCTTCGCAGATTACCGTGTCGTTCGGCGCTATCAAGCTTGGGGAAGCTTCTACATTAACCTCCACGGTGGCTTCATCTACGCAGGTGCCGGTGGCATCAGTCACTGTAACGCGGTAGGTCTGACTTTCTATACCCACAAAGATTGGGTTGGATGGATCGCTTAGGTCCAGTCCCGCTTCTGGTGACCAGCTGTATAGGCAACTACCGCTGCCCATCGGATTGAGCTCGGCCGTTTCGCCGGCACATACCGTAATCAAGGTATCTTCAATCGCACAGAGCTCATCGAAGAGTTCGACCCTTACTGAGTCTTTTGCTGTACAGCCGTTGTTGCCTGTTGCTTGCAGATAGATGGTAGTGCTGGTGCTTATTTCGATGCTGGCAGCTAAACCACTTGTTATGATGTTTTCTAAATTCCTATCACTGTACCAGCTTACCTGGCCATCACTTTGCGCGGTCAATCTTACCGTAGCCGCTTCGCAGATTACCGTGTCGTTCGGCGCTATCAAGCTTGGGGAAGCTTCTACATTAACCTCCACGGTGGCTTCATCTACGCAGGTGCCGGTGGCATCAGTCACTGTAACGCGGTAGGTCTGACTTTCTATACCCACAAAGATTGGGTTGGATGGATCACTTAGATCCAGTCCCGTTTCTGGTGACCAGCTGTATAGGCAACTACCGCTGCCCATTGGATTGAGTTCGGCTGTTTCGCCGGCGCATACCGTAATCACGGTATCTTCAATCGCACAGAGTTCATCGAAGAGTTCTACTGTTACTGAGTCAAGTTTTTCACAAAACCCAGTTTTCGCTAAAATAAAAAATGTGCTGGTTCCCAGGATTTCAATGTCAGGAGTTAGACCTGTTCCCACGACATCAGATAGAGTCATGTCGGAGTACCAAGTCACTTCTGCTGCATTACTACGAGCAGATAGTGTGAGAACTGAAGGCTCACAAATTATTGTATCTTCCTGTGCCTCCAAAACCACATCCACCACATCGACTATGGTGGTATCTAATTTCTCGCAGATAAGATTTTCATCTACTACTCTTAGCGTAATTACCGCATCGTCACTGCCGATAAATAAGGGATTCCAGTTATTTTCTTCCTCAATCAAATCAGCCTGATCCCAGAAATAGGTCAGCGTTGAATCTCCACCGGGATTCAGGTTTATAGTTTCCCCTACACAAACTTGAATTAGACTATCGGGTAAAACACTGTCCGGAATTTTGGAAACATTTACTTCTATTTCCTTATTTAGCCTACAAATACTATCGTTGGCCGTTACTGTCAAATCGTAGACGGTACTTTGCGAACCAAAGAATAGTGGATTCCAGGGCTGAGTAAGATCTAGGTCTGTAGTTGGTGACCAATCGTAAGACAGTGTGGAATCGGCATTTGAGAAAAGCGCTACGGTATCTCCTTCGCATATATTTATTATTTCCCTAAAATTATCAACAACTCTATTTACCCTTATTGTATCAGTTAGTGAGGCAGTACAGCCTTTGTCGGTGTTAATGGTCAAAGTAACGATCAGGCTATCAAATGGCGCAGCAGAAAACTCGGGATTCTGAAGCGCTGACTCCCCCAGGTCTCCAAATTCCCATTGCCAACTTGTTATTTCTCCAACTTTTGAAACAGATAAATCGGTAAAGTCAATGCTTATCTGATCTTGATCACAACGGATGATATCGAGGTCAAAATTAGCCTCAAGCGTAATAGAATCGATAGTAACCGTACGGGTTATGGTATCCAGGCAACCTTCATTAGTTCGGCCAACCAGCGTAACGATATATTCACCCGCTGCCGGATAGGTATACTCGGGTGAAACTTCTGATGAACTATCTTCTTGAGTTGATATATCCCCAAAATTCCATTCATAAGAATCTGCATTGGAAGCATTCATAAAACTGACTGTCCTTCCATCACATTGCAACATTTCAGTAAAGGCCAAGTCTGGTTTGGGATTTACTGATACCTCAATTTCTTCTGTAAAGGAGCAAGAGCCATCGGGAGCAATAATTTCAAGTGTGTAAACAATTGACTCCGTGAGTAAAACTGAAGGATTGGACATACTATCACTGCTCAATCCCGCAGACGGACTCCATTTGAATTGCCAGGATTTGGGGATACTATCGAGCACATTGAGCACGAGAGTTTCTCCTTCACATCCGCTGAAAGCCTTTTGGACGATTAAATCTGTTGGTGAAGCATTGTTAGTTTGAAAACCTTTTGTAAACGAAGAGGTACATTGATTTTGGTCTGTAGCGGTCAGTGTGATCGTTCCACTGCTATTCAATGGTAGCTGAAACGTTGGGTTGAGCAGATTAGAGGTTCGAAATATTCCTGCATCAGTTCTGAGCTCCCAGGCGTAGGTTAGTTGCTTTTCATTAAGCTGAGCAGAATTATTGAGGACGGCTAGTATAGCATTGTCTTCACAATTGAAAGATTCTATATCATAATCGAGTTCGATATCCCTTCCAGTGGAAAGCGTTATGGTGCTAAATGCAGTATCGGCACATGGTGCACCAGGATTGGCAATTAGTGCAATTGTGTAAGTACCTGTATCGGGATAGGTAAAAGTAGGCGTTTCTTCCGTACTAGACAGTTCTTTAGACGGCCAATCAAAAAACCAGATATAATCTTCAGCATTTTTACTTTTGTTGCTAAATTCAACACTCAGGTCATCACACTGTGCTTTTGGTATCTGAAAAGCAGATACTGTAGGAGAACACGGAAACACGTTAAACTGAAAATCCCTGCGAGTTACAGATAAGAGTTTTCCTGTTTCTCTATCGTATTCTTCGACACAAACGCCTACTACAAATTGTCCTATTATTCCTGGAGTTGCTGTTAGCTGGCCAGTTTGTGAGTTCATTTTTAGTTTTCTGGCTTCCTGGGTTCCTCCCAGCATATTTTCCACCGAATAAGTGGGTTCCAAGAAGACGACCGTATCATAGGGTGGATTATTTGGCGGCTGCGGTAATGGGAATGCTAATGATCCGCCAGAGATCGGAGCACATAGTTTATACTCCAATCGATCACCATCCAGATCAGTAGCAGAATGATCAAAAAACAAAGGTTCATCAGCACAAATAGCAATTGGAGGCCAATCGCCCATTACTGGACTATTATTCCCTTTTTCCATGGCTTCTTCTGTCAGCCAGATATCGTATGTCGACCCAGTAGCGATGGGATCGATTATATTATTTAAGGTTTGATTTCTACAACAGCGTTGATATACAATCTGATAGCCTCCGGGGTTGGGGAGCAGTTCTACTTCTCCCATGTAGGTAGTTGTTTCTACGCAAAGACCGCTTAACGAAGGGATACATTTATCGAAAGAATTATCGACCAAGAAGGTATCCATCAGGTTCAGGCGTAATTCTTTGACCAGGATTCCATTTCTATCAAAAATTCCTACAGAAGCGGGATCATCAAAGGGAGCCCGTGGGTCTCCTGTTTGGCAATCTCTATAGAATTTGAGGATAATCTCGTACTTATTATTTCCTTTACTTCTATAGCTAATTTCACCCCCTATTGTGTGCGATGCCCATGCTTGTAAGGGGAAAAACATCAGTAATAGCAATACCCACTTGAGCATAGGTGTTATACTGTAAATTGTTGTAGGCTTATTTTTCATGGAATTATAATTAATATATTCACTAGTTAATAGAGTCGCGATGTGTTATTTCTAAATAGCTTGTTATTAAAAAAATATTCTTAGACCTGGCAACTTATCTCCTGATTTTTCCTTCCCTGCTTTACGCATTGCTACCCGTGTTAGTTTATTGGAGAAGATGATGATAATTGGACATCATCAGACGGGCAGGCAATTTGTATATCTACCCGTCTTTCTTTTATTGATTCATACCCGTATACCCCCTGACTCCCGGAGCTGAGTTTTCGTTTAAGCTCGGGATCCATATTTTCTCTTTCTCCTTCAGGTTCTCTTTTAATGATGAGTTTACCAGAGTCATAATATTTTCTTAGTCCTTTTTCATCCAGTAAAAGGTTTTCAACACACTTTATTCTTCTTTTGGCCAATCCTTCATTGTAGGCTGCATTACCTATTGGTGAAGCATAGCCTACCAATTTGATATTTAGAGTAAAACCACTTTCCAAAAACCTGGCCATAAGATTTATAACCGTATCAATCCTATTATAATTACTCACTAGCTCTCTTTGAAAGAACGTTTTTATTCTTGCCGAATCCTTCACAGACCTAGCCTTGTAGTCTTTCACCCTATCTTTATACTTATCAAAAATAGACTGGAAATCGTCCTGAACCCGGGGTTCAGCCGGGAAGTACTGTCCATTTTGGATCTTCATTTTAGGAACATCATTATCGTAGTACATAGCGATGACCCCATCCGGAACTAATCTTTCCAGACCACATTTTTCAAGATATAGCGAGTCTTTGAGTAAAATGGGCCCACCGGTATAAGTACCTTTTACATCCTCAATTGTGTATTGCAGGCTTGCAGAATCAGGCAGATAAGCTTCCCGGCGATAACTTGCATTGGCAAGATACCGCTCCTCAAATTCTATAGCGTAAAGCTGGCTATTTCCGGGGAGCCCTTGCTTGTCAATAATATCCATTACGGACTGACCGGCCGAGGCCATAGCGTTACGCATTTGAATATCGGCGTAGGTTAGAGGTTCCATCGTTTCCTGATCAAAAGCCAGCAACTGAAGATTCACCTTAGGAGCTAACTTAATGGTGACCGTAAATTCATTTTCGGGGTTGGGAAAAGAAGGAGTAATGCGCTCCATTTGCACCTTTTGATAATACCCTTCTTTAGAGACGATGAATTCATATCGATTTTCAAAATTCCAGTTATTGCCATAGCTCGTAGTAAAAGTCTCTGATAATAGTATAGTATCGGTAGATACGACTGCTCCGTCGGCCATTTCTTTTCTCACTACCTGAGCCCCCAACAATTGCTCATCATTGAAATTATCGAATACTTCCAATTTCACCTCAAAGTCGTAGAGTGGTATTCTGTAATTATCAAAACAGCAAGCATCCAGCACTTCGTCGTATTTTTGAGACTCTAGCCGATCGGATGCCCAGTAAGCATATTCTTTTTGAGGATCTATTGAAAAGAAGGCTTCGTCGTAGCTGGTATTAACGTCTGGACCGAGATGGCTGATGGTGCCCCATTGATCAGTGCCAGTCTTTTGTACCCTGAATATGTCTGCTCCTCCGAGTGTAAATCCGCTATTAGAGCTATAATACAGAAATTTCTTTTCAGCATCATAGAAGGGTGTCATCTCATCACCTTTTGTATTGACGACACTTAAGGGTTCGGCTGATGAAAAGTTATTATTTTCATCAATATAAGTATAGAAAATATCTTTATTCCCGGAACGCTCATTTCCTTTATCGGAAGCAAAGAAGAATATTTCCTTGCCAGTATCGGTATCAAAAGCAATATTAGGCTGTGTAGTATTAGCTTTTTTATCATTGAAAGGTAAAGCCTTTTTTCCACTCCAGCCAAATGCTGTTTTGAGTTTATAATAAATATCACATCGCGTTGTAAAGTCTTTATTATTCACATATTCACATTCACAATAGAAGACTTTGGATTTATCTTCATTGAAAGCAATATTGGCGATATGCTTTTCCTGGTTTTTGATTCCAAATATTTTCAGTTTGCGTGCCGGGTCAGCACCATTGACGGAAGTTTTAAAAATTTCGGCATACTTACGTCTGGGCCTGAATTTATCTTTATTGTAGGGGTTTCTCATTGTTGTAAAGAAAATAGAATCGCCGTGGATTGTCAGGCCGAAGTCTGAACGAGGAGAATTAAGGTTTTTGGGAAATCGCGAAATAGAATCCGCTTTCTCAGCCTGTCCATCAAAAAGAAAAACAGTTGGAGTGATATTCATAGCCGAATCACAATAGGCTCTTCTGGTTTGGGCTTTGGGAATAAAAGCATTGACAGAATCGACATCCAACGTTTTGGCCGTTTCAATAAATTGATCGTAATACTTGATGGCTTTGCGATAATTGGATTTATCAGAAGTGCTGCTGCCCGTTTGTTGATAAACAGACGCCAGATAGTACGCTGTAAGCGGAAAGTCCAGCAGAGCGCGCTGAGCCAGTACTTTCTGGTAATAAACCATTGATGTGTCAAACGCTTTGTAATACCTGGCTGATTCAGCGATATTATACTTAGCTCTTGTAATTGTACTATCATAGCTGAGCGCAGCTTTATAGTACTTAATGGCTGACTTATAATCCTTTTTGCTGAAATAAGCAGTATCTGCAACCTCCATCATCCTGCGAAGACGCTGGGTTTCACCAATTTGCACAATAAATAAAAGCCCCAGAACAACTAATAGTAATTTCTTCATAACAAATTAGTAATGCATTAAATAGCAAATAATCCTAGTAAGAGGCATTTACAACAAGCCCTGAAGCAGTGTAAATACGACTGAACAGTCCAATCAAAGACAGAGCTTGTGGACTGTACTACTTAGGATGTAGTTTTCTCTCTAACTAAATAATTCAGGTGTATCGATGTGCTTTTCGCAAGAGGAAGCTTTACTCTTGAATGCTGTCCATCACCTACGATTTTCACGTTATCGGTCACCTGACTTGAAATATTAATCACTGCTGTCCTACAGCAGTCTACAATCTTCAGGGTCAAGTCCTGGTTTGGTATTAAATATATACCTAAGTGATAATTCTGGCTGCCACTGATCTCCTATCGCTACCCCAAAAGCCGAAACGGTTCGGTCCCAGCTAAGTCCCAGATTCCAGGCCTGATATCTAAATTCTAACATTGGTGCCCATGAGTCACTCAAGTCCTGGAAGCGCAGTTGCATACCTGCTGTTACGGAGATTTCCTGCCCTGGCTTGGTATTAAGGAAATACTGTACACCTACACCTCCGAGTGCTTCCAGGTACTGATCCTGTATCTGCCCGCCTAAACGCCCGATAATATCTACTTTTGGACCTACCATTAGTGTACCAAATGCATAGGGGCTCAGGCGCAGGGGTAGTCTATCTTCTGCTCCTGGTATAAAGCTTTGATTGGGTTGCCTAAGGTTAAAAAAGCCGATACCAAAGTCTAGTTTGGAACGGTTTTGTACCGGGTAATCCAGGTTATTACTAGCCAGGCTTTGTATTCTAAAATTGATTCCCATGCTAAAATCGAGGTATTCGTTTCTGATTCCCTCTACCACTTCTCCTGTAGGATTATTGGAGTCAAAAGTACCATCCTGATATTGACTATCAAAAGTAACCCCTACTAAAGAGAACCGCCGCTGATGCCCACTCAGAGCGAAGCCTACCGTAGCAAAGAAACGACTGGTAAGCTTTCGGGTATAAGATACCGGAATAAAGGCATTGATATGAGTTAGATTAGTAAGGCCGGCTTCATCCCAGTTGACACCTAAGCCGACCGAAAAGAATCCCTGTTGATAAGAAAGCTTTCTGATTTTAAAATCCGTTGCTACCGTAGCTGTAGTAAAAGGAGCCACGTCATCCCACTGCTTACGGTAGTTGGCCATTACTCTGAAATCACCTGAAAAAATACCAGTAAGACCAGGACTAATATTGAAGGGAGCATTATGAAACTGGGTATAGTGAATGTCCTGAGCTTCTAGCACAACTTGGGCCCCGAAAAGCATCATCAAGGTTAAGAATATTAGTCGTTTCAATGTCTTATATTTTATAAAGTTTATAATTCGGATTACGACAATGTAAGTCTTAAAGTTATATCATCTTTAAAATGCTACGCAAATATGTTAAATATGGTATTGATGTAGCCTTCTCTGGATGTCTCCAATACAATATAACTATCATCAACCGCTAGTTATCGGTTTTGTAGTCGTCTTTTCATCCTATGGAAAACCCTCTAGATATAGTAGTATAGTTGCTGTGACGGGAATTTTTAACACACAGCCCCAGCCAAAAAATCATTATTTTTCAATAATGCTATTTGTGCTTCTCGGCTATGGGACATTTATTGGCATATGTGGATTGAGTTATCACACTTTCTTTATGTGCAATATATCCTTTCGTACGAGATTTTCAAAATTTTGTGTCACCTCTACGCACTTTATTTTTTTATATATATTTTAGGTCAAATTATTTTTTCTTTCCTACGGGCTTGTACTTTACATCGGAATATTCTATATTTGACTTGTCGAATGAATAAATTACGGCCCAAAGGTAATAACAGCAATGTTCATTATCCTCTTCTAAAAAACTTTAATGGGGTATCCCATTTTGAAGTGCTTATCTTTGAGAAAACTACACTAGCAAGCTTCCGCATTGTGTTCGATTGAAATGTGGCCCGTTGGAAGTTAATTAAATTTGCAAGATTACTGTTTATAGATAATTCTAACTGATTTATCAGTCTAGAAATTAACTAAGATGCGTTTAAAAGCACGCATTGTAGAATTCCGTACTTATCTAACTTTTTGACGTTTGGCAACACCCTAAAGGTGAATGCGGGTAACTGTATAAAAACTGTATTCACTTAACTGTCTCATGTTCAGTAGGGCGATCTTTTATTCCAACTTCAAAAGGTTAAGAAAGTGAAAAACGTAAGATTACTTATTGCATTTGCTATGCTAGTATTAGCATTGCCAATGACAGCACAGGAAAGCGCCACAGTATGGTATGTGAAACAGGGTGGAGCCGGTAACGGTTCTTCTTGGTTTGATGCTCTTAGTGACGTACAGAAGGCTATTGCTGTAGCACAACCCGGCGACCAAATTTGGGTGGCTAAAGGAATATATATTCCTACCAGCGATAAAAATCGTTCGGTTTCTTTTGTGATTAAGAGTGGTATAGAACTTTATGGTGGCTTTTCCGGTACAGAAAGTTACTTGTCTGAAAGAGATTGGGAGAGCAACCCAACCGTTCTAAGTGGTAATATTGGAGATGCATCTTCTCCTCTGGATAATTCCTTTAACGTTGTCAGGTTTTATAATGCATCTGAAGCCACTGTCCTCGATGGTTTTGTCATAGGAGATGGTGAAGCTACCAAGACAACTAACTTAGGAGATTCAGATGCATGTGGAGCTGGTATCTACAATGTAGCGGATGGTCAAAAATCTAATCCGGTCATATCCAACTGCCGCTTTGTTAATAATTATGCTTACTACGGCGGTGCAATGTTCAACTACGCCATGAATGGTGGTATTTGTAAGCCAGTAATTGAAGCTTCAGAATTTGAACGAAACGTTGCCTCTCTTGATGGAGGAGCAATTTATAATTATGGTAAGCAGGGTCGTGCTGTTCCGCACATTAGAGAGTCACTTTTCAAGAAGAACGGTGCTAATTACGGAGCGGTTGTTTTCACAAAGTATCCTACTTCTTGCGCTCAGGTACCATTGTTTACTCACTGCCAATTTATTGAAAATGCTGCCTACACAAGGGGCAAGGTGAATTATGATGCTGTGGGAACGGATTTTTGTTCTCCAAGATTTAGCGGCTGTATTTATGATAATAACTATGCTGGAATAGGTAAGCAACCAGATCAAATTACAGAAGAGCGTGAACAAATCGCGCCATATAGAAGACGATAAAAAATTATCTACATACCACAAAAATAAGCTAAAAGGCGTGCGGTACTCAGTGCTGACGCCTTTTCTATTTTTACGATCAGAATGGAAGATTATCCAGATCAACATTACCCCCGGTCAGAATGATACCTACCCTTTTGTTCTCAAACATTTCTTTATTCTTCAAAAGAGCTGCAAAAGGTACCGAGCAAGAAGGCTCTATTATGATTTTCATCCGTTCCCAGATCATCCTCATGGCCTGGATGATCTCTTCTTCCGTAACGGTTATCATTTCATTCAGGTAAGCTTTCAATATCTTGAAGGTTTTATCTCCCAGGTCAGTCCTTAGCCCATCAGCAACCGTATTCGTCGTTTCATTGCTCAATAGCCTACCCTCTTTCAAAGAGCGGTAAGCATCATTGACATTCTCAGGTTCTGCTCCTATTGTTTTAATTTCTTTAGATAAATAGTGAGCGACAAGTGCCGAACCACTCATTAAACCTCCTCCGCCTACAGGCGCCATGATGACATCCAGACTACTTATTTCTTCTATCAATTCTAACGCTGCCGTTGCCTGACCGGCAATAACATTGTAATCATTGTAAGGATGTATAAACGTAGCTCCAGTATCTTCTACTACTTTTGCCAGAGTTTCTTCTCTGGCCTTCAATGTAGGAGCACAGGGAATGACCTTGGCTCCATACCCTAAAGTAGCCGCCCTCTTCACAGCGGGTGCATTTTCCGGCATAACTATGTAGGCCGGGATGCCCAATAATTGGGCACTACGTGCGACCGCCTGAGCATGGTTGCCTGAAGAATGAGTAGCCAGCCCTTTAGCCTTTTGATTGGAATCCAGGCGCATCGCTGCACTAGCGGCGCCTCTCATTTTAAAAGCACCAATCTTCTGAAAGTTCTCACACTTGAAAAATAGGTGGGCCCCAGAAATCCTGTCCAGTGCATTGCTGGTCATAATAGGTGTACGATGTATCAAAGGCTTTATAGCTTCTCGCGTTGCCTGAATATCTGCCAGTGTAGGGACATTGTTTATTGAGCGAATCATTTTCTCCTTTTTTACAAAAATACTAATGTCTGGCGGAATATGAACATCTCAAGTTTTGATGTTTTGTAAAAGTATCTAACAAAAACGAAGAACTATTCCTTAAAACGGAGCTTATTATTATTGTATACCTCATTTAACAGACTTGTCACGAAGGGATAAAGTAGTAATAAAACTGAATTATTCTTTTACTACACAAAGGTTTTTCTGCTCAGAAGGGCAGGTTTAGCTTCAAACGCGCTAAGTAACTGAGAAGCGGTAGTGCCTGGGGTAGCTAAAAGCCAATTTTAACCCGTTTCTGGCAACTACCATACAAGTCTATTAGTGAAGTTGTTTAAAATGAATTGCTATGCCAACGATCTCCAAGAAAGTTTATAATGCTATTGCCCTGGCAATAGGGATTGTACTAACTATATGGATGCTTTTTACGATCCATAGCCTGGCTAAACTTCCGGATGAGCCATTTTGGGCCTCCCCCATGGCCATATACGAAAATTGGCAATTTGCATTGATTCTGGGATTAAGCTTGCCATACATAGGAATTACAGCTCCATTGATGCTATTGCTAGCCTGTTATATCAACTATGCAATTGGAAAATTGTTAATCCGTCTCCTGCTTCGCTTATTCGGCAGTAGTGGTAGTCCGGCTTGATTTCCCCAAAAATCAACTTTTCACTAAAAAATTATAGCCACTTAGAGATGTTAATATAGAGGTTGTTTAAAATATACCTTCATAGCATCAATTATTTAAAAATATAATCAGAAGTAATAACTCTATTTTCATTATCCTGAAAGAGAGCTACTGAATACCCTTTTTGTATGGCGTGGTATCCGTAGTTGCCTTTCATATCGAGAGCCAGGTAACCCACCTGCAGTTTATCCTCAGCAACACGGTTTTTATACTTTTTTACAATCCGGTTGATGCCTTCTTTACAAGCCTCCTCCGGGCTAGCTCCCTGCCGCATCAGTTCGACGATCAGAAACGACCCCAGGGTAGTCATCACTAATTCTCCCAGTCCGGTAGCGCTAGCCCCTCCAACTTCGTTGTCGACGTACAGTCCGGCACCTATAATTGGCGAATCTCCAACCCGGCCGTGTAGCTTAAATGCAGCACCTGAAGTTGTACAAGCTCCACACATTTCTCCTTTTTTGCTAAGGGCAAGTATTCCAATGGTATCGTGGTTATTTTTGCCTATGTTGGTTCTTTTTTGCCTGGCCTTCCAATTATTATACCTCTTTTCCGCACCGGCAGTAAGCAGATTTTGTTGCTCAAAGCCTCGTGATAGCGCAAATTCAAGAGCACCAGCACCGGAAAGCATTACATGAGGCGTTTCTTCCATCACTTTCCTTGCTACTGATACAGGGTGTAGTATGCCCTGAAGAAAAGTTACACTACCAGCATTGCCCTTTTCATCCATTATACAAGCATCCAGAGTAACGATACCATTAGCATCCGGAGCCCCTCCCAGGCCTACACTCGTGTCTTTAGGATCTGCTTCCGGTACCCTGGCCCCAGCTTCTACCGCATCGAGAGCACTGCCTGTGGCTTTCAATTTCTCCATGGCAGCTTTTGTGGCTCTAAAGTTATTCCATGTTGCCAGAATTGTAGGCTTTACTGCGACATCACTATTTGCAACCGGCACCGCCTCAGTCTCTGTATTGCAGGAAGTACCCAGGCTGATGGCACCTACCGCATAAGCAGATTGTTTGAGGAATTGTCTTCTATTTTTCATCTTAAAGTTTTTTCCCTAAATATAGAAAGTTTCGTCCGCAGCAGGCCTTTCGCTTTAATACTAATTCTTTCTTACTCGCTGCATTTGAAAAATGGCTGCGTGAGCATCTATTCCTGCCTATTTTCGGATTCAAAAGAAAAATTTAAACATGAATTTGTATTTTACATTTGAATTCAATGGCCAGGATTTGGTAAAAGAATAAATTCTGTCTGCGCGTTCTCTTCTTTTATTAGTAAGGCAAAAGTTACTTTATGGATCAACCGATAATAAGCGTTAAAGGACTTCATAAAAAGTATAAGACTAATCATGTGCTGAAAGGCATAAATTTAGAGGTGTCACCTGGGCAGATAATAGGCTATATAGGTCCCAACGGCGCGGGGAAGTCTACTACTGTACGAATACTGGCTGGCCTGGATAGTAAATTCGAGGGTGAGGTAAATATCTTGGGCATGAACGTCCAAGAACAAGCGCTGGAAGTGAAAAAACATATAGGTTATATTCCTGAAAATGCAGCCCTGTACGATGTTTTGACCCCCAAAGAGTTTTTGAGCTTTATCGGCCAGTTGTACGAAATGCCTAAAAGCGTAATTGAAAGGCGAATCAAGGAGATGCTTCAATTTTTCAAACTAAATGACAATATAGACCAAAGGCTAGAAACCTTTTCTAAAGGTATGCGCCAGAAGGTCCTGCTCATTTCGGGGCTGATGCACGATCCCAAAATTATTTTTCTTGACGAACCCCTTGCTGGATTGGATGCCAATTCGGTCATCCTTTTCAAGGAATTACTGGCTCGGTTGGCTGCCTCCGGCAAGACGATTTTTTATTCTTCCCACATGATGGATGTAGTGGAAAAAGTTTCTGATCGAATTATTCTGATCCACGAAGGGAATATTATTGCTGATGATAATTTTGAGAAACTGAAAGCACAAGGAGGCGAATCTCTGGAAAGAGTATTTGCTCAATTGACAGGAGGGGGCAGTATTGATAATGAAATTGAAGGTTTTCTAAAGGTATTTGATCCAGCAAACTCAGAGAATGAATAAATTACTCCTCAAATTAGTATCGCTGACCAATCCGTTATGGAAGCGGCTGGGAGCAGATCCATATCAACTGAATCTCATTCTTGATGCCAAGCTAAAGATGGATAGCCGCAGGCCGGCCGGGTTTGGCAATTTTTCCTCAGGTGGAAAAAAAGAAGTGACTTTTCAGGATGTTATTTTGATCCTGGTCTCCTTGTTTATAGGAGGCTTTTTACTCTTTCCGATCATTGCAATTCAGCCTACCAGTCTGGCTTTGATCATTTTTTTTACCGTCTTTATGGTTTATCTCACACTGGTAGTGGTTTCTGACTTTACTCATGTTTTGATAGACCCTCGCGATAATTACATCATCTTTCCCAGGCCGGTCAACGACTCTACCTTTACACTATCCAGAACGATTCACGTGGGCCTGTACTTATCCAAATTATTTGTCAGCATGGCTTTGCCCTCACTGATATATATTCCTTTTGGAATGGGGCTTGTCCAGGAAATAGTATTTTTTCTTTTGGTCATCCTGGCCGTTTTGATGGTCATCTTTTTTGTCAATATTCTTTACTTGCTGATTATTCGGCTAGCCTCACCGGAAAAATTCAAAGAAATAATCAACTACGTTCAGATACTTACAACCGTACTAATCTTCGGCTCTCAGTACATATTCCCTCGCCTTGTGGATATGGATACGCTACAACAATTTAATATTTTTGAGAAAAATTGGGCGTACTTTTTGCCCGTTACATGGCTGGCTGCCATTTGGGAATTATTGATTGAACAAAATACCTCAACCGCAATAATTATCAATGCTGCACTTGGTATATTGATTCCAATCATCGGGATGTATCTGGTCGTCAATGTTTTAGCAAAGCATTTTGCCCAAAAGCTATTTCTCTCCTCTCAGTCTGGCTCAAAAAACACAAAGCGAACATTGAAAGAGCAAAGTAAGGCTAATAAACGCTTCAATCTAAGAGATCTGGTCTGTAAAGATGCTCCGGAAGCCGCCGCTTTTGACCTAAGCTGGGCACTTATGAAAAGGAGCAGGGATTTTAAGCTGAAAGCCTATCCGGGGTTGGCCTTTATTCCGATTATGTTTTTTGGCATTTTTTTAAATGACTTCTCTAGCATGGATTCGGTAGTGACAGACCTCAGGGAAGGAAAATTATATATTCTTCTGGCCTATTTACCTGTTATCGCACTACTAGGACCTATCAACGTTTTGAGTTTTTCTGAGCATCACAAAGCTTCGTGGTTCTACCTGAGTACGCCACTGCAATCGCCTGGTGTAATACTTGCAGGAGCCTTTAAAGCTGTGATTGTAAGGTTTTATCTGCCAGTCTCTTTGTTGATCTATACTATGGGCGTGGTAATTTGGGGCCCCACGGTCATTGATGATTTTCTGCTGGCGGGCCTAACCGGACTGGGTGTAGTTATCGGTGTACAGTGGGCTGACAGGATGCGTTTACCATTTAGCCATTCATGGGACGTATTGAGCGAAGGAGGAAATATTGCAGCCGGTTTGCTTTTCTTTATGATTACTATAGGCCTGGGATCATTGCATTACTTTTTTATCATTAATTTTTGGTGGTTGACCTTAGCCGGTATTGTCATTGCAATCATATCGATCAGGAATTTATTCAGAAATCTACGAGCAATAAGCTGGAAAAACATACAATAGACCTAAGAGCTGTAGAAAGCAGCGCATAGACTGCTTCCTGCTCTTGTGGTATTTGTCCTATTCAATTCCTAATACAGATTTGGGCATGTGCATGGCTACCACAACATGAGGTACATCAACGACTTCAGCGATTTTCAGGTCACCTGCCAGAGAGCAGAGTGCGTAAGCATCATTTTTTGCCAGCCCATGTTCTTCGGCCAGGTAATCAACCATGAAGCGAACCGCTTTTTTGGCGGCATCATCCAGCTTTTCTGCAAAAGCTGTTACCGCGTAGTAATCATCCGTTTCATACTCGGGTTATTCAATCGTTCTTTCCCCTTTAATAACTTCTATTTCATATAAAAATCGCATTGATGCTTTTATGGCCATTTAGCTTGAAAGTCTTGAGGTAAGGCTCTGAAAACTCATCTGCCAGGAAGCCAAAACCAGGTACTATGGCCGTCCACCCCAGTCCATCGACTCAATTTTATGTAGTTTCACCTTCAACACACCCCCGGGGGAGAGTTCCCTCAACATAAACAGGCCCCGTCAATGAGTGAGTAGGGTCAAAGCTCAACGTACTTACTTCCTCCACACTTGATTCGGGTGTAAATTCCTCATCACTAGCTTCTTCTGTAAAAGCTTCGGTCACAGCCCCCGAAGGTACTCGTAGTACGGGCTCTATGGCTTTACTAAATCGATTGTGCGTCTGATCCTTAGTTAGAGTGCAAAGTCGGGTTCAGGTGTATCTAATTCTTCCAGTTTTTTTTCTCTTGCTCCACATGATGCACGTTAACCTTCACTCCGTACTTACTTTTAATGTGTTTGGCTAACGCATCAGCCGCATATACCGAGCGATGTTGCCCTCCGGTACAGCCAAAATTAATCATCAAATGTGTAAAGCTTCGGTTTATATAGTTTTCTACCGCCTCATCTACTATGCGAAAGGTGTTATTAAGAAAATCATCTATATTACTGTGGTGCTTGAGGAAATTAATGACTGCCTCATCTTTTCCGGTCAGCTTCTTGTAAGGCTCGTATCGCCCGGGATTATGGATGAATCGGCAATCGAATATAAACCCACCGCCATTACCGGAAGGGTCTTGTGGTATTTCTTGTTTATAAGAAAAGCTATTAATGGAAACAGTAAGAAGACTTGACGCTCCTTTGATCTTATCGAATGGCTCAAATTTTTTGCTATCAATTAGCCGGATCAACGCTTTTTTCAACTCTGGGAAAGCTACCGGTAGCTCTACATGCTCAAAAAGCCATTTTACATTGCGCAGTGCAAAGGGAATGCTACTTAGAAAATGTTCTTTTCTTTCATATAAACCTCTGTAGCCGTAAGCCCCCAACACCTGAACACACCTCATTAATACATAACCGTAATAATAATCTATAAAGGTTTTCTTATCTATATCAATCAATGCTCCGGCAGCATCGATATAATAATCTAGCAATTCTTTCCGGATATCAGAAGGGATATTGGCTTTTGCCTGATACAATAAGGAAGCCAGATCATATTGTAAGGCACCTTTCCTCCCCCCCTGATAGTCGATAAAAAAAGGCTCATTGTTCTTTATCATGATATTTCGAGTCTGAAAGTCCCGAAACATAAAGAAATCAGTATCGGTTTGGAGTAAGAAATCAGCTATAACGTGAAAATCCTCTTCAAGTGCCTGCTCATCGTAATCTACTCCGGCGGGTTTTAAAAAATAGTATTTAAAATAATTGAAATCCCAAAGCATCGACTGTTTGTCAAAAGCCAATCGAGGGTAACAAATGGAATAGTTCAAGCCTTTTCCTCCTTCTATCTGTAGCTTGGCTAGCTGTTCTACTACTTTCTTATATATTTTCACCAGATAATCCGGGAAGTAATCTCCTTTTTGTAGCAAATAACTGTAGAGGGTAGTGAACCCCAGATCTTCCTGCAAATATACCTTGTCTTGTAATTGCTCCGCGTAAATCTCCGGGACAGGCAGCCCTCTTTGTTTGAAATGCTTTGAAAAACTTACAAAAGCGGTATTTTCCTTATCATCGGGATTATAAGCTCCAATGGCAGAAGTATCGTCTTTTTGCAAGCGATAATAAATTCGGTCAGAGCCAGATGGTGCCAGAGGCAGGATTAGATCGGCACTTTTACCGCTCCACTGCTCAAACAATCCATTTAACAAGGATTCTATTTTCGAGGCATTCATTGAAAGTCTATTTTTGTTTGCTAATGGTTTCCCAAAGTAAATCTTTCAGTTCCATAATACCTTGCTGCGCGACTGATGAAATAAAAATATGCGGTATGCCCTCCGGTAATTCTGCTTTGATCCATTCCTTCATTTCTGGATCAACAAGATCACTCTTTGAAAGGGCCAAGATTCGAGGTTTATCTAATAATTCTGGGTTAAATTGTTCTAATTCATTTAACAAGATGTGATATTGAGCTTTAATATCATCTACATCCACCGGAATTAGAAATAGTAGCGTAGCATTTCTTTCAATATGTCTCAAAAACCGATGTCCAAGTCCTTTCCCTTCATGAGCCTTTTCAATAATTCCAGGAATATCCGCCATAATAAAGGAGCGGCCATCGCGGTATTGTACCATGCCAAGATTAGGCACCAATGTAGTAAAAGCGTAGCTAGCAATTTTGGGTTTGGCTGCCGTCAAAACCGATAGCAGAGTGGACTTACCGGCATTGGGAAAACCAACCAATCCTACATCAGCCAATACTTTGAGTTCCAGAATTTTCCATTCTTCCCTACCCGGCTCACCGGGTTGAGCATACCTAGGAGTCTGATTGGTGGACGACTTGAAATGGGAATTGCCCAGCCCACCCCGGCCTCCGGCTACGATAACTTTTTCCTCACCATGTTTGGTAATTTCAAACTCAATGGCTCCAGTTTCAGTATCTTTGGCCACCGTCCCCAAGGGTACATCCAGATAAATATCTTCGCCATTAGCTCCAAAGGAATGGTTGCCAGAGCCGTTACCTCCGGCGCCCGCTATGATGTGTTTTCTGTACTTCAAAGCTAGCAGTGTCCACACATTTCTATCGCCACGCAAGATGATATGACCACCACGACCTCCATCTCCGCCATCAGGACCCCCCTTTGAATTCCGTTTATCTCTAAAAAAATGAGATGAACCTGCTCCACCGGCCCCTGAGCGGCAGCAAATCTTCACATAATCTATAAAATTCTGATTAGACATCTTCTTTGCATTTTCGAGCAACAAAAATAAAAATAGCTTTTAAAGCCTATAATGTTGACTTTAAAAGCTGTAGAAGTAATAATAGCGGGGATGGAATTCGCTTTTACAGCAAGAAATTGAATGACTGTAGTGCTTGCTCAATCCCGCTAAAAGAAAAAGGTTCAATTTCATTGCATTGATGAAGCTAGAGGAGTATTCCGCATAGGTTGTGCAACCAAGTTGGTCTTATCAAGCTTTTGATAAAGGAAGAATGGCAGCATTGAGTCTGTCAAAGATTTCTTCAATAGAACCTACTCCATCAATTTTTTGGGCCACTCCTTTTTTATCGTAATAATCAAAAACAGGTGATGTCTCATTTTTATAAACATCAATTCTATTTTTGATAATTGTTTCATCGCTATCATCGGCTCGGCCGGAGGATTCTCCTCTTTTTTTGATCCGATTAATAATTTCAGCATCTGGAACATCAAGCATCAGCAAGGCAGAAATTTCGTTATTGTTTTCGGCCATCAGTTCGTCCAGCGATTTTGATTGGGCTATGGTTCTGGGAAACCCATCGAATATATAACCAGGTGCATCAAGGTTGGCTTCCACTTTATTTTTAAGCATACCCACTGTAACAGAATCTGGTACCAGCTCTCCTTGTTGAATATAGCGCTTCGCCTCCTTTCCTAGCGGGGTATCATTTTTCATCTCATATCTAAAAAGGTCACCGGTTGAAATATGTAATAACCCGTATTCTTCCACTAACTTAGTAGCCTGAGTGCCTTTTCCTGAGCCCGGAGGGCCGAATAAAATCAAGTTAATCATCTGTAGTTTACATTTTAATTCAATAATAGTAGGCCATCAAATGGCGAAACTGCTCATGAGGTAATAAATCTTGAACCAGTCAATATTGCTAAAGGTTAGGGCAGCATTTGGCAAGCTCACAAAAATAAAAAGCAAATATAACTTCACCAAATTGATTTCTCTCAATGACGACCTTTTCATCCCTCAATCTCACATAATGGTGTATTTTCTATCCGGCCATTGCTCCGTTTTCACTCCACTAGACTTGTTTCGTAGGTACAGCTCAGCCACCAGACATTGCATTTGCTTCCATTTGAGTTCCGAATAAAAGTAAAAGAATTAAGAAAAATAATTTAATTTCATTTTAAACCATGGTCTGATGCGAAAGTCAAAGGCCTGGATTATTGCAGCGTGATTGATATCCGTACATTCTCAAATATTACGCATTCAAAAATCAATACCTTTGCGTCCTTCATCTACAGAGTTATCAGACGAACAATTACTGGAGCTGATCCGAAAGTCCAAGACTAATGAGCGGGGATTCGGCTTACTGATGGGGCAGTATCAGGAGCGCCTTTATTTTCACATTAGAAAGTTGGTAATTGATCATGAAGATGCCAATGATGTACTACAGAATTGTTTTATCAAAGTTTATAAAAACATTCACAACTTTGAAGGTAAATCCAAGCTATACACCTGGATGTACAGAATTGCGACCAACGAAGCGATTACCTTTTTGAACAAAAAGAAGCGTAAAGCCACTACTTCTATTGACGAGGGAGAAAATCACCTGATCAATGTACTGGAAGCAGATAGCTATTTTGAAGGGGATCGCGTAACGATATTACTACAGGCAGCATTAAAAACATTGCCGGAAAAACAGCGGTTGGTATTTAATATGAGATATTTTGATGAAATGAGGTATAGGGACATGTCTGAAATACTGGAAACTTCTATCGGAGCGCTGAAGGCATCGTACCATCATGCTGTAAAGAAAATTGAAAAATATTTAAAAGAACTATCGACATAATGATTGTAATAAAAAGATGGTTAAATGAAAAAAAAGATAAAAAAGAAAGGTCAGGAGGTTAAGGAGGAGTTGAGAGAGTTATCTCCTTTCTTGAGTCAGCTCAAGGAAAAGCCCGCACCTTTCAGGATTCCGGAGGATTATTTTGAAAAAATGCAGCAGGAAGTTTTTTCAAAGATTCATTCAGAAGAGTTAGCGCCAAAGACAAGTGAACCAGCTGATATCGTCAGGCGCATCAATAGCTGGATAAGCAGCCTGTCCTGGTTATTTTATCCAAAATTAGCGGTGGTATTTGCTTCAGTTCTTATTTTGGTAGTAGCAGGCTATCTGGCTTTATTCAATGAGCCAGGTGGTGCCATACCAAAGGAGTTTGCCGACCTCAGTACCACGGAAGTCAGTGCCTATGTGGATAAAAACCTCGATAAATTTGATGATGATGAGCTATCGGAAAATATTGCACTTTCGGAAGATGCTTCCATTCTTCCGGATGAAAAGATAGGCGATGAAGAGATCAGCAGATATCTGGATGATGTTCTGGATGATATAGCCCCAGAAGAGCTGGAAGACTTATTTTAGTAATGCTATATCAGCAAGCCATTTGCAGTAACCGATAAAAGGACTATTAGACTTGTATCGCTCGTATTGAAGTAGGTTAAAATCAGCTTTTTGCATTCCAGGTCGCTGTTGCATTCCTTCGCTTAAAAGTCTGACGGGCATTCATCTAGGGAATCGCGCAGTTATCTATGCCGCGCCTGAAGCTAAGATGAGCTGGGTATCTTCTGAGCAAAAGTGCTGGTGTGGGAGCAAAACAGTTTAATTTTCCTACTATTCTTTCCCGGCGAAACAAGTTTACTATTTAACCACAACTATTTTATTTTGAAAAAAGGGTTCAATGAAAAAATTAATATTTGCATGTTTTCTGGTCTTGTTAGCCAGTCCGGCATGGAGTCAAAATGGGGAGCGAGTTAAGGCTTTGAAGGTCACCTATATTACTAATCGGCTGGATTTAAGTGCCAGGGAGGCCGAGCAATTTTGGCCAATTTACAACAAGCACGAAAAGCAGGAAAATGCTTTGAGAAAAAAGTATCGTTTTTCTGGCAGTTTGTTGACTATATCGGATGAGGAGGCCAATGAGGCGGTTGAAAATTATCTGACGCTGGAGGAAAAGCTCTTTAAGCTTAAAAGGGACTTCATCAGAAGTCTGCAAGATATTGTTCCTTCCCGTAAGATTATGTTATTGAATAAGGCAGAAAAGGAATTCAAGCAAGAGCTTTTGAAAATTTTGAAAGAGCGTAGGCGAAACGAAGATTGATTGAGTGGGCTGTAAATTTGCTAAAGCAGTGGCTTGATATCTCAAAAAATTCAGAGATGTCATTTTTAAAAATGACATCTCTGAATTTGCTTCACCTATATTATTGATAAATAACTGATAATCAAAGTTTTATCTTTTTTTTGCAGACATGTCATTTCTAAAAATGACATGTCTGCAAAAAAGTACATGACATGTCTAGACATGACATGTCTTGGGGTAGTACTATTAGACCCCACTCTCAAATCCTTCCCCTTTTCGGAACATTTTACCAAATACAAAAGCCTCTCCCAAAACTAATCAGGAGAGGCTTGACTATTCAAAACTCATTTATAGCTCTTTATCCCTCATCATCTGTAGGGACCTCCGCAATGACCTTTTCATTCGCCTCCACTTCCTGGCTTTCCTCAGTCCCTTCATTACCCTCGGTTTCGTCTTTTGCTTTTGGATAAAAAACATTCTTACAATTTAAGGCCTGTTTCACATGCTTTGGAACTTCAGCAAATTCACTGGACACATATTTAGCATATCGATCATCCCCATTCATAGCTTTAATAAATTCGGCAAAAATCGGTAAAGCTGTATTAGCCCCCTGCCCCAAACGCAAAGAACGGAAACGCACAGCCGGTGATTCTGCACCAACCCAGGCTCCGGCTACCAGAGTAGGCGTAAAGCCCATAAACCATCCATCCGAATGATTCTGACTCGTTCCTGTCTTACCGGCCAAATCATTTTCAAATTTATAGCGATAGCGTAAGCGCATTCCCGTACCCCTGTCGACTGCAGAGCGAAGCATCTCCCGGATCATCAAAGCATGATCGGGTTCCATTACCTGTACCCAAAAGCTGGTATCCATTTTGGGTCGATTATCAATCAAAACTTCCCCATCCCGGGTGACTACCTTAGTGACATAAACCGGTTCCGGCCGCTTACCTTCATTAGCAAAAGTCCCATACACCTTCATCATATTGAACAGTGATGTCTCAATGGCTCCCAAAGCAATAGCAGGTACGCCCAGTACAGTATCAGCAACACCCAGCTCTTCGGCTAACTCAGCCACGTATTTTGGTCCCGAACGCATAGCCAAATTTACAGTAACTGTATTGATGGAATTGATCAATCCACCTTCCATAGAATAGGATCCGCCATATTTATTATCAGCATTTTTAGGCGTCCAGTTTTCGTATTTGGTATAAGTCCGTAGATAGTCACCCGTGTAAGTACACGGTGCAATCCCTCTCCTTATTGCATTAGCGTATACAATAGGTTTAAACGTAGACCCCACATGGCGTTTGGAACGAACATGGTCATATTGAAAATATTTATGCTCAATACCCCCAACCCAGGCTTTAATCGCTCCTGTGTTGGGTTCCATTGCCAGAAAGCCAGCGTTGAGGAAGCCCAAATAGTATTTGATGGAATCCATTGGACTCATCATCACTTGTTTTTCTCCCTTTTCCCAATCAAATACCGTCATATTAATCGGCACATTGAACATCGAGTCGATTTCGGGTTCTGAAAAACCAGATTCTTTCAGCATCTGATATCTTAAAGAAGCGGTCTTACTCAATAATAAAATAGTATCATTCTCCCAAGGAGCCTCTCCATTTAGATGTTCAATAAAATCTTTCTGTAAATCCTTAAGACGACCTTTCAAAGCCTGCTCCGCGTAGGCCTGAAGCTGTGCATCTATTGTTGTATAAATTTTTAATCCATCCGTGTATAAATCATAAGCCATGCCATTGGGCTTTCTCAAATCGGCTAACTGCTGCTTTAGCTCCAATCTTAGATGTTCTCTGAAATGTGTTGCCAACCCTTCATTGTTAGTTAGCAAGGCATAATTCAAGCGAATAGGCTCTTTTTTCAAAGAATCAGCCAACTCCTTTTTCAAGTAACCATACTTAGCCATTTGGTGCAGTACCAAATTCCGGCGTTCCATAGAACGTTCAGGAAAACGATTAGGATTGTAAACAGAAGTAGCTTTGAGCATCCCCACTAATACGGCTGATTGGCTTACGGTAAGCTTTTCTGGTGTGGTGTTAAAAAATCGATGCGCAGCTACTTTAATACCGTAAGTATTTTCACTGAATGGAACAGTATTCAGGTACAATTCAAGAATTTCATCCTTGTCATACATCGACTCCAGTTTCCAGGCGATCAGCACCTCCTTCAGCTTGTTGATCAGTAAAGAGCCAAAACCATATTCTTCCCGGGGATACAAGTTTTTGGCCAATTGCTGACTCAATGTGCTCCCACCCCCCGAAGCCTTATCGTTTAATACCAGTGTTTTTACAAATACACGGAACCAGGAACGTACATCCACTCCTCCGTGAAGAAAAAAACGAGCATCTTCAGTGGCAATTAGGGCATTGATGAAATGATCAGAAATATCTTCAAATTTTACATTACTTCTGTTTTCAATATAGTATCGACCCAGCACTGTTTCATCTGATGCCAATACTTCTGACCCCTGATAAATAGTAACGTTGGCCAAAGCCTGACGATCCGGTAAGTTGCCGTAAACCCCCATGGAAATAGCCAGCATCAAACTGCCTGCCAGGAGCGCAGCAACACTTGAGAAGAGCAATGAAAAGACCAATGCCCAAAATAAAGCAGTATACTTGTCTCTAAAATGTTTGTAAAAAGTAGTTAGCTGATTTGTTATCAGAGCGGGAATCCGCTTCAACCTGTCCAATTGTATTGGGCGATTTTTTTTGATTGTTGTATGTTGCATGGGACGTTGATTTTTTATGTGAATATGTTCTCTTTGCATACCATTCCTTCTTTTGACTTTTCGAAAAACCAAAAAGTAACGGCCTTAACAAATGTTTAATTAGCCGAATGAAGCTGGCTGTACTGCATACAAATGCAGTACAGACCATTTATGGCAGTACGGTTTTTTTGCTTACCCAATTGATTATTCTAATTGGCAATTTGATGAGCGCTTCTAAACAGAATACGGGATTTAGAGCTTCTCTTTTGCCGAATTACCAGGACGTTTTGAGAATGTCGAGTTTTATTGTATAAACACTGTTTTTAACGAGAGGAATTAAAAGAGGGTTCCATTTTTATTAATTTTTTTCCGGCGGATTTGGTCGTCTAACATACACTTCATAAACGGAGCTTATTCCAGTAAATTTTAGATCAGTTGTTTTTTTTTCTTAAATTCCCTAGTATACCAAATAAAATTATACGCTACCGGCTTTCATACCCAAAAGAAAAGCCCTTTATGAACAATTGTATTTTTCGTCAACTTTTTATTAAAGAAAGTAGCCTACAGAAGTCTTGAATTCGTACAAACTCATAGATTAGTGACGCTTGCAGGAATTTCGGAAATTTATAAATTCACTAAAATTTGTACATTTGGCTACTGGAAAAATTTTAACAAAAACATTTACCAACATTAAATAAGTTTCTTACTATGCCATTCGATATTGATATGTTAAGCTCCTTTTACGGATCTTTTGCCGGCAAAGTGGATGAAGCCAAGAGAGTACTTGGCAAACCACTGACCCTTTCTGAAAAAATCCTCTATGCCCACCTCCATCCAGAATCTCCATTACAAGCCTATAAGCGAGGCGGTGATTATGTTTTTTTTGCACCAGATCGCGTTGCTATGCAAGATGCAACAGCCCAGATGGCTTTGCTGCAGTTTATGATGGCAGGCCGCGACAAGGCAGCAGTGCCTTCAACTGTACACTGTGATCACTTGATACAAGCCGAAGTAGGCGCCGAAAAAGACTTACAGGTGGCCCTCAATACCAACAATGAAGTTTATGACTTTCTAGCCTCTGTATCCAGAAAGTACGGCATTGGCTTCTGGAAGCCAGGTGCAGGAATTATCCACCAAATCGTTCTCGAAAACTATGCCTTCCCCGGTGGAATGATGATCGGTACAGACTCTCACACGCCCAATGCCGGCGGTCTGGGTATGGTAGCTATCGGCGTAGGTGGTGCCGATGCAGTTGATGTAATGGCTGGCATGCCATGGGAACTAAAGATGCCTAAATTGATCGGTGTAAAACTAACCGGCAAAATGAATGGCTGGACATCCTCAAAAGATGTCATTCTCAAAGTTGCCGGAATCCTTACCGTAAAGGGGGGTACCGGAGCTATTGTTGAGTATTTTGGTCCCGGCGCCCGTTCTCTTTCCTGTACCGGTAAGGGAACAATTTGTAATATGGGAGCCGAAATTGGTGCCACTACCTCCACGTTTGGATACGACGACTCTATGAAGCGCTACCTGGAAGCTACACAGCGTGCAGAAGTCGCCCAATTGGCCGATGGCATCGCCGAATACCTAACCGGTGATGCGGAATGCTACGAGAATCCTGAACAATACTTTGATAAAGTGGTAGAGATTGACCTTTCTACACTTGAACCACACATAAATGGTCCGTACACACCGGACCTGGCCTGGCCTATTTCTAAGTTTGCCGCAGCCGTAAAGGAAAATAACTATCCCCAAAAGCTGGAAGTCGGACTGATCGGTTCTTGTACTAATTCTTCTTATGAAGACCTGGACAGAGCAGCCTCACTGGCTAAGCAAGCAATGGCTAAAAAGTTGAGGGTAAAGTCAGAATTTACTGTTACGCCAGGATCTGAGCAAATTCGCTATACTGTCGAAAGAGATGGCCTACTGAATAACTTTGAGGACATTGGTGGTGTAGTACTGGCCAATGCCTGTGGCCCCTGTATTGGGCAGTGGGCTCGTCATACCGATGACCCCAGTCGCGCCAACTCTATCATTACTTCATTCAATAGAAATTTCTCTAAGCGTAATGATGGTAACCCTCAAACACGGGCTTTTGTCGCTTCTCCCGAAATTGTAACAGCTATGTCTATTGCCGGTGATTTGACATTTAATCCGCTAACCGATACATTGAAAAATGAAGATGGAGAAGATGTAAAATTAGACCCGCCAGTAGGCGTAGAATTACCTCCCAGAGGATTCGATGTAAAAGATGCCGGGTTCATCAATCCGGAATCCGACGGAAGTCATATGGAAGTACAGGTGGATCCGGAATCTAACCGTTTGCAGCTTTTGACACCATTCGAGCCTATCACTAATGATCAATTGACAGATATGCGCATTTTGATCAAAGCAAAAGGCAAGTGTACAACGGATCATATTTCTATGGCTGGCCCATGGCTGAAGTATAGAGGTCACCTTGAAAATATTTCCAATAACTGCTTTATTGGTGCTGTCAATTACTTCAATGACGATACCAATAATGTAGCCAACTACGTGGATAATAAAGATGAAGCGGAGTTTTTACCAGTACCCGATTCAGCAAGAAAATATAAAGCTGCTGGTATCAGTACAATAGTTTTTGGCGAAGATAATTACGGCGAAGGTTCTTCTCGCGAACACGCAGCTATGGAGCCTCGTCACCTGGGCGTAAAAGTGGTAGTTGTAAAATCTTTTGCCAGAATTCACGAAACTAACCTGAAGAAGCAGGGAATGCTGGCATTCACTTTTGTCAATCCCGATGATTATGATAAAATCCGTCAGGATGATAAAATTGACGTACTAGGCCTCGACGAAATGACACCGGGGAAAAACATGAAAATAGTACTCAAGCACAAAGATGGGTCAACTGATGAGTTTGAAGTAACCCATACTTATAATCAAGCGCAGATTGACTGGGTAACAGCAGGCTCTGCTTTGAATAAAATTCGTAGAGACCTGGCCGCTGCCTAAGTCTTGAATTTTTATACTGAAGCAAAGAGATGAACGGCAGTGTTCATCTCTTTGCTTTTCTACCCACCACAAAGCTTTCTGCTCATGAATGATACCAATCACCACATTTTTGCATTGCTTATATTCAGTCTTTTATTTTCTTTTCAGGCCTGTGAAAAGAAAACCTCTACTGATTTTATTGGAAAATACTTCGAACCAACCAGCAATCCCTATCCTTCCGGCGACCCTGAGTTTGCGGCATCAAATATTAGACAACAAGCGGTAAGGCTCTACCAGCAGAAAAACTACGAACAAGCAATTGTACTTTTTGATGTTATTTTGCCCAATTCCCTGGATGATAAGGAGCGCATGATGTGGCTTTTTTACAAAGCCAATGCGCAGCTAGCCACCCAACAGGTCGATAATGCACAACAAACGCTGGAATATATCGATAAATATTCTAGCCTTTTCAGCGACCGACAGTGGCTAATGGCCTTGATTTATGCACAAAACGGTAATAGAAAAAAAGCCAATGCCTTACTATCGGGCCTCAAGGATGATCCTAAACTGGGCGACAAGGCCAGACGGGTACTTGAGGAAAACTGGTAAGTTCTTTTTATCCAATAAGTTGTGCAAATGCATCCTCTGTCAGTATTTGCACACTACCCAGTTCTCTGGCTTTCTTTAATTTAGAACCTGCTTTTTCGCCCACTACCAAAACATCGAGATTCTTGCTTACTGCACTGATATTTTTTGCTCCGGCAGCTTCTGCCTTCTGCTGAGCCTCTTTTCGACTCATAGTTTGCAGCGATCCGGTAAATAAAATCGTTTTGCCAAATAATGGCCCATCGGTAACAGCAAGCTTCGGTTGGTCCTCCTCGTTGGGCTTCATATTTACCCCCAACTCTTCCATCTCTTTTAATAATGCAATATTTTGGGGTTGATGAAAAAAGTCAGCAATGCTTTGCGCAACCACCGGGCCAATGTCTTTCAGATTAGTAAATTGTTCGGCAGTCCAATCTTTAAGCTCCATCACATGATCTATTTCGGCAGCCAGGAGTTTGGATGCTTTTTGTCCTAAATGATGAATACTTAGGCTGTGTAACAATCGATGTACCGGATTATTTTTGGCCTTTTCAATGGAGGCCTTTAGATTATCTACTGATTTTTTTCCAAAACCTTCCAGCTGTTCGATAGCCTCGTAGTCTAGTCTATAAACATCAGCAATACTGCGTAGCCATCCCAACTCATAAAAGCGTTCAATGATAGATTTTCCTAATCCATCAATGTCCATGGCAGTTTTAGAAACATGAAAAATAATACGTTGTAAATCCTGTACCCCACAGACACAATTTGGACAACGCCATGCCGCTTCGCCTTCCTCTCTTACCAATTCCACTGGCGTATCCGTATAGTTAACGGGACAAAATTCCGGGAACACTATTGACTCTTCACTACCGTCTCTAAGGTCATCAAGAGCTTTTACAATGTATGGAATCACATCACCGGCCCGTTCTACCAGAACCATATCTCCCAGCCTTAGATCTTTTGTTTTAATAAAATCCTCATTGTGCAGAGAAATAGAAGAAACAGTTACGCCAGCCAGTTGTACCGGTTCAATTTTAGCTACCGGAGTGATCGATCCAATTTTACCCACCTGATATTCCACATTGACCAAGCGGGAAGTCGCCTGCTTGGCTTTGAATTTGTAGGCAATCGCCCAACGCGGGTGATGAGCAGTATACCCAGCCCTTTCCTGCAATACCCGATCATTTAATTTTACCACCATTCCATCAATCTCATAGGGATAAGCCTCCCGCTTTTCTTCCCATGCCTGACAAAAAGCAATAGCTTCATTGATATTTTTACACAACTTACGCTCCTGCCTGGGTACTTTAAAGCCCAGAGATTCCATGTACTCCAAACTTTCATAGTGTGTCCTGAACTGATCAATTTTATTGTTACCGTTTTCATCAACCGCAAAGGCAAGTGTATAAATAAAAGCTTCCAGTCCCCTTCGGTCTACTTCCTTGGGGTCTTTCATCCGCAGCCCTCCTGCAGCGGTATTCCGAGCATTGGCAAAGAGAGAAAGACCTTCTTTTTCTCGTTGTTTATTTATTTTTTGGAAAATATCTTTTCGAATCAATACCTCTCCTCTTAGTTCTACTTTTTGAATCCCTTTCTCTGAGAACTGCGCTGACAGGGGAACCGAGCGAATTACCCGGGCATTATTGGTTATTTTTTCTCCCTGCACGCCATTACCTCTGGTGGCCGCCCTCACTAATCGATCTTCTTCGTATACCAATGCTATGCTGCCTCCGTCAAATTTGGGCTCCACGGAATATTCCAAAGGCACAGAAGCATCCATATTGAGCAGGCGCTTTATTTGCTCATCCCAATCCTTGAGATCTTCAGCGTTGTAAGAATTACCCAGAGATAACATCGGTAAGAGATGATCCACCGACTGAAAATCAGAAGTCAGGTCATTGGAGACTCTCTGGGTAGGGGACTCGGATGAAAGATACTCCGGATGTTCTTCTTCTAATTTTTCCAGTAACTTAAAAAGCGAATCGTATTCAAAATCACTCAGTAAAGGATCGTTCAGGATATAGTAGCGCCACTCATGATAAACAATGAGCTGGCGGAGTTCTTCTATCTTTTCTTTTGCCGTCTGTTGATGAACCACGGAGCCTTCTTCCAAATACTGCTTTGATTGTTCAAAAAATCGCTTCTGATCTTCTTGGCTATACATACTGTTTTGATAAATTTGAGAAGAAATGCAAATTACGATTTAGTTGTTAAATATGAATGAAAATTGCTGGTAAGCTATATCTAAATCAATACCCCTCCACTACTCAAAAAGTAACTATATGATTTCCCTTGGCAAGATATTCAAAAAAAATACCGGATGGCTTCGCGAACTCAAAGCCGTTTATGCAATCAACAGCTGGTTGAACCGATCAGGGTTACAACACAATAAAGCGTTGTACAAAAAATATGGCCTCAACAGGAGTATCCTGGCACCCATTGGCAGCCATTCTTTTCCGGAAAAACACCCCGATATACCCTGGCTTGATCAGGAGAATGCTACTCAACACCTAAAAGAACATCCGGGCTTTCAGCAATTCGACGCTCGTATTCAGCAGGAGATGATCCGTTTTATTGAGGAAGGCTACATGATACTTAAAGGCTTTTACGCTGATGAAGAAGTAGATCAATACAATGCAGAGATAGACCGCCTGAGAAGTACTGCTACCATTGATTTCAATTATACCGGCCGCAAAATGATGGAAGCCTTTAAAGATTCCGATTACATCAACCGGCAATTTTTTCGCAATGAAAAGCTACTTCAGATTTATAGTTTTTTGTTGGGAAAAAAAGTCATTCCATTTCAAACCATCAATTTCATCCAGGGGAGTGAACAGCGTTCTCATTCTGATTCTATCCACATGACGACCTACCCTGAGGGCTATCTGATAGCAGCGTGGACTGCTCTGGAAGATGTAAGCCCGGAAAATGGTACGATTCACTACTACCCCGGAAGCCATCGCCTTCCCTATCTGATGTGCCCGAACTATGATTCAGGGAATACCAGGTATCGCATTGGCAAGCAAAGCAATAAGCATTATGAAGATGCCATTCAAAAGCTCATTGAGGAGAAAGGCCTCAAAAAACAGCTCTTTACCGGGCGTCAAGGGGATGTATTCATTTGGCACGCAAATTTGTTACACGGCGGAAGTCCAATTCTAGACCCTGAGCGCACTCGTAAAAGTATGGTTGCCCACTACTTCACTGAAGAGGTAATTTGCTACCATGAAATTTCACAACGCCCGGCCCTGCTTTGAGCTTAGCGGTCCAGTAAGAAACTTCTTTCGAGTCTTTTTCCTTGGGTACCCCTGAAAAAATTATGAATCACCTCAAAATCCTGATCTTTATCGCCTGTAGGGCAATAAAGTAGCCCAAAGTTCACTTCCTTATTTTTGTAGTCAAATTTTGTTAGCAAGATAGGTACTTCAGCCGCTAATGCCATATAGTAAAACCCGGTTTTCAGGCGATCTACCTTTTTGCGGGTTCCTTCAGGCGCTATGGCTATTCTGAAGACTTCATGCCTGTCAAATATCTCCTTAACGGCATCCACTGTATTGGTACTCTTGCTCCGGTCTACAGGATAACCTCCCAAAGCCTTGAATAGCCATCCGTAGGCTGGTTTGAAAAGTGAGGATTTTGCCAAAAATTTTATATCCTTTTTTATACTATTCCGTACAAGTATTCCCAGAGGGAAATCCCAATTGGAGGTATGAGGAACTACAACAACAATAAGCTTCTTTACCTCTTCAGGAAAAAGACCTGTAATTTTCCACCCCAAAACTTTTAATAGGAATCGGCTTAGATAGGAGAACATATGCTTTTTTATTTTACACCCTAAAAGAAAGGTAAAATTAAAAAAAGCTTTCTATTTCGAACACGCTTTAGCTTGTATGTGAGTTATTTTATAAATAAAGAAATAATCACCTACCCGCTGCAAAATTCTGATCATTCCTCTTTCTTTGCGACTATCGCCTGTCATTGCGGTAGCAAATAAAAGTTATTTCCCTCGATTGGAAACCGAATTGATCATTTTCAAAATCTGTTTTAGGTGTTGAACATCTTGCGCTATATTATCGTGGTCTTTTTTAGTTTTGGTATTCACCAGGGGTATGCTCAGTACGTACAACAGCTAATACCTTCCAACGAGCCTGAGTTGGAATTCTCTATTCAGGGCGGATATTATACACAACCAATCGAGCTTACGCTCTTATCAACTGGTGATATCATCTACTACACAACAGATGGAAGCTTACCCGATGAGACTTCTGAGGTTTTTCAGGGGCCTATAGCTATCGACTCTACCATGGTTATCAGGGCAGTAGCCCAAAGGGATACCTTGCGTAGTCAGGTTCAGGCACATACCTATTTGATCCGCGAACCATATAGTCGCAACTTTCCTACTGTTTCTTTGAGCCTTAATCCGAGTCTGCTATTCGACCCTGAGCAGGGATTGTTTATGATGGGGGCCAATGCCGTGGACTCGCTGTATGCCAAGCCCGGTGCCAACTTTTGGAGCCGAAGAGAAATACTGATCCACGGGGAGATCTTTGACGAAGAGGGTCGGTCTGTATTTAACAGTGAATGCGGCATGCGGCTTTTTGGCGGAATGAGCCGACTTTGGCCTCAGAAATCCCTGGCCATTGTAGCCAGAGACCAATACGGAAAGAAGCGTATTAAACATAAGTTTTTCGGCAAGGAAGGCCTTAAATCTTTTAAGTTTTTGGTGCTGAGAAATTCAGGGGGCGATTTTGGAAAAACCCACTTCAGGGATGCCCTAATGACCTCTCTGGTTGATCACTGGGATATTGAAAAACAAGATAGTAGGCCAGCCCATGTCTACATCAACGGCAGGTATTGGGGTATTTATAATATCAGAGAAAAAGTTAACAAGTATTTTATTGAAGATCACGCCGGCATCGATGAAGACAATATTGATCTGATCGAGCACTATATGACGCTCAAAAAAGGATCTACGCAGCATTATCGGGACTTGCTAACTTTTTTGGAGCAAAACAGCCTCAAAGACTCCATCAATTATCAGCGTCTGGACACTATGATGGAAATCGACAACTACCGACGGCATCAGATTGCTCAAATCTATTTTGACAATAGAGACGCAGGAGGTAACATCAAGTTTTGGCGCCCCAGAAGCCGTGCGGGCCGCTGGCGCTGGATTCTATTTGATACAGACTGGGGCTTTGGCCTTCACGATAAAGAAGCTTACAAGCTTAATACGCTCGACTTTCATACTGCCGAAGATGGGCCTTCCTGGCCTAATCCGCCGTGGAGTACCTTTATTTTGCGCAAGCTTTTAGAAAACCCACAGTTTGAGAGTGCTTTTGTCAATAACTTTGCTGATCACCTGAATACTTCTTTTAAAGCCCAGAAAGTCGAAGCTCAAATTGACAAGTTTTATACCCTTTATTTACCAGAGATCGACCGCCATCTGGAGCGTTGGAACCTCAGCAAGCAAACCTGGGAGAGAGAGGTGCAAGTGTTGAGAACTTTTGCCCGGAACAGGCCTCAGTACATTTGGCAGTTTTTGGAAGAGCGATTTAATACTGGTGCAGCCAGATATTTAAAAGCAGAGGCGACCAGTGGTGGCTACATAATTATCAATAATATGATAAAGATCAGGGAGAAAGAATTTCAGGGTCGGTATTTTGAAAACTACCCTATCAACCTGAAGGCAGTTCCCAACTACGGCTATAAGTTTTCTCACTGGGAAGGCGTGAAGGTCATGAATAGTGCACAGGAATTCACCCTAAAACTCGATAAAGAACGCTATCAGATTAGAGCTGTTTTTGTACCGTATACCCATCCTTTAGCCGGTGAAGTCATTATCAATGAAATTAGTCCTAAAAGCGGCCGGGCCGGAGATTGGCTGGAGATCTACAACAATAGTGATGCCACCGTTAACCTACAAGATTGGGTATTAACGGATAGTAAACACCAATTTCAACTTCCACGGGCAGTTATTCCTCCCAGGGATTATCTCATCATCTGTGAAGACGTCAATGATTTTTTTGAAGTATATCCCAATGCTTATAATATCATTGGTGGCATGCCCTTTGGTCTGAATAAGGTAAGAGAAAGAATAGGGCTTTATGCTAACCTCAATGCCATGGTTGATAGTGTGGCTTACAGTATGGAACCTTTGGATTCTTCCTTTACCTTAAACCTACTACTACCAGATTTGGACAATGGAGACCCCGACAATTGGATCTTGAGGTTTGGAAACGGGACACCCTGTGCGGCAAACCCTTACTATATAGAAAGTAGAATAAGAAAACGACAACAATTATGGGTGCAGCTAGGCGCCAGTATTGCCGTTTTCTTGATGTGCTGTTTTTTGATAATTATACGAAAGCGAGGATTGATATAGCGCAAAATTATCTACTGACAACATTGCGGGCGGTAGAGATTTTGGGTCCCCAATAAGAGTTTTGGGTAATATTATCCAAAACCACGCCTCTGTTTGTGCTGTGAATAACTTTAATCCCATCTGGATCATTTGCATAAACTAAAGAAACATGGAATACCCGGCCGTTCTTTTTTCGACGGAAAAAAATCAAATCGCCGGGTTTGACTTCATTGATTTTGATGGCCCGCCCCTCATTTTCCTGAGCTCTGGAACTGGGTGTCAAAGGAATATCAAAGTTCTTCATTACAAAATAAGTGAACCCGGAGCAGTCGAAGCCCTTCCGGGGATCTCTACTGGCGTATAGGTAGGGGGAGCCGATATATTGCTCAGCGTACAGGACAATATCATTTCTTAATTGATCTTCCTTACTGATACGCCCTGAGCTATCGGTACTCGTAGTTGCATTGACGGTCCTGAAAGAGCAAGAGCTGACTAAACTGAATAATAGCAAAAGTGACAGAACTTGTTTCAACGGATGCATGGCATAATTTTTAGTTAAGTAAAAAAGATTTATTTGGGCTGAAATAAGGACAAGCTTTGCCTTTATTTCCTATGATTTACAAATTTAACAGACAGTAATTTATGCATCTATTTTTATCATATCTGAATCAGATAATTTTATCTATAAAAATGTAATCCACACCACATGTACTGAAGTTGTTTAAGCATGTGGGGTTTCCACTGAGGGTAAAGGCTCATGGATACAGAAGAAGCGCTTTTTTTTCGTAACATTGGCTAAGGGCATAAAAAAAGCCAGAACAAAGATTAGCTTTTAAAACGTTACAATCCACTAAAGCCTTGTTAGGAATCCATTAAAACTTAAAATGATCTCTATCCTTTAGGAAGGGAAGTTTAGCTCGAAAACGATCTTGCTTTTCTTTTTCCAGCACTGATACGGCGCATTGTTCCTGATTAGATGCCATGTATATAGGTTCGCCACTATAGTCGATCACACAAGAAGAACCGGAGTACCGGAAGTTGTTTTGGTCTTCTCCCACTCTGTTGACTCCTACTGTATAGCATTGGTTTTCAATAGCTCTGGCCTGAAGCAATGTTTTCCAGGCGGCCACACGAGCCACCGGCCAGTTAGCTATATAAATAAGCATATCATAATCTTCCTGATATCTACTCCACACCGGGAATCGCAAGTCATAGCAGATAAGAGGTAATATTCGCCATCCTTTATATTCAAAAACGGCACGCGATGTACCTGGCGCATAGACTTTGTCTTCTCCGGCCATTCCAAAAAGGTGCCGCTTATCATACATCCCCCATTTGCCGGAGGGCGGCATCCATATCAACCGATTAAAATACTGATTATTATCCTGTGCCACTATACTTCCGGTAATAACGGATTCAAGAGATGCAGCTTTATTTCTCATCCATTCAATCGTCTGGTCGGCAAACTGAGCTACCTTATGTGGCTTCATGGTATAAGCGGTGGAAAACATTTCGGGCAAAACAATGATATCACTACTTGTTCCTACCGAGCTGATTAATCGATCAAAGTTATTTAGGTTGGCGTTGTGGTCTTCCCAGGTTAGAGCAGCTTGGATGGTGGATACTTTAAGCATAGACATGAGCTTTCAATTTTTTCAAATTCTGTGACCATTAGGTTTATGAAAAGGAAAATTATTCAACCTCAAAATTTATCAACCCGGAATCAGCAAGCATATACTGACTGGTGTTCTGGCCTTTTCCCCTCTGGCTTTGGTGAATTTACTGCTTTGGCTGCAAACATGAAAGCTCTGGGCGGGTTGACTATCAAACTCCTATTGGGAAAATAGCGGATGGGAAAGAGCTGGGGAAGCGCTAACAAACAGAAAGCTGAAAGGATAATGACATCTTTTCAGCTTTTTGGTGGTATACCTGTATAGATCAAAACTACTTCACCTCTTTTGCGGCTGCAGAGGCAGCTGAACGCAATGCACGTGGAATTTCAACAGTAGCTACCGGTGTACCGGGTTGCTGAATAATTTCAATATTTTCATTGACCTTGATATCTCTTACACGGATGGATTGACCCAGCTCCATTTTAGAAATATCTAGTTCCAACTCCGACACCATATGCTCGGGCACTGTTTTAATCTTTACACGGCGTACTTTCTGTTGTAGCTTACCTCCTGCCTTTACACCGGGCGAAACACCAACGAAGCGTACGGGTACCTCCAACTTAACGGAATGCCCTTCAATAAGCTTAAGAAAATCAATATGGATAATTTCATCAGTAACGGGATGCCACTGAATATCTTTAATGATACTTCTATATTTTTGACCATCTACCTCAACTTCAGCTAACTTAAAGTCAGGAGTGTAGATGAGTGTTTTTACATCTTTCAAAGTGGTAGTGAAATGAATCAAAGAATCTACTCCATACAAAACGCATGGTATTCTTTTTGCACCTCTTATAGCTTTGGTAGCTTTTTTACCAAATTCTTTTCTTACCTCACCTTTTACTGTTACGATTTCCATCTTAAAAAATTTCTCTTTAATGAATGCTTACTATCACGTATCTTTCAAATGGTGTGCAAATGTAAGGATTTATCTGTAAATAAGCTATAAACTTCTCCAAATAATTTATCTACTCCACACCCTATATAGTCAGATTTTATTTTTAGCTAATGCTTTCTCTATCCTTCCACAAACAAGGCAGAAATAGACCTGTGCTCGTGTGTATTGCGGATAGCCCTGGCAAAGAGCTTGGCGGTGGACAAAGTGCGAATTTTAGGAGACTGCTTTTTGAGGGGAATAGTATCACATACCAATACCTCCTCTAGTTTGGAATTTTCGATAATTTCGTAAGCATTGCCGGATAAAACCGGGTGTGTACAAAGCGCTCTTACACTTTTAGCGCCTTTCTCTATAAGGATTTCAGCTGCCCTAGATAAAGTCCCGGCCGTATCGACCAGATCATCAACGAGTATAACATCAGCACCTGACACATCACCGATCACGGTCATTTTAGAGACCACATTAGCGGCCTCCCGATATTTATCACAAATCACCAGGTTTCTGTTAAAAAATTTGGAATACAGGCGTGCGCGTTTTACTCCTCCTACATCGGGAGAGGCAAAAGTAACGTTTGACAGATTCTGATCCTGCAAATAAGGAATGTAAATAGCCTCACTCTTCAGGTGATCAACGGGGATATCAAAAAAGCCCTGGATTTGAGGAGCGTGAAAATCAAGGGTCATCACCCGGTTGGCCCCTGCGGCCTGTAATAAATTAGCAATAAGTTTGGAAGAAATAGGAACGCGGGGTTTATCCTTCCGGTCTTGTCTGGCATAGCCGAAGTAGGGAATAACAGCGGTGATATAGCCTGCTGAAGCCCTACTGGCAGCATCGATCATCAATAACAGCTCCATGATATTTTCGGCGGGCGGATAAGTAGATTGAATAAAAAAAACATAAGCACCTCTCACCGATTCATTGATAACAGGTTGCATTTCGCCATCACTAAATCTGTTAAGTTGAATATCTCCAAGATCATCACCATAAAAATCTGCTATCTTTTCGGCAAGATAATGAGACTTATCACCGGAAAAGAGCTTCACCTCTGTAATTTGCATCGGACCCAATAGAATTTTGCATTAATTAAAAACAATCGCTTTGTGCTCATTTACCGGGGTAAAGGTAAGAAGATTTGAACACCAAACTTCTACTTGTAATACATTAAAAATTTCTAAAATTGACCTTCAGCCTGAAATTTGGCCGATAATCCTCTAACTTTTGTCGATCCCATTTACTTATGAGGCTTTCAATTTATATTTTTAATTTTTAAAACAGTTTCTCCTGATTGGCAGGTCGGCTTGTCGATGGGGCATCCATACCAAAAGTGCAATAAACCTAAAGCTACTTATATTTGAATATTCAAATTATGCCTATACATTTATTTGCGACATGGTGGAATTCGTTGGAAGTGGGGCAGCAAATCTTTCTGAGTATTGCGATTGTATCGAGTACCCTTTGGGTCATTTTGTTAATTCTTAATACACTTGGCTACGACTCTACACCGGACCATAAGAAAGACTCCAGGAAGACTTTGGCCACATATCTTATACTGACTTTCTTCACCCTGTTAGGATGGGTGGGAAGTTTACTATATGCTCTTTTGACGGAAGACATACTCCAAATCATACTGTATAGCAGTGCTGCAGGTATCGCCGGAGTAGCATTTCACAGATGGCTCTATCCTGATATTGGAGCCAGGTACAAGAAAAAGACGCCTGATTCCATGCTGGCATCCACAGGGAAGGTTACTCGCCCGATACCGCCTCACAGAAATGGCTTTGGGAAAATACACCTGAACATCGACAGAAACCGAATTCAGATGGAAGCGATCACCGCTGGACAGGAGCTACCAAGAGGTGCTAAGGTAAAAGTAATAGAAGTGTTGGATGATAAAGTCGTACTCGTAGAATCACTACAGCGAGACCGCAACAGCCGGGAACGTTTCAAGAATACTTCTGTGCGTAGTGAGCCTGGTGACGATCGTCCGGCATTGCCACCGGATCGTTAACGATGGAATATTAACTATTTCTTTCGTTCTGTTACATAAATTACAAGGTCTCGCAGTGCTTCTCTCGATTCAGAGGACGGAAAAGAATCGAGTATCTCAAAGGCTTCTTCCCTAAATTGATACATTTTCTTTTCAGTATATTCCAGTCCGCCGCTTTCTTTTACGAAATCTATCACCTCACGCACCTTATCGGGTTTGTCGCTATGCCTTCTAACGATATTGATGATGTTTCGCTTAGTTCTTCTATCTGCCTGCTTTAGGGCATAAATTAAAGGAAGGGTCATCTTCTTTTCTTTAATATCTATACCGAGCGGTTTGCCGACATCCTGAGTACCGTAGTCGAAGAGATCATCACGAATTTGAAAGGCCAGGCCTATTTTTTCACCAAACAAACCCATTTTCTGGATTGCTTCTTCATCATGTGTACTGGAAGAAGCACCAGCCTTACAGGCGGAAGAAATCAGGGATGCTGTCTTTTGTCGGATAATTTCGTAGTAGATATCTTCCTCGATATCCAGTCTTCTTGCCTTTTCTATTTGTAGAAGCTCTCCTTCGCTCATTGCTTTGATGGCTTCAGATACGATCTCCAACAACCGATATTCCTTATATTTTAGCGTAAGTAAAAAGCCTTTAGACAACAGGAAATCACCGACCAGGACGGCGATTTTATTTTTCCACAACGCATTTATAGAAAAGAAGCCACGCCTTAGGTTAGAATCATCCACCACATCGTCGTGTACCAGTGTTGCGGTGTGTAAGAGTTCAATATAAGAAGCAGCCCGGTGGGTAGCATCGACTACTTTGCCACAGACCTGAGCCGATAAAAATACAAACATAGGCCTAACTTGCTTTCCTTTCCGGCGTACGATGTAGTACATAATCCGATCCAACAGTGGCACCTGGCTTTGCATCAGCACTTTGAAGCGCTTTTCAAAATCCTTCAATTCCCGCTCAATAGGTGCTTTAATTGAATTCAGGGATTTGACCATGTATGTTGGTTTTTGTTCTGTTGATTCCATTTGGACGTGTAAACTATTCTGTTGCCGGATGGATATAAGCTGCTTACCCTTTTGCTTTATCCATAAATAAAGGCCTTTCCTTGCGGCTTTGTTCGAATAATTCAAAAATAATTCAAAAAATAACATCAGGCGAGAAAAAAGAGGGAATCTCACAGTACCTTTTTGCCTTTTAGATCTCCGATTAACACTTTGATAAAAATAACTTAACTTTTAGGCCAAAAGATCATGGAGACTGCCTCTTCCATTTTTGTGTTTATTGTTACATTTGATAGAATTTCTCATAGGTTGGATATTCTCATCAAATTTTCTTTAATTAAAGAACTTACATTTAAACTTGCAAATTCATATTTTTGCAAAAGTAAACAGTTTAACGTGGCTACAACCACCAAATTAAGCCATTTTGAAGCAGCTCTACTTTCACCAAATCACTGATTAGCAATTACTTATTTTTTTAACCAAAAAACTTTTTAGTTTACTTTTTAAATTAGATCAGGTTTTGAATATACCTAAAGAAAAACTCTTTCGCATTGTAAAATCAATGACGCCAGCTGAAAAGCGATACTTTAAAGTGCATTATGGAAGTACCACTAATGCCCTGACGATCCTTTTCAATAAGCTTAACGCTATTGAGGAATACGATGAAAATGAGCTGCGTCAGGCACTACCTGATAATATTTCTGAGCACCTCAAAGTATTCAAAATCAGGCTACAGGAGCGACTCCTAAAGTCTTTGACCAGCTATAGATATAAAAAAACCATACTGAGTAAGATCAGATATGGCCTGGAAGAGGTAGAGCTGCTGATGTCCAAACAGCTAAATGATATGGCTGAGGACCACCTGGCCAAAATCAAAAAGTTAGCCCATAAGTACGAGGAATTTACATATCTGATAGAAATCTCTTACCTGGAAATACGTCTTTTGAGCTTATCAATAGACAAACAAGGTATCAGTGAGCATCCTATATTTCAAAACTTACAAGAAAATATTTCGAAACTCGATCGGCAGATTGAGCTGACTCGCATCGGCCATCAAATGCTTGACCACCAGAAGAAATACATCTTTACTCCTCTGGAGGACAATGAGATACAGTGGCTTAATCATTTTTTGAGCCATAAATTAGATTTACAGGACAGCAACACTTCTTTTAGAGCACAATTATCAGCAAATATCACCAACGCACTTATTCACAGGAGGTTAGGCAACCCAGAGCCGGAGTTTGAAGCAAGAAAACAAAATGTAGAGTTGTTTAATACATTTCCTCATTTTAAGGAGAAGTTGACCTTTGAATACCTGGCCGTACTGAGAAATTACACCAATTACTGCCTCGAAAACCAACGCTATAACGAAGTTCAGCAAGCTATATCAGAAGCAGAAACCTTTATTCATCAAAAGACACCTCATGAGAAGCCCCAATTGATGTATTTTTATTTTTCTGATCTTAAAATTTTACTAGATCGCGGAGCCTATCAAACTATTTTAGAAAAATACGGGTATTTCATTGAGTCTTTTGCTGTGGAATACAATTTGATGAAGCACCGCATCACATTTTTTAACTTTATCTTTATCCTTCTGGCGGAGCTGATCAACGAAAATTATCAACGGGCTTACCACTTTCTTCATTTAGCTCAGGGAGCAGACACCGATGTCATCAAAAACAATGAAACGCTGTTGTTTTGTCTGGAGCTGATGATTCATCACTCTGCTAATGACCTTCATTCTCTTAGAAACAGCGTAATAAAAATTAAGCGTAAACAAAGATTTGCTCCTCACGACCACTCCATACTAAAAGTGATTATTGAGTGGCAAAAATCTCTCCTAAAGGCAGAAACAGAGCCCCTGCTGATTAGCCAAAAAACCCGGGATACCATTGAGGAAGAATACGCTCAGGAACCTATTTACCAAATCTTTCAATATTTCCAGGTGGATAAATGGTGGAAAGGGTACGCTGTGAATCAATCCTTTCGAAAATACTATATGAGTTCTGTGCTCACCCCGTTTCAGGACCGGGAATAATCCCCAAACCTAGCCGTACAATCACTTGCCAGATGGTATTTTTAGGTAAAAGACCTGTTGTAAAGAAAGGAAGATAACCAAGCAGGAATAACTCATCAAGGATACTTTTTAACATTTTTCACCTTTCAAGTATCAAAAAACTATTCCGCCCGGTTATCACTTCTTATTCATAAAAAATAAATTCACTGTTGTATTACTGTATTACAAATGGCTGAGCAAAAATCTTGCCTTCCTGGCCAATCATCAGCAAATAGGGGCCCTGGGACAGGCTTTCCAGGTTCAGCGTTTCATTGAAAAAGCCATTAAACCCGTTATACATCTGGTTGATATGCATTTTCCCTTCGTAAGACGTCACCATCAAGCGCAAGGGTTGGGCTTTGCCTGAAAATTGTACTTTTATTTGATCTGATGCCGGATTGGGCGTTAATTGAAAATCCCTTAACTCCAAGGTATTTGGAGGCAGCGCAGCATTAGATCGGTCTTTAGATTGCTTATCCGCTCTGAGTTTAAATTTTACTGGTATAGCCAATTCAACAGCCACTGGTTTTCCTGCCTGCAAGCCGGGGGTCCACCTTGGGAGCTGCTTTATCACCCGTAAGACCTCCTGATCCATATCTTGATGCACTGACCTTGCTATCTTGTACCGACTAACCATACCTTCTGCATTTATGACTATTTCTGCTACTACTGTCCCCTCGATGTTGGATGCTTTGCAGGATTCCGGATATTCGATATTTTGGTGAATGAAATTTAGCAACTTCTCATCAGAGCACCGTTTGCGATCTTCATAGTCGGCCAAGGTATTTTCACAACCCTCGAAAAGTGGCACTTGATCCACAATTTTAAATATTTCCATAGTTTTTGCAGCTGATTGTTTTCCAGTTAATCCTTCATAGAGTAACTGCCCCTCATTGGGTTCTAAATTTGGTGATCTGGTTATTTCTACATCTTTACCATTCAATTCAAGTATGCCTTTTCCTATTTTAATGCCGTATTTTTTGAACGCTGATACAGTATCCAAAAAAGTAATTGACCCATCTACAGAAAGTTCAATAACATCCGCCGGTGGAGTATACAATGAACCGTTGATGAACACGAGCGGGCGATCAGCGCCCGAAAAGTCAGCACCATTTAATGTAATTGCTACTTCTCCTTTGTATTCCTGACGCTCTTCAATAATACCGCCAGTACCAAAATGTATTGCCTTTGGCGGGAAAGTATCTTTTTGCATGATAAGTATCTGTGAATCGCCGCTTGAAATAAGCTCATTAGCTTGCGGCGAAAAAGCCATTGTTAGTCCGGCCAGGAACGGGATGGCTAGCAAATAAGCCAGTAGGCCCGTCCTGGAAGAACGTTTCTTTGTCAACATGTGCAAACGTTTTTTTAGTTGTGAATGAAAAAAATAATTGACAAGTGCAATCTGTGGTCCGGACAAAGACTGCTGTATCAATAAATGGCCATATTTCTTGATACTCTTATTTTGAGTTACCATGGCATCCGCCATGTATTCGTGATTAATCTTAAATGCATTTCTATACAAATAAATCATCGGGCTAAACCAGGCCAACACACTGATCAGTTCTACCATAAGCACATCAATACTATGCCATGCTCTTACATGGGCCTTCTCGTGCGACAACATAGTTTTACCCTTCTCATTATTTATTGGAAACTCCCGGCTCCAAAAAATAAATTGTAAGAAAGAAAAAGGTAAATGAAGCTTATCTGTTAGCACAAGGACATAACCATCCGCCTTTCTAACTTCACTCAATCGATAAAGGCTAAAAATCTGCCAGCAACCATGCAGCATTCTTGCAAAAACTAACAGCACCCCCAGCCTGTAGACAACCAATAAAAGGAATTTGGCAGTAAAAGGAGCCGCCTCTTTCACCGATATAATCTCGCTGTATCCTGCTGATTGCTCGGCCGTAACGACAATAGTGTTGAGCTCTATGATCGTATTTTTAATAATCACCGGAGCTTCATACCATGACGGTAATAAGGGTATTATTAGCGGAAAAAGCAGGGTGGCGAGCAAGTAGTAGCGGTTGAAGCGGAAGAAAGTATTATTTCGCAAAAGCACCCAGTAAAAAAAATAGCAGAGTGCCCATATCATACTAACTTTGAAAATATAGCTAATCATTCTTCCTCATTTAAATGATCTAATTTTTCCAATAATTCATTCAATTCTGCTATACTCAAGTCATCCTTTTTCACCATAAAGGAAACCAGCTTATGCATACTTCCTCCAAAGTAATCGCCCACCAGTTTTTTTAGTGAAAAGCGGCTGTATTCGTCTTTTGTAATGATGGGCCTGTACTCGTAAGTGCGGCCATATGCTTTGTGATCCAGAAATGCTTTCTTTTCCAATATCCTGACAATAGTAGAAATGGTGCTGTGGGGCGGCCTGGCCTGATCGAGCTGTTGGCTGATGTAGCTGCGTATATCACTGACCGTACAAGGACCAAGCTTCCAGATGATCTGCATGATTTCTTCTTCCGCTTTGGTGAGTCGCTGCATATTAAATTATTTAACCTGAAAATGAATGACTTCGCGCAAACGCTTCAGCCTTTCCTCTGTATACGCTTTAAATTTGGAATGTTGAGTTGATAAATATTTCTTGTAATACTTCTGGGCAATTCGCTTGTCTTTGTAATACAAATCAGAGGTCCTGGCAATGAAAAACAAATATTCAGGGTCGTTCGTGAAGGCATAAGCTTCCTGGTATTGTTCTAGTGCTGCTTTGTATTGGTAATCTTTCTCCAGGATCTTGCCCAAGTCCGCATGATAAATACCCATCTGAAAGGCGCTCATATATTGACGAGCCTCTTTGTAAATAGCCTCAGTATCCGCTTTGAGAGAATCTGTTTCTTGTGCCTGCAAACAACCCCCAAAAAACAGGGCCAAAAGTAGAAGGGTAAAGTAACGCATGTTCCTATAATTTTTTTCAATTTATAAAAAAAGGAAGAGAGATTCAACTAAAAACAAAGTTAATTGACTAAAAAATACGTCAATTAGTTAAATCTTGCGTTCAAACAGATGAAGCCATCGCTTTTTTTGATGTGCAGGCGGATTAATTTTCTTCGGAAGGTGCAGATTTTGCCGGAGGCATGGCCGATGGATCCAGGGATATATTACTTTCTACCTCCCAATTGGCGCGCAACTGCTTGACTGTTTCGCGGAGGTAAGGCTCTGGCTGCCGCCCTAAATCATAACTACCGGTATCCCAGCGGCTGTTGCGGTTTTTATCGGTTATGACATGTACTTCATATTTTCCGGGCTGCAAGCTCTTTACGGTGATCGACTCTGACTTTTTATCACTTACGACAAACTCCTGGATCAGGTCTTTTCCATTGAGCAACAGCTGAACGACATACTGCTCAGTAGAATCCAATTCCGAGAGATTAATCAAAATGGCGCCATAATCTTTAGCAGCTCCGCCGAGATAGGTTTGACTCAGCGTATCGGGATTAGTCAGGCCGTAAATGTCTTCAAAGGCTCCGGGAAGTACTTCCAGCTGATATTCTACGCTAGCTTGCCAGGGATAGATAAGAAGGGCTCTTCGACTCAGCGCAGTGTCAATAGATATAGTTGGAAAAATTTGTCGTTTGGTCGTATCAGCATATACCCGAACCAGGGAGTCGGTAAAGTTAGCTAAGGGGTGCCTGAATATGACTTCTATAGGCTTGGCAGGGTTGATAGTACGACGAGGCCGTTGAGCAGATGCAGGGTCGTATCTTAGCTGAGCATTCTCGAGAAATGCTTCGCGGGTCTGCTGGCTAATCCTGACAGTATCATTGATGATCGTATCGTAGCGTACATAAGCTACCGAGGAGGTATCGGCCAGGCTGTTATACCACAGTTTCAGTGTATCCTTGTCATATTCTCTGATGAAATCCGCTTCGCCATCGTTAGAAGTAATCTGTACACCTGTTTTGGGCACTTCCTTATTAAGGGATAATTTTAATAAACCATAGCGGTCATTAAAGAAGCTTTCCAGCCTCAAGGGTGGCTCTTCCGTAAACAATCGCAATTGTATGGAAAGAGAATCCTGAGGAAGAACCAGGAAAGAATCCAGAAAAGCGATAGCTTCGGAAGCCTGATTAAATTTGAGATCCCGGTTGGCATCTTTTAGCGCAAAAACTTTGAAGGTATCAGATTTTATATTTTCAACCTTAAAACGCCCCGCCTTATTGGTTTTTCCAAAATAAAAAGGGCGCTCCGTTCTCACTACAGAGTCGGCCAGATTATCGTAGAGTGCAAAGATAACGTCCTCTACGGGCTCTCCCGTCAGTGCATCTTCTATACTCCCATTTACCACCAGAGAATCTATGAAGTCACCGGTAGAAAAAACAAAGCGATTATCCAGTGCCGGATTGCCTTCTGTGAGGTCCTGGATGGCGTCTCCAAAATTTATGGTATAGGTCGCTTCTTCTCTCAACTGTTCCTCTTCATCAAATTCAAAAATGACAGATTTCTTTTTGATGTTCACTTCCGGCCCGGAAGCTAAGGGGGGAGAGACAACTACCTGATTGAATACATCCTTCAAAACCACCCATTCATTGAATGTCAGTATGATTTCTTGCTTTTCAAAATTAGTTTGAAAATTGGGCGTAGACTCTTCCTTGATGACTATCGGCGGAACTTCATCTCTGGGGCCTCCGGTGGGAGCTATTGGATTAGCGCATTGACTTAGAAATGCTAACAAAAAGATAATGGAAAATATATGGTACGAACTTCTGATCATTCTATGAATTATTAATTGCACTGATAATCCTGATATCCTATTGGCCTGTAAAGATAAACGTTCCTGTCTAATTCACCTTTCCAGAAAACGCTTATCATTCATTGGGTGATATTGAAAAACGGTTTCTTTAAGGTAGTGTGTATCCAAATGCGTATAAATTTCTGTAGTGAGAATGGATTCATGACCTAACATATCCTGCACTGCTCTCAGGTCAGCTCCACCTTCTATGAGATGAGTAGCAAAAGAGTGGCGAAATGTATGAGGGCTGACATTTTTGCTGATTCCTACCTGCTTTGACAATGCTTTGATGATATTGAAAACCATCACCCGACTCAGGCCTGTGCCTCTGCGATTTAGAAAAATAATATTTTCCGCCTCCGGCGAGATATTTAACTGAGGCCTTCTAACGCCTTCAATATATAAATTGATATGCTTTACAGCGGTATCTCCCATGGGCACTAAGCGCTCTTTCTTTCCTTTTCCCAAAACCTTTATAAAATTTGATTCGGGAAAATAATCAGACAAGCGCAGTTGTATCAACTCGCTTACCCGTAGGCCACAGGCGTAAAGGGTTTCCAGCATAGCCCGGTTTCTGACTCCGTGAGGGGTCGAAAGGTCTATCGCTCTTAACATTTTGGCGATCTCTTCGCTAGATAATACTTCAGGAATCTTTCGTGACAACTTTGGCCCTTCCAATAACTCAGTCGGATCTTTGTCAATTAAATTTTCCATTTTTAAATATCCAAAAAAAGTTTTCAGGGCCGATAACAAGCGCGCCTGGGAGCGTGTACTAAGCCCCAATTCATTGAGGTACTGCAAGAATAACCGCAGCTTTGAAAGGTCTACTTCCTTCAAAGAAAGCTTTCCACCTTCTAAAGACAGGAACTCTTCCAGCTTGCTTATATCTCTTAAATAGGCTAAAATCGTGTGTTCGGAGTGCGACTTTTCTAATAATAAAAAAGATTTAAAACCATTTATGTAAACTTTCCAGCTCATAAAGTATTTATAAGATTGTAAAGATATTTTTTGCGATAGTAAAGCTATCAACTTTGATGAAAATCTCGTAATATTGCAAAAAACCACGCTTATGTCACAAATTGAATTCACGCAAAAATACATCAGCTTACAGACAATGTTACTGAACTTTGCCAAGCAGCTCACGCAAAACGAAGAAGATGCCAGGGATTTACTCCAAGAAACAGCTTTAAAGGCTTTTAAATATCGCCAAAAATATAGAAACGATACCAACTTGAGTGCCTGGTTAATGACAATCATGCGCAATACCTTCATAAACAACTATCGCAAACAAAAACGTCGTCAAGTCCTGAATGATCGTACAGCAAACAATCATTTGTTGAATTCAGGCGAAGCAACTGTGCGCAATAAAGGAGAGGAAAATGCTACTCTCTCAGAACTCGAAGTCGTAATGGAGCAGGTCCCTGCTTGGGCTAAGGTTCCGCTGCTGATGCATATTCAGGGCTATCAATATGACGAGATAGCCGAGGAGCTGGACATTCCCCTGGGCACAGTAAAAAGTCGAATCTATTACGCCAGAAAGCAAATCAAAGCCCAGCATCCACACGAGGCTTAGAAGGCTGGCTTTCAGTCTTTTCAAGCTAAACCCCTATTATATATTTGAATTGTATTTCTAAAAAGTGTTACAATACTGAAAAGCCAACATTTTTTCATTTTAACTGTATTATGACAGTAGTTATCAACTACTGTTCACATCATAAAATTGTTCTTTATGGGAAACCAAGTTTTAAGAGCACCGATTAAGCGATTTTTCAATCTGCTTAAGCTGGACAAAAAAGCTATATCCTACATTTATGTATATGCAATTTTGGTTGGATTAATAGCACTTAGTTTGCCATTGGGTGTTCAGGCCATCATTGGTCTTATAGCCGGAGGAAAAATGTCTGCCTCTTTGATTATTCTAGTCGCGATCGTGACTGTGGGAAATATGTTGTCAGGCATATTAAGAATCATGCAGATAAGCATTACGGAGAATATTCAGCGGAAAATATTTGCCAGATCAGCTCTCGATTTTACATTTAGAATTCCAAAGCTGAACATGGAGAACCTCTCCACAAATTATCCCCCTGAATTAATGAACCGTTTTTTTGATACAATGACTATACAAAAGGGAATTCCCAAAATACTGCTAGATGTAACCACAGCCGTACTCCAAATTACTTTTGGGTTGGTGTTGATTACGTTTTATCACTCTTTCTTTGCCTTTTTTGGGTTAACCCTTTTAGCGTTGTTGATTGCTATATTTTGGTTTACCTCAGCTGCTGGTTTGAAAACTAGTTTGGAAGAGTCGAAGTACAAGTTTCAAGTCGCACACTGGCTAGAAGATATGGCCAGAACGATCGACGCTTTTAAGTTTTTTGGTAAAGCTCCAATTTCTTTACGAAAGACGGATAAGTTGGTATGTTCTTACCTGACCAGTCGCCAAAAGCACTTTAGGGTATTGTTAACCCAATATGGTTACCTAATTGCCTTAAAGACGATACTTACAGGTAGCTTATTGCTGTTGGGTAGTTACTTGGTTATACAGAATCAAATCAATATTGGACAATTTGTAGCCGCAGAGATTGTCATTATACAGATTATCAATTCTGTTGATAAATTGATTATGGAAATGGAAAATATTTATGACGTACTAACAGCATTGGAGAAAATCGGTTTTGTGGTGGACTTACCACTCGAATCCGATAGAGGCCTTGATTTTAAAGAGGTGGATTCGGGGAGCGGAATCGCGGTTGCAGTTGGTGGGTTAAAGTACAAATTCGCTGACGCCGAGAAAAATACAATTAATGGGATAGAATTTGAAGTGAAACCTGGAAACCGACTCAATGTAGCGGGTTATAACGGTTCTGGAAAATCCACACTGCTACAGCTTCTCGTTGGACAGTTTCCAAACTTCACTGGCAATATTAGTTATAATGGATTTCCGCTCAGAAACCTGGACCCCATTCAATTGAGAGAACACATTGGTTATCTCAACCAGGGTAACTGGATTTTTGAAGGATCCGTAATGGATAATATTACGCTTGGTAGAGATAAAATTGAACTGAACGATGTGATTTGGGCTGCTAGCCAAGTCAACCTGATGGATTACATACAAAACCTTCCGTACGGTTTTGATACCGCGCTAATATCAGAGGGCAGAAATATCCCCGGGCATATTCGTGCCAAGATCAAGTTAGCCAGAGCCATAGTTAGTCGCCCTAAATTGTTGATCATTGAATCTGATTTTCAAGATCTGGAAAGAGATGAGTACGAAGATATTATCCGCTTTTTGATGTCAAAAAGTAATGACTGGACACTCATATTCAGCGGTAATGATCCATTTGTAGCATCCCATAGTGATGAAGTGATTATTTTGGAAAGCGGAAAAATTATTGAAAGAGGTAGCTTCTCAGACATGTTTAAAAGCGAGCATTTTGATCCAATATTTATCTCCGGAAGGGGAGCATTTTCGGATTCTGGTTCGATGGCTTTTGAAGAAGAAGGAAGAAGTACCAAAGGTTAAACCTTTACGAGCGTGTTTGGATTTTACCCTTTGGCCTGCAAATACATTTAGAATACTGCTTCCCGCTTTCAGCGGGACAAGATATTTCAGCTTTTTTTCGCTCCATAGCCCTGCTATGAAACTCAAAAACAGCTTCATTTTCATCATCCTAAATGCATTTTTGGCATCAAAAGCAAATTTCAAACGCGCTCTAAGTAAAATCACAAAAAATCATGCTAAACATATCATTAAATTCAACAACGAGAAATAAGATACCTTCGGATGACTTTGCCAGTCTGCAGGCCAATCATTTAAATAAGAGCCACCGTATTATGGTGCGCTGGATTATTGGTATTATGGTTGTGACTTTCTGTTTCCTGTTTCTACCATGGACACAGAACATTCAATCAAAGGGGAAGCTGACGACACTATACCCGCAGCAACGTCCCCAAACTATACAGTCTAACATTGACGGCCGCATAGAAGAGTGGTATGTGTATGAAGGTCAGTCCGTACGAAAGGGGGATATGATTGCTCATATTTCAGAAATAAAAACCGAATATAGTGATCCGGACTTAGTAAATCGTACGCGGGATCAGATAGAGGCCAAAGAGCTATCAGCTAATGCCTACCGTGGTAAGGCGTTGGCACTTGATGAGCAAATAGCAGCTCTGATACAGGAGAGGGATAATAAAATCCAACAGCTTAGAAATAAAATTAAACAAACACGCCTGAAAATTATTTCGGATAGTATCAATATAGAACAGGCAAAAGTGGATATCGCGATTGCCGAAAGGCAGCTAAACCGTACCATAGAATTAGAGAAAAGAGGGATCAAATCTTTGGCGGATGTGGAAGATAAGCGAACCAAGTACCAATCAACTATTACCAAAATAACAGAAGCGGAAAACAAGCTGAATATTAGTAAAAATGAGTTGGACATTAATAAAACACAGCTCAGTGCTACTTTTGCCGAGTACAATCAAAAGATTGCCAAAGTAAGATCAGATAGATTCAGTGCTGTATCGGCTCAGTCAGAAACAGTAGCTACTGTTAGAAAGCTGGAGGTTGATGCTTCCAATTATGAGCTGCGAAGGAGCTTTCACAACATCAAAGCTTCTCAGGACGGTTATATCATAAAAACGCTGAAGGCAGGTATTGGAGAAACAGTGAAATCGGGTACAGAAATCGCTACGATCATTCCACTGGATTACAAATTGGCAGTAGAGCTTTTTGTTCAGCCAATGGACCTGCCACTTATTCGTAAGGGGCAAGAAGTACGTTTTATCTTTGATGGCTGGCCAGCTTTCATCTTTTCGGGATGGCCTTCCCAATCTTTTGGTACGTACAGCGGCAAGATATTTGCTGTTGACCGTGTAATTAGCCTTAACGGTAAATATCGGATTATAGTGGAGGCGGATGAATCGGAAAAGCCGTGGCCAAAAGAGCTACAATTGGGTAGTGGTGCACAGGGTATTGCGTTATTGAATAATGTTCCTTTATGGTACGAATTGTGGCGCCAGCTCAATGGTTTCCCACCGGATTTCTATGCAGAGGATCAAACGGAGTCACCTAAGTTAAAGGCGCCAATAAAGTCTGTAAAATAAAAATACTTCCGGCAATCAGCTCAGAAGAATTGAGTATTACAGGTTGATGCGAACCGGGCTGATTGCTGCGGGTTATTTTATGCTAAAAAAAATAAAACTTATGACCCGACTAACAATCCTGGTATTAACTGTATTTTTGAGTGTTAATCTAACGGCTCAGAGTCAGCGGGATAGTTTGCCAGTACTGACTTTGAATGCGATTCAGGAGTGGATTAAGCAAAACCACCCCTTAACTCAGGTAGCACGATTAAATCAGGAAGGAGCGACAGCTGGATTACTCTCTGCACGAGGTGCTTTCGATCCAAAATTATTTGCTGATTGGCAGCAAAAATACTTTGACAAGAAGGATTACTTCGCTGTTGGCGAGGGTGGATTGAAGCTCCCTACCAGTTTTTTGGGAGCAGAATTTAAGGCTACTTACAATACAGCCAGAGGTGTTTTCCTTAATCCTATGCTAAATATACCTCAAAGAGGCCAGTTGAACCTCGGAATTAAGCTGCCTTTACTGCAAGGGATGAGGATAGACAGGAACAGATCAGAATTACGGGTAGCCCAGTTGGATATTCCACGCAACGAGGCAATGTTCAGAGCCGATGTAGCAACTTTACTATTGGATGCTACGGGCTTATACTGGCAGTGGTGGTCTGCTTACTATCAGCTTAGACAGGTTGATTATGCCATTACCCTAACCAGTGATCGTCTGGAAAATATCATTGATGGCTATGAGGCGGGTGACAGGCCTGCTGTAGATACATTGGAAACATTCATCCAGTTACAAAACAGGCAGCAACAACGCAATGACGCTTTAATTGATTTTCAAAATGCCAGTTGGAATTTAGCCAACTTTTTTGGTGACGCTGAACGCTTGTCAACCATCTTGGCTAATCAGTATCGTCCAAGCGACGACCTGGATAGTGGCAGCTTGCCGAACCCCGGGTTGTTGGACGATTTACTGGATCAGGCGGCACAGCGAAACCCGGAATTGATAGAGCTAGATTTCAAGCGGCAGCAGCAGGAAGTAGAACAACGACTGGCCAAAGAACAATTGCTTCCAAAGCTGGATGTAGAATACAACTTTTTAGGTGATGGATTTGACCTCAATAATCGACCTCAGAGTAATAATGGGGAGGCTGGCCTAGATCAGCTTTTGACTCAAAATTTTAAATGGGGATTACAATTTGAAATGCCTTTGTTCTTTAGAAAGCAAAGAGGTAAATTGGAACAAAAGGCCATAAAAGTTTCTCAAACAGAACTCAAAAGAAAACAAAAAGCGCTGAATATCTCCAACAAAATACAAAACTACTACCTGGAGCTACAGAATATGCAAGGTCAGGTAGAATTGTTGGAAAGAACTGTAGAAAACTATTCCACGCTTTTGGAAATGGAACAAGTAAAATTTGAAATAGGGGAAAGCTCTGTTTTCCTCCTCAACAGCCGGGAGCTTAAATTGATTGACTCCAGAATCAAGCTAGTGAGTGTAAAAGCAAAATATTTAAAAACATTCTGGAAATTGCAAGAGGCTCTTGGTGCTTTAATCTAGTGATATTACTTTAAAAGAATTTCAAAATAAGTCCAACCATCTGGCTTTGTAGCTAGTGAAAATGAAAAGCTGTGGTTGTATAAAATTTCTCTGGCCAGGGTCAGTCCAATACCCTGGCCCTCTTTTTTGGTACTGAAAAACGGTGTAAACAGCTTTGTAGTGTTGCCTTCAGAAATAGGCTTCCCATTATTTTTTATTGTGATTTTTTTAGGGAAAACATCAAGGCTAACAGCTATTTTACCATCCTTTTCAATTGCCTCAATTGCATTTCTGAGTACATTCAATAGCACCTGCTCCATCTGATAACTGTCAATAAAATGATAAACTTTGGTATCAGGAAGTTTTAGCAATAAATCAATATTGCGCCGCTGAGCCTCTAGCTCCATAAATTTACCCATTGACTCCAATAAGCTATTTATATTTTTTTGCTCCTTATGAGGTTCAGGCATTCTGACTATCTCAGCAAAATTTTTCATAAATATATTCAACCGCTGATTGCGCTGCCGAGCTACGTTAATTGCGCTCAGAAAGTCTGTCTGATCCTCTGGTTGTAGTTGTTTTCCATAAAATAAAAACGACTCTAGAATGGTATTAATAGGCCCGATAGAATTATTGACCTCATGAGCCATCATCCGGATGACTTTCCCGTAGGCCTGCTTTTCTGTCTTTAGAATCTCTTCGGTGAGTTCTTCTATCATCAAGAATTGTCGGCTAAAACCTCGGTCCAGAAATTCTGACTTCTGGCATTTGTAGGATTGCATGCCGTTGATAGTGATCACCTGGGAGCTGTTTACCGGAACGGCTACTCCCTGCCTGGCAATAGGATGATCCACGTTTTTTAATGGCTTACCCTGCAATATTTCTTTATCCATCCTGAACATCTGCAAAGCTCTGGGATTTATTGATTCTATCTTGCCATCAAAATCCAGGATTAATATTCCGATAGGTGATTGCTTGATAATGTTATCCAAAAAATAGTGTTGCTCTCTCTGCTGCCGCCGTTCTCTTCTTAGCTCATCAATCATTTTATTATACACCTCTATCAATTGATCCATTTCAAACTTTCCCGTCTTGATGAATTTAATATTGAAATCTTTATCCTTAATTGCTTCTGCACCCGTTAAAAGCATCTGTAATGGCCTCACCAATGCCTGATACAAGCGAATAGAAAAACCCAAGGAAGTCAATACCACTACTTCCGAGGCAATAAAGAAAATCTTATTTTCTTCAAATATCAAAAAAGATAACACCAGTGTAGTCAAGTGCAATAATACGATCAGGATGATGTATTGGATTCTTATCTTCATAGTAGATCAAATCAATTAGAATAGAAGGACAAAGGTAGAAAGTATAATGACACCAGTCTCGTAAAATATTTTTTTAGGCTTGCATCTGTAGCTCCTTTATACCTGTAAAATCCAAATACGCTTTTAGTCGTGCTGTATTCCGTATTTCTCCAACCTACGATATAAAGAACTACGTGTTAATCCCAGCGCTTTGGCTACTTTTGATACATTATTTTGATGAAAGCCCATCGCTTTTTCGATCATGCGGATCTCCATCTCTTCCAGTGTCATAATACCGACATCGGGTAGATTACCGGCTTTAGTGGCTGGTCCTTTATCCAGATTAGCTTTAAAATCCCGAATTTTTAATACCGCTTCTGTAGCCAGGAGTACAGAACGTTCTACAACATTTTTAAGCTGCCGGATATTACCGGGAAAGGGATAGGATTTTAACCAGCGGATCGCTGCGGGATCAACCCTCAGATCGGGTTTGTCATAATAAACTTTTAGGTTGTCTATATAAAATTGTACCAATCGGGGGATATCCTCTGGGCGTTCTCGCAGCGCAGGCAGCTGCACGGTGATCAGGTTAATTCGATAGAAGAGGTCTTCCCTGAATTTTCCCTCACTTACCAATTCCTCCAAATTGCGGTTAGTAGCGCAGATAACACGTACATTTACGCGTTTGGTTTGGCTGCTGCCCAATACTTCAAAAGTTTGATCTTGCAGTACCCTCAGCAGTTTGACCTGATTGGCCCAGTCCAGGTCACCGATTTCATCCAGGAAAATGGTTCCGTTGTTGGCCAGTTCAAAGCGACCTACCCGATCAAAGCGAGCATCAGTAAACGCCCCTTTTTTATGGCCAAAGAGCTCACTTTCGAATAGCGTTTCCGGGATACCTCCCAAATTAACTTTGACGAATGCTTTATCTTTTCTCTTACTATTTTGGTGCAGGGCTTCTGCGATCAGTTCTTTACCGGTACCACTTTCTCCCAGTACCAGAACAGGAGCACTGGTAGAGGCCACCTGCCCTACAGTCTCGAGGATTTTCAAAAACTGTAAGTCTTCCCCAATGATATGGCCAAAATCATATTTCTTGTCCAACCTGGCCCGGCTCAGCTGAGTAGACTTTTCTCCTTTTTTCAGGTCCAGGATATTATTGATTGATTGAAGCAACTGCTCATTATCCCAGGGTTTGCTCACAAAATCTTTAGCCCCCATTTTCATCCCTTTAACCGCGATATCTATAGTTGCCCATCCGGTAATCAGGATAACGGAAAGTTCAGGATAGGCGGATTTCAACTTTTGAAAAAGTTGGAATCCCTCCTCTCCCGTTGTAGAAGAGGAGAAGTTCAAATCCAGTAAAGCCAAAGCTACCGGGTGCGTTGCTAGCTGATCAAGTGCTTCTTCTGGCCCGGAGGCGGTCAGGGTTTGAAACCCTTTCTGCTTTAATAACAGGGACAATGAGGTTTGCACTGCTATGTCATCATCCACAATTAAGATCATAGGTAGTCTGATTTTCATTCATTGTGCAAAGCAATTGCCGGTTGTAATTGAGCAGCCTGACGGCTCGGATAAATACTACAGATCAATACCAGTATGCCGATTAGCAGAATGGCAGATATTATGGCGCCCAAATATACTGAAAAAGCTATATCAAAAACCTTTAATAATGGAAGCTGTACAGCAAAGAAAACACCGAGGGATAAGCTGAGCAGCGTCAGTACAATGACTTCTCCTACAAACTGCCAGCCTATTCCTCTCTTGCTGGCTCCCATAGCTCTGCGCACACCGATTTCTTGTTTTCTCTTACTGATGTTGTACCACAGTACTCCAAACAAGCCCAATGCTACATTAAAGATAAGAAAGCCACTAATAATGAGAAATATTATCATGGGCAACCTAGCTGCCCTCAGTTTTCTGGCTCGCATCTCATCCATATAGCTGATGTCAAAAGACCAGCCGCTGGTGAGCCGGTTGAGGTCGGTCAACAACTTTTCTTCAAAAGCGGCACCAGTACCTGGTTTTACTTTCAGTAACAAAATGCTGTTGTAATCCGTACTATCTTCCACCTGCCCAAAGAAAGAAGGCGCTGCCGGCGTAAATTCCCCCTCGTACTTGTAATTGTTAACGACTCCCAGTATTTCCAACTGCTTGTCTCCATAATTATCGAACGTTTTACCAACAGCACTCTCTTCTCCGAAAGCTTCCCTGGCCAATTGGGAGTTGATTATAATCGCATCAGGATTATTGATTTTATCCTCCTTTGTAAACCACCTTCCTTCTAATAACTCTATATCCATCGTTGCTTGTAGTTCGGGAGAGGCTTTGAAAGCATCAACGGAGATAATTTTATCGCCGGATTCGAGGCCGGTCATCATCCTGGAAGTGCCATAGGGAATATTGCTTTGCGATGCAGCAAAGGATTCTACTTCCGGGTAAGTTTTTATTAGTTGGGTAAACTGCTCGTTGGCTTCTCGCATACCATCAACATCGAACGTGGGCTGTCCCAAATTGACTACCCAGATATCTTTATAATCAAAGCCCAATGGCTCTACATAAAAAGTGTATTTGTTGATGATAAATGTAAGCACTGCAAAAAGCACCATGAAGGAAAAGAAAATTTCAAGTATCAGGCCGAAGTTACGGCGCTTTTGGTTCCAGATCATTTTAAATAAGTGACGTATCATTTGATTTCTCCTTTTATGGCGTTAACTACTTGCATTCTGGACATCCTCACCGCTGGAAGTACCCCAGACAGTATACCGAATAGCAGACAAAGCAGTATGGCAATTAGAAATACATTAAAATCAATCTTTAACTCTGAGTATTTTATAACATCGATAGTTTCTATGAATTGTAGTGCTCCGTAAGCAATAAGCAGGCCTATAGCTCCGCCGATCAAAGTAAGGATGATATTCTCTACAATAAACTGACGGGCGAGCGTGGAGGCCGTGGCTCCAAAAGCCTTTCTGATGCCGATTTCTGAAGCCCGCTCCATGATTCTACTCACATTGATATTGATCAGATTAAGAGTAGGCAACATGATAAATAATAACATGCCTCCTATAACCATAGCAAAAAGAATCGCTACGGTATTTTCGTCGTCGTTTCTGGCGATCATCCTGCCGTATTGTTCTACCATTGTAACTGGTTTTGCCGATAATACAGGAAGTTGCTCCTCTGCAGGCAGTTCTATCCGGCTGATGATATCCTGAAACTCTTCTCTTATTGCCGGAATATCACTGGCTTTTTCGGCCAGGAGTACCCCTACGAAGGTTCCTCTAAATTTTTTCTTTTCGTATTCCTTTTGCATGGAAGTATTGTAAGGAACGTATACATCAGAGGCCGGAAAAGGAGGAGCTTGAGGTGCATTTTTCACTACTCCTATGACCTTATAAGACATTTCATCCAGTTGGATGGATTCTCCCAGTACGTCCTGCTGATCCCCGAAGTAAGCCTCTCTGGCAGCATTCGATATTACCGCCACATAATCATTACTTTTAATATTAGCGGCGTTGTAGGGTTTGCCCTGAAGAAACTCAAAGTCAAAAATTTCCCAAATAACTTCATCGGTAAGCTTGCGCTCCAGAGTTATTTTTTGATTGTTTAGAAAAGTATTGGATGGAGTACCGTAACTTTGAATCATCCCTACTTTTTCGGGCGTTTCCATCTTTTTCAGATAGTGATCAATCAAATGGAAGCCTGCCGCGCTGATAGACACGCTAGATTTATCCTCACTCTGTTGCTTAACCTGATTGACATACAGCGTACGGTCTCTGAAAGGTTCGGGGTAAGATGGGTTCATAAAGTTATTCATTAATGCCACCACCACTATCAATATAGCCAGGGTAAAGCTGATACCAAACAAGCTTACGAAGGTGAAGAACTTATTTCGCCCCAAAACTTTCCAGGCTATTTTTATATAGTTCAATAACATGCTAATTCTTTTTGAATATTAAAAAAATGCCCACCCTTAACCCTGAGTTGCCGCTGCTTTGGTAGTAGAGTCAACCTGCATACCATCAAATAAGCGAATCAGACGATGTGTTTTTCTGGCCATACTCTCATCGTGTGTCACCATAACCAAAGTCGTATTATCTACTTCGTTGAGCTGAAGCAAAATATCCATTACTTCATTTCCCATAACACTATCCAGGTTACCGGTAGGCTCATCTGCAAGGATGATCCCGGGCTTCCCAACTACTGCTCTGGCAATTGCCACACGCTGCTTTTGCCCCCCTGATAGTTGTGTTGGAAAATGTTTCATACGGTTGCCCAGGCCTACTTTTTCGAGTGCTTCCTCTGCCAGTCTTCGGCGCTCCTTGTAGGTCGTCTTGCGATAGAGCAACGGCAGCTCCACATTGTCGATCACTGACAGGTCATTGATCAGGTGATAAGACTGGAAGATGAACCCTATTGTACGATTCCGGAATCTGGCCATTTCCTTATCTTTATATCGCTCAAAGGTCTGGCCATCGATAACGACGCGCCCGCTGGTTGGTACATCCAATAAGCCCATAATATTGAGCATGGTACTTTTGCCACATCCTGATGGCCCCATTACCGAAGCAAATTCTCCCCGCCGTATATTAATATTGATATTGTTTAAAGCGAGGGTTTCAATCGTTTTGGTTTGGTACACTTTTTCTACTTGCTCTAGCTGTATCATAATTTTTATTTCTGTTATTGGTATTTGAAAAAATTAGGCAGATGCAGTAAAATGGTCCATCTGCCTGCTATCCTTATTATTGAAGTTCTTTAAGAATGTGGATTTATAGTTGAAGGCAAATGACATTTTTAAACAACTTCATTTATTCATTTTAATAAAATACTGGCCAGGTGGTCATAATCAGACATATCGCTGATTATGACTTTTTCTCCTGGCTCTACATTTCGGGTGATTTCGACAAGATCGAAGTTGGTCAAACCAATTTCTACTTCTCTTCTTATGGCTTCGTTGCCTTTAAGTATGTAAATGAATTGTTTTTTCCGTCCTTTAAATGCCGGGCCGTTGGCTACGGTAATGGCTTCGTTTTTGGAGGCTGTAACCACATAAATTTCTACTTTCATGTTAGGCCTAAGGCTAGAATGGTTATTATCATTGAGCTGGGCTTCAAAACGAATGGTGTTGTTCTCTACTGTAGGACTGATATTAGAAACGGAAGCTTCTAGTTTGATGCCATTAACATCGATAATAGCGGGCATTCCGATGCTAAGCATTTCCGCATAGGCATCCGAGCATTTTCCTACGATTTTGAAACTGCGAAGGTCAGCAATCCGGGCCAGGATTTCCCCTTCATTAATCGAGGAGCCGATTTTGTCGTATACCCAGGTGAGCACACCAGCCCGCCTGGCCTGAATATTGGCTAATTGTAGCTTGCGTTCCAGTTCTTCCATATTTTGGCGCTGGATAGTCATTTGTAAGGCTTCATCTTTAATATCGGCCTGGATAGTCGCCTCGGCGTTGGTCATCTCATTGAGAATCTGAGCCCTTTCCAATTGCGCAATTTTCAGGTTTAGCTTTATCCGTTCCAGGTCTTCCTTGACACCACCACCCATTTCGAGCAGGTCCTTCTCTGTTTCCAGCTCGGACTTTAATCGTTTGATCTTTAGCAATTTGATGGTATCTCTAACTTTGAGGTCCCTGAGGTCACCGGCCAACCTCAGTTTTAGCTTTTCCATGTTGTTTTGGCGGATAGCCAATTGGCTCTGCATCTTGGCATATTCTAGCAATGGCTGGGCTTTATCCAACTCCATGAGTTGCTGCCCGGGAGAGAGTTGATCTCCCACACTAACCAGCACATCTTCAAGGCTGGCCCTTATCGGGCTGGTAAGTACCTGCTCAAACTCAGGTATTACTTCTCCGCTCGCCGTAAGCGTACTTTTCAGTGGTCCTTGCTCGGCAGTAGCTACCCTCAGCCGATTTTTATTGAGTGTTGGCCTCAGACTGTTTCGGAAAAGAAACACTCCAGCCACCACAGAAGCCACAATAATGGCTACAATGATGTAGGTTCGAATAGATCGGTTGCGCTGAATTTCTTTTGCTATGGGTCTGTCCATTGTTTGAATCTTTTTGACACTAGTAGTTCAATTGGCGTGCCAAAATACAAGTGACTCAAAAACAAAGACTTACAAAGAACACTGCGCTTAAAAAGTGTCCGAAAACGGACAGGTTGTCCGATATTATTGCTTTTCCAGACGCTCGATTAGCCTGGCAGAAATACGGATAAAGTCAGGTTCAGTGATCAATCCTACCAGTTCATCTTTTTGAACGACCAGCAGACAACCTTTTTTGTGGTTTCTCATCAGCGTAATTGCTTCCAGGATAGTAGCTGACGGTGCAATGGTTAAGGGTTCACTGACCATGACATCTTTTACGAGTGCAGGTTTGCTCTCTCCTGAGATGAGATCTCGTCTAAGAAAATGTTTGAGCAGCAAATTAGACGTAATTAGGCCGGAAAGTCGACCTTTTGAATCTTCTACCGGTACGTGTTGTAGGCCTCTCCATTGCATCATTTCCGCAACCAATTCCAGGACATCATCTTTTTGCACCGTAAACAAATCAGTATCCATAAACTCTTCCACTTTTAATTTGGACGGTAGGTAATCATCCAGGTCAACGGTTTTGGGCTGTTCCCAGGTGTGAACGGGCTTACCCTGCGATTGATTCTTCAATGTACAGGCCGTTAGGATCGTCAGGGCCTCATCCCGGTCTACTTCTTTGATAAGCTTAGAAAAGGATCTTAAACTCCAGCGAGCTCCGTTGGTATGCATCTTGGCTCTTTCTTCTATGATGCCAAGGTATTTATCGATATCAGCGCTATCAACCTGCCGGCTCTTTAGGCCTTCGCGTGCAATAGGCAATAGCTCCTCCAGAATCAGATCCGAGGCAGATATTTTTTTATCATCAAACCAGGTAAATTTAGAATCTACACCGAACTGTGCGGCTTTACCAAAATTATCGCGAGCATCTTCCCAGCTCATTCTATCACGAACATCTTTGTGGTGTATTGCCATTCCTTCCATAGCGCCCAGCCAAAAAGCGGCATTCGCCACTTCATCTATAATGGATGGCCCGGCCGGCAGTACCCGGTTTTCTATCCTGAGATGTGGTTTGCCATTATCACTGATGCCGTAGCAGGGTCGGTTCCAGCGATATACAGTAGAATTATGAACCTGTAAAGCCCTGAGCCGGGGTACTTTATTTTCTCTGATCATAGCCAGGGAGTCTTCCTGTACATCAGCGCTGAGTAATACCCTAAACCTAGCAATATCCTCTTTGTAAATATCCATAATGGATTCATCCAGCCAATGACGCCCAAAACTAACCCTCGGGCTGCGTTCTCTGAGGTGATCATGAGTAGTTCTAACATCCAGGGCCTGCTGGAAAAGGGCAATCCTGCTTTCGTGCCACAAGCGTTTACCAAAAACAATGGGCGAATTGGCAGCCACCGCAATGACAGGAGCTGTAAGCGCCTGTGCAATATTGTAATACTGAAGAAAATTAGAAGGATTAACCTGTAGATGTACCTGAAAGCTGGTATTACAAGCTTCCAAAAGAGGAGAATCATGCTTTACCAACAATTCATCTATCCCCATAAGTCGAAGTTCGTATGCCGAACCAATAAGCTGTTGATTGATGGCATCAATAAGTGCTTTATATCTTTTTGTAGGCGTCAAATTGTGCAACTCCAGGTCAAACTTGCGCATAGTCGGTAATATCCCGGTAAGAATATAATCACAGCCCATTTTATGAAGCTCCTGCTGTATGATATTGAGGTGCCGACTGGTTTCTGATTCCATTTGCGACAAACAGCTGCCCTTAAATTCCTTGGGTTCTAGATTGATTTCCAGATTGAACTTGGCAATTTCTGTTTCTACCCAGGGATAATCAGTTAGTTTTTCCAATACTTCCATCGCAACGGTAGCCGGTTTAAGGGTTTTTTTATCGATAAGGAACAATTCCTGCTCCGCTCCTATGCGCATGGTATCGTTTTCGAACCAATCATTTTCCAACATATATTCCAATGCTTCCACATCGCGAAGAAGATTCTTGACAAAATTTTGCATCTGAGAATTATCTGATGCCAGTGATACTTTATGCTCGCCCATATGATTACAAATTGTGAATGTTCCTGATTAGTTATATTTGTCTCAAATTACACATAAATTATCTAGATGAGGAGAAATAATAGAAGTTGTTTAAGAATGTGGGGTTATAGTTGAAGGCAAAGGCTTGTGCAGC
>CAZVOD010000010.1:0-87057 GCA_964628385.1 uncultured Saprospiraceae bacterium
GTAGTTCTTTTCAAGAGGAAAAAATAATGCGCTATGACATTTCGGAACTTTTGTAAAGCCTGGATACTACCGTGTTTTTAGTGGATCCACCAAAAGTGGTGATTTTGAAATTTCACCATTTTTGATGATTGTTATTTTCATGGTTCTTGCTTATTTTTAAGAATGATAAAATAGGAGTTGTGTTATAAAATGTATGATAACCTGGTCCTATTGCCCTTAACAGGGCAATAGGACCAGGTAGAATAAGATTGTAGTTGTGTTCCAGCGTACTCCTCGGCACGCTCTTAATTGCTTTATTATTCTCTACCCACATTCTGACCCTAACGGATCAGGACAATAGTCATCCTACATTTTATAACATGATCCAAATAGGCAATTATTTTATTTAAAACCCTTATCAGCTTTTATCAATATTTTCCTGACGAACAATTAACAATAAAATCGAATGGGGAAATGGTGAAAGAGTGTAAATTAGATTATAATTAAACGCTTTCAAACATGAAAAGGAGGTTCACGTTAATAAAAGACTTGTTTCGCAGGAATCAAAATAGGTTGAAATTGTTTCTTTTTCTACCACACTGTGCCTTTTATCAGTCGCTTAGCGCTGCTAGGCTCAGAAGGGAACCCTGCCCTTCTTCGCTCAAAAAGCCTTCGTGTGGAAAAAAAAACAATTCAATTTCACCACTATTCTACTCTCGCGAAACAAATCTAAAGATGGTCACACACTGTTATTATTTGGGGTTTATTTTATTACTGTTGCAGTCTTGTGATACTGGTGTGGCGCCGGAGGATGAAAAAGAAGCGGAGGCTATTCAGGCCGTGGAGAGCAAAGATGTAAAACCTCCAGAAGTAGCCACTACAACAGCCGAGCAGGCTCCTTTTCCTATTAAAACCATCACTACCGGGAAGCTTACTTCGGGTCAACAGGCAGAATTAAAGTTTCAGACTAGCGGATTGATAGAGTTGCTGCCAATCAGGGAAGGGGATTATGTAAAAAAAGGCAATCTAATAGCCGCGTTGGATGATACATTGCTTCAATTTCAGGTCAAACAAGCCTACCTGGCACTGGAAGATGCTATTTCAAAAAAGCAGGATGGATTAGTAGCTAACGGAGGAACAGCCGGCGTGGACAGCTCTGTGAGCGAAAAGAAACTGGAGATCATCAATATGATGTCTGGCTACAATAAAGCCTTATTTCAGATTGATCAGGCCAGCTACGAGCTAGGAAGGGCCAAAGTTTATGCGCCCTTTAACGGTCTGATTGCCGAGCTTGAAGTCGATCAATACCAAACAGTAAATGCCGGAGAAAAGATTTGCCGATTAGTAGATCCTGCCGCTTTTGAGGTTAGCTTCCAATTACTGGAGCAAGAAGCAATACGCATCAAGCGTGGGCAGCAAGTTGAAGTGCGTCCGGTTTCTAATCCTAAGCTGGCTATCCCTGCCAGTGTTACGACTATCAACCCTATTGTTAATGAACAGGGACTGGTGCGTATTGCAGCGCGCTTAAAACGCATTCCTTCCAATAGTTTGTTTGAGGGGATGAATGTGGAGGTGATCATTCGCAAGCAGATTCCCGACCAGATAGTTATTCCTAAATCGGCACTGGTATTGCGTTCAGGTAAAGCTGTTGTTTTTACTTACGACCCGCCGTCTCAGTTAGCTAAATGGAACTACGTAACAGTAGCCTACGAAAACGATGAATCCATCGCGGTAAGTGAGGGCATAAATAAGGGGGATTTAGTCATCTATGAAGGCAGTTTGAATTTATCGCACGATGCCAGAGTGAAGGTCAGTAAACAGATGTAGCTGCTAAAAGCAAATTCCAGACACGCTCTTATTTAAAGGCAGATAAGACAAAGTAAATATATGTTGCAATTTTTAGTACAACGGCCGGTAGCCGTACTGATGAGTTTTTTGGGGGCCATAACGCTGGGGCTGATTGTATGGCAACAATTACCTATTTCTCTTCTGCCTAATGTACCCATTCCGCGTATTAGCGTGCAGGTTGCTTATCCCAATACCGGGCCGGAGGAGATGGAACGCGCGATAACGGAACCACTGCGGAATCAATTATTACAATTGTCCAACCTAAAGCAGTTAAACAGTGAAAGCCGCAGTGACAAGGCTCTGCTAGAGCTTATTTTTGATTTTAATACTAATACAGAATTGGCATTCATTGAGGCCAACGAGAAGATTGATCAGGCGATGCGCCGCTTACCTCGAGATATAGAACGGCCGCGAGTAATCAAAGCCAATGTTGCAGATATACCGGTGATGGAACTCAGCGTTATTCCGGGGCGCCTAAAAGAGCTTAGTGGTCAGGCCAGGGCACAATACCTCCTGGAATTCAGCGATTTTTGTAAGCGGATACTCAAGCGGCGGATAGAACAGCTGGATGAAATCGCCTTTGTAGACCTCAGCGGTTGGAGCGCTCCTCAGATCAAGCTCCTACCTAAACCAAAGGTTATGCAAAGCCTGGGCCTGAATGAACAACGGCTTGCCGATATCATCAAAGAAAACAATACGGACCTGGGGAGTATTATCGTTAAGGATGGGCATTATCAGTTCAATTTATCTGTTACCTCTAGTCTTGACAGTAAAGACGATATAGAACAATTATACTTCACTCATGAAGGAAAACTCTTTCAAATCAAAGACATAGCCAGGGTAGAACTGATCACGGCGCCAGCCAGGGGGAGGCATTTGCTAGACGAACAACCGGCGGTCCTGTTTACCTTGAGAAAGCAGTCCAATGCTCGCCTTTTTGATTTAAAGAAAAATTTCGAAACGCTCCTCGCTTCTTTCAGAGAAGATTACCCTGAATTAGATTTTGTTGTTAATAATGACCAAACCAAGCTACTGCAGGTATCTATCGATAACCTGGTGAGCAGTTTGTACTACGGAGCGTTCTTCGCTTTTATCGTGTTATTTTTATTTTTCAGAGAATGGCAGGCTCCTGTACTGATTGCTATAGCTGTACCTCTGGCCTTGATTATAGCGCTTTTAGGCTTTTATTTGCTAGATTTATCGATCAATACCATTTCTCTTTCCGGGCTTATTTTGGGCGTAGGCCTGATGATTGATAATTCAATAATTGTAATTGAGAATATACGGCAGCAGAGGAGACTGGGCTACCCGCTTACAGAAGCTTGTTATAGGGGAGGCAATGAAGTAATCAGGCCTTTGCTGAGTTCGGCGTTAACGACCTGTGCTGTGTTTTTTCCACTTATTTTTATCAGTGGTTTGGCAGGTGCGCTCTTTTATGATCAGGCCATTTCGATTTCTATAGCGCTGGCAGCCTCTTTGATTGTTGCCTTTATTTTGCTACCTACTTTGAGTCGCCTGGTAGAACGGAAGAAAAAGATAGAAGGAGTATCAGAAGAAATCTGGATACAGCGGTCTGCCGATAGCTGGTTTGCCCGGTCGGTCAACCCGGTAATACGTTATCCCTGGTTGTCGATAGGCTTATTTTTAGGCATTATGGGCATAGGCTATTATATTCAGCAATTTCTACCCCGGGAAGTATTTCCAAAGATCAGCCGGGAGGGTAATGTGGCCACTATTAATTGGAACGAACCCATACAGTTAGAAGAGAACGAACTGCGGGTCAATCAATTGCTGGATTATTTGGAAGGGCAATACGACCGCTCCAGCAGTTTGGTGGGAGAATTGCAGTTTCTGCTGGCTTCGGATGAGCAGGATTTGAATGAGGCAAAAGTATTGCTATTCACCACCGACGAAGCACAACGGCTTCAGCTGAAGCAGGCCGCTGAGCAGTGGTTAGCCAGGAATTATCCGGTTGCTCAGTTTAAGGTTTTACCCATAAAAAATTTGTTTGATGAAATATTTACCGGCCCCAATCCACAGTTAATTATGCATGTTCGATCGGTACAAACCGCTTCCGTACCCAGCCTGAAAGAACTCACCGGCCTCCTTTCCTGGTTAGAAGAACAACAAATCATTCATACTACTGCTACCCGCCAGGTGAAATTTGATATACGGATACTCAAATCTCAGGCACTGTTATACGATATTCCTATCAATTCAATATATATCAAGCTGCGTACCCTTTTTAATGAATACAACATCGGAGAGCTTAATACTTCTGCTGATCTCATCCCTATTATCATTGGTAATCCGCAGATGGACTTTCGCGCGCTGATCGATAATACATTGCTAAGCAATCGGAAAGGGGATAAAGTGCCGCTAGGGGAGATGGTACATATTGTTCAGGAAGAAGCCTTTAAGGTAATTCACGCCAATGCGAGCGGTGCGGCTTTTGATATTGTTTTTCCCGATGCCGACGAAGAGCTGCTGCAGCGCCTAAAAGATAAGCTCCGCTCCGAACCGGGCCTGGATGGGCGGTTTTCAGGCCAGTTATTTACGGATCAGGAAAGTATTTATGAATTGTTGGTGATCCTGCTGGTGTCTATCATATTGTTGTATCTTATCCTGGCGGCTCAGTTTGAGTCTTTGTTGCAACCATTTATTGTCATGCTGGCAGTGCCGGTAGGGCTAAGTGGAGCTATTGCTGTGCTCAGTATCAGCGGAGAATCCCTTAACCTGATAGCCATCATCGGGATGATCGTCATGTCGGGCATCGTAGTCAATGACGCTATTCTGAAAGTGGATATGATGAACAAACTCTACGGTAAATACAGGCTCGCTGAGGCCATTCACGGAGCTGGACAGCGTCGCCTGCGTCCCATCCTCATGACTTCACTGACTACTATCCTGGCTCTGCTGCCTATTATTTTTTCTGCCGGCCTGGGAGCAGAACTGCAACGTCCCCTAGCCTTTGCTGTCATCGGCGGCTTGTGCATGGGGACCATCGCCAGTCTGTATTTCATTCCGGCACTTTATATTACTCTTGTAGGTCGGCGCAAGGAAAAAAATCATCAGCGCTCAGCTATTTGACATCAAGATGCTACTGTATCTATGCTCAATCGTTGATTGCGTTTCTTGCACTACCGCTTTTCCAAATTTGTTACTATCTTGGCTTTTCAGAACAAAAAAAACGGTCAATCGTGCAAAAATAGTAATTTATCAGGCTTGTTTGGCAGGCCGGGTAAAAGATACACTGCACCTTTAAATTATCATCAAAACATACTCAACTCAATTTTGTACCATGAACGTACAATTCAGAATACGCTACCGTACGACTTATGGGGAACAACTTCTTGTTTGCGGTGATCATCCCGCGCTAGGCAATTTTGATATTGATAAAGCCCTGCCCCTCAATTACTACAATACCCAGGAATGGCGCCTCGACCTGGACCTGGACCTGGAATCAGGACAAAAGCTCGTCTATTATTATTTTTTGAAAAATGAAAATAATGGGGTTGTTTTACAAGAATGGAAGAAGCGCCAGGTCTTGATCTCCCGGTCTAATCAGGAGGCTATTAGTTTGCTCGATGTATGGAGTGATCCGGGGCTTATAGACTACGCTTTTGATACTGAGCCTTTCGAGGTACTGGCTCCTTCAACTCCACGGGAAAAATTGGACGGGGAGCAAGATTACAATCTCATTTTTGAAATATTCGCACCCTTAATTAACGATAATCAGGTGCTTTGTCTGTTGGGCTCATGCGAGGAATTACGCTATTGGGATACCAGCAATCCTGTTTTATTAAAGCATATTGGCAAAAATCGGTGGCAGGCCCATCTCAAGGTGAAGGCGCTGAATGGCCGCCTGGAATATAAATATGGTTTATACGACAAGCAGCAAAAGAACTTTGTAGGGTACGAGCAAGGAGAGAACCGTGTAGTCGAGTTTGATGAGCTGCCGGTTGGCCATGTTCTTAAAGTTACGGATGAGAAGTTTGGCCGCCCTATGGATGGGGCTTGGAGAGGTACTGGTGTAGCCGTTCCGGTTTTTTCTATTCGCACTCAAAATGGTATGGGCGTAGGAGAATTTTCCGATCTCAAATTGCTGGCAGATTGGTCAGTAGAAGCAGGAATGCAAATGATACAAATTCTTCCCATCAATGATACTACGGCTACCATGAGTTGGGAAGATTCCTATCCTTATGCAGCGATTTCTGTCTTTGCGCTACATCCTCTGTATCTTAATGTGGATCAGCTGCCTCACGCGGATGAGGTGGAAATACAATCTTACATTCAGGAAAAGAAAAAACAGCTTAATGCTTCTTCGAGCGTTGATTACGAGCGGGTAGTACTTACTAAATGGGAAATCATTGAGCATATTTTCAGTAAATATGCAGAAGAACTGATGGAAGATGAAGCGTTCCATCAATATGTTGATGAGCACAAATGCTGGTTGGTACCTTATGCCGCTTTTTGCTACCTGAGAGAGCGGTATCAAACTGCTGATTTTTCCAAATGGGGAGATTTTGCCACTTTTGATGCGTCTAAAGTCAGAGAGTTGACCCACCCTGATCAGTCTTATTATAAGGATATCGCTATTCATTATTATGTGCAGTACGAGTTGCACCGGCAGCTCAAAGACGCTGTAGATTATATCCACGATAAAGGGTTGGTATTAAAGGGAGATTTGCCAATTGGTATTTTCCGTCATAGTGTCGATGCCTGGGTTGCCCCAGACCTGTATCATATGAATATGCAGGCCGGAGCACCACCGGATGATTTTTCGAGAAAAGGTCAAAATTGGGGCTTTCCTACCTACAACTGGGATAAGATGGCCGAAGACAATTACAGCTGGTGGAAAAACCGCTTTAGCCACCTGTCTATTTATTTTGATTTGTTCAGGATCGATCATATCCTTGGCTTTTTCCGGATTTGGCAAGTTCCTATGGGAGCCGTGGAAGGGCTTATGGGCTTCTTTGATCCGGCGCTACCCATTCATCGGGCCGAGTTTTCTAGCCGTGGCATTTACTTTGATTATGATCGCTTTTGTAAGCCACTGATCAATGATAAAATCCTGGAATCTACTTTCGGAGAGCAGACTGCAGAAGTCAAGTCGACTTTCCTGGAGCTTAAACCGGATACTGCCGGTTTGTATCAGTTTAAAGCATCATTTGATACACAAAAAAAGGTAGAAGCTTATTTTAGGAAACTGAACCCTTCAGAGGCTCAGATAGAGCTACGAGATAAATTGTATGAACTACAATCTAATTTCTTGTTTATTGAGGAGCCCGGTTCTGAAGCTGCACTTTTTCACCCCAGGAGTTTATTCAAATATACGAGCTCTTTTCAGTGGATGCCGCCTGATCAGCAGAATAAACTGCAGGAACTTTATAACGATTATTTCTACAGCAGGCAGGAGGAGTTTTGGAGAGTTCATGGCATGAAGAAACTTCCAGCCATGAAGGCCGCCACTAATATGCTGATTTGTGGGGAAGACCTCGGAATGGTTCCTAAAGTAGTGCCGGAAGTCATGGAAGAGCTTGGAATACTTAGCCTGGAAGTACAACGGATGCCCAAAAAGCTGGGAGCAACGTTTTTTCATCCTAAAAATGCACCCTATTTATCCGTGGTGACACCATCCTCCCATGATACTTCTACGATCAGAGGTTGGTGGGAAGAAGATCGGCAGCTTATTCAGCAGTTTTATAACCAGATGCTGGGACATACAGGGCCGGCGCCAACTACCTGTACAACGGAAATTGTGACTGGAGTAATCCGCCAACACTTGCATTCTCCTGCCATGTGGGCCGTTTTTCCAATACAGGATTTTCTGGGGATGAATGAGGAACTGCGCCACCCTGATGTGGACGCGGAGCGGATCAATATCCCTGCAGTTGTACCGCATTATTGGAAATACAGGATGCATATAGACCTGGAAACGTTAGTTCAGGAAGAAGCTTTCAATAAACAACTGAAGCAGTACGTCTGGTATTCCGGCAGATAGATACTTAAAAAAAATCAGCTGGAAAGTAAGCTTTCCAGCTGATTAAACTGACGTTCTGATAATGCCGTAATAAATCTACTATTAGATCTTATTAAAGAAGAAATACTTTTTGCTGGTAGAATAGCTCTTGCCAATGATTGCAAGAGGCTGCTCCAATACCATTTCATCGTACTTTAAGTATTTGATCTTTACAGCCTGAGTAACAGATGCTCCGTCGTCGTCAGTGCAAGTCAGGTAAATATATTGTCCATCTTTTGAAAGCTCCCATTTTCCGTATTCTTCAAAACTGGTACTTTCCTGGCTGATAATTGCTTTGGTGAAATTGCCATTGTCTCCAAACCGGATTCTTACTCGCACTCCTTCCAGCGATACATTAGGAATTTCAGGATTCCCCAATGCCTTCAACTGGATTTGGGACAATACATTTTCCCATTCTCCTTTCAGACTAGACCTCAAGGCTTCAAGTTCGTCGTTTTCTATTGGTGCATTGAACTCAAAGTGCTGTGTAGCGCCATCAGCCTTTAGAGCAATACCTGAACAGTTGGGAGTGATTTCGAAGCGATGAGCTTGCCCACTTTGATTGTTTAACCAAAGGTTCAGCACAGTGTCTTTACGTTCAATGGTCCACTGATATCGTTCCTTTTTGTAGGTCTTATGTTTGGCTTTTTTCAACCATTCTACCTCGCCAGAGGTTTCAAAACGTAGAGACTCCTCAACAAATTCATTGTCGGTGGTTTCCATCCACAAACCATTAGTGAGGTCTTGCTCCAGTTGTTCGGTTAGCGGCAAAGACGGGTCAATGTCCTTGTAATTATCGCGACAACGAAAACTGTCGTTGCTCGCAAGTTGGCCAGCGAAGCTTATCGAAGCCGTAAGCCAGCAAATACAGGTTGTCAGGGTCAATAACTTCATTGATTTTTGATTTTCAGTCGGGTATTTTGATTAATAGTTCTCAACTGTAATGAAAACAACAATAGATGGCAATTATTATAAATTCATTTAAAAATCTATGTTAACTTTAAATGAATATTTATTTTCTGTTTTTCAATAATCTTGTTGCTTGTTGTCTTCACTTTGATAGACCGCTAAATACTTAAAAGGTTGCAGTAAAACCAAATTTTTTTCTGCAAACAAGTGTTAAATCTTTATGAAAGCAAATAAAATATCGTAAACGATATTTTAAGAACATTTAGAAATATGATAATAAAGACCAGAGGGGTGGTCTTCCGGGCCATAAAATATGGCGAAAACAGCCTGATCACAGAAATATATACGGAGGACCAAGGTTTGCAAAAGTTTATCGTTAATGGCATCAGGGGGGCCAAAGCGAAGTCAAAGACGAGCCTGTTACAAGTAATGTCATTGTTAGACCTGGTGATTTACTATCGCAAAGACCGCGAGATGCACCGTATAAATGAGATGCGTCCGGCGTACATTTTTAGAGGGATACCGTTTGATGTAAAAAAAGGCGCCGTGGGCCTTTTTATGGCTGAAATAGCCCGTAAAACGATTAAGGAACCTGAAAAGAATACTGCATTATTCAATTTTTTGTTCACAACATTTCAATTTTTAGACGAAACCCCTCATTCTGTTGGTAATTTCCATCTAAGTTTTTTATTGAATCTTTGCCGCTATCTTGGTTTTGCACCTGGCGGATGTTGTGATGACCGTACACCGGTATTTGATTTGAGGCAAGGGGTTTATGTGGAGCGTGCACCGGGGTACGGAACATTTATTGATAGTGAAACAAGTCCTTACCTGTATGCTGTACAGCGGGTGCCTCTGCACCATGCCCACGAAATTCAGATGGATAGAGCGATAAGGCGGGCCCTATTAAATCATCTGCTGGATTTTTATCGCCTGCAGGTGGAGAATATGGCAACCATTAATTCGCACATCATATTACAGGAAGTATTGAATAGTTAAAGGAAAGGTATTAGCAGAAGGATTGAGGGAAAGCTATAGCCACAATCCCTCTGCCGGGATAATCTTTAAAAGGCTACGCAAAAGGAATAGTCAGTTCCTGATCCGGGAAGATGACATTAGGATCCTTTATTTTATCCTTGTTAGCTTCAAAAATCTCTTTGTACTTCATTGGGTCGCCAAAATAATCTTTAGCAATAAGAGAAAGCGATTCTCCCTTCTTAACAACGTGCTTGGCATAGTAATCTGTTACTTCTACCTTGATATCTGCCTGGATGTCAGAAGGGTTCTCCCCTCCAATTTCTTTAATTTTATCCCACATGCGATCTTTCATAAACTGAGTTTCTACCACTCCGCCTACTTTTAAAAGTCCGTCAAGTTCTTCAACAAAACCATCTTTGGCGTTAAACTCTTCGCCCATGTTGAGTACTTTACGGTATTTTTCCTGTAATGACATATTGAATTTTTTTTGGGTAAATTAATAGGTTTGTATCCCTTTAGATGTGCGACTTATGTGAAAGTCACCCTAAAAGTAGCAAATGCAGGTAAAACAAAGAAATTATTTTTGGGAAGAAAATTAGCGGCTACCGCGATTATCGATATCTCCTCCCCAAGATGTTGACCTTTCGATTTGCTCTGGGTTGCCAAAGTAAGCTACTGCCCCACCAAGACTGGCTTTAGCTTCTAGGTATTTGTTGGCAACTACCATGGCTTCTGCTCCCGTTGATGCCCTGACATACGTGCGATCACACTCCAACTGGCGGCCATCGTACATCGCACCGGTATTTACCTTCACTTTTTGTGCAGTGGTGCTGCCCTTAAGGTAGAGTTCTGCTCCCTCCAGCACAGTGAGCTCCAATTTGTTGGTTGCGACTTCCAGATTAACCACAGCTCCAGACCTGGACTTCACAGCCAGTTGATCTCCGCTGATTACTTCCGGGGCCGTGACATAGGCGCCTGCCGAAGCTCTTATGGCTCTGAGCTTTTTATAACTGAGTTTTATGACCGCCTTTTCATCGTCCCGATAAATACCGTTACCGATCTTTAGTTTGAGGATGCCCTGGTCTGTGGTGATATTTAAGTCATCTTCTTCCACTCCAGAAGTGGTGATTTCTATTTTTTCTACATTATCCCTTATTAATGTCAGCTCAATATTACTGGATACTTGTACTTCGTCAAATGGCTCCAGTTTGTAAGTTTCCTGAGCTTTTAAAGAAAAGATAAAACCAAAAAGGCACACTGCAATCATTAACTTTTTCATAGATACTCATTTTAATTCAAAAAAACTCCGGCTGGCAAGAAAGTATTCAACGGCCATAAAAATCCTGCTAGCCGATTACTTGCCCAAAAGCATTCCATTACTAATTGTATTTCTACGTTCCAGCGGATAGCTTCTGGCTTCACTGCTTGGGCGTATAGCGAAATTTTACGATATTTAACCTTTCAAAATCAGATGCCATAACGAAAGAGTTGGTTTCATTATTTGACCTGTTTTTGGGTACAAGCGGTAACAACAGCTTGGTTTTACTCTTTCAAAACAAGTCTATTCTTAAAAAGTCTACTGAATAAAACTTTCATCTTTTCTAGGGCCAACTAAATAAGTTTCCTAAACAGACAATCAAAAAAAAGAATGGCAACACAACAGAACGAGCAATTCAAGAAAGTAGTCGCTCATTGTAAAGAATATGGATTTATATATCAGTCTAGTGAAGTGTACGATGGTTTGAGCGCAGTATATGATTATGGTCCTTACGGAGTAGAACTAAAAAATAATATAAAGGAATACTGGTGGAAGGCCATGGTACAACTGCATGATAACATTGTGGGACTGGACTCGGCCATTTTTATGCATCCCAAAACCTGGAAAGCCTCCGGTCACGTGGATGCCTTCAATGACCCCATGATCGATAATAAAGATAGCCAAAAGCGCTATCGGGCTGATGTGTTGGTAGAAGACTATCTGGCTAACAAGGTAGAGAAAAAAATGAATAAGGAAATAGAAAAGGCCAGAAAGAAATTTGGAGATGATTTTGACGAGGCCAAGTTCAGAGAAACCAATCCAAGGGTGCAAAGGTATCAGCAAAAACATGATGAGGTGACCCACCGCTTGTCTCAGGCGCTAACCGATGGCGATATGGAGGCCCTAAAAGCCCTGATCGAGGAGTTGGAAATAGCTTGCCCTGAAAGTGGCACCCGCAACTGGACGGAGGTTCGTCAGTTTAACCTGATGTTCTCTACTCAGTTAGGTAATGTGGCCGGCGAAGAAGGTAAACTGTATCTGAGGCCAGAAACCGCTCAGGGAATTTTTGTCAACTTCCTAAATGTACAAAAAACAACTCGCCAAAAGCTACCGTTCGGTATTGCCCAAATTGGTAAAGCTTTCCGAAATGAGATCGTTGCCCGTCAGTTTATTTTCAGGATGCGGGAATTTGAACAAATGGAAATGCAGTACTTCGTAAAGCCCGGCGACGAGATGAAATGGTATGAATACTGGAAAGAAAAAAGAATGAAGTGGCATATGGCCCTTCACGGATCAGGTGATAAGCATCGCTACCATAATCACGATGCACTGGCCCATTACGCCAATGCTGCAGTGGATATTGAGTTTGAATTTCCCTTCGGTTTTAAAGAATTGGAAGGTATCCATTCCAGAACGGATTTTGACTTGTCTCAACACCAGGAATTATCCGGCCGGAAACTCCAGTTTTTTGATCCTGAAACTAAAGAAAGCTATGTACCATACGTTGTAGAGACCTCCATCGGTTGCGATAGGATGTTCCTTTCCGTGATGACTGAAGCCTTACAGGATGAAGTTGTACCCGATGCAGAAGGAAAAGACTCTGAACGTACTGTCCTGAAGATCCATCCCGCTTTGGCTCCCGTAAAAGTGGCTGTTTTGCCACTGCTAAAAAATAAGGAAGAGCTGACTTTAAAAGCGTCTGAAGTGTTTGACAATCTGCGCTTTTCATTCAACTGCCAATACGATGAAAAAGATGCTATTGGTCGACGTTATCGCCGCCAGGATGCTATCGGTACGCCCTACTGCGTGACTATTGATTTTGAAACATTGGAAGATAATACGGTGACCATAAGAGACAGAGATACCTTGCAGCAAGACAGAGTGAAAATAGAGGAGCTGGAATCTATAGTCAGACAAAAGGTAGATATGAAAAACCTGCTGGTATAGTTTTTTTGTAAAAATTTCAGTAGAAAATACCGCAAAAATGGGCAGGACTTTAATGGTTGAAAAATCCTGCCTGTTTGGATCCACAATATTATTTTAATAATCTAATAGCTGTTGGTTTACAAGTTAGAAGTAATGAGCAGGTCCAGGTCAGTACTCTTGATATTAAAACGCTCACCCAAGTAGGTATTACACAGGCATCCTTTGTAAGTATAGACGCCGTGGCGTAAGCCGGGATTGTTGAACAGCAAGTGCTCTATCCCTCCTGTGCTACCGGATTTCAGGAGTATAGGCGTAAGGATATTGCTGACGGCCGCGGAAGCAGTTCTGGATACTTTAGAAGCAATATTAGGTACGCAGTGATGAATCACATCGTGTTTTATAAAAGTGGGGTTATCCAGTGAGGTCACCTCGGAGGTAGCAAAGCAGCCACCCTGATCGATACTTACATCAATAATTACGGAGCCCGGCCGCATTTTCATAACCATTTCTTCATTTACAATTATAGGCGTGCGGCCTGATTTGGAGTGTACGGCTCCAATAGCCACATCGGCTGTCAGGAGCTCTTGTTCCAGGTAGATAGGATTGATGGCAGAAGTATAGAGCTGCTGCCCTACCAGGTTCTGAATGCGTTTAAGTTTGTAAATATTATTGTCAAAAATCCGAACTTCTGCCCCTAGCCCCAGCGCACTTCGGGTGGCGTATTCTGCTACCACACCAGCTCCCAGGATGACTACTTTGGCGGAAGGGACTCCGGAGATTCCGCCCAGTAAAACACCTCTACCATTTTTTTTGGTAGAAGAAAGCAATTCGGCCGCTGTCAGTATAGCACTCAATCCGGCCATTTCGCTCATTATTCTAACAACCGGGAAAGTATCAGATTCATCTTTAATATATTCCATGGCCAGTGCGATGACTCGCTTCTGGCGAAGCTTGTTGATATAATCAGCGGAGATGATGGGCAGTTGTAGAGGAGAGATCAATATCTGGTTGGGCTTCATCAGCTCTATTTCCTCTAGGGTGGGCGGAGCTACCTTCAAAATGACATTAGCTTCATACACCTGGTGGGTGCTGTAGCCGATTTGGGCCCCGGCTTCAGAATATTCATGGTCAGAGAAATTCGATTTCTTACCTGCTTCTGATTCAACGACCACTTTGTGACCATGGCCTACCAATGTGGCCACCGAAGAGGGGACAAGGGCTACCCGGTTCTCTTGTAGGGTCACTTCTCTGGGAATGCCAATGAACAGCTTGTTGGGCCTTTTTTTGTACTCAAGCATTTCTGTTTGAGGCTGTAATTGGCTTTCAGTAAATATCTTAGGTATAGGAATCCGCTTTTCCTTTTCACTCATAGTCCATTTTGTTAGGCTGGATAACCGCTGTGTCAGTGCCAGCTATTCAGAATATTCGAAACAAGTCTATTACAAAAATAGAATTTTTCGCCTTGAATCATTCATTAATTCAATTTGAATTCGGACCGTATCTGATTCCAGCATTGGAATAATCAACTCCGGCCACTCTATAAAACAATATTCAGGGCCGTAGAGGATTTCTTCTATCCCAATGTCTACAGCTTCTTTGATATTTTTCAAGCGGTATAAGTCCAGATGGAAAATAGACCCTACCATAGGGCTTTGATACTCATTAACTAAGGCAAAGGTAGGACTGGTTACCGATGAGGTGACGTTCAGGTAGCCACACAAAGCCTGAATGAAAGTGGTTTTGCCAGCACCGATCTCGCCAGCGAAGACAAACTTTTTCTTTCCTTCTGCATATTCTAACAAGTATTTTGCTGCCGACGACCAGTCGTTAAGTTTTTCAACGATTAGTTGATGCTTGTTTTTTGAAATATCCATGGGCTTTTCTTTGTCGTTCATAGGTATCACTTTTTTATTAACGCGTCAACTTTTTTTTTGATCGAATAGTGCTGCTAAATCCTCTTATCAGGAGGAAGAAATATATAAACAAAATATTTATAAAAGCCTTGTTAAATCCGCTTCCAATTTGGAAAAACACTTTATTTAATTGTTAAATTTTTGTATATTTGTAGGCATATGGTTACAGAAGAAAATAAGGAACTCAAAAGTAAGCAAAGCGAATACGGCGCCAGTAACATCCAGGCTCTGGAAGGTTTGGAGGCCGTTCGCAAGCGCCCGAGCATGTACGTCGGAAGTACCGATGTTAAAGGGCTTCACCATCTGGTCTGGGAGGTTATCGACAATTCTATTGACGAGCATCTCGCAGGTTATTGTACTACTATTAATACAATCATACACCCGGATAATTCGGTTACTGTAAAAGATGACGGCCGAGGGATTCCCACGGATATTCACAAAAAGTTGAAAAAGTCAGCTTTGGAGGTTGTCATGACCGTTTTGCACGCCGGTGGTAAGTTCGATAAAGATACCTACAAAGTATCCGGAGGTCTGCACGGGGTAGGGATATCTTGCGTTAATGCGCTAAGTAGTAAATTGGTTGCAGAAGTACAACGTGATGGAAAAGTATTTAAACAGGAATACGCAGCAGGTAAGCCACAAACTGAAGTTGAAGTAGTAGGAGAATCTCAGGGCACTGGCACGATTATTACTTTCAAGCCGGATGATACCATTTTTACCATAGTTGATTACAAATACGAAACACTTACCAACAGGCTTCGCGAACTTTCTTTCCTGAATAAAGGGCTGCTCCTGACTATTGAGGATGAACGGCAGCTGGATGAGGAAGGTAAGCCACTACGCGAAAAATTCTTGTCGGAAGGCGGATTGAGCGAGTTTGTTATTTACCTGGATGATGCCAAACAGCCACTGACCAGCCGCCCCATTTCTATTTTGGGAAAGGAAGAAAATGTAGAGGTGGAAGTGGCCATGCAATACAACAGTACTTTTAAGGAAAATATATACTCCTACGTTAATAATATTAATACTCACGAGGGAGGTACTCACGTAAGTGGTTTTAGAAGAGCGGTCAACCGAGAGTTCGATCGTTATGCCAAAGATAATAACCTATTTCGAAAGCTTGATTTCAAGATTTCGGGAGAAGATTTCAGAGAAGGCCTGACAGCGGTAATATCTGTTAAAGTGCCGGAACCTGAGTTCAAAGGTCAGACCAAGGGAGAGCTGGGTAACTCTGAAGTGTCAGGTATCGTATCTCGAAAAGTAGGAGAGATGCTAAGGGTTTATTTGGAAGAAAACCCAAATGAAGCCAAAAAAATAGTTGACAAGGTGATTCTGGCAGCCCGGGCCCGTCATGCTGCGCGCAAAGCCCGCGAAATGGTTCAGCGGAAAAGTGCGGTTACCAGTGGAGGCCTGCCCGGTAAATTGTCAGACTGCTCTTCTCGTGACCCGGAAGCGTCAGAGATATTTCTGGTAGAGGGAGACTCGGCCGGTGGTACTGCCAAGCAAGGCCGTGACCGCATTTTTCAGGCTATACTACCACTGCGTGGTAAAATTCTTAATGTAGAAAAGGCTCTAGAACACCGGATTTACGAAAATGAAGAGATTAAAAATATTTTTACGGCTCTTGGAGTAAGTATACAGGAAGATGAAGACGGAGATAGGCAACTGAATATTGACAAGCTGCGCTATCACAAGGTCATCATCATGACGGATGCCGACGTCGATGGGAGTCACATTACTACCTTAATATTGACTTTCTTTTTCCGTTACATGCACAGCTTGGTCGAAAAGGGTCACATTTTTATTGCTACTCCTCCACTGTATATGGTGAAAAAAGGAAAGAGCTTCCAGTACTGCTGGAGTGAAGAGGAAAGAAAAGTAGCCATGGAAGAAATTGGTAAAGGAGAGCATGATGACTCTATTAAAGTACAGCGTTATAAGGGCCTTGGAGAAATGAATGCTGATCAGTTGTGGGATACCACTATGAATCCAGAAACTAGAATTCTTAGAGTGGTTTCTATAGAAGATGCGAAGGAAGCAGATCGAGTTTTCTCTATGCTCATGGGAGATGAAGTGCCTCCAAGAAGAGCATTCATAGAAGCTAATGCAAAATATGCTAACGTAGATATTTAAAAATAACAACGCTCACTCTTTCTTATCGATAGGGTGGGCGTTGTTATTTCATCGCCGGTTCCTCAAAAAGGCTCAACTGGCCAGCCCATTATTATTTAATACAATCTTCTTCTTTGTATTTCTGTGCCAAAAGAGAGTAGCGCTTTCCTCATGGCTATTCTAAGGCTAAGATTCGTTTCCGTTTCCCAATGCTGATATAAATTCTCCCATTCATTTTCTTCTAGACCTCTGGCCCAGAGTAAATTCAGGGCTAGCTTTTTATTAGCTTCGTCTTTGCTATCCAGCATTCTGGATAGTAATTCAGGGTTACTGCTTTTACTTTTGGTTTGCTCTTTTTTAATTAAAAAATTAAGGAAAAACCGCTCACTTATCAGTTGCTGCTTTCTGTTGAGCTTAAATTCCTTTGGATAAGGAGGCTTTCCAAGAATCAGGGCTTTTTGGCTGGTGCTGGGCTCATCTATTAGCTGGATATTCTGCCAGGAAGCGCGTAGCCTGAATTCTTCGTAGTTGAAGTGGGGGGTTCCCAGAATGCCCACTTTTTTCCCTTCAAAACCCTCCTGATTTAACATATATCGCCTGATATTAAATTTAAGTGTTGGAGGGCTTTCAGGTAGTATATCTAGTAAAAAGTTCCTGGAAGTGTCAATAGAAGAATTTTCTGCTCTTCGCAACTTCCAAAGCTGTTGTTTTTTAGCGTAATTAAGTGCCTGCCTAACTGATACCTGAAAAATTTCCAGTAGATATTGACGGTCTTCCTCGGTAATTGCATGGCTTTGTATTTCATCCAAACTATTGAGACGCAGTATGCTCCCCACCCGAAACTGCCGGGGCATATTATTGAGCGTTAAGACCTCCAGATGAAAGAGTTGTTCTGCTGATTTTGGAAATTGCTCAATATCATTACCGGACAAATCCAGCTTTTTAAGCATCCTGAGGCGGGCAAGGCGCGTGGGAAAAGCATCGATTTGATTCAATGCACAATTGAGCTCCTTGAGTGCAAAAGGTAAAAGCGGTAGGCGCCGAAGTTGATTATTCTTGCAGTTCAATATATACAGACGCTCAAGTTGATGGATTTTACGTGGCAAGCTCCGGATGGCATTGTGCTGCATTTCCAGTTTTTGAAGCTGGCGGCACTCCGAGATGGCTAAAGGCAGTTTTTTGACGTGATTGTGGGAAAACGTTAACTCAGAAAGCCATTTTAATTGTCCAATATATTTTGGAATAGATATCACCTGGTTATTATTCAGATCAAGCTGCCGAAGGTAAGTAAGGTGAAATAGCTGTTTGGGAAGTCGTTTGATCTTATTGTGTGACAATAACAGCGTACTGAGCTCAGGCCACAGTCCTATCTGTTTGTGAAGTAATTCGATTTGGTTGTGAGCGGCATTCAAATAATCAAGATGCTGAGATCGAGCAACCGAAAGCGGGATACGTTTGATTTTATTATAAGAAATATCCAGGTATCTCAACTCTTCTGGCGGTACCGTTAGCTCAACTATTGTATTATGGGAAAGATTAATGCTGCGAAGGTGCTGGTGAGGGCTTAGGTCACACTCCCTCAAGTTGTTTTGTTGAAAATTTACAAGAGTGAGCCGAGGACATTCTCTGAGTCGATAGGGAATCTCGTCCAAATCGTTGTCTCGGATCAGCAACTCTTTTAAGCTGAACGGTAGGTTACACTCCAGTCGCTTTAAATGGTTAAAGGAAAAGTCTATAACCTCCAGCCCTGCAGGCCACTTGATGATTTTGGGGAGTTCTTCTAGTTGACAGTAATTGATATGTAACGCCTCTAGCTCCGGCATTTTTTCCATCCAAAAAAAAAGGTCTGCTATATCCTTTTCTTGTAAAAATAAAGAAGTCACCTTTGTGCTGTTCTCCTTAGCCTCTTGAAGGCTGTATGCTCGCATCGTATTCTAATTTTTCTTTTTAACCCGTCGTAGTAAATTCAGCACTGTTGCGGGACAATTCTAGTTTGCCTGTTTATTGAGCAAAAGCTGCTTTTTCTCCAGTTCGAGCTGCTCAATGTATTGATCAATATCTTTTGATTGTTTTTTTAGGGTAATTTGTAGTAGCTTAATCTTATCTCGGGTGCTGATGATACTGGTAAATGCATTTTTGATGCGGCCTCGGACAACCCAATCGAGTATGAGGTTCTCGATATAAATTTCTGAAAAGTAATGGGAAAGCTCCAGCCGGAAGTTGGGTACCTGGCTTCTGTTATATTGCTCGATATGCTTCATCTTATCTTCCAGATGAATAATATTTTGCTTGGCTTTGTACAGCAGTTCTTGTGCCCGATCGATATGAGACTGGGTATTGTTAAAAAGTTTGGAAAACCACTTCATATTACCCCAAAACCATATTCTATTGAGCAACTCGATCATTTTACTCAGGTATTCAATAGTTTTGTAAGATAAATTATTGGCTTCTTTTATTTCTGTTTTGAACCGCAATTGCTGTTCTATCTTTCTGTTGAGGGCCATAATTCCTCTTTTAAGCTCCGGTTCTGTTTGGTCGAGGAGGTTTTCACGCGTGCGCAGCAGCGTATTGAGTTGTAAGTTTACCTGCTCTGCCCGGGCTACTTTCTTTTCCAGAATATTTTTTTCATACTTCGAAAGTTCAAGTCTTCTTTTGAGCTCTCTGTACTTGAGGATATTTTGAAGGTAGGATTGTTTGGCTTGCTCTAGCTGAGAGGCTTTATCCCCTAACAACTCAAAAAACAGGCTGGTCAGGGAAAAACTTTCCAGTTTTGCGATATCCATAGAGGATTGATTAACCAGGGCTTCTATCTCGTATAAATCCTGCCTGAGAATAGCGATGCGATGTCTCAGTTTGGTAAGGTAATTCTTTGCCAGATTAATACTTTCGTATTCTTCAATAGTACGCCTAAGTTCATCCTGCAAATTCATCTTGTAAATTTCTTCATTTCGCTAGCCAATGAGCCCAATAAAGGGGGAGAAAAAGGGCGTATTGCCAGAGCAAAACACGTATCCAGCTAAATGTGCTCAACCCCTGAACCCCTAATTTACAAATAATTTCGATAGAAGATAGAATAATACCCGATGCCTTGATAAGATTTTCGGGTACCACAACAAGATGTACGCCGCGAAGCCGGGAGGCAGCCATCAATAGCCAAAGCCTGCCCCCAGCGCAGCTTACAGCGTGATCATAGGGGAAATCTCCGGAAGTTACCTTCTCAACGTAGTGCGTTTGTAAGCAAGCTGCTCCAACAAGTGGAACTTGGCCTCCTCGCGTTGTTCGATAAATCTTTTGAGTTGTACCTTGCGTACTTTCCTGAAGTTCTTTTCAGGAAATTTTTCAAGGTATCGCAGCTTTTTACTGCATTCGTACTGAGATAATTCTATCTCAATAATCCTTTCTTTAAGCTGCTTGATTTCTTCTTCAATAGCAGCCTTTCCCCCTCCGTTTCTTTTTCTTGCAACATTTGCACCTTCCATAGTATGTATAGTTTTCAGTAATGGGTAATAATTTGTTTCAATTCATTGAAAACGCATCCCAGTCCATATACCTGTTTAGCGATTAAAGAAGCACTAGGTGGGCAAAGGACAGCACATGACATTTGGGCAAATGATATCTCTTAAAGCTCTTGAATGTTTTTGTTGTAATAAGTATGAACTAACTGTAGCAATGTAACCAAAAGTTCAAATTACGGGAACGGGAGTAGATTTAATTGTGTAGTATCTCGATGTTATTTATGCGTGTTAATTCAGGTAGTTGCCTGAACTGTTTTTGAAGGATAATGATTTAAATCCCCTTATCTTTTGACAATATAACGTTTTCTCTACTAAGGATGGTTCCAAGTAAATAAAAAAAGATACATTTTTTATATTTTTATATAATATTTAGATATAGACCTCGTGCTTTAAATAAGTCTTCTAAGATGAGAATAGCAATCCTTTAATTCAAAATGCGCTGGAACGCATCCAGGAAATGGAAGAGGATGGCTTGCTGGTTTTTCCTAAAAATAAGATTACCGTTACTGAAAAGGGGCAGCCCTATGTTCGGAATATCTGTATGGCATTTGATTACAGGTGCCAGGATAAACCTCCTTCCAAACCTGTATTTAGTAAGGTCATCTAATTGACAAATATCATTTTTTGGGCTGGCCAAAATTAGCTCGATGGTTTTGTTTTAGTTCTAGTTTACGAAAAGGAATAAAGATCAAAAGGGGTGGTTTATAAAAAGACTTTTTTTCATTTCTTCAAAAAAATAAGAACCTATGAAACTGATCAATAGAATGATGGTGGCGCTCGATCTTTCCAGTTTAGATCGAAACTTGTTAAAATATAGCCATCAGTTAGTTAATTTGCTGGATATAGAAAAGCTCTACTTTTTGCACGTCATGCCAAATATGGTGTTGCCGCAAAATAAAGATATAGAGTTTCACAAACTTTTTTCATCAAAGTACCCGGTGGATGAAAAAGTACGGGACAAGATTGGTCTGGATGTAGAGGAAGAGTTGAAAGGGGGGATGGAAACATCCATTGATATTAATGTAGTGGAAGGAGAGCCCTATAAAAAATTGCTGCAATGGGCCAGCCTGAAGGAGGTAGATCTCGTAGTCGTGGGCCGAAAGATGCAAAGCCAGGGTAGTGGGATTACAGCCAGGAGAGTGGCCAGACACGCCAATTGTCACGTGCTATTTGTGCCAGAAAAGGCAGCTCCTCAGTTGAGTAAGATCGTCGTTCCCATTGATTTTTCCAGACATTCCGCCGTAGCTTTACAAACAGCTCTTGGTATCAAGAATAAGAAAGAACAAGAGGTAGAAGTTATTGCTTTGCACGTTATTGACCTTCCGCCAGTTGATTACCTTGGGCAACCTGTCAATAATTACGGCTTTAAAAATGTGCTGGAGACAAGCGCAGCAGAAGCCTACGAAAAAATGCTTGCAAAATATACCATACCCAAAGAACAGGTCCAGTATGTGACCGTTGAAAATGTTTGTGCTAATAAAGCATTACATATTGATGAGTATGCAAAAGTTAATAAAGCTGATATGGTAATTATCGGAGCCGAAGGGCATTCCGCTTTTAATACTTTTCTTTTTGGTTCTGTTACGGAAAAATTAGTTGAAAGAAATTTGGATAAACCAGTTTTAATTGTGAGATAGTATAGGTAGAACGATGCAGCGCAGTGACTCGATCTTAAAATTTTGCCTAACCAATCTGTTTAAAAAATTAGAATTATGGCTATGTTGATTATGGTAGTAGGATTGCCCGGAACAGGAAAGTCTACTTTTGCCCGCGAATTGGCTCGGACTATTGATGGTAATCATTTTAATACAGATATGATCCGGGATAGCCTGAATCTGAGAGGCAGCTACGATAAAGAAAGTAAGCAACGTGTGTATGATGAGCTATTGCTTCGTACAAAAGAAACACTAAAAAGTGGAGGTATAGCTATTGTTGACGGTACTTTTTACCTTCGTTCTTTAAGAAAAACGTTCATAGACCTGGCCGAGAAAATAGGTAAACCTATTCAATGGATCGTCCTGGAAGCTAGCGAAAGCGTTATCAAAGAGCGGGTCAGTCAAAAAAGGACCTACAGCGAGGCTGATTTTGAGGTTTATAAAACGGTAAAAGAACAGTACGAACCAATAGAAGAACCTCATTTGACGCTGAAGTCCGATGAACAGCAACTCTCCGATATGGTAGTCGAAACAAAAGCACATTTACTTCAATATGAATTTTGAACACATCCAAAGGCTGATCAGGGATAAGGCTTTTCCTGATAATCCTGCTAAAGTGATATTGAAAGATACGCATATTTCATGGGTATGTATTACTGATAAATTTGCCTACAAAATCAAAAAACCGGTTGCATATTCCTTTTTGGATTTTTCTACTCTGGAAAAAAGGAAGTTTTATTGTCAGGAAGAACTCCGGCTGAATAGTCGCCTGGCGCCGGAGATGTATCAGGAGGTCTTGCCGGTTAAAAAGGGAGCAGGTGAAGAACTTGGCGTAGGAGCCAAAACAGGTCAGATTATTGATTATGCACTGAAAATGAAGCGGATGGACTTTTCCAGCCAATTGGATTTGCTCCTGGAAGATGGTCAGGTAGAAAAATCGTCGATGAGCGATATAGCTGCGCAATTAACGGTATTTCACAAGAAAGTTGAAAAGGTACATTTTACGGATGATGCTATATTGGATATACACGATAAATTTGCTGACATCCTGTCTGTAAAAGAGGTGATCCATGATATTTGTGGCCCGGAGGCTGTTAATCTGCTCGATGAAATAACAGCTTTCTCTCATCAATTTATTAAAGAAAATTTCCAGCGTTTTCGGCAAAGAGCAGATGATGGTTTTATGGTGGATGGCCACGGCGATCTTCACAGCGGTAATATATTCTTATCATCTCCGCCGGTTATTTTTGACTGTATAGAATTTAATGAAGCTTTCCGACGCGTTGATGTCTTGAATGACATTGCTTTTTTGTGTATGGACCTGGAGTTTTTCAATCGAAAAGACCTAAGTGACTTTTTTCTTGCCCAATACCTGAAGCATCATAAGGTTATCAGCAACTCAACTGATGAGGCGATTTTTGACTACTATAAAATGTACAGGGCAAATGTACGCTTGAAAGTCAGTGCATTAAAGGTTAGACAACTTGAAAAGGAAAGTGAAGAATTCGCTTCCTTATTATCAAAAATCAATACTTATCTACAATTGTTAAATATGTACTTAAAAGTATTAGTATAATTAATATTTTTTATCTTTGTACCAAGATTTACAATTAGAACCATTTCTATGTTTACCCGGAAAAAGAGCAGGTCAAAAATCTTTTGATCTACTACTTTTCTGGAGTAAATTTTTATATATTCCCAATCCAATACCGATTAACTGAATTTACCCGATTGCAGCTTTTTATCAATCCTGTGGTAAATCAGGTTCCCTCAAGTAAAAGTAATAATCATATAGAGTTCAGGAGTAATACACACTCCTGTGCGATGATATAATTTCACGAGTAATAGCAATTATTTTCCGTCCAAATCATGGGCACTATCCCGAATGCAAAAAAAAATCAGTGGCATCTAACGCCAAATTTAAGTGTGCGGATTACTCCGGTGCACTTCTACCCCGCTGCTGATCAACTCTTTTAGTTGTATCAGCAGCCTTATTCCTATACCTTTTACTGACTGAGTAAACGCTTAATATCTGTATCTGTGATCAACCCTACCAATTGTTTTTCGAAGACAATCAGCAGGCATCCTATTTCGTGCTTTTTCATCAGATCAATAACTTCATCAATACCTGTTCCCTCTTCTGCTGTTATTAGGTCTTTTACCATGATAGAGCTAGCGGATAATTCTGACCAATTGACTTCTTTCTGGCTTATAGCCTGCCAGTTTTTTTTGGTGATCAACCCCACTAACTCTCCTTTGGCATTTTCTACCGGAATATGCCTGATTTTTTTCCAACTCATTATGGCTTTCACCATCGCAAGGGGGTCGTTCTCTTCTACTGCAAAAAGGTCGGTAGTCATCCATTGACTTACTTTATCCTGGTTGGTATTAACCGGAATAGTGGTAGGGCAGGACAGGTTCGGCCATTCATGAACGGGAATATTATCCTGCTGAATATCGAGAATATTCTGGGTCAACACCTGAGTCGCTACAGATGGGCTCCAACGTTCCAGTAATCGACTGTAATTATGAACTTGCCAGCTGGCTCCATTTACTTGCATAGAAGCTCTGGCCTGTATGATAGATAAGTACTTGTTAATTGCTTTGGGATCAATACCAAAGGCCTGCAAGCCGGATTCAGCCATTGGAATAAGCTCATTGGTAACCAGATCGGTAAGTTTTACTCTTTTTCCATGCCAGTTAAGGTGAGCGTGAAGCCCTGACTTAGCAGCTTCGTAGAAGTTAGAGCGGGCATCCCGAAAGGCAATGCGCTCAGTGATATTCGTATCTGTGAGGTTGCCGGCATTTTGTAGGCCCAGCCAAAAAGCAAAATTAGCCATTTCGTCGATAGCACTGGGGCCGGAAGGAAGATAACGGGCTTCTATCCTCAGGTGTGGGCAGCCATTATCCGAAATACCATAACAAGCGCGATTCCAGCCATATACTGTGCCATTGTGAGTAAGCAGGGCTTTAAGCCTGGGCGTTCTGCCGGCTTCAATCGCTTCAAAAGCATTTTCCTCAATCTGTTTGGTGATCAATAATGGGAATCTGGCCACCTGCTCCTTAAATATCTCAGCGGCAGAATCTCTTAACCAGCCATGCCCAAAAGAGACCCTTGGCTGACGGTGGCGTAAGGTATTGTGAGGAGTACGGGTATCAATACTCTGTTGGAAGAGCGCAATACGGGTTTCCATCCACAACTCTTTTTGTAGTAAAAACGGCGAATTGGCCACCATCCCCATGATAGGAGCTGCCATCCACTGGGCCCAATTGTACTGATCAACAAATTTATAAGACGGGATTTGTAAATGAAGCTGGAAGCTAGTATTGCAAGCTTCAAACAAAACAGAATCCAGCTTGGTCATCAACTCATCGGCTCCATTAAGGTGGATTTCAAAATCTCTACCCCTCATTTCTCGCAACCGCTCACTTAGGGCAATATACCTTGGCTCAGGTGTGATACTATCAAACCCCAAATGACTGGTATGAAAGGTTGGTAAAATACCGCCCAGAAATACACGAGCTCCTTTTTCAGCCGCCTTGCTTCTTATCAGCTCAAGCGATTCATCAAGCTGCTGCTCCATTTTAGAAAGACAGGAAGCTCCGACCGGATAGGGATCCAGGTTCACCTCCAGGTTGAACTGTCCGATTTCTGTGGTGACGCGTTTATCATCAATATATTTTAACAACTCAGGGCCAATATTGACGGGTTGACCCTGCTGATCAGTGAGCGTGAGCTCCTGCTCCGCCCCAATTCTCTGAATGGCATTATCAAATCTGTGATCTGAAAGAAGGATGTCTAAGGCCTGAATATCATTAAGAAGCTGTTGCATGAAATTGCTCTGCTGTTCGGCCTTGCGAATGAAATTAACGGCTAAGTCTCCCATGATTGAAGGTTTATTTTGTGTTCGCACTTATTTCAGTGCAAAAAGCTATAAAAATTACCTATTTCGAATGACAAAACTCAGATAGCCAAATGAAATTAGTCAGTTCTGCTGGTCAGCCGTATATCTTTCTTCCAGATGCCGATTTTTTCTTTTTATAGTTAATGCACAGGATATTACACTGGTGCAAAAAGTCATTGCCCAGCAAACCATAAACTTTAGGTTGGCCATGAGTTTGTGCTGATTGCCAGTGCTAACGTATTTGGTAAATTTGACCTCCGCTCGAAGATAAGCAAAAGAGTGATAAGTACAATAATAAGCTTACAAAATTAAGTGCCAGAAAATTACAGGTACTGGATGGGCTCAGCTACAAATTGATAGCTGACAGGCTGAAAGTTTCTCCAACTACCGTTCCGGTTCATATTAGAAATATCTACAGGAAGATACAAATAAATAGTAAATCAGAAGTGATAACAATTTACTACAAAGGCCTATTTATTTGTCTTTTTTTAGGTGTTTTTGTAGATATTCTTTAAAACTATTTAACTGCTGGTGGTCACCCAGAATTATAAAACTACTGCCGGGCGTTAAGATAACCGAGGGAGCCGGGTTAACGACATACTTACCGCCTGAGCTTCTGTAGCCGATGATGTTGACACCTGCTTCTTCCCGGATAGACATCTCCATGATAGATTTTCCTTTCCAGTTGCTGGGCAACTCATCGTAGGTCATTTCTTCAAAACTAATATCAGATTGGTATTCCATGGTGAGCAATGAAAAGAACTCTACCGCGCCGGGTTTGCTGACCAGGGTGGCCATATAAAATCCGCCTAATTTCTCCGGCATCACCACGTGGTTAGCACCTGCCAAAAGGAGCTTCTTTTCTGATTTCTGTTCCTTGGCCCGACTGATGATATTGATTTTGGGGTTGAGCTGGCGAGCGGTTAGCACCGTAAATACATTATCAGTATCATTGGGCATGGCCGCAATAATGGATCTGGCTTTTTCAACGCCTGCCTCCAGAAGCGTTTCGTCGTGTGTGGCGTCATCTTGGATGTAAAGAATATCCTCTTCGCTTTTCTGTAGTTTTTCTATTTTTTCCTGATTCCAATCAATAACAACAAAAGGAATTTGGTGCATAGAAAAATGGTGAGCGATTTCTCTACCATATTTCCCATATCCACAAATAATAATGTGATCTTTCAGATCTTCAATTCTTGATTTTACATTGTTTTCATGCATTTTCCTGAATATTTCTCCCTGAATAACATAATATGAAAAAACGGCTAATATATATGCAAAAACAGCGACGTTGACGATGATATATATAGAAGAAAATATCTTGCCCGGGCTCGAGGGTGGCTCTACTTCTGTGTAGCCTACCGTGGAGATAGTAATGACTGTCATGTAGAAGGCATCAATCATGCTGTATCTTTCAATAGCTTTGAAGCCAATTATTCCCAGTAGGATATCGCCCATTAATAGTATTAGGGCAAACTGTACATTAAGAAAATTACTTGGAATTTTATGCAAAGGCAGGGCCTTTTTCCACTTCATGGCATAGTATTTTTCATAGGACAAGTATTCTTTAATCTTGTTTAAATTTAGTTGTTCCTGGTTTATTATCAGAGTTGCAAACTGTCATTTTATAGAGAAAGGGTATATATTTTTTTTATTCAAATGACTTTTTAATTTACCTTTAAATTATATGAAATACAGTTTCCATGTATATAGTTATAGAATACATAAAGCCTTTCCTTTTGTTTCTTTGTCTCATATGCCTGCTGCATCGTTCTCAGGCCCAAACCTTGAAGGGGCGCCTTTTACTTCAAAACGGACAAACCATATACGGCAAGGAAAAGCCACTAAGTGATGTAAAAGTTACGCTGAATGGGCGAATGTCTGTCACTAATGCTGGAGGTTTTTTTGAAATAGAAAAAAAACTACAGGAAGAGCTGACTTTTGGGTTGCGTCTTGCTAATTATGAGTGGGTAAATGCCTTAGCAATTAATGGTGAAGCCGTTTGTAGAAAAGACAATGGACTATTGGTTTTTTATATGGGAAATGCCCGAACGGTATTTAGCAGTTATGCCCGGATTTTTCAGGAGCTGAATAATGAATGGATAGAAACACAGGAAAAACTGCTTGCGGCGCAGGAAAATACACCCAAAGCTTCAGCTTTAGAAAAGCATTTTGGAATGGAGGCCGTTGGGGCTGTGGATGCGGTTGATCTACTTACTTTTTTTACTGAAGAGGCAGAGCCAACCCTGGAATATTGGGCAGAAAAATTAGCTCAGATTCACCTGGATGGGCAAACAGCAGCGGCGATAAAAGCTTATCAAAGTCTAAAATCCGGTAAAAAGAATACCCTTGAAAAATGGCTGGCCCAAACCAGTGAAGATTCTGATATCAAACAAGATTTAGAGTTGGCCTGGTTATTAGCTAATGCGGAGCTTGGAAAAGCGGTTCAGCTCAGTGAAAAATTGGTAGATCGATCACCAGACGATTTTATAAGAAAGCTAGAGCTAAGGCATTTGTATTGGTTGACGAGACAAGAGCGCAAATTATCCATGCTGGATGTTGAGCTTTTAAATGCTACTTGTACTGAATATCAGCGGTTTTTGTTACAGTCAACTTTTGCCAGGGCCCACCTGCAAGACAAAGCTTATGCCGATGCCAAAAGTGCATTAGCTATCGCCTATAATTTGGGAAAAAAACTTCTGGAGAAGCAGGGCACAGACGAAGTTAAGGCCTTATTTGCCAATTTACTGCTGGATAAGGCGTTCCTGGAGCAATCGGATAGTGACAAAAAAACGGCAGAACAATACTATACGCAGGCAGTACAATTGTTGGCGGAACTTGGGCAGCGTCATCCCTACCGCTATGAATCAGATTTGCTAAAAGCTAAATTATTGCTGGCTTCTTTTTATTTTCTTGAAATGGACAATGCAGCTCGTGCATTTCCTATTTTGAATGGAGCTCTGGTTATTGGACAGCGGCTGTCCAGGCAGTATCCTCAGTTGTACCTGGATGAAATTGCAGTTATTTATACCTGGCAAGGCGCATTTTACTCAGAATTGAGCCGGCCCGAACAGGCGCTGGAAGCCTACACGCTTGCTGCCCGATATTTGGAGCTATTGGCCACTCAGAATGGCCAATACTGGAAAGATGCAGTCAATACTAATCTACTGATCAGTCAGATTTACTACGAAAAATTGAACAAACAACAAACGACAGAAGCTAAGGACAAAGGCTTGAGCTTTGTAGAGACAGCTACCCAACAGCTGGAAAAGTTGAAAATTTATGATAAAGAAGCCTGGATAGAAGCCAGCAACAACCTCAACTTTCTGCGAGATGCATTCAGCTCCTGGAAGCCTTAATGCTATGGAGCTACCTAAAATAAAGCAGGAAGGAAGAAACGCTTTCTTTGCTAGAGCCGTTTCTTCCCGGAGCCCTCCTGCTTATTGAGCTGCTGCCTTTCTGGCAATAACGATATATCGAGTTGAAGGACAACTATCGGCCCATTCTGAAATTGGTTGTAAGCTCACGGCGTCAAATAAGTCTACCTGGCCATCAAAAGCTTTTTCAAAATAATAACGGATTCGATTGATAGGAGGCAAAAAGCGCCTGTGTTTGCCCGCGTAAGAAATACGTAGTTTATCGGAAGCCTGGATATTGATAATTTCACTCTGTTGAAAAACACTTCCTCCTTCCTCTATTAATTCAGGTGTTCTTAGTGATATGGTTTGTTGATCTTCTGAAATAATCACATTAGGATACCAGCGGATATGGTCCGGAGTAATAAAATCTCCAAGAAAATAACCTCCCGGCTTAATGATAGCAGCAGTTTTGACTATAGCTTCCTCTAATTGTCGGTTATTGATGTAGTGAAACACATTGAGACCACTGTAGGCAACATCCCAAAGACGAACGGCCGGATCTAGAGTCAGCACATCACCTACTTCAGCATGGATGCGTTGCTGGGCTTCTTCTATCATGGCAGCAGAAATATCTATACCATAAAGGTTCTCTTTCGGTATGGAGAGTTGCTTGATCATATATTCTTCTACCAGACCGGTCCCGCAACCTATTGAAAGCACACTTTTGTCGGAGAAATCCATATCGGTATGCACTTTGAAAAAGTGAAGATAATTTCCCATAAAACCATTCAGGCATGGCTTACAAATTACTTCATCATAAAGGCTGGCATATTGATGGAATTGATCGCCAGCGTTCTCATCACTTAGTGTCTTGTCTTGTAATTTAGCGGCTTCTTTCAATTCCCAATTTAAAATACGCCAAAATACTGAGTTGTTTTGGTGTCCATTTTGATCCGTGCTTTCATCCAGCACTTCTAATAGGCGGGTAATATTTTGAGGAGCCATGAAATCAGCGATGATGTCATTCAGATCTCTTTCGCTACTGATTTGGTGCTGTTCCATTTTCATTAGACGTCGAATGAGCTCTACCATGTGTCGCAGACGCGTGGGATAATCTCCTTTGGGCCCTTCCTCCAGCTTTTTTATCCCGGAAGCGGGTAATGCAAAAAATACGCCTCCATCGACACGTTGGATGGTTCCGTTTTCCAGGTCAAAAACGCGAGCGTCACCGGTTACATTATCTATATCTTCAGGTTCACCATATACATGTAAGCTTATAAAGGATTGGTCGCTGGTGGCGTTCCCCATTTGATGTACCAGGTTATGATGCACGCCAACTGCTTCTCTGGGGTTCATTTGCCATCTGGCCAGGGTGTGAATAACTCCGTCTTCCACCCGGAATGTTGCATGCTCAGCGGGGCCAAAAGTCTGAACGGCGCCCCACTGTGTATGGCCGTGATCATGAATGGTGGAAAAATCTCCGGGGCACCAGGACATAACCATGATTTCAAAATTATCTCCTTTATAAACAAGGTTTCGACCATAGCTGTCTTCAATGGGATGCTCAAAGTCCGCCCAGTTCATTATATCGTCCAATGTCACCTGGGCTTCCAATATGGCTTTACGCATTTCCGAAGGTTTCAAATGGCGGTTAGATTCCAGTTTTTCTGCAATGTAAGCTAATGATGAGGGTAATTCATTCTTGCTTTGTGCAGGGATAGGTCTGGTCATCTGGTTCATATAGTTCCGTGTTTGAATGTTAGTGGAAAAACGGTTAATACTTTTCCAGGGATAAAAATCCATAAACCGTATGATGATTTGGCAATGTATTAACCTACTTTGTTATGTTTTTATGAAAATCAATGTAAAAATATTAAAAAAAATCATGCCTACGGAGGGGGGGGCTGTAATATTTAATAGGAATTTCATCTTGTGATATACATCACTGTATATCCGGCCTAAGCTTTTCACTTTTGTACCAGATTAAAAGTACAACTGCTAAATGGCTCGTTGTCTCGGTCGGGACATCTGCGATCTAAACAAAAGTTAAGAGTAGAAAGGTTGTATAGTTGATTAGGTAAAGCATTAGTGAATAGAGTTATAAAAAAAGCTAGGGAATATATCGCTTTTTTGTGTTCTGGTTATTGAGGCCTCTGGTTTGACATGTTAATAACGTACCTGGATTTTGTCCTTTAGCCTGGAAATAACGATAAAGCAGGTACTCACTTTAGAGTTTTTTGTACCGTAGCACTGCTGTGCTACTAAAAATGGCTTTGTGAGCATCTATTTATTGCTGTCTGTTTTCAGATTAAAAAGCAAAATCCAAATACGCATTTGTCTTTCGGGGTATTTGGTATAACTTTAACAGACTTAAAAATAATGATTATGAGTAATAAAATATCCTTCACCGAACTAATTAATGAAGAAAAGCCCGTATTAGTAGACTTTTCGGCCGAGTGGTGCGGGCCATGTAAAGCTATGGCACCAATTTTACAGCAAGTAGCTTCTGAAGTTGGCGATCAGGCCAAGATTGTCAAGATTGACGTAGACAAAAATCAGGCATTGGCCGGGCAGTTAAATATTCAGGGGGTTCCCACTTTTATCCTCTACAAAGAAGGAGAGATCAAGTGGCGTAAGTCTGGCATGCAGTCGGCTGCTCAACTGAAAAAAATCATAGACGCTTACGCTTAATCAATACTATAGCTGTCGAATCCTCTTTAGCTGCTCCGAGCGGCTAAAGAGGTTTTTTATCACATTTTTGGAATAAATAAAAAAAGTAGTAGAATGAAACTGATAAGTAATCCAGGTATGCTTATCGAGCTGTTACAGCAGCCTTGGCACTGGGCATTTTCAGGGGCAATGATTGCCTTGATTTTATTTCTGATGACATGGATGGGACGTAGCTTCGGAGTATCCACTTCGTTTAAAGCTGCCTGTACTGCTATGGGAGCAGGAAAGATCAGTAACTTTTTTGATATAGACCTAAAGCAGGAAGGTTGGCGGTTTATGTTTGTTATTGGTGGATTATTAGGTGGTGTTATAGCTGCTAACTTTTTAAGTTCACCAGAGGCGGTGGATATCTCTGATTCAACCAGAGCGTATCTTTCCAGCGCCGGAATGCCTTACCCCGAGTCTGACAAGACCGGCCAGGGCTTCATGCCTACACAACTACTCAATTTTACGAGTATTAAAGGCATACTTTTAGCGCTGGGCGGAGGATTCCTCGTAGGCTTTGGTGCACGCTATGCTGATGGATGTACCTCCGGGCATGCCATAACCGGCTTATCTCATCTACAATTGCCTTCTTTACTTACTGTCATCGGGTTCTTTATTGGAGGCTTGTTGATGACACATTTTGTATTACCATTTTTACTGTAACTCAAAAGAACACTCTGACATGAAAAATATATCTTTCTTATCTGTTGGTATCCTATTTGGAGTAATAATGACCAAATCGGAAGCCATATCATGGTATAGAATTTTTGAAATGTTTCGTTTTGAAAGTTTTCATATGTACGGCATCATTGGGACGGCAGTCGTTCTCGGGGCTGTAGTTATCTGGGCCATGAAGCGATTCAATATCAAAACAATTGATGGCCAGTCAGTCAGCTATACACCCATGAAGCTCAGCGTGCCGCGCCATATCCTGGCCGGTTCTATATTCGGACTCGGATGGGCTATCACTGGATGCTGCCCCGGGCCAATGTACGTTTTAATCGGTAATGGCTACTGGATTGCTGGCCTCATTATGGCTGGAGCTATCCTTGGAACTTTCTCCTACGGAATTACCAGAAATCGTTTGCCTCACTAGATAAAAGGATTGGATAGTGAACTACTCGCTATCTAATCCCTTCCACTCTTTTGCATTGCCTGCCTCTTAAAAATTGTAAATATCCTCACTCTTTTAATAGCTTATTTCAGGAATCCCCTCCTTTGCCGTATAAATTATTTCATATTAGTTGAAAAATTATCTGATTTCTTCGATAGATAAGAAAAAAGCATTATATTTGAATAAGTAATACAATCTTTCCAATCGCTCTTACTGTCAAATCCAATACACTCTGTGTATAATGGGACTTGATTAAAAAAAAATCTACTCTCTGATTTATAGAGATGATTTTACGTATAGAAACCTTTTCATTAATAGTTTAAACTACTCAATTATGTTTCGTTCTATTTTTACTTTTATTGTGCTTCTAGGTCTAGGAGCTTTCGTTGTTGGTTGTCAGCAGGAAGAAGCGACTCCAGAAAATGAGATTTCCAGTGATGTACTTAACAAGATTCAGGCTATGGGCTTTAGCACTGAGGGAATTGTTAAGTTTGGGGAAAACTTCATTGTTGAAACAGATATCCTGATTACTCCTGAATTTCTGGAATCTGGTGCTCAGCCAGGACGTATCCCTGAATTAGAGCAGTATGCTACGAACAATCTGGTATCAACCGGTGGATCAAGAACAATTACTATTGGTTATTCAGAGAGTAGATCTTCAAGGTTTAAGCCTCTTTACGATGGTGCTCTGAGGAATGCAGTAAGTCGTTTTAATAATCTTAACCTGGAAATCAATTTTCAGATTGTAGATGGTGACAATGCTGATATAGCTATCACGAGATTTCCTCCTTTCTTCGAGTTATTTGGTGTATTGGGTTCTGCTGGTTTCCCTTCAGCTGGAGGTGATCCATTCGGTTCTATTAGCCTCAACGGGGAATTAGACCTGTATTTTGGAATTGATCAGGCCGGTATCGCCACGATTATCGCTCACGAAATGGGTCATTGCATTGGTTTTCGTCATACCGATTACTTTGATCGCAGCATTAGCTGTGGTGGAGCAGCTCAAGATGAAGGAGATGGTGGCGTAGGTGCTAATCTTATCCCTGGTACTCCAGCGGGAGCTGACCTGGAAGGTAATGGTAGCTGGATGCTGGCTTGTACTGATGGAAGCAATCGTCTTTTCACTACCTTTGATAAAGTAGCATTAGATTTCTTGTACTAGATCAAAAAAAGAGGGAGGTATAAAACGCTATTTTATACCTCGCTCCCTTTTTATTTCACCACAATCTTACCTCTTTTTTCTATCTCATTGTTATCATTCCGAACGGCATAAAAGTAGATTCCTGCACTCAGTGTAGCGGTTTCCAGAATAGCAAATTCTGCAGTCAGCGGGAAGTGTAGGATTTCAGTGCCGCGAGCATCATAAAGGGTGAACCTTCTGTCGAGGAAGTCAGGACTTGCTATTTCCATAAAGTCGCCCTGGTTGACAGGATTGGGGAAAACTACTATTTCTCCTGTCGGCACGTAAAAAATACCTACTTCATTACTGTAAAGGATTTCCCCACTTTCTAATGCTATCCTGGCCCGGTAAATATTATCTCCTCGGGTCAGGCTGCGATCTATAAAATCCAGCGAAAGGTCACCATGAAGTTCGAAAGTGTGAATATCCTCAAAAGAGGCGTTCGCTAGTTTTTCAATTACTATTTTTTCAACTTCAAAAAGAGTACCCAATTCAAGCCGGAGCAAAGCATCATCCAGTCCTTTGGTGATAAAAAGCCCCTGAACATAGCAGCCGGGGCTTTGAAAATCAGGGATCAGGATATTACTCTTCGGCCCCGTTGAACCTTCCGCAATGATTGGAGCCACCGTAAAAAGGTTGCTGGGATACATCCCTTTATCCACTACCAGCTGGTTTTGGGATATAACTTCGACGGGATGCATGTCATTATCCTGAAAATTGAATAGCTGATATTGGTCAATGCCTTCTATGGAAGGCCATTCCAATAAATAAGCTTCTTCACAGTCAAAACCTAAAGTAAGGTCAGGAACTTCTCCCAGCGTAAAGGCATCAGAAATAAAGCTTTGCTGATTTATATCCATTCTTAAAACATACAATCCCGAAGCGGAGGGACTTTGCCAGTTCAGGAATTTTTTCTCCAAATCTATATTTTCACTCACCGGAATCCAGTCAGCCTCTTGGATAGGCTTGTAATATAACTGGGCGGAATCCCCATCGATAGTGGTTTGCCATTTCAGGCTCTGCGTTTCATTAGCATTGAGCGCTTGCCCATTTGCGGGAAAAGTCCATAGAAAATGATCAATAGAATCAGTTAAGTAAGTAACAGCAAATTTTTGAACCTCTGATAAGTCGTTGCTAGTAACTACAATAGTATATCTACCCGATTGGGGAAATTCAAGTGTTACTTGTTCCTGATTGTTCAGAGTGTCTAACCCTCTGAAGGCGGCTTGTGGTAAGTCCGAACGGCGAGCATCCAGCACCCAGGGTAAGATCGTATCCGAAGTAGGAGTGATCAATTTAATGTCCAGGTCATTGATCAGGGCTTTGGTGGCATCAACCTCGGCTGCTGGGTCTGTCCAGGCCAACATGACTTTTAGCTGCCGGGTATTTTGAGGAACTTCCACTTCAAAAGTGCTGGAAGCCCCAGGCTGAATAGCCGATTCAAAAAAGTGGCCTTCTCCCATCATAGTGACTGCGCGAATAGCATTTAAATTACCGTAGCCGGTGAAAAAGTCAGGCCCCGTAGTCATCATATCATCAGCGCTGTTAAGTAGCGTAGCTCTGACAAGAGCGGCACTGGGCAATTGGTCACTGAATTGATCTTTGTAGAGCTGCTGAAGCATTAGTGCCACACCACTACATATGGCAGCAGCTCCCGAAGAGCCATCTTCACCGTAAGCTACTAGTTCTGGTTTGATCCGTCCATCGTAGGCCGGTCCCCTGGAGCTTTGTGCTTCCAATCGGAACTGGCGATCAAGTGCTCCGAGGGTAATGACATTTTTGGCCATTTTGAAAGTCCCCGTCAAATTGGCAAACCCAGATATTCCTGCGTAGGGCCCGGAAGTACTCGTGCTGTCCCCTCTGTTTCCTGCCGAAAATACTTGAACCAGGTACTCCTGTTCATATACCAGCTTATCGTATTCCTGAGCTTCTATGCCGTAAAAATTCTCAATACCCAACCCATAGGAGTGGTTTTGAACACTGATATTATTATCCAAATAATAAAAAACGGGCTCCGGAGAGAGGCGAAAAAAACTTGCCGGCGTAAGCCGCACATCCTCAGCTACGCCCTGACCAAAATTATTGGTCACTCCCCGGCCGCCAACAATGGTCGCCATGCTCGTGGCATGAGTTGAAGCAGTAAGCGCAGAATAAGTAGAATACTGGTACCGGCCGATCAGGTCAAGGTCAAGGCTGTCCGCCTTGAGCTCCTTAAGCGAATAAGTCAAACCTTTACCGGTGAGTTCCGGAAAATGAGCGTGTAAATAATTGACCCCATTGATGCTTAAATCAAGGTTGGCAACGGGGCGCTCTACCTGAGGAATTCGGGCAACATCAGTATGCTGACCGTTTAGGTAAAAAAAGAAAAGGTTGATAAAGAAAAATAGTAAAGTTCTTTGCATGACTTTGAATTGAAAATCGCTAACCTATTGACAAAAATTAAAATATGTATTTTTTATCACCTTTTAGCCCTGAAAAAGTAATTTATAATGAAGTTGTTTAAGAATATGGGTTTATAGTTGAAGGCAAAGGCTTGTGCAGCAAGGCGAAGCGCTTTTTTCTTTGGGTGGCTTTGGCTACGCAAAGAAAAAAGCTGAAGTACTTGCTGCACCATGTTTTGTCTGCAAATAGGAAACGACATTTTTAAACAACTTCAATTCCAAACTAGGTCATTTGAAAAGTCTTCACTATCCCCAAGATATACAATTAGGTTTTTCGTTCGCTCAAAAAATAGGCATCCCGAACTTCAGGTTATACCAAAATTCGGGATGACTGCTACTATCTTTGCGGCCTAATCGCCGGGATAGCTTTACTTAACATTAATCTAACCTCTGCGAAGAAGGTATATTCTAAGGTTATTCATCAGTGCCGGCATCAGGTGCTTCTAATAGTTGGAAGAATTGATCGAGCTTAGGTAGAATGATTATTTCCGTTCTTCTGTTAATACTGCGGCCCTGTGTCGTTTCATTGGTGGCTTTAGGAACGTAGAAGGAGCGTCCGCCGGCCGTCATCCGGCTGGGAGCAACACCGTACTGTGTCTGAAGTGTCCGAACAACCGCAGTGGCGCGTTTGGCACTCAAATCCCAGTTGTCTTGCAAACAAGAAGTGCGGATAGGCACATTATCGGTATGTCCTTCTACAAGAATATCCAGCTCATTATGATCGTTGGCTACTCTGGCAATCTTTCCAAGTACCTCCTCGGCCCTGGCATTGATAACTGCGCTACCAGAACGGAATAGCATCTTATCGGAAAGTGAAATATATACGACTCCTTTTTTTACTTCTACCGTTACATCCTCGTCATTGACATCGGCAAGAGAGCGCTTGAGGTTCATCACCAATGCCAGGTTGACAGAGTCTTTCTTTTGCATAGATTCGTTCAACTCCTGGATGTAATCCCCCTGCTTACTGAGTGTTTCCAATGACTTTTTGATGCTTTCAGCCCCTGTTTTACTGACTACTGAAAGATCAGACAAACGATCCAGTAATGTTTTATTTGACTGCTGCAGGTAGTTGATTTGCTCTTGTAAGGAGCTACTTCTGTTTCTTTCGTTGGTAACCTCAGATTGTGCTACTGCTAATTCCTGTTCCTTTAATTTAAGGGAGGATTGAAGGTTCCCCACTCTACCTTCGAGGCCTGCCCGCTCTTCCTGACAGTCTTCGTACTGCGCTTGCAGGCGTTCATAATTCAGAAGCGCTTCATCCCTGGCGCCCTGCATAGACATGTATTTCTTTTTACTAACACATGATGATAGCCCGATGAGAAGGACTGCCATCAATACTGTAAGATTTCTCATAAGATCTTTTTTTATTAGGTGGAAACGTTTTCTTTAGCATTAGAATAGACCTCAAAGTCATTCTTCGTACTACAATACTAAGAAATCTTTGGGTCTATTGGCCTTCTTCGGCACAATAATTTTCTCATATACATAAAGTATGAGTAATGTTAATTATTTTTGAAAAGGATAAAAAAATGGATGTTGTTGTTGACGGCAGAATTTATCTACAGACTACCATATCATATTCTTGAATATTTTTTCACTTAAATCCCGATCAGGCCATGAAAAACCATCTATTGTCCATTTTTATGGGCGGCATCATACTGACTTGTATGCCCACTTTCCTAAAGGCTCAGTTTGGTGTACCAGATAGTATCTATCCGACTATCGATACGATTCCTTTGGGAAATAATCGCTATAGATTTGAGGTCAGCTTTCCTGACGGTAGTAATCCTTTAGCCTACCAGGATCCTCCGGAAGCTTTGTCTGATGAAACCATAGAGTTTTTGGACATTAGCCTTGATAATACGGTACCTCAGTGGATATATTTTTGGGAATTTGGTGACGGTACCTTTAGCCAGGATCCGTCTCCGGTTCATCAATACCGAGAAGCCGGCCAGTACGAGGTAAGGGCCCGGTTGGTACCGGCCTACAGCAGACAAAATGCACCGTCTATTCTCAATGGTCGTGGTGATACTATGAAAATCCAGGAAAATGCGCTTTCTGCTCCTGTATTTAGTCCTTTTCCTCCAGGCGAGAGAAATAGGCGGGTTTTGGTGACTCCCAACTGGCAGGCTGCTAAAACACAGGATACGCTTACTGCCGCCCTTAGCTTCAGGGCCACCCCCGGTAACTACAATAAGTCAGGAGAATTGAAATTCAAACTGCCTCGCAACGGCTTAAAACCAGTAGGGCTGCCTCGTATTAATCGGCCTGGTGTGATTTATAAAGGGCAATCTACTGAACAGGATTCGTTAGTGTTGACCTTCGAGTTTGAACCCCTGGATACACAGGAGGAAAAAACCGTATTCATAGATTTTACCATAGAACCCACTTTTACATCGAGTGATACAGAGACTTTTGATGCTATTGGTAAAGTAATTTTTGATGGAGAAATATCAAATTCCTCCACTCAGAATCTATTGACTTTTGGTACAGGCCTGATTATTGAAAATAAAAATAAAGAGGGACAGAATTTGCCCAGTATAGAGAATGGTGGAGTAGAAACCAACAGTAATATCGGCATCAATGCTGATAAAAGACAATTTCAGGTTAATACGGCAAGAGACCCGAACAGCATTGTTGTTACTCCTCAGGTGTTGGCTCCTGGCAGGGCGACGCATCAGTTGAATTACACCATCAACTTTGAGAACTTGGGTCAGGCAGGCGTTAACACTGTAAAGCTGAGGTCTTTTCTGGATCCCCAGCAGGAGGAATCTACCCTGCAAATGAGTGGCTTTGTGATTGATCCGGTGCTTCCGCTTAGCGGGCCTGCTTTTCCGGACGGCCAGAACGAACCGGTATGGACTTTTACCAACCCTACCGGGCCGGTTGTTGACCCTGGGGAGACAGGATTTTTGAAATACCGCATCCATACCGAAGAAAAAAGCTTTAGAGTAGGCGAAAAAATATCGGCTCAAGCGCTAATTATTTTCGGGGCTGATGATACCCTGAAAACCAGCCGTATATTCACCAGAGTTATAGACGATCGTATTAGTCTGCCTTGGTACCTGGGGGTGAAATTTGGTTACAATAGCCAGTTTTATGACTTTTCAAATGGTCTGACAGATGGCGGCTTCCACGCAGGCATTACCTTTAGAAAGGCACTGGGAAAGGTAGCCTCGAATTTTAAGAGTAGATCCAGAATACCTGTATCGGCTTTACCTGCCTTTTGGTATCAGGGGGAGATCATGTATAACAGCTACGAAATAGTGGACACTACTAATAGGGAAAATGTATTTGATTATCAATTGATTGAAGTAGTACCCATTTCGCTCAGGTATTTTCCCAACCTAAACTTTGGAGGCGTAAGAAAAGGATTTCTGGGGATTTCAGCAGGATACAAAATCGCTTATCTACTGGAGGCTTCTGCATTCAATCAGCAATTTGGATTGTCATCACTAGATTTTTTTGACCGCATAGAACATACGCTGTTTGCTGATATTACATTACTAAACAATTTGGGAGTCCCCGGCTTATCCATTGGCTACAGAATGAATTGGAGGCTGAATACCATTATTGATGAAGCATCCTTTGGGAGAAGCACTCCGGACAACTATTATCAGCTTTTTTTACATCTAAACTTCTGAGAGTAGGATAAACTTGTTTTGCGGGCACAAAAATAGTGCAATTTGCTTGGCGCTAAAACAGGTAAAAAGAGCTGATAAACAACCAATGCTTCCCGCTTTCAGCGGGATAGGATATGTCAGCTTTTTTTCGCTCCGTAGCCTTGCTATGAAACTCAAAAACAGCATCATTTTCATCATCCCAAATGTATTTTCGGCATCAAAAGCAAATTCCAAACACGCTCTTACATTTACCTTAAAACCAGATCAAGTATGAAAAATTCGTACAACACCTACATTTTACTTCTCCTTTTTTTACCCTTCACAATGATAGTAAGAGCAGACCAGGGCGCTTCTCAATTATTTAAACAAGCTCAACAAGCAGCACAAGGAAAGGAATTTGATAAGGCGGTAGAATTAGCCCTTGAGGCAGCAGCGCTTTATAGGTCGGATACCACTAAAGCCGATGAATGGATAGAAGCGCGTTTGTATGCCGCCAATTATGCTCTTGAAGCAAAGGATTACTCTCTGGTAGATATAAAAAACTTACTCGATGAGTCATATGAAAACTTACCGGTAGCACCTCATGATCAAAGGGTAGGTCGAGTAACACTCTTTCAGGCCTGGTTTTTGGCGAATCAACTTACTGATTACTACAATGCTAAAGAAGCCTATGAAAAGACGCGGCAATTAATGGAGCAAGCCGGGGAAGCACAACAGATTACGGCCCGGCCTGGCTATGACGTCTACAAGCCGTTGGCACAAATTTATACCCGATTGGGAGAAAATGAGAAAGCAGTAGCGATGATGAGCATAGCGGTGCAAAAAATGAGGAAAAATGGCCAGGAGTATTTTCTGCCTGAGTTATACGGCGACTGGGGAATCATTTATGACGACTTAGGCGAACATCAGCGGGCGATCTATTATTTTGACGAAGGCCTGGAGGCACATCTACAATTTTGGGGAAACACCCCACCGGCCGATCCTCGTGATTTGGAAAGCTTCAAAAATATGAAGGGGTTGTTGTTGACACAAAAAGCTAATGCACTTTTTAACCAACAAAAGATTACAGCGGCACAAAAACTGTGTAATGAAGCTTTGTTACTGCTGAATTGGGAAGACTACAAAGCTGCGGCCCTAATGGTAAAAGGTGAATTGATTGCCAGCCAGGAGGGGCTGGTCAGTGCGGAGGCTTATTTTACTGAAGCTATAGATTTGGCCCAATCTTATTTCCCGCCTTACAGCCGTACTATTGCTAAGATGGAAAATCAGTTGGCAGCCCATTATCGGGAAGCTAAAAGGTACGATGAGGCCCTAGAGCTTGCCCATCAGGCGCTGGCCAGAATACTGCCCGAAATGAAAGGCCAGGAAACTTATGCCCTGCCCGATGAATCGAGCTTCTATCCAGAGAATACCATCATGGAGGCTTTGGCCGAAAAGGGCAGGATCTATTTTGAGTGGTATCAGGAAAAAGCAGATCTGGAAAAGCTTCAGCTGGCAGAAGCTAATTTATCTCTCGCTATTGACATGGAAGGAATCATCAATAAGGTATTTACTTACAAATCTTCCTTGCTCACTATGGCCGAGATGAGTCACAACCGCCATGAAGTAATGCTGGATATTTTGTATGAACTATATAGCCAGACTAAAGCTCCTGCTTATTTAAGTTCTGCTTTTCAATTTATGGAAAAGAGTAGAGCAGTGGTACTCAACAGAGCGCTGGCCAGTCAAAGGGCGGCTGCATTGCTGGATGATCAGCCCATGCTGGAGGAAGAAAAGGCTTTACAAATTCAACTGTCAGACTACAAACGCCTGCTGGTAGAATTACAACTGGAAAATGCATCTGGCCAACAGCTAGCGGATGTGGAGCAACAGATCAATAAGCTTAAGTTATCTATGGACAGTTTGGTCAAGGAAATACAGAATACTTTTCCTAATTATTATCAGGCAAAATATAACTATTCCATTCTTACGCTTAGTGATCTTAATGAACAGTTGAACAAGCACTCGCTTTTTGTAGAATATTTCGTAGGGCAAGAGGACTCCACACTGTATATTTTTAGTATTGAAAAAGATAGTCCTGCTCATTTTATTAAACAAACGCTACCGAAGGATTTTACTACCGGATTTTCGGGGTTTTTGAAGAGTTTAAAAGATTGGGAATTCGTACAAAACAATGAGGGGAATCCGGAAGTTTTTCAGGCTTTCTGTGATCAGTCCCGGCAATTTTACAAGCTCTTATTTCCTCAGGGTATACATAAGCCATCGCATCAACAGCTTATACTTATTCCTGATAATGTATTGAGTTTCCTGCCTTTTGATGTTTTAATGGTAAATGATTACGAGGCATCGGAAGTAGATTATGGGGCATTGCCCTACTTGATCATAGATGCTGCCATTCAGTACGCTTTTTCGGCTTCCAGCCTGTTTTCTGATTCTGATGACTCCTCAGGGCTGGCTTTTAAAAACTACCTTGGGGTAGCGCCGGGATACGGAAGCAGTTCCTATTTACCGCCAGTTACCCACAATACAGAAGCAATCGAAGGTCTAAAGGCAAAACTTAGGGGAGAACTACTCAAAGGGAAGCAGGCGACGATAGCTGAATTTAAACAACAAGTAAAGCATGTGAAGATTTTCCACTTTTATGGCCATGCCAAAGCGTATCCTGAAGATCCAGAATCTTCTTGGCTCGCATTTAGTCATCCAACCGAGAAAGGGGCTATTGCTAATAAAGGTAGCAACATTCCGGGTGATGGCTTATTGGGGGCAAAGGCTCCTATTCCGTCTGAAGAAATTGACAGGCTATTGTTTCTTTTTGAGTTGTATCAGCTAGAACTGGATGCCGAATTGGCGGTGCTTAGTGCCTGCGAAACAGGGATCGGTAAGCTGGCACTGGGAGAAGGAGTAATTAGCTTGGCCAGAGCTTTTAGGTACGCCGGTTGTCCCAGCACCCTAATGACATTGTGGGAGGCCAATGATTACAGGGGAGAAGTCGCCTTCCTGATGGAAAAGTTCTTTGATTATTTGGTAGAAGAAAAAATGACAAAAGACCAGGCTATCCGACAAGCTAAGCTGGATTACCTGAATACCCCCGGTAAATCCAGACATCCGGCTTACTGGGCTTCATTTGTTCTGGTCGGTGATAATACGCCCGTTGAGCTGAATAATAATCGGCGTTTATTTTACTGGCTATTGGCTATAGTAGCGGGGTTGTTTTTGTTTTTTGTGCGAAATTGGAATAATAAAAAGGCTACTTAATCTTTCGGATGATATCCTGCGCTTGAGTAACGTACATATGGTTATTATTTCCGGCAATGGCAGCCCACAGCTTTTGAGCCTCTTCTTTTTGGTTGTTTTTCCAAAGGCTTAAGGCACGAAACCACTGCCCTTGCTGATGATAGCGAGTGGCAGCTTCAGGAATTTGTTCAAACTGCTTATTGGCAGCCTGGTACCTGGCGCTGCGCAGTAGTGTGACACCGAGTAAGAGCCGAGCTCTGGGACCCCGAGTAAAACTGCTGTCTTGAAGGACATAGTCAAATATCAGTTCGGCAGCGCGATAATCTTCTATATTGAAAGCCTGAAGCCCCTGCTGAAATTGCTTTTCAATGTCCGCTTCAGGTTCAATTGGAGCCAAAAGCCCACTATTGCTGAGGTCTTCGGCAGCGTACGCATCTGCTACTATCTGATCTGGCGTGGAGGACGAAAAGTTGATTACTCCGAACTGTAAAGCAGCAATACTGGCAATCAATAAAATGGCTGCTGCTATACCCAGCCAGACCATCTCCCGGTTATTTTGCTTTTGGGGTAGGGATACCACCGGTGTATCTTCCCCAATATCCTCTTCGATCGATTCGGGCTGGGTTTGATTTTCTGAAAGCATTCGCTTGCCTTTTTCAATCATATTGCTAAGCATCTGTTGCTCAAAATAGGCTTCCAGCATTTGATTGCCCTGTCGATTTTCTTCTACTTCAATAGCTAATTGCTCGTCTTCGGCCATTTGCTGCTCAAATACCTGCCGCTCGGTCGCCTCCATATTGCCCCGCAGGTATTTCTCTATCAATTCTTGTTTATTTTCAACCATCATTAAAAATTTAGGGTAATCTCTGGTTATTATTCTTTGTTTTCAGCGATAATAGCCCTTAACGCTGTAAAGCAATTGCTCAGCTTTCGCTGAGTTTTCTTTTCGTCCCAACCGTACCGCTCAGCAATTTTTTCCGTTGAGCTTCCGCCAAAATAAGCTTCTACCAGCTGCTGGCAATTTTCTCCCAACTCACCTATGGCAGTTTCCAATTCCTGGAGTAGTGCTTTACGCAATCGCCCACGGCAGCGGAATACACTTTGCCGGGCCGTATGCGCATTTTTCAATTCATTCATCTGCGCAATCTCATCCATGTGGTAACCCTCAAAATAGGCTTGTAGTAGCTGCTTGCACTTATCAGTCAGTTGATCCATTGCTATAGCCACACTATCAATCAAATGATGAAAACTTAGGCGCTCCTCTCGTGCAAGCTCCTTCAACGAAAGAGCTTCTTCGGGATTTTCGCTGTTATCTGCTATTTCTCTGCTTTCAGGAAGTGTAATGATTTGGGGGTTAAATATATTGGTATCTGTTTCGGTATTCTGGGAGACTGATTGATCACTCTTCTCTTCCTGAGTCACACTTTTATTAGGCGAGTTGTATCGCAAAGCGTCAACACATCGACGACGAAATATGGTGCGAAACCAGGTAGGCAGAGAGGATTCTCCCCTGAATTTATCATTGATGATCTCTTTTAATGCATTCAACAGGGCTTTGCTGTAAGCACCGATAATGGCTTCATCATCCAGTTTGCCAAAGTCTCTTTTCATTTCATAAACCTGATAAAAAAGCTTTTCAAACAGGCAGTTCATGGCTTTTTCTCTGGTGAGCGCTCCGGCTTTTAGCTGTTGAATCAGTTCTTCGTAATCAGTCTCCTTGCAGGTTTTCCACTCCTTGGAGTTAAAGTCCATAAATCTCATATGGGCAAAAGGTTGTTTTGACTAAATTAAAACTTAAAATGGGAAAAGATTATTTTTCCAGGATTAATCGCTTAAAATATAAATGATACAACAAAAGGCTCATGGCTACTCCCAGGATGCCAAATAAAATGTCAAATGGATCAGTGATAGAGGTAGGACTAAAAAAAGGATAGAATTCTTCGAGGATTAGCCATGCCAGTACAAAAAGACAAATTCCAAGAAAGAACGATTGAAACTTGTGAGGGTATTTGAGTATCAACTCCGGTTTGAGGGTTGATACGGGCAAGAGCACACCCGCCAGCAAATGAGGTAGTGATCCCAGGATGATCAGGACGACTGTATTATTACCGTAGTAGTTGGGGCGAAATACCCACAGAACGACCGGATAAAACAATAAGCCGGTAATGGAAATGAGCCGCCGAACGCGAATAAACTGCTTGAAATTTTCTATGGTTTTCATGTTGATTAATAGGGTTATTTTTAAGCTAGAAACTGATTTGGCGATTTGAAATACCGAAAAGATAGTTTTATACCCTAAAAAGGGAAGGTTTCTTTTCTTACTTAAGTATACCGATGTGAAAGCTTATTGTTGAATAAAGATTAAATTATGACAATGACAACGAAAAAAGCCGTAATTTTTCCCCAATTTCATCAAACGTAATTAAAAGGAATGCTGACACTACCCAATCAACAAATCGTAAAAGGGATCATCTTTGACCTCAACGGAACTATGGTCGATGATATGATGATTCATCATCGGGCGTGGCGACAAACGCTGGCTAACCTGGGCCTGACGATGACGCTGGAAGAGGTTAAGGAAAAAGTACACGGAGTGAACGAAGAGATTATTGCCCGTTTGTTTCCCGGGCGTTTTTCCAGGGATCAGATCAAAAAGATTGCTTACGCCAAAGAATCAGAATATCGGCAGATATTTCGGCCAGACTTAAGGCTGCTTGATGGCTTAGCCGAGTTGATTGGCCACCTGAATGAAATGAGCATTCCCAAAGGGATAGGAACAGCTGCACCAAAAGAAAACCTGGATTTTGTACTGGATGGATTGAATCTCAGAGAAGTGTTTCCAGTGAGTTTCCACTCCGGTGATGTTAACAAAGGTAAACCCGACCCTGAAGTATTTCAAAAAGTCGCTGATGGGATAGGAGTACCGGTGGAGGAATGCCTGATTTTTGAAGACAGTCCTACCGGAGCTGAGGCTGCTCGGCGGGCAGGGGCTACTGTCATTATCATAACGACAACTCATAACGAAGAAGAATTTCGGCAGTTTCCTAATGTCATCCATATGGCACCGGATTTTACTGACATGACCATAGAAAAAAAGGACGGGCAGTGGGCATTAAAAATAATCGAAAAAATTGATACGGAAGAAGAATAAATAGTGACCTGATTAATAAATCACCGTCTTTTGCTTTTTAAAATTTAAGTTAAAGCAGGATATGCGAAAGTACAGCATGCTGGTTTTGACAGATCACCGGGGGCACAGCGGAGAAAACTCTATTTATGCTCTGCTGCGTTCCATGTATCAGCACGAGAAGTGTGCCGTGATAGAGGTGGCCACAAGGAGCCTTCCATCTAACCATTCCTTTTTTTATGAAAGCAAAAATACGGGACTTATGGTTAGCAAGGTTGATGAAAACTTTACATACGACCCCTCCGGTAATTTTTTACAAAAAAACAACGCCTGGCTTTTCTTCAGGAGTACGACGTGATTTGGCTAAGAATGCCCCCACCTTTGGACGGTACTTTCCTGAACTTTCTTAAAACAACATTTCCCGATCAATTATTCATCAATGATCCTTTAGGCATGGCGTTGACGGGGAGTAAGCAGTTTTTGCTGAATTTCCCCAGCTTGTGTCCGCCGATGAAGATGTGTTACAACATAGAAGATATTCTGTCTTTTAGCGCTGACTTCCCTGTTGTATTGAAGCTCTTAAATGGCTATGGAGGTCATGGTATCATCAAGATAGATGGAGCCAGGGTTTGGAAAGAGGGGCATAGTACTGGCCTCAATCAGCTTATTCAATCATTGTCGGGAAAGCCAATAGCATTCCTGGCCGTAAAATACCTTAGGAATGTTTTCCAGGGGGATAAGCGCATTATTGTTATTGATGGAAAAATAATGGGAGCGTCTCTGAGGTTACCTTCAAAAGGTTCCTGGCTTTGTAATGTATCCATGGGAGGGACTTCTAATATTTCTGAACCCACCCCCGCAGAAATCGAGATGGTTCATAGCCTGAATCCACGATTGGAAAGCCTGGGTATTCTGATGTATGGTCTGGACACGCTCACCGATGACGACGGCGCCAGAGTGCTCTCGGAAATTAATACGACCAGTATCGGGGGCTTACCACAAATTGCACACATGACTGGCCTACCATTGCTAGAGCAAGCCACTGAGTTGCTCTGGGAGTGGATTCACAATAAAATTTCAGAAAAAAAGCTGATTTTCCTACCTTAGTAGCCCTTGAATCGAACAATCGTTCGTTTACAAAGATTGAATAAGTAAAAACTGAATACTCGCCAGGACTCGTATAAAGAAATGGACGTTTCAATCCCCTGTTCCTCTTACATGATTAAGAACCTTTAGTGACTTTTGCCTTGGTGGGCAGTCAAAAGGTAATGTTAGAAATTACATTTTTTGTTTTAAAAAACCTGATATGAAAAATTTTACACTCATTTTGGGATTTATGCTGATAAGTATTGGTACAATTTGGTGTCAATATGCTACAGTAAAGTTCGATTTGGAAAAAAACTATTTTAACGAAGGCCAGCCTTTACCTGTCGAAAAAAACCTCATGTTTACGGGAGCTATTCCACAAAGGGTGAATATCATTGAAATTGGAATTTATCCTTCCAATGCCAGCAAGGAGCGTCATGAATTGTATGATATAACATGGCGGTCGACTGGTCAGGCCGATAAAAGCAATTTTTCTATTGCTATAAATTACAAATTAAGACCTTCTCAAAAATACGATTTCAAGGTAGATTACTACAGAATACTGGACGGTAGTGCTCAGGTTAAGTTGACCAGTAGGCTTATTGACCTTACTCAGTCTTACCTGGTTTCTACGGTTAGTCGCAACGGGAATAAAGTAGATATAGCCAAAGGAGGAAAGCGCATTCTGAGAGACCTTAACGGAATTGTTGACGAAGCGCTCAAAAACTATCGCACAGAGCATGCGACTGATTTTGAGGGCTTTTCAGAGACAATTCTCCAGAAGCTTGAGCAAATAGAAGATTATAAATTGGTAAAAAATCGTTCTGATCTTTCTGATGGGGAAAAGCAAGCCAAAAAGGAAGTAACTTTTGAAGAGAGGCTTGACGAACTAAAGGAAGCTATCAGTTACGAAGTAAAGCAATTGATGGATCAGCAATGGAGTAAATTGATTACCAGTAGATACGTGGACGACTACGAGACGGAAGAGAAGAAAGGTAGCTTTACTTTGAACTTTGGCTACGGTGCAGTTTATTTGGGTGGAAATTTAAACAACCTTACTTATGGCTCTTCCCCCTACGCCGGGGTGGCTTTTCCTTTTGGTAACCAAGCTTTGGCCCCGCAGTTTCTCAGAAACTCATCCCTTACTTTGGGCGTATTTTTTGAAAACTTCACCAGTTATGACGGGAATACAGTAAGTGGCTTGTTGATAGACCGCCCATTTTACCTTGGGTTAGATTACAAGCTTTTTGAGTTTATTAGATTTAATGCCGGAGCGGCTTTTCTTGAAGAAAGAGAAGAAGTACCTAACGGTGATGGTATAAATATCAACCGGGATGTTTTGATCAAACCCTTTATCGGCCTAAGCGCGAGAATTAATTTATCTGTTGGCTTTGGCAAGTAGTAGTATAACTGCTTTGATGCTGCTTTCCCGGTCAGGAATGCAAGACGCTTCTTAGGTTGGGAAAGCATCGTTTCGTTACTTACGATAATAATTTAAGAAAACAGCGTTCTCAATTGTGGCTGCTTAGGGCCCAGGCCAGTCGTTTTCTGATTCTTGCCAGGCGCATTCTTCAGCGCGCTCTCAGAGATGCCGTAGTATTGCCTGCTCTGTGGAATAGTTTTCAAAATACCTGAGCTTGATCAGTTTTTTATCTCAAAAAATCAATGCTTTGATTTCTGGCAATTTTGCGAATCCAAGCACTGAGCAAAAAGTCGTTTTGTATGGTACAAAGTTGATCAATGACCTTAATTAAAGGGCATTTGCTGAAAAGATACACTTTTAGCTGTAAGCAAAATTTTTTAAGAAAACCTCTATCATTTCACGACTTCCGTATTCATCTGAAGTTACTTTAAAATAATCACAGTCGTCAATGCGCTGCAATACTAGGCTAAGGAATGAGTCAATGATAAATTATACATCTTTACTTGTTCTTTTGCCGCCCAGTCTCGCCTGCCTGACGGCCGGCAGGTTAAAAAGCCTCGTCGACTTCAGAAAGGGGCCCCTTTTATCCCCTTTCTTCGTGCTGCATCGCCTACGCCCGCCTGCCGGCCGGCAGGTTTTTTGCCTCACTGAACAGCAAAACACCTGCGTAAATCTTGTACACTTTATTAATGCCCCATTCCTAAAAAAGAATTACTGGTAGAAAAAAAATTGCATTTCTGGTCGACTTTTTCGAGTATTAAAATACTTTGAATTGTAGTTTTGTAAATCAACGGACGCAACTTAAATACGCTTTTGAAGGTTGTATTTGGCATTTTTTAATTAAATAAGATCTATGATAATTTGGCTGGCATTTGGTGCATTAGTGGTGGTGTTCCTCGTATTGGATTTAGGGGTGTTTAATAAGAATGATCATCAGCCGTCCGCTAAAGAAGCGACAATTTGGACGCTTGTCTGGATCGTTCTGTCCATTTGCTTTAGCGGTGCCGTTTATTACATCTACCAGGCAGGGCTAGTCAGCAATCCTGATGGGTTGAGTCCGCAATCGGCTACCGTGAAATACCTCACCGGGTACGTGATAGAAAAGTCCCTGAGTATTGATAATATATTTGTTATTTCCATCATATTTACATACTTCCAAATTCCCGGAAAATATCAACATAGGGTGTTATTTTGGGGAATCCTGGGCGCTGTCGCATTTAGAGGTATAGTTATCGGGGTAGGGTCAGCATTAATTCATCAATTTGCCTGGCTCAACTACGTCTTTGGCGCCTTTTTGCTTTATGCCGCCTGGAAAATGCTTAAAAGTCAAAATAGTACCGTAAATCCCGGGAAAAATCCGGTAACGCTAGTGGTAGGGCGTTTTATACCAGTTACAAAAGACCTGGATGGTCACAATTTTTTCACCCAAAAAAATGGCGCACTAGCTGCTACACCTCTTTTTATTGCGCTGCTCGTGGTAGAATCAACAGATGTCCTTTTTGCTTTCGACAGTATCCCGGCTATTTTCGCAATTACAGCCGATCCCTTCCTTGTTTTTACCTCTAATATCTTCGCCATCCTGGGCCTAAGGTCGCTTTATTTCGTTTTGGCAGATATGGTGGATCGGTTCCACTATCTGAGCTATACACTGGTATTTATTTTATTTTTTGTGGGAGTGAAATTGATACTGGGGCATCTGGTAGAACTTCCTGAATGGTTGTCGCTCGGAGTTATTCTGTTGGCCCTGGGAGTTGGAATTATCTGGTCTTTAAAGCAGCCAAAAGAAAAGGAGTCAACGGCTAAAAAAAATGTGCCGGAAGCCAGTGACGTCAAGTAAAAAAAACGTCTTGGGTAAGTAAAAAAGTTGCAGCGAAAGGAAATAAATGAACCGCTCAGGAGCAAATCCCTACGACGATCATCCACATTGTAGGATTCAGCCTGGCAGAAAATTTGAAGGGCATGACCACAATGAGCGATACAGGAACAGTCGTTTTGCCATTCCTTTGAAGTTTATCTTTGGGAAATAAAAAAGGAAAAGAAAGTATCTGGAAATAGCGGAAATAAAATAATTTTGATATTTAATTCATCGATTTTTAAACATAATACCATTCAATCTTATTAATTTGGTGATTATTATGGGTAGAAATAGCTGGAAAAGCTCTAAACCTATTCTTACACTCGCAAGATCAGTCTTTTATCGACCAATCCATATGGTTTTTACCCTTTTTAGAAATCTGGGACACACAAAGGCCTTCAATCGAAACGTATGAAACGCATAAAATTTCTCATTCTTTTACTGTTCAGTAGTCTGACGATCATGTCTATAGCCATTATGCCTACTGAGAATGCCAATGCCATAAGTCCAATAAGCAAGGAAAAGTCGTTGGAGGCATTTGATGTAATGATGCAGGTGATCACTCACCCCCGCTGTATGAATTGCCATCCTTCGGATGATTATCCCAGGCAAGGAGAAGACAGTCATTTGCATTTATTTGGCGTCCAAAGAGGCGCTAAAGGTAAAGGCACGGCTGCTGTAAAATGTCAGACTTGCCACCAGACTGAAAATAACAACAATTCAGGTGTGCCGGGTGCTCCTGAATGGCATCTCGCCCCCTTAAGTATGGGCTGGGCCGGTTTAAGTAAAGCTGAAATAGCAAAATCCATCCTCAATACTGAAGAAAACGGCAATCGCTCACTGGAAGAGATCGTTGAACATATGACGGAAGATGAGCTGGTGCTCTGGGCTTTTGAGCCCGGTGTTAATCATGCTGGCATCGCCAGAGAAACCCCACCCGTTTCTGAGGAGGAATGGATCAGGGCGGTCAAAGAATGGGCAGAAAATGGTGCCGCTATTCCGGAAGAGTAAGAGATATGGTGGGTATACCACCAGACTTTTTTGAACCTAAATGAAGATTTCTAAAAGGTGGCCCCTTTCAAAGCGTAGAGCCACTAATATTTGGCTTAAAAATCAATAGTTATGAAAATAAATTTCACCATAAACGGAAAGGTACAAAGTGTAGACGTTGATGAGAATACGCCTATGCTTTGGGTGATTCGGGATGTGCTGGACTTGAGGGGAACGAAGTTTGGCTGTGGAAAGGCAGCCTGTGGAGCCTGTACCATCCACGTCGATGGAGTGGCAGTACGTTCTTGCTCCTATGCTGCAAAGTTTGCCGAAGGAAAAGAGATCACCACTATTGAAGGTCTGTCAAAGGATGGCGAGCTCCACCCGGTACAGCAGGCCTGGGTGGAGGAAATTGTACCTCAGTGTGGCTATTGCCAACCAGGATTTATTATGGCTACAGCAGCTCTTCTGAACGAAGTTCCCAATCCGACAGATGAGGATATCGACAATAATATCATCAATGTGTGCAGATGTGCCACTTATTATCGAATGAGAAAGGCAATTCACCGTGCCGCTCAAATTAACCAAAATAACAATTCCTAATTTATGAGTGCTAAAAAAGGAATATCGAGAAGAAAGTTTCTAATCAGATCCTCCATAGGGGTAGGGGTTTTGTTGGGGGCTGGCGTTGTAGGTTGCGGACCTATCCGAAGAATGGCTGCAACCCAGATTGATGAGGTTGATATACAATACAATATTGATGAGGCTCCAAATGTATGGTTCGAAGTAACTGCTGATAACCGCATCATTTTGCATTCTCCCAAAGTAGAAATGGGTCAGGGGATTTTTACTTCTTTGGCACAGATGTCTGCAGATGAGCTTGATGTCAAACTCGAAGATATTGAAGTAGTTAATGCCAGTACTTCCAGTGGCCCTATTGATCCTGTTGCTACTGGGGGTAGTAATACAGTTTCCAGCCTTTGGCAACCGCTAAGAGAACTGGCAGCTACCATGCGTGAAATGATAAAGACAGAGGCTGCAAAGCTTATGCAGGTAGATCAGAAACAGTTGACTACCAAAGACGGTATGGTTTTGGGCAACGGAAAGTCCATGACATACGGTGAGGTTGTTGCTCAGGTAAAAGAGTGGGACGTTCCTCAAGAAGCACCTGCATTAAAAGATCGTAGTGCTTACAAGTACATTGGCCAACCTATCCCCCGTATTGATCTGGAAGCCAAAGTAAAAGGAGATCCTATATTTGGTTATGATGTGACCATGCCTGATATGCTCTACGGCGCAGTAGTACGCCCGTCAATGGTTGATGCCAGGTTTGAGAGCGCAGAAATAGAGGAGGCACTGAAAGTTCCCGATGTGGTAAAGGTGGTTTTGGAAGATGATTTTGTCGGGGTGGTTGCCAAAACAAGAATGGGAGCAGAAAAAGGAAAAGCGGCTCTGAAAGTCAATTGGAAAATAGAAAAAGTGTGGCATCAGGAGGATATCGAGAAAATGATAAAAGTAGGAGAGGGAAATGCAGTACAAATCCAAAAGGAAGGTAGCCCCAGGTCAAAGTTAAATGATGATAACGTAATTCAGGCAGAATACACTTCTCCCATCGGTGCCCATGCTCATCTTGAGCCCAACGGGACAGTGGCATTCGTAGAGGGTGATAAAGCTATTATTCGGGTTTCTACTCAGGTAGTCGATTATACGAGAAAAGAAGTAGCCAAACGCCTGGGCTTGAAAAAGGAAAATGTAGATGTACAGTCAACTTACTTGGGTGGTGCATTTGGCCGTCGACTGCATACGCCAAATGCTATACAGGCGGCTGTGATGTCAAAAGCTGTAGGTAAGCCAGTACACAGCTTTTTTACGAGAAAAGAAGAGTTTCAAAATGATATGTTCCGCCCGCCCACTCATCACGTTCTGAAAGCAAAGTTAAAGGCTGACGGTCTTATCGATGCGATTGAGCATAATGTATCAAGTGGTGATGTGGCTTTTGGTTCCACATTGCTACCGGATATTGCTATTCCGTTTCTGGGAGCTGATTTTGGTGCTTGGCGCGGAGGCCTGATACAATATACGGCTATTCCTAACTACAGTGCGTTTTCTTGGCGCGTTAAGTTACCTTTTGCTACCAGTTGGTGGCGGAGTCTCGGGCTTTTGGCCAATAGTTTTGCTATTGAATCTTTCATGGACGAACTGGCTATCAAGGCCGGGAAAGACCCTGTACAGTTCCGTCTGGATCAAATCGCCGATGATGAACGTGGCAAAAGATTGAAAGGCGTCATTAAAGCAGCTGCTGATAAAGCGGGTTGGGGAAAAGACCTTCCGGAAGGTCGTGCAGTCGGCTTTGCCTGTTCTACAGATGCTAACACGCCTGTGGCTCAGGTCGTAGAAGTCTCTATTAAAAATGATGAAATAAAAGTCCATAAAGTCACCTGCGCTATAGATCCCGGGATTGCCGTAAACCCCGATGGTATTCGGGCACAGTGTGAAGGCGCCATAATCATGGGACTAAGTGCCTCCTTATTTGAGAAAATGGTCATCAAAGACGGTGCTATTGTACCCACCAATTATGGAATTTATCAGATGGCATTGATGCGACATGCACCAAAAGATATTGATGTAGTTATTTTGGAAAATGCTGATAAGCCATCAGGAGTAGGGGAGCCCCCACTGGGCCCCGTCGGTGCAGCCATTGCTAACGCTGTATTCCGTCTGACCGGAAAGCGACTCAGAGACCTGCCATTGTCTTTGGCCTAGCACAGCCGCAGGCTCTGGAGTACTCGTTCGTTTTTTTTTGTTGACAAATTTGGAACAGACTCCAAATTTGTCAACAAAGTTTTTAAGTAGGCATGTCTATTTTGCAACAACTTCAACGGAAGGTAACGAATAACTATTACCCTCGCTCTCATAATGCTCTAAAATCATAGCTCTAAGCTCCCGTTCATTCATAATTGGAGAGACTTTCTCCGCTAGCTCATTCATACTCCGATAAGAACCCTGAAGCTTGAAAGCAGATTCTGTACGATAATCATCAGACATAGCTGCTGATTCGATATAAGCTAAATTGCCCCTGAGGATGGTATCTCTTACAATAAATAAGTAGTTTTTCCAAAACAGATAAATACCTATTAATGGCATCGGGAGCGTGTTGCAATTCAAATTCTGCTTCATCGCGACTATCTATTGCTGTAATTCTGATAAGGGTATAAATATCTTTCATGCTTCTACCGGCCATAACTATACAGAAGCGGCTGCCCCTCAAGTCGTAGGTTTTACTGGCACCGTTGAATACTCCTTCATTTTTTCGCCATCACACAAGGAAATGAATTTTTGCAAAAAGGGTAGTGGAGAGCACCTTTAAGAGTTTAGCTGACATCGAAAGCAAAGGTGTTAGAAAATACGACAAATATTTAACAATACTTTATGACAATCTTAACGATAATGGAAATGAAATGCTTTTTGATGCTGGTGTGACTTATTTTAGGGCCAGTCTTCAGAATAAACAAATGATTGATCGACACGTATTCATGGTAAGGCGTTTACGTAGGGCAACAGGTTAATGGAAAAAACGTCCATAGTCAGGTAAATAATACGCAGCTCTCATAACTGCTATCTTTTACCCCCGAGAGCTTTCAAGAAATATTGTCCCCAAAATAGCGTTTTACAGTAGCGACAAAGAAAACAACATAGTTATGAAAGCAAGAATCCTGATGATATTAGGACTTTTAGGCTGCTTTATTTGCAGGCTGAAGTGCCAGGTAGGCTACGGCTTCAACGCACCCCTGCAGCAATACTGCTCTCCGGGAGTTGAGAACAAATCCAGAAGCCGTGGTTTGGATTTTTCTTATCAATATAGTGGTATCAGTCGCCTGAATGGCCTTTCCGAAAGGCTCAATTCTTATCAGGTGCGAGGAATAGAGTCGATTATCTTCAAAGTAAAAATACCTCTTCTTTTAAAAAGAGATCTCAAAATATTGGCTGGCTACAGCCACGAGCCCGAAGTAACGCAGGTGGGTACTTCATTGGGTAATGCTATGCCTTTTCTACAAAATCTCAATGGTGATTATCTAAAAAATCACGGCATGGCGCTTTATGCGATAAAATCTCTGGACGCTACAAATTATTTAGCTCTTCGCTTCAAAATGACGGCCAGCGGATCTTACAATGGCTTTTTTAGCTTCGACAAACAGTTTGTCAGTTATAGTGCTATTGGTACCTGGGGCATCAAAAGACACCGGGATCTGGAGTACGGAGTAGGCTTAAGCTTCAGTAAAAATGCGAGAAGAACTCTTGCTTTACCTTTCGTTTTTTACAACAAAAATTTCAATGATAGCTGGGGCCTGGAAGCAGCCATTCCGGTTAATATAAAGCTCAGATATAACCTGGATGACAGAACGATCATTTTGCTGGGGTATGATCTGGATAATCGTAATTATGGAGTAAACCTGGCTACTGATCCGGATAATCATAAAAAGGTGACGCCCTATTTTATGAACCGAACTAGCGTACAGGCGGGCTTTAATATTGAGCGTCAGGTAGTGCCATGGTTGTGGCTGGATATCAAAGGGGGCTACTCTTTTAATTTTAATACCCGCCTTCATGCCCTTGATGGTACGGAAGATATTTTTGAATACCAACCGGATAACTCTCTGTTTTTCCGTATGGGTTTTTTCCTGTCCCCTCCAAATTAGAATTGTTTCGGAGAAATGCGGCAGAGCATGGGTTAGCCCTAATTTTAACCAATTGTAGTACCTGCAAAATAGCCTATTCCATTGCGATTGGATTTCATAGCTTAGTCAATATTATACACCGGCATTTAGCTTTAGAGATGCTATGTTAGCATCTAAATACGCTCTTAAAACGGCAGAAAAATTTTAAATTGGATGAATAAGTTTGTTATTTAGATTCTCTTTACCGAAGTTGTTTGAGAATGTGGGTTTATAGTTGAAGGCAAAGGCTTGTGCAGCAAGGCGAAGCGCTTTTTTCTTTGCGTAGCCAAAGCTACGGAAAGAAAAAAAGCTGAAGTATTTGGTGAACGATGTTTTGTCTGCAAACATGAAACGACATTTTTAAACAACTTCATCTTATGAATCGCAGTTGAAAACATACTGTTGTGCCAACATTGAAATTTTATCTATATGTTTGAAAAGCTAATACCGTACGATGCTGCTTATACCATTTTAGAGTCTTATCTACAATATCACCACACCTTCAAAAGGATAACCAAAAGGGCTAAGATTCGTTTTGAACATCGCGATTGGGAAGGGATTCAGGCAGATGCCCGAAAACGACTAAGCTTGTATCGGGATTCGGTAGATGAAACTACCAGGCGGGTGAATACTTTCCTCAATGAAAAAGCTTACGATACGGATATTTGGCGGGAAATGAAAGAGATGTACTACGAAGAAGTCCTGAATTTCAATACGCGAAATATTGCTGAAACTTATTTTAACTCAGTATTTCGGCATAATCATCGTGGGCAAATTAATGTTGATGAGGATTTGATGTTCGTCCATGCCACGGGAAGTTACCGAGAGTTTAAATCTACTATTCCCATTTATCATACTTTTTTCCTTACCCCAAATATTGAGAATATTATTCGCCATATTTTTGTGTGGTTTCAGTTTGAGGCGCCCTACGAGGACCTGGACAGGGATACAAGCTATATCTCTATGGCGATCAAGGAGCAGGTTTTGAAGAATAAAAAAAGCTTCCGCAATGCACGCCTGGAAATGCTCAAGTCCGTATTTTACAGAAATAAAGGGGCTTATCTGGTGGGAAGGATTTTTATGGAGGATAAATACATACCCTTTGTCTTACCATTACTACACGGCGAAAACGGCATATACGTAGACGCTGTTCTTTTGTCTTATAACGATGTTAGTTCTATTTTTAGCTATAATCGCTCTTATTTTCTTGTCGACACAGATATTGCCAGCGAGATGGTCGACTTTTTGCTGAGCATACTTCCCACAAAAAGCCTGGGAGAGTTATACAACTCGATAGGATTTGTAAAACATGGCAAGACGGTACTATACAGGGACTTAATCCGCTACATGGATCGGTCGACTGACAATTTCGAGTTTGCGCCCGGTATAAAGGGAATGGTAATGATTGTATTTACTTTGCCGGGGTATCCTATGGTTTTTAAAGTGATTCGGGACAAATTCAAGCCGCCCAAGAAAGTTACTCAAAAGGAGGTGATGGAAAAATACGAGCTGGTATCGCGGCATGACAGAGTCGGGCGAATGGCTGATAGCCATCCCTTCCAGGGTATGACTTTTGACCTGGAGCGATTTGACCCTGCACTGTTGCAAGAATTAAAGGAGGAGGCAGCATCCAAAATAAAGATTCAGGGAGATCAGGTAGAGATAAAGTTTTTGTATGCAGAAAAGAAAATGGTTCCTTTAAATATCTATCTGGATCAGGTCAATAACATGAAAATGGCCGAGGAAGCCGTCGATGAATATGGTAAAGCGATCAAACAGCTGGCGGCTGTCAATATTTTTCCCGGTGATATGTTGCTGAAAAACTTTGGCGTTACTCGTTTGAAAAGGGTTGTTTTTTATGATTATGATGAAATCGGTTTTCTTACTGATTACAATTTTCGTCGAATTCCCGAGGCGAGAACCTACGAAGATGAGATGTCTTCTGAACCCTGGTATTCTGTAGGCCCTAATGATGTCTTTCCCGAAGAGTTTACCCGCTTTTTGATTGGTAACCGCGAGGTCAGGGAGTTATTTCTCAAAAAGCACGCTGATCTTTTTGATGTCAGCTTTTGGATTAAGCGCCAACAGCAGCTCAAAAATGGAGAGATTGTCGATGTTTTTCCCTACCGCAAAGAGCTTCAATTCAAGAATATTTATTCGAATGCTGATCAGTTAGAAGATGATCTTTTCCATTTGTAGCCGTTTACTTCTCCAAACAAAAAGAGGGATAGTGGCCCGGTTGCTATCCCTCCTAAAATGTAATACAACTCAATTTTCGCAGTTCTTCAGGTCATCTTATCAGAAGCGCTGATAACCTTAAAAAATAGCAACCCTTGTATTTAGCAATTAACAACACAATAAAATTAGGGCTTCTGCCAAATAGCAAGGGTGACTGCGGTCACATATTCATTATATTTACAAATTCTTTATTTGATTTATGTTTTTCAATTAAAATAAAAATCAGTTAAAGGTGATTTGTAAGGTATTTAATTTTGTGCTATTTATTTTTTCCTTTAGGAAGCTTCAGTATGGTGATTCTGCCCCTCGATAATTTTATGCCGCCTTCCTTCTCTATTTGTTTTAAGACTCTTGAAATGACCTCCCGGGAGGACGCCAGGTCGTCAGCAATTTCCTTATGGGAAATAGGCAGAATGCGCTTTTCGGTCAGAGAAGATTGCTCCAAAAGATATTTAACTACTCTTTCTTTCATACTCAGAAAAGCGATACTGTCGATAACAGAAGAAACTTCGTTGAGCCGAAGGATGAGCGTATCCAGTAAGAACTTCTGGAAATTTTCGTACCGCTCGAGTAGGCTTTTGACTACATTTTGAGGCAAGAGTAGCAGCTGGCTCTTTTCTTGAGCTACAGCGCGAATAGGATTTTTTTTATTTTGTAAAATGGAATGAATACAAAAGGCACAAGACTGTCCAGCCTGTATGTAGTACAATAGCAGTTCTTTATTTTTGGTATTATCTCTAAATATTTTTACTGCTCCCCTCAGTACAAGCGGCAAAAAGGCGTAGCCCTGCCCGGAAGTACTTAGGTCTTGTCCCGGCTCTAGTTCTCTTAAAGAACCATAACGGATAATGTCATTTTGTAAGCTTCCCTTTACTAATGCGGGAAATGCTTCATTGAGTTGACGTCTGATCTGTTGTTTCATCTAGTGTCAATTGATACTATGAATTGAGACTCGGGCCAATCTCTTTTAATGGTTCAGCGCTTCATTGAGCTTACTGCGCAGGTTAAAATTTTATGGTACTGCGCGGCAAGGTGTTATTATATCCTTTGATCAAATTACAATAACGCATTCGCGATATGTCTTATTGATCAAAGCCTTGTCCTTTTGTGTTGTTTTGGTTTATTTGTTTTTGTTTCTTAAAGAGAAACAGGTAGATGTGTGTATGTTGCTATTTTATATTGAAATATAAAAATAATAAAAAAATCTATGCTTTAAATAATCTTATCTGTTATTATATCTTAAATATAAAATATTCGTCCATGTGTTGGGACTAAAAAGAGAGCAATTACCGTAAATACTCACAAATGTAATTGGCTCGACTATTCCAGTCTTTGGTATTGGTGGAGGTAAAACTATTTCTCAAAAATTCCTGAAGAGAGGTAACGATCGCCTCTATCGCAGATAATGCAGACGACTACTCCCTGGTCTATTGTCTCTACTAGCTTATGGGCGGCAGTAATGGCTCCGCCGCTGCTCATTCCGGCAAAAATGGCTTCCTCCTCTGCCAGTCTTCTCATCATTGTAGTCGCTTCATCAGTAGATACATCTATTATTTGGTCTACTCTTTTTGGTTCGTATATTTTGGGTAAGAATTCAGGTGACCATCTTCGAATTCCAGGAATTCTGGAACCATCCGTAGGTTGTACTCCAACAATTTGAATCTTGGGGTTTTGCTCTTTCAGGTATCGGGATACTCCCATGATCGTACCGGTAGTCCCCATCGAAGAAACAAAATGAGTAACTTCCTGATCGGTGTCCCGCCAGATTTCAGGGCCGGTAGTTTTATAGTGCATGCCCCAATTATCAGGGTTACCAAATTGGTTGAGCATAAAGTAACCTCCTTTTTCTACCAGCGATTCAGCATATTCCCTTGAGTATTCTATCGTCTTTTCGGCCGGAGTAAGCGTAACCTTAGCTCCATAAGCCTCCATTGTCTGTATGCGTTCTTTGGTAGCACTCGCCGGCATAATAAGTTCGATCTCGATTTGAAACAGACGAGCGATCATGGCTAGGGCAATGCCGGTATTACCACTGGTTGCTTCTACAAGTTTTACACCGGGTTTGAGCTCCCCCCGGTCTATAGCTCCCTTAATCATGCCGTAAGCAGCGCGGTCTTTTACGCTTCCTCCCGGATTCTGCCCTTCTAACTTGCCAAAAACCTTAACACCAGGTTTTTGTATAATATTAGTGATTTCAATAAGCGGTGTATTTCCTATAATGTTGGAAATAGAACTCATGTATAGTTGGTTTTCTTCGATAAAATAGTTAAGGATTGGTCACTTCCTGCTTGGATTGACGGATGTGGCCGGCATAGTAGACTCTGCTGTTGGCCGGAATGCTCTTTGTCAGCCAGACATTACCGCCAATGATGCTATTGCGACCGATAACCGTTTCTCCGCCCAGGATAGTTGCCCCGGCGTATATGACGACATTATCTTCAATGGTTGGATGGCGTTTTATCTTAGCTAGTTCTTTGCGTACACTCAAAGCGCCTAGTGTGACCCCCTGATAAATTTTTACATGATCACCTATTTCTACGGTTTCTCCAATAACTACTCCCGTACCGTGATCAATACAAAAGCCTTTTCCTATCTGAGCACCGGGATGAATATCGATACCTGTTTTGCCATGAACGTATTCTGTCAGTATTCTTGGTATTAAGGGAACTTCCAGGTTATAGAATTTATTGGCAAGTCGATAAACGGCTATGGCATAAAAGCCGGGATACGTTCTGATCACCTCTGTGAGGTTGGTAGCGGCTGGGTCTCCTAATAGAATAGCATTAGCGTCTTCAAGGAGGTTATTTCTGATACCGGGTAAATCTTCCATGAATTTATATTCAATTTCATGGGCAGAATGAGATAACTCTCCTTCAAATGTACTCAGTATCTTAAACAACTTGAGTTTGGTTTCCAGAAAATACTGCTCGAACTCCCGGTATGAGAAAAAGCGATCATCAGAAAACTCTGGAAATAAAATGGATATAAGCTCATTGAGCCAGTTGCATACCAATGAGGGAGAAGGGAGCTCCTTGCTGTTTTGATGGGCACTGAATAGCTCTTGAATAAAATTTGATTGCATACTAAAGCATTGTGGTTACCGTGTTAAGATAGTTACTTGTCTCGCAGAAAAATAGTTAGTGGAAAAAAAGTCAATTCAAACTATTCCAATACCTGCGAAACACATTTACTTGCTGAGCTTACAAATATGTAAAGTCCCGAGCAACGATTATGTTGCAAAGGACCTTCTTTTTATATGAAGAAAATTTCCTGTATTGTCTACCATCCAGGCTCGAAAATTGCCCGATAGTTTGTTCTTAATAGCTGGACTCGTCCAGCTTTACTTTCCCTTTAAAAGTGTAATATACAAATGCGGTATAAGAGATGACTAAAGGTGTGCCAATAACCGCAAAAAGCAGCATAATACCCAGTGATTTATCCGATGAGGCAGCATTATAGATGTCAATACTATTTTGAGGATCTGTTGTTGACAGGATCAGCACCGGATAGAGTTCTATGGCGGCCAGAATCAGGAGAAAACTCACCGTCATGGATGAAAAGATAAAAGCCTGAAGGTATTTACGCCTGGAAGCTAACCTCGGTATATTGGCAATACACAAAAAAGCAGCCACTGGTACAGCAAATAAAGCAGGAAATTCCCTAAATCGATCCGTCAAATGTGGAATGTAAAGTAAAGTATACAAACTCAAAATGGTAAAGGCTAGTATAAACCCTATAATTGCCCTCTTTAGTAGTATACTGACTTTGGCAAATAACCTGCCTTCCGTTTTCATGGCCAAATAAATGGCTCCGTGCATCATGAATAGGGCCAGTGTAGTTAGCCCAACCATAAAGGCATACGGATTAAGAAATTGTAGCCATCCGCCTCTGATCTCGTAATTTTCATCTATCGGCATACCCTGTAATACATTTCCCAAAACAACCCCAAGGAGTACAGCCAGCATAATACTCGATATGCTGTAGGCCACGTCCCACATTTGTTGCCACCACTTCATCGGCTCTTTACTTCTGAATTCTATAGAAATAGCACGGAATATCAAAAACATCAGAAATAACATGAACGGGATGTACATGGCCGAAAATAGTGATGCATAAACTACAGGGAATCCCGCAAATAGTGCTCCTCCGCCAATGACCAGCCACACTTCATTACCATCCCAGACTGGCCCCACAGCGTTAAGTGCAATCCGTCTACTTTTTTCTTTTTTAAAAAATAAATGCCAGGCTCCGGCTCCTAGGTCAAATCCATCCAATATGGCATATCCACTGAAAAGAGCTCCCACTACGAGAAACCACAGCGTTGGATAATCAATACCTAAAAAAGTACTCATATTATATTTTTCAAAGGTTATACAAAATAGCCTTGTTTTGCAAGTCTTCAAATAGGTTGAAATTGGCTCCCTTACACCATCGGGTAATGCCGCGTTCCTTGGCTTTAATACCTACTGGCATTTACTTTACAAAATCGCTCAGTTTTTGCACTGTGCTTTTTTCAGTCGCCTGACGCATCTGAAGCTCAGAGCAAGCCTTTCGCTTCTAAGGAAAAAACAGTTCAATTTTTTTCTTTTCTATACTTGCGAAACAAGTCTAATAATCATTTGTGAATTTTTCAAAACGCTCAAAGCCGTTTTTTTCTCTTGTTATTACGCTTTGGCTGGCTAATGGAAGTCTATCGTTTTACTACTTCCGCCATATCCTCATGTACCGTTCTATGATCGATGGTCTTATCGCTGTAAGGGCCCGCCTGAATTTTTTTGTTCAACAAATAAATAAACAGTGCAAATAGTATAGTATAAATAAATGTAAACATAATCAGCGAAAATAAAACTTGATTGGCAGTAACCACCTCTGACAGCGCATCAGAAGTACGCAATAGACCATATACTACCCATGGTTGCCTTCCCATTTCGGCAGTATACCAGCCAAACTGGTTGGCAATCTGAGGCAAAATAACAGCAAAGACAAAGGCCCAGAGCAGCCATTTTTGCTCAAAAAGCCTCCCTCGCCACCACTGAAAGCAAGCATAGAGCGTTAGGGCAATTAATGCCATCCCAATAGCGACCATCAAGTGATAAAACTGAAAAATAGCGTTCAGTGCCGTCGGCCGTTCATCCTCGGGAAAGGCATTTAATCCCAGTACGGGTGTCTCAAAATCGAAATGTACCAGAAAGCTTAGTGCTCCGGGAATGCCCAGTCCGGTAACTTTCTGTTCTTCTTTATCCACCCACCCGATAATATAGGCATCAGCAACGGCGAGGCTGTCAAAATGACCTTCCATCGCGGCTAATTTAGCTGGCTGGTTCTCGGCAACGCCGTCTGCAGAACGGTGCCCCGTAAATAGTTGTGCCAGTGCAGAAATAGTAGCTACTACCAAAGCTATTTTAAATGCTTTTTTTGACAATTCAACGTGCTTATTTCTGATTAGATAATAGGCATGAACACTAAGTACCAAAAATGTGCCTGCTAAAAAGGCACCAATCCATACGTGCGTCAGGCGGTCAACACTGGAAGGGTTGAATACCATAGCCCAGAAATCAGTGATCTCAGCTCTGGCTTTTATCCCCTCACCAACCACGTGATAGCCGGCTGGTGTTTGTTGCCAGGAGTTGGCAATGACAATCCAGACAGCAGAGAACATTGAGCCCAGAAATACGCCAATAGTGGCTATAAAGTGTACCTTTGAGCTTACCCGATTCCAGCCAAATAACAATACGCCTAAAAAGCCACTTTCAAGAGCGAAGGCAAATATCCCTTCCGCTGCCAGAGCACTTCCAAATACATCGCCGACATACCGGGAATAAGTAGCCCAGTTGGTACCAAATTCAAATTCCATGACGATGCCGGTTGCAACGCCAATACCAAAAGTGAGCGCAAAAATCTTGGTCCAAAACCGAGCCATAGTTTCGTACATCTTCTCTCCGGTACGCAGATACATACCTTCCATAATGACCATCAAAAGGCCTAAGCCAATACTTAGCGGAGGATAGATATAGTGAAAAGCAACTGTAAAGGCGAACTGTATTCGCGATAAGATTTCTACATCCATTTTTTTCTGTATTTTTTATCGTTAATCAAGTGTCAACAGCTTACTGAGCAAAGAAAACCAGGCTTTAAGGCCTACTTTTCGACAAGTAAGTTTTATTACGAGGTTAAATTAGAGATACTGTATTAGTTTCTCTTGTATTTTACGGCAGCGATAGTACGATCTGTTCGCTGCCTCGTTGTTAGATCTTAGAGTCATGTCGGCCCGACGTTGAGCATCTGCTTTCTGAACTTTTCAGGGCTGGTTCCCTCGTATTTCTTAAAAAACCTGGAAAAATAGGAATTGTCTTCAAAACCTAGCTTATTTCCTATTTCAGCAACGGTCAAAGACTCGTGCAATAAGAGCCTTTTAGCTTCTAACATGATTCTGCTGCGTATAAGCTCGCCGGCGGGTTTACCCGTGATTTTATTGGAAATAGCGTTCAAATAATTGGGCGTCAGCAATAACAGCTCTGCATAGTCCTTGACCTTGTGTTTCCTGGAAAAATGCTCATTAATCAATCGTTCAAAATTTCGTACTATCAAATAGGAGTTTTTATCTTTTTGCTGCTGGCGTTGAAGATCAGTCTCAAAAATGCGCTTAGCTTCTACCAATATGATATTCAAATAAGAGCGTAAGGCCTTGAGATAGTCAGATTCCTTATTCTCAAATTCTTTTAACATGCAATCAAATAGGCTCTTTTTGTGCTCTATTTGATCCACAGGAATGTCAATGTGAGGAGATCGGCAGTTTGTACCGAAAAAAGGAAAATCCAGTAACACATTGTTGTGGTATCGCATGTGGAAAAAAGCAGTAGTAAAAAAGATAAGATAACCCCGGAGGTCTTTATCTTCCATCCAGGCATGAATTTGGCCGGGATGCATCGCAGTAATCTGACCAGCCCGGATATGGTGCTCCTCAAAATCTACCAGGTGCTTGCCAGTACCATGCGTACAAAAGAATAACATATAGTAATTATGGCGATGCGTATGATGAGAAACCGAAGAAGGAAAATTGAGATTTTCATATTTGATCATGTCAAATTGCTCCTGAGTCTCATCAAGACGGTTGTATCGCAGTTGGTCAATATTTATGGTTTTCGGTTTCATACACTACTAATTTATACAACTAAGATACAGGTAAATAAGACGGAATAGGTAGTTCTTTTTAGATGTATTATGGTACTTTTTACATAAGCATCCATAAATAAGTGTCAACCGGGAAATCTATAATTGCAGACCAATAAATAATTTATCCCATTAGCAGTTTTCAGATCAATTCAACCTTATTTCGTCCTAATTTTACGAGTTTTTCATTTTCCATTTGTTTGAGCAGTCTCGAAACAGCTTCCCTCGATGCATTAAGATCGTAGGCAATTTCCTGATGAGTGGTGTTGATCACCTGAGTACCCAGAGTGCTGGCTTTAGTTTCCAGGTAGTGAAGCAAACGTTCATCCATTTTTTTGAAGGCAATATTTTCTATTGCTTTAATCAATTCGACCATTCTAAAATCATACGATCGCAATACAAAGTTTTTCCAGCTCTGGTATTTAGTCATCCATCCATCTACATAGCGAATAGGGATACCTATCATGGTTGTTTTTTCTTCGGCAACTGTTCTTATTTCACTTTTTTTATTCATCATACAACAAGTGAAAGACATGGAGCAAGTATCCCCACCATTAATGTAGTATAAAAAAAGTTCGTTGCCTTCTTCATCTTCCCTGGATACTTTTATGGACCCCTCAATAACCAGTGGTACTAATTTGATGTAATTGCCCGGCTCTTGCATGAGTTCTCCGGCCTGGAAAGTCATCAACTTACCCACTTTTATAATTTCCTCCTGCAGTTGTTTTTCTGCTATGTGGGGGAAATGTTTGCGGAGTAATTCCGCTATATAAGACTCACTCATTTTTTATGGATTTGATCGGTTAGTATTACCTACTTTAATGCTTACCAAAAAAGCCTGTAAGGGCTATGGTCAATTCTTTTTATTCTACCTTTGAAGCCTTAAAATTGTAATATATATTTATCCAGACGGCCCTAGCCAGTCTAAAAATGTATACAAATAAAATAGCGCAAACAATAATCAGTGCAACGAACGAAGCATTAATACTCCAGCCGATAACCCAGTGTAAAAACATGATAAAAAATAGGCAGAAAAAGCCTGTCATTATGTAAGAAATGAACATAGCACCGTAGTAAAAACCGGGTTCGGGCTCGTAGTCAGTGCCACAATTGGAGCACTTTTTAGGCATTTCAAATGGTTTGCGAAACGAAAATGTAGGAGTGTCGAAAAGGTCGCCACCATGGCATACCGGACACTTGAAATTCAAAATACTGTATAGCTTCCCTCCTTTACCAAAAAGCTTCATAGCAATTATTTTTTGTTGTTTATAGTTTTTTACCAACAAATCTGATGATTTCTGCAAGGCCCTTGTGGTAAGCTCCTTCGGATAATTCTTCTTGTAGCGCTTCCAAATATAACATAGATAAGCCCGCAAAATCAAGCTTTATAGTCGACTTATCGTATAAAAGATCATCGTTTTTCGGACCACCGGAATTCAGGGTTATCTGCTTTTTATTGAAAGCTTCAAGCACCACCTGACCTTCCGGTTTGAGCACTTCAATAACCCTGCGGTGTAGAAAAGCGCTGATAGCCGGAGAGGCATGAACGTAACAAAGCCCCACCATATCATAGGTGTTGGCCTCAAAGCTAAAATCTTCAATGCTGGAGATGTAGTAGTTAAGCGTTACACCATTTTCTTCGGCTAATCGCAGCGCCTTTTTTCTTGCATTGGCACTAAAGTCAAAAGCATCTACTATCCAGCCCTTCCTGGCTGCATACACGGCATTACGGCCTTCTCCTTCTGCCGGCAATAATAGCTTGCCGGGTTCGTGGTCATCCAGAATAGCCTTGAAAAAAGCATTGGGTTGTTTACCATAAACATACGCCGACTGGTCGTATCGCTGCTCCCAAAATTGCTGCATCTCCTTTTATTCTATAATATTAATGTATGTTGTTTTGTTCATATAAAATATTCCAGAAAAAGCATTTTTAAAACCGCCAATTAATCTTTGTATTACCCTGAAATCTGGTAAAACAAGATACTGGCTGATGTTTAAAAAGTGCTGTTGTATTTTACATGTTACATTGACAATTTTCTAAACATTCAATGATCAACGAAACATCTCTTTCTTTTAGGGTATACATCATGCTACGCCCTTCTCTTTTAACGCTCAAAATACCTTTCAGCTTCATATTCTGGAGGTGATGAGAGGTCAATGACTGCTCAGTGCCCAGCATTTCACAAATGCTGCTTACAGATAGCCTAGGATGTTGCTCAAGCAAATGAATAATTCCCAGGCGCATAGGATGCGCTACTGTCTTGAGAATGAATGCTATTCTTTCCAGCTTTTCTGCTTCCTGCTGATTCAATACTCCGTTATTCGATTCCATAATAGCAAATATAAAAAATATAAAATCATTTCAATAAATAAGAAGGGCTACAATAAGACATGTAAATTATCCAATTGAGCGAACTTTCAAGCTAACAATATATTGGAATGGATGGTTGAAAAAGATGTGAAAGGAAAAAAGTGCTTAATCCGATTTTAAAAGCTTCACTTTTACCATAATTTATACATTCGCCAAAAAGGAAAGGGATGAATACAAAACAGATAAGCTGGCTACTGATAGCAGTATTTTTTACCATTGCCATAGGTTTTAGTTTCAGTATTTATTGGAGAACCACAGCTGAAGAACTCTGGGGCTATCGGCCACTGGGAGCTTTCATGGGGTCTTGGTTGGGAATGATGCTGTTGGTCCATCGTAAAGAGCTGAGCGACATAAGCTGGGATCATCCCTTAACTTGGTCTACAGTCAGTGGCATCTTGTTGGGGATTAGCTTTCCCGGTGACCTGGGAATATTTCCTTTAGCCTTCCTTGCCTTTATTCCGTTGTTAAGAATGGAAGAACTGATTTATAAGAAAAGTGGCAAACTCTCCGGTTGGGCTGTTTTCAGGTATTCTTATCACGCTTTTGTGATCTGGAATATTCTATCTACTTATTGGGTGGCCAATGCCTCTTTGGGGGCTGGGATATTTGCGGTAACTGTGAATTCGGCTCTGATGGCCTTAGTAATGGTACTTTTTCACCAGACCCGGGTAACGCTCACCCGGTTTCGCCTGGTTCCCTTTTGGGTCTACTGGCTCATGTTTGAATATCTTCACTTCCGCTGGGACCTTTCCTGGCCCTGGCTAACGCTGGGCAATATCTGGTCTGCTGCGCCTGCTTTGGCTCAGTGGTACGAATACACAGGAGTACTTGGTGGATCCCTGTGGATTCTGGGGGTCAATACACTCCTTTATTCAACACTGAGAAAGTATCTGGATAAAGAAAACTACCGCGAAATGTCGATTTGGGCGCTCGTTGTTTTGATCTTGCCCATTATCGGCTCGCTAATCATTTATTATTTGCCGGAAGAGCGGGGGGAATCCATAGAGGTAGTTGCAATTCAACCGAATTATGAACCTCATTACCAAAAAGATAATTTCTCTAAACAGCAACAAGCAGAGCATCTTATTTCGTTGGCGGAATCAGCAATAACGACTCAGACAGACTATGTTGTATTCCCTGAGGTGACGCTGGGTTATTTTCAATGGCAAGATTTCGATAATTACCCTGAAGTACAAGTTCTCAGGAATTTTATGAACAAACATCCCAACGTAGCTTTGGTTGGGGGGATTGGTATTTTTGAAGATATAGGTACAGAAGCAATGCAGGGGCCTGCCATCAGGCAAAGAAAATCAAATGGTCAGACTATATACTACGAAGTCTACAATGCAGCGGTGCAGCTAAAAGAAAATGATAAATCTCTGTATAAGAAATCAAAATTGGTACCTGGTCCGGAGTTTTTCCCATTTGCAAAATACCTGGGTTTTTTAAAGCCCCTGGTGCAGTCTTTTGGGGGTACTACCGCCAGCCTTGGTACAGAAAGAACATCAAAAGTTTTTTCTAAGGGTGCTTTGAAGATCGCTCCGGTTATTTGCTATGAATCTATTTACGGACAATATGTGGCGACTTTTTCTAAAAGAAGTGCACAAGCTATTTTTATTATGACCAATGATGGATGGTGGGATAATACCGCAGGTCATCGTCAACATGCGGCCATAGCCAGCCTCAGAGCCATAGAAACCAGAAGACCCGTAGTGAGAGCGGCCAGTACAGGCATTTCGTCTTTTATTAATAAAAAGGGAAGAACCACCCAAAAAACGCAATATGACCAGGCTGTAGCCCTGAAAGGAACAATAGAGACTTCAAAACAGCCAACCTTCTATATGACATGGGGTGACATGATTGGAAGGCTTTCGCTGTTTATGAGTTTGTTATTGTTACTCAATACTTTCGTCAAAGGAAGATTGAAGAAAAACTAACATTACTTCATTTTCGGTCTTTTGCGCTTGCCGCCGGGTCTGAAAGCACCTTTGTTACCACTCATGGCAGCAGCCTTCATTTGGCCACGATTTTGAAGGGCTTTTTCAAACTGTTTGAGCTGTTCCTTGATCGCCTCTTCAGTTACTTTCAATTGCCTGGCCGTGCGAAAATGGTTCTGTGCCTGTTTCCATTTGCCTTTGGAAGCATTGATATTGGCGAGTTGTAACTCAAGCATAGCCTTTTCATTATCAGAGGGCAAATTGATTGCCTGGGCTTTTTTCAAATAAGCTTCTCCAGCATCAATATTCTTTTTGGAAAGCTCAATTGACCCTTTCATCATATAATAAAAAGCGCGATTGGTAGAGTATAGCAACCTTGGGAAAAAGGTCATATTTAGTTGCTTCTCAGCTGATATCATATCATTCACCTGCACGTGCTTGGCTGCAGATTGTACCGTTCCAAGCAGCAAATATCCAACCAGAAAAATCAGTCCGATGAGGATCAGCGGAAGCGCATACCAAAAGCCGAAGCCTTTGATGAAAGATAAAATTATACCACCGATCAGGAATACGCTCATCAAAGCAAAGCGCAAATAGATATTCATTGTAAACATAAAAGCAGTTTTCTTTTATCTGCCAAAAATAATCAAAATTTATTTTCCAGGAGGAGTAGTTCTTACAATAGCAATGTAGAATCGCCTGCCTTTTCCTCTTTAATGCATTTAATATATAAATGGATAACGTTACACGAATAGATGTAGTTGATGGAATAAAGTGTAAAATTGCTTTTTTTACCTGAGCAAAAGCCTTTTGCTTGCTTTACTAGAAATGGGATGTGATTTTAGCGTTGGAAAGTATTCCTGAAGATTGAATTTCAAATATGCTCCAAATCTGTTATTTATGAAAGTAAATCAAACCAGCTTGTTAAAAAGTGGCTTCTTTGTGGGCCTTTTTTTACTATTTACTCATTATCTAAGCTCCCAGGTTATCGTTCGGGGAAAAGTCATTGGTGAAAATTCAGGGGAAGGGGTAGAATCTGCTACCGTATATGTTAATAGTACCACCAATGGCACCACTACAGATACTTTGGGTAATTTCAAATTGACGATTGACTATCTGCCGGTTCAGATAGTAGTTAGCCATTTGGGGTATAAAAATAAAGTGCTCGATATTGATAGTGCACCGCAGGAGCCAGTCATTATAGCACTAGCGACTTCGAGTTTTGCTCTACAACAGGTACAGGTAACCGACAAAAACCAACGGGCCAAAAATATTCAGGAATTCAGGAATGATTTTTTGGGGATGGACCAATTTGGTGAATCCGCCACCATAAAGAATGAAGAGGTCTTATTCTTTGAGCGGACCTATATTGAAAAAAAGATGGGGCAGAATTTTAAGATAGAAGGGGCAGACGGCCGGCAAGTTTCCCGGACTTTTAAGCGTAAGGATACTTTCAAGGCCAGCGCCCGGGCCCCTTTGACAGTAGAGCTTCCCGAGTTAGGCTACACCTTACAGGTAGAATTGGTAGCCTTTGAAAAAAGTTATGCTCAGCGATTAGGCATGTCGAATACCAGCTATTACCTGGCTTATTTTTATTTCCAACCCTACAGCTCCAGAAAAAAATCAAAGAATAAAAAGTGGGCCAAAAACAGGGAAAAGGCGTATTTTCAATCTTCCGAGCACTTTTTAAAATCCCTCTTTGAAGATAATCTGGAAAGAAATGGCTATCGGATACTCAAAAACAACCGGGATAGCACAACCGGGCGATTATCCAGTGAGCCCTTCGACCTCAGCGAACATATCGAATATATAGATGATGAACTAGCCATGATCAAAGGACTGAAAGATGTGGAATTATCCGTGCTTTATTATGGGAAAAGTAATGGAAGTCCCGTAGATTTGACCAGAAAGAAAGGAAGAATGCCCTCCCAATCGATTATGCGATTACTGGAAGATGCCTGCTATTTTAGGGCTAATGGCACTATGCCGGGATACAATATCATTTTTGGAGGAATGATCGCCAGTAAAAAGGTTGGAGCAGCACTGCCAGCGGGTTATATCATTGAGGAGTAGAAAGATTTACGCACCTATCAAATATTATGAAAGCTAACGCTTTACATCAACAAGCCGATACACTGCAAATCAATTGGAGTAACGGAAAAGTATCTTCTATACCTTACATCTGGTTGTACGATAACCATCCGGCACACAGGCATATTAACGGCCAAAAGCTGACCGAAACGGTACAGCTTGATCTGAATGTGAGCCCCCTGAATGCCCAACTACGGGAGGCAGAGCTACAGCTGCAATGGGAGCTTGGCAAAACAGCCGTCTACAGTTTGCAGGCTATTTATGATCAACTTTTTCCTAAAAACCTTCCCGAACCTATTTATTGGAATCAAGCCAGCATCAGTAAAGTCGAATACTCCTGGCACTACGAAGAAATAATTAATGATAAGGTACAAAAAAAGTCCTTTCTCGAGTCTGTCATCCGGTATGGATTTGCACTCTTAAAAGGGCTACCTCCAGAAGATCAAAGACTCCTGGAAGTAGTCGACTGGTTTGGCTTTGTCAGGCAGACCAACTATGGAATATGCTTCGATGTGAAATCTGTACCGGAGCCTAATAATCTGGCTTATACAGCACTGGGATTACCCCCTCACACGGATAATCCTTATCGGGATCCAGTTCCTACTCTACAATTGCTTCATTGCCTGAAAGCAGATGCTGATGGAGGAGCATCCACCTTAATGGACGGCTTCAAAATTGCTCATGATCTGAAACAGGAAAATCCTGGGCTACATCATTTGCTAGCTTCCCGGCTGGTCCGCTATCGCTTTCAGGATGCTGATAATTTCTTTGAGAATGATACGACTATCATCGGAGTAGATCGGTTGGGGAAGTGCCGCTACATCCGTTTTAACAATCGATCTGTACAGCCTTTTGAGTTGGAAGATTCCATAAGATTCTATGAAGCCTATCAGGCATTTGAAAGCAAATTGCATGCCCCTCATTATAGGCTCAGATTCAAGCTAGCCCCGGGAGAGCTAATACTTTTTGATAATGAAAGAATACTACATGGCCGGGAAGCTTACACCTTAACCGGTGAACGACATCTTCAGGGATGTTATGCTGACCGGGATGGGCTGTACAGCCGCTGGCGAAAACTAGCCGATACTAAGCGATCTTAATACCCACAAAACAAAATTTATAAACACAATTAAAATGAAAAAAAACGATCAAACCGTGAGCGAAATTATCGACCTGTACCGTCAATATGGTCATGAGCAATACGGGGAGCGCGTCACTCAGCTTCAGCATATGGCACAAACTGCTATGCTGGCCGAGAAAGAAGGATACGATGAAGAAGTGGTTCTTGCCGCTTTTTTACATGATATTGGTCATTTTATGGGAAAGTCTCAAAAGGACCACATGGGCCATTTTGGAGTCAAAAGCCATGACAAGCTGGGAGCGGATTATTTGCGAGCCAAAGGATTTGGCGAAAAAATACCTGCTCTGGTGGAAGGCCATGTGGCCGCCAAGCGATACCTGACTTTTGCCAAGCCTGAATACTACGAAAAGCTTTCGGAAGCCAGCAGGCAGACCCTGATGCATCAAGGAGGAAAAATGACCACCAAAGAAGCTGCACAATTTGAAGCCAGTCCGTATTTTGAGTTGAGTTTAAAAATGAGAACCTGGGATGACAATGGTAAAGTACTGGATTCTGCTGATCTAAACCTAGAAAAGTACGAGCTGATGATGAAGCGTTTTTTTGATAAAAATACCCACAGAAGGGAGCGGAATTCAACTGAACAAATCTATTAATCATTGGCTTATGTCGAACATCTGCTGATGAATTATTATTTTATCGTCAATATTCAGCCGAGTTGGTTGATACTAGCTCAGGTAAAAAGACTTGTTGTGAAGGGATAGAATAGTAGTAAAAAAAAGAACCAATTTTGAATCCTGCGAAATAAGTCTAAAGATTAAAAAAAGCATGGAAAGGCCTTTGGAGCCATCTGTAGTTACAAAAGAGCCTTTTCAAGCCTCATTAGTTTTGATATGATAACTGAAGAGAAACAGGAAGAACTGCTACAACGGCTAAAAAAAGATGATCGATCTGCGCTGAAAGAACTATTTCAGTTGTCTTACCCCAGTGTTTGCAAAGCCATAAAGCGTTTAGTACGGGAACAAGCCATAACAGAAGACCTGGCGCAGGAAGTTTTCTTGCGGTTTTGGAAAAAACGTCACAGTATCAACGTTACGTCCTCTTTATCTGCCTACCTGAATCGGATGGCCACTAATGAGGCCCTGGGGTACTTGAGAAGAAAAAAAAAACTCGAGGGGGAGGAGCATATAAATCTGTATAGTAAGAGTACTGATCCAGATGCTGAGGGTATATATATGGAAGGTGAGCTTAAAGAAAATATTAGAACAGCCATAAATGAGCTACCGACAAAGTGTAGGACTGTTTTTGTTTTAAGCCGTTACGATGAGCTGACTTACCAGGAAATTGCCGATAAGATGGATATTTCTGTAAAAACAGTAGAAAACCAAATGGGAAAGGCGTTAAAAGTACTGCGACAAAAACTGAAATCCTACCTGAGCTTTTTTTTATGAGTAAAAGAGAACAATGCGTTGTATAATTTAATTGAACCTATGTGTCCTTTTAAAAAAAAATTAGTGTGTCAATAAGGGCGCTCCTTTTTTGCTGCATCATTATAAGGAGAAGATGTATGTGAAATACCCCGAGAATAGTCGGGAGGCCTGGTGCTGCCGATCTTAAATATCCTAAATAGATGGAAGAGAATTACAAACTGGATTTGATTGCCAGATACCTTACAAATAACATCAGTAGCGAAGAACGTCGTGTACTGCTGGCCTGGGTGAATGAACGAGACGAAAATAAGGTTTATTTTGACGAAATGATCAAACTCTGGAGCCTTCCTATGGAAGAGGAAGAAGAAGATATAGATACCGAAGAGGCCTGGAATAAACTAGAAGCACGGCTATTTGAAAAGCCACAGCAAGAGCGTTTAAAAATACGCTCGCGTAGAAAGCTGGCGGTGGTCATCCTCGCTTCAGCGGCGGCCATACTGGCTTTGGTAATGGGCGGTTATTTTGCTTTCCAGCCCTTTCTTCCTCCAGTGGAGGCAGAGTTGGTAGTGGCGACCGAGACCCCCCAAACCTATAAACTGTTGGACGAGACAAAAGTGACACTCAATAAGAACAGCCGGCTTACTTACAAAGATAGTGCTGGTTACAGAATGGTATATCTAAGGGGAGAAGCCTTTTTTGATGTTGTTGAAAATGAAGTCAATCCATTTATAATAGATATTGGTACTGCCAGAGTGATTGTTAAAGGGACCTCGTTCAATGTACGGGCTTATCCTGATGAAGAAAAAGCAGATGTCCTGGTAAAGTCAGGAGAAGTAGAGTTTTCCAATAAAAAGAACGAGGCGATTCGCCAAACTTTAAAGGCGAACGAGGCCGCCACTTTCGACAGGGTGGGCGGGTCGATTGCACTTAAAGAAATTAAGTCAGAAAATTTAATTGCCTGGAAGACGGGTACCTTAAAGTTTGAAAACACACCAATAGAAAAAGTATTATCTGATTTGGAAAAATTATACGACGCTGAATTTGTGGTGGAAGATGCTCAGTTGTTGAGCTGCCCCTTTAAATCCACTTATACAGTTTTTCCAGATCTCGAAACAGTCCTGAAAGATTTTGATGTAGTGGGCTTAACGGCCGAAAAACAGGGGGATAAATACATCGTAAAAGGGAATTGCTCAGGAGAGAATTAAGCTATTCAAATGCGCCAATTATGTCTTTCTTTAGGCTGTTTTTTATAGTAAGTCTACTCATTTTTACCACCCAAATACAGCTTTGCGGACAGGCGGCGCTTAAAAAAAATATTGCCGTCAATGCTAATGGCCAAAGCATAGAGCAGCTACTCTACGGTATTGAAAATCAATACAAAATATATTTCACTTACAGTAAACGTCTAATCCCGGTTGATCGCCGTATTGATTTTTCCAATCAAAATATTTCTCTAAAGAAAGTTCTGGATTACTGCTTTGAAGGAACCGCTGTCATTTATGAGGAGCGGCAGGGCCGCATTGTATTAAAAATTGACAAAGACAGGCAGCAGGAGCTTTTGGCCCAGGCTGCAGAAAAGAAGAAGCAGGAGGCTATCCGTAAGAGTCAGGAGGAAGAAAGGCGCAAAAGACAGGTGTTGATTTCTATGAGAAATAAAGAGGAGAAACAGCTCCGTTTGAATCCGATCAATACCAGAGCTTCCAGTGCGGTAAAGGGTCCTGACTTGAAAAATGAACTGGAGATAGATTGGAGTAGCTTCCAGTTTTCTATCAATCGCCAGCTGGCCCCAAAAGAATCCACCGTTGATACCCTTCCGCTGTATTCCTACAAAAAAAGTCGACAGCTAGCCCAAGTATCTGTTTTTCCTGACATGGGGACCAATCGGCAACCCAGAAAAGACTACATCAATAATTTTTCGTTAAATGTCTTTTGGGGGTCCAACGGCGGCCTGGATGGCATTGAGTTGGGCGGTTTGGTGAATCATTTGTCCGGCAGAGGCATTGGACTTCAGGTGGCAGGCCTGGGTAATGCCGTAGGTGGTAGATACATCGGAGCACAGCTCGGCGGTCTATTCAATGTGACTTCTACTGCTTTTGATGGGCTACAGCTTGCCGGACTGTTTAACATTGCCAAAGATGTCAGTGCTATTCAGGCAGCCGGCCTTTTTAATATTTCATCCAGAAAATTTAATGGTCTGCAGGTAGGAGGGCTCTTTAATGTTGCCAGCTCTGGTCTATACTCGGCTCAGGTAGCTGGCTTTATGAACGCCAGCAGCGGCATTGTCCGGTCACAGTTTTCCGGGGTCTTCAATTTTGCTGGCCATGTGAAAGGTGGACAGGTAGCTGGTTTCCTTAACGTAGCCCGACGGGTGGATGGTTTGCAGATTGCCTTGATCAATGTGGCCGACACAATAGCCGGCACTCCCATAGGTCTTTTTAATTTTATCGGCGGTGGCTATAATAGAATAGAATTTAGTGCCAACGAAACTTTTTTGGGAAATTTTGCTCTCAAAATAGGGGTTCCCGCCTTTTACAACATCCTAATTTTGAAAGGTACGGTTAATCGTAACCTGGTGAATAATGGCGGCGTTGCATCAGTAATACGAGAGCGCTCATGGGCACTGGGCTATGGCATCGGTACCGGGATAAATCTCAGCTCGCGCTTTATGCTGACTGTGGAGGCTGCCGCAGCTCACGTTAATGAGGCAGAATCATGGACCGATGAGCTCAATTTGTTAACGATGGGAAGTCTTAGTTTTGACATGAAGACAGGGCGTCGATCAAGTATCTTCTTGGGGCCTACTTGGAATGTTATGATCTCCAGGCGAAAAAATGCCGAAGGGCAATTGATAGGATCTGATCTGATGCCTCATACGATATACGATAAAGTGCTGGGGGGAGCCAGCTACAGAATGTGGTGGGGGTTCAGTACCGGTTTTCGAATTTGATGAATTGCCGCACTCAGTAAAAAAATGAAAATATTAGAAATGCTCACAGGACATTCACTTTGCAGGATCGCTCAGTCATCGCCACACCGTGGCTTTTATCCGCCGCTTAGTGATTGATGGTCATTTGCGAGCCCAAAGATAAAGTCCTTGCCGGAATGTCCGACTATTATTTAACCAAAAGTAAATGAAAATGAAAAAGACATTAGTGATTTTTAGTTTGTGTTGTTGTATGATCAGCCTGATGGCTCAGCACGAGACATTGTTTTCCAGAGTAAGTATCTCGGGGGCCTTTGGAGCGCCTATCATTGAAATGAATCACGAGGGAGCGTTCGGAACAGCCTTCGGTGGAGGTGGTGCGCTGGCATTGGAAGATTTCTTTATTGGTGGATATGGAATTGCCAATGCTGATTTTGAAGGCCTGATTAATGGAGAAAACCTGGATAAATTAGAGCTGGCTCACGGTGGCTTTTGGCTGGGTTATGCGCCTAAATCTTACAAGCTGCTACACTTTTACACCAGTGCCAGGATTGGCTGGGGAGTTTTAGATGTAAGAATTAATGAAAATGGTACCCGGTTTGAAGACCTGGACAAAATTTTTGTGATGACCCCCGAAATAGGTATTGAGCTCAATGTCACTTCCTGGTTTAGAATTAGCGGTACGGTTGGGTATCGTTGGGTGAGAGGAATAGAAACCAATCAATTTGTAGACAGTGACCAGTTTAACGGAGCTATATCCAGCATTAATTTGCGCTTTGGAGGCTTTTAAGCTCAGTAACCTACGAAAAAAGTCTATTAATTAACAAGAAATGCAAAATGGACATTTTGGATGTAGATGATCGGGAGTTGATAGTATCTGGATCAGGGAACACCGACCTGGCAATAGATGCTGATAATGTTAAAACCAGGATATCCAGAAGTGGTGATATCCGTTTGGAAGGCGAAGGAAATGATCTGGAAGCGCGCGTTTCCGGCTCAGGTGATTACGAGTGCTTCGCTGCGGAGTTTTCTGATGTAGATATAAATATCAGTGGGCCTGGTAATGCTGAGCTTTTTGTTACAGATAGATTAGGAGTGAAAATATCCGGTAGCGGCCATGTTTTTTATAGAGGAACCCCAGATTTGTCAGCGGCCATTTCTGGTTCCGGAGATGTAGTTAATACAAATTGATAAATTAAAGTTGAGCTGCCCTAGGCGCTTCTGGGTTATCGATTGGGGCCTTACTTTTCGGTAATTCAAGAGAGAATATAAAATTATTTGATAAACCAGGCCCCGATCAGTACAAACATTGTTTAACTTTGCTCTACTATCAAATACTCTCACTTTAGATTTGTTTTGCAGGATTAAAATAGTGGAGAAATTGAACGCTTCCATTCTATTTTATTAGCTACAAAACAGGTCCTTTATTTTGGGAAATTAGTTAACCCAGGTTGGGGTATGCAAAGGGGAGCAGCAAGAATTAGAGCATCTGATTTTTCTGCCAGAACCAGGCAACGCAACTTGAATTAGTTAAATAATGAGAAGAGAAATCAACTCCTGGGTAAGCCCGTCCTTGAATAAAAGGATGGACATTGTGACTTATGGCCATTATGGGTTTGCCCTGTTACTTCTACCTACGGCAGCTGCTGACTTTTTGGAATATGAGCGTTTTCTTATGATTGATGCCCTGCGTCCTTACATTGATTCAGGGAAAATAAAGGTATTTTCAATAAGCAGTATTAATTCAGAAAGTTGGCTGAACAACAGCATGTGGCCACGACATAAAGCTATTCGACACACGCAGTTCAACCACTATGTATTCAATGAAGTTATCCCCTTCGTTAAAAATGCTACGAGTGGCGATACTCCAATTATACTCTGCGGTGCTTCTTTAGGAGCCACTCATAGTGCCAACCTCTTTTTTAAACGTCCTGACTTAATTACGGGAGTCATTGCAATGAGTGGTGTATATGACCTGACAACTTACACCAAAGGGCACTTTGATGACGATGTTTACTTCAACTCGCCGGCGCATTACCTGCCGCGTCTGGAAGATGATTATTTCCTGCCTATTTTGAGAAATAAAAGGCATATTCATATCGTAGCCGGTTCTGGTGATTATGAAGCACCAGATGAATCGAGAAGGCTTTCCGGTATTTTATCAGATAAAGGTATTCCGCATGAGCTGGATATCTGGGGGCATGATATGCGACACGATTGGACAACGTGGCGCAGAATGCTTCCTCACTACATAGAAACGAGGTTCTAACTGATAAGAGCAGACAATAAAAAAGGGAAGGTAAACTACCTTCCCTCAATAATGGATACGCCAAATTTAGTGATTCTTATTGCTCTTTATGTTCATTGTTTGATGATATAGGCTATAAATTAAAGCAAGCTTTTATATTCTTTGGTGCAATCCGATTGAAATGGGTTGCACCGGCTTTAAAAAATATATCTTAAATTACCAACCATCCCTATACTTTGTGATTCGGCTGTTAACAGCGACTGTTCTGTCCAGTTGGAAATGTTTTTGTTGAAAGTGGGCATAACCTGAAATTGCACGGCCGGGTGTAAGTCATAAGTAAACCCTATTCCTACACTCATATCGGCAGTTACCTGATTTAGCCCGGAAAGTTGGCCAGAATTTTGTCTATTGGCATTTAAAGCCAAACTCAGATAACTGCTGGTGGACTGAATATTTTGGACTTCCAGCAAATGCGAATCATGAAAATTCAGCATAAAACCACTCCTGACAGTTGCTCTTAGTCTGGATTTGCCAAGTTGATATTCCAAAATCACAGGAATTGTAATCGTTCTAATCTCTTGTCTGGTTTGTACGGCTACTTCAAAGGTTTCGCTATCATTGAGCACATAATCGTCATTATTTTGCCGAAGGCTCAAACTCACATCTATGACACCCGGAAAGCTATTCAGCTGATATTGATAATTGAGTTCTTGGTCTGGGGTAGAAGGTAGGTTATGTCCCAGGCGATCTTCTTTTTTCAGAGCTGTAGTGTGTTCATTTTCTATACTATAATTCTGCCATAAGATTCCACTGATAACTGAAAAGCCACTATTCAATCTGAGCCCTATTTGTATGCCCCAGTTGGATACTGCTGCAACCGAAGCTTCTGCGTTTTCTGCGATTGGTATATCGGGATTAGGCCAGGAATTCTCCTTTATTTTTAATTGATGATCCAAATGGAATGCACCCGCAGTAAAGTCCAGGAATATTGGAGGCATTTCAAAGCGCTTTCTCACTCTTGGACGAGTTGCCTCTTTTTCCATTTGATAAACAGGAATGCTAATTCCGCGGAGTTGTTCTTTTAGTGACAAATGCCCAGGAGGGCCAAACCTGCTTGTATACTCTTGATTACTGGTTGCTTGAGAATCACTATTGGCATCTGCTACTGGGATAAAAGGAATGAGGAGCTTTGTCTCCGCTTCCTGCCTTTTGCCGCTTTCCGGACCTTGATCGATTAATTGACCTACTTTTGTAGTTTGGTTTCTATTGTTAATTTCTTTTACTGATGATACTGAAGGAGGAGCACCATCAGTTGAAGTTCCCGGCATAGCTGGCTGGTCGTAGCTATTAGAAGTGGCTGCTGCTCCCCGGTTATTATTGACCTTACCTAGATTCGTTTTTTCTTTATAAAGCTGCTCTTCCTTACCTTGAGTTTTCTGCCGATCTCCTTGTTCGACCTTTGTTTTGTCAGTGCTAGGGAGATTGACGTCGGTTTCAGTTTCTTCAAAAAGTGCAGGCTTATTTTCTTCAGCGATTGCTTTTTGCTGAACCTGATATTTGAGCTTTTCGATTTGCTGGTGGAAATAATTGTATTGAAAAATAAGCAACAAAATACAAATTACAGCAAATGTACCGATCCACCAGAATAGTTTCCGATAAGGCCAGATAGCTCGAGTGGGGGGGATACCTGCTTCGATATCTTCCCAGATAGCATCTGGTGGATTTTCCTGGTAGTTGCTGAGGGATTCCCTCAGGAACTGCTCTAATTTATCGTTATGTAAGTTTTCCCCCATATTCAGGCCGTAAGTTTTTGTTCTAATAATTTCCGGTAATATGCCTTGGCTCTATTGAGCTGTGACTTTGAGGTACCCACTGAAATATTGAGTTCTTCTGCTATCTGCTGATGCGTATATCCCTCGAGAACATACAGGTTGAGCACCGTTCTGAATCCAGGAGGCAAATATTGCATCAATTTTATCAATTCTCCTTCTGTATCGGTATCAAGGGTAGCATGAGCTTGCTGTAAAAAGAATCCAATCTCCCGATCTTCCAACGGAATAAAGATATTCTTCTGGTTACGGATATGCTGTAAAGCTACATTCAGAATTACTTTCCTGACCCAGGCACCAAGCGGGCCTTCTCCCCGGTATTGATCCAAACACTTGAATACTTTGATAAATCCTTCCTGGAGCAAATCTTCGGCTTCTTCTCTACCACTCGCATAACGCTGGCAAAGGACGAACATCTTGCCTTTATATCGATCATAAAGCCGCTTTTGGGCTTTCCGATCCCCCTTCCTGCATCCGTCTAAGATATTTTTTAAATTGGCATCCAAGAGGTAGTCGTTTTCAATTTTTGAAAAGAGCTCACAAATTTTACACTTGTTTCGCAGAGTAGAATAGTAGAAAAATAATTCCATTTTAGCCTATTCTACGAAATAAGTCTATTATTATATCATGGGTAGTTTTCCACCCAAAATGGTTGCATGGGTTTATTAAATTTTCTACTATTTCATTCCTCGCCAAAGACTTCGAAGGGAAGTCTGCTGAGTTTACCTGCAAATCAATTGATTTTTTTAAAATAAAAAGCTATTTTTGCATTCCTTAATTTAAACAGGAGTACAATGAAAAAAGAAATACATCCAAAGGATTACAGAATGGTAGTGTTTCAGGATATCTCAGTAGATAAGAGCTTCCTGACCCGTTCTTGTACACCAACGAAGGAGACCGTTGTTTGGGAAGATGGGAAAGAATACCCATTAGTGAAGGTGGAAATTTCCAGCTTTTCTCATCCATTCTTTACTGGTAAGATGAAATTTATCGATTCAGCAGGACGTATCGATAAGTTTAATAAGAAGTTCGCCAAGTTTGGCAAGAAAAAGTAATTCTTCTTTTTACTTTTGGTACAAATCACCAAAGGCATTGCTTTCAGAAATTACTTGCTGATTCAATGCCTTTAGTTCTATATGTACTTATCTAACAATCAGGCCATTTCCCCAATTGCCGGATGGATTCACAAAACCCAGTTCGCCTTTCTCATTTTCAACCATTAATATCATACCCTGTGATTCTATACCTTTCAGTTTTTTAGGAGCCAGATTGGCTACAACAATGACTTGCTGCCCAACAACCTCTTCGGCTTTGAAATATTCTGCAATGCCCGAGACAATAGTTCTTTGCTCCAGTTCCAAATCAACCGTTAGCTTTAGAAGTTTCTTGGCTTTGGTTACTTTTGCTGCAGCGATAATAGTGCCAGTTCTCAAATCTAACTTGGTGAAGTCATCAAATTGTATTGTTTCTTTGATAGGAGAACGCTCTTTGGAGTGCTCGGCTTCTAGAATTGCCTGTAATTTTTCTTTCTGACGCTCTATAATCTTTAAGCGAGAATTATCTTTGCGGTCGTAAATCTTTGGAAAGAGGACTTCCGGCTGCCCTACCGTATGAGGAGCCGGTAAGATGTTTTCTCCCTGCTTGAGCCGTTCTAAAATTGTGGCCAAATCGCCATTCTGGCTTCCCGGTATTTGAAGTAAATTACGCAGCCTGGCTGCCGTAAAAGGTAAAAAAGGCTCAGATAGGGCACTGATCAATGTAACTAGCTGTATACAAGCGCTCATGCAATTGGCTATTTTTTTGCTATCCGGGTTTTCTTTCCAGATAGCCCATGGCGATACTTCCTGCAAGTAGCTGTTGCCATAAGAAGATATTTCCATTAATAGTAAAATAGCCGGGCGGAAACTAAACTGCTCAATTTCTCTGATCATATTATTAGTCAGATCTATTATCCGGGGGTGAGCATCAATCAGCGAAACATACTCTTCCGGCACTTTACCCTCGTAATACTTATTGGTCAAGACGATAACCCGGTTAACAAAATTACCGAGATTATCAGCTAGTTCTTTGTCGTGAAAATCTACAAAGTCATCCCACCGGAAGTCACTGTCCTTGTTTTCTGGTAAATTTCTAATTAGGGCATATCTCAGGGCGTCTTCGCTATTGGGAAATTCTTTAAATTCTTCCAAATAAGCATGCTGTTCAATACCCCAACCTCTGGATTTTGAAAATTTCTGGCCCTCAAAGTTCAAAAACTGATTGGCAGGTACGTTTTTAGGTAGCACAAAATCGCCATATGCTTTGAGCATAGCCGGAAAAACAATACAGTGAAAGACAATATTATCTTTACCTATAAAATGAATTAACTCTACGTTATCTCCTTTCCAGTAGCTTTCCCAATCTTTTCCATGGTCTTTGGCCCATTGTTTAGTAGCTGAAATATAGCCTATCGGCGCATCAAACCATACGTAGAGCACTTTACCTTCCGCATCATCTAAAGGAACCGGAATTCCCCAACTCAAATCTCTGGTTACTGACCTGGCTTTCAAGCCCCCATCCAACCATGACAAGCATTGCCCAATAACATGACGCCGCCATTCTTTGGGGTCGTGATGCTGCTCACCATCTAACTGCCCATTGGCAATCCAGTCTCTCAGCCAGGTTTCATGTTTGTCTAGATTGAAATACCAATGGGTCGTATTTTTTAATACGGGCGCTTTACCACTCAAAGTGGAGCGTGGACTAATGAGCTCCGTAGGGGAAAGGTCAGAGCCGCAGTTCTCACACTGATCGCCATATGCACTGTCAAATCCACAACGCGGGCAGGTTCCTACAATGTATCGGTCGGCAAGAAATTGCTCATACGCTTTGTCATAATACTGATCCGTGGAGTGCGCTTCTAATTCTCCCCCCTTGTTGAAGAGTTTGAGGAAAAACTCCTGAGAAGTATCATGGTGAAGCGCTTCGCTAGTGCGGTGATATATATCAAAAGAAATCCCCAAGCGCTCAAATGAAGATTTGTTTAACTCGTGGTATTTGTCGATGATTTCCTTTGGTGAAATCTTCTCCTTTTTGGCTTTTATGGTAATAGCAGCTCCGTGCTCATCTGAACCACAAACCCATACGACATCTTTGCCCAAAAGTCTTAAATACCTGACGTAAATATCAGCCGGTAAGTAAGCACCGGCAAGATGCCCAAGGTGCAAAGGGCCATTAGCATAAGGAAGGGCAGAAGTAATAAGATATTTGGTAGCTGTATCAGACATTTGCTGTTTGTGTTTTATTGATGTGTTCCAAGTTTATTATGGTTAGCCACAACCGGAAGGATCACCAACGTTGTGGCTCTAATGTTACTCCGGCTGGCTATACTTTAGCTAAAAGCGATAAAACCAAATGTAGTATTTTGTTAACTAAATAGCAGGGTAAATAAATCCTGAAATCCGCTTTTTTCCAAAAAAAGAATAGGAATAATAAGTAGACTTGTTTCGCATGTATTAAAATAGGTAAAAATTGATTATTTTTCTCCCACACTGTGCCTTTTATCAGTCGCTTAGCGCTGCTAGGCTCCCTCAAAAAGCCTTCGTGTGGAAAAAAAATAATTCAATTTTCCCACTATTCTACCCCTGCGAAACAAGTCTAGTAAAGTGGCTCCCTCAATCTTCCAAAGGCACAATTGCCACAAGCTTCTCCAACGAAATAGCCAGGCCCGTTTCAGTGACCAGATAAAGCTGGTCCATCTTCTTAAAAATATCTCTGATAATAATTTTTGAAGTAATGATTTTATTGGCCGATGGTTTGTAGGTGATTTGGCAAGACATTTTTTTCTGATTTAAATTTTCTACCATATGGATGAGCTGTTCTTTTTTCATAAGCAAAAGGTATAAGGAAGTATATTCACCTGATACGAGAAAGAAATATAAACAAATTGATTATTTTTAAATGTCTAAATAACAAATTTGTTTGATCCAGAAAATAATAGATTTGATACAGGATGAGAAATGCTGTAGTACTGGCCCTTGTTTTAGCAAGGGGTTTAGAGCGTATTTGGATGCTAACATAGCATCTCTTAACAGATACTGCGTTTTTAGTATCCTTATATGCATAAATAAACATAATATTATGTTCTCTTGATGGAATAAAGATTAGGCTAGGTTCATCTTATATTTGATAGTGAGATGAAATTTTACAGTTACTATTGGTGTCAAAGCAAACTATTCGTTGATTCTTAACATGTTGAAGCCTGTTGCTCTTGTCAGCCCCCTTCACTTTGGCATTGGGCTCAATTTTTTAATTTTCTCCAGGGATTTCCATAAAGCGTGTTTAATTGTTTTTTTTAGCTAAGGATCGCAGTAGATTTTGTAGCCTATTTTTTACAGCGCCGTCGGTCAGCTAATAGTTCAAAATGCCAGAAGTCGATTTTTAAATATCGGTTTTGAAGATTTATGGCCTGTGAATTGCCCTGCATTTTTATTAGTATGGTGCGTGTAGTAAAAAATAGTCGATTCTTATTTTCGAGTTTAGTTTTGTAATCAATGGTTTTTTGAAATGGTAATTTGGTTATGAAAATTAAAACCCCATAAAGTACCAAAATATCAATATGGTGTTTTTTGTAAACTATCAGATGTATTAGGGAGAATTTGAATTATCATTGGTATTACAGCTTTGAGATATTTTTGCGTTACAAGCGAAAAAAAAGACGCAAAACATAAGGGTATTTTTTAATATGCACAGTGCGAAGGTTAAAAAATATCTCTTTTTTAATGCCTAAAAAGAGAAACTAATTATTCTTAATTTTTTCAACAAAAAATTTTGGTTTTCTGAGTAAAAAGCAATAATTTATACGTAAATAAATAGTAT
>CAZVOD010000011.1:0-894 GCA_964628385.1 uncultured Saprospiraceae bacterium
TTTTGGACTTCCGTTAATTTGATATGTTGCTTTTTCATACGCATCCTCTTTTGAATGCAATAAACAAAATTTAAGTCTATTTAGATTACACAGTATTAAGAATAAACCGAAAAAAATTAGCTGCAATTAGTATTTCAAAGGGCTAATACATCGACTGGTAAGAAAAAAACGAAAAAAGCTGCGTGTCTTTTTTGAAACACTGTTGCATTTTCCTATTATTGCAACAGTGTTACAAAACTAAAAACATTTTCATGCAGCACTTTAACAAGCTAACGTTCCTTTTCATTTTTTGTATGATTGCGGTAGTCCAAATTCAGGCCTCCCGCATCAATGCCTCCTTTCTGGAAGGCATTACAGAAGTTACCTTAGTATTTACACCCACCGATGGAGGCGATCCGGTAATGGCTTCAGCCTCTGATGACGGCAGCGGCCTTCAGGTAACTGAGCCCATCAACTTAGTAGAAAGTACAGATTACACGCTATCTTTCATGATCGTAGGCGCTAATGATGCCGATCTGACGCAAGAGATAGAGCAAAATCGCGAAGATTATCAGTTTTTCTTTGGCTTTGCCGATGAGCTGTTCGTCAGTCCGGCAGGAAACGGTAATATTGATAATCCAGCAGACCCTATTGGGTATGATGTTGCTGATATTGACAGTAATGGCTTACCTGTAGGCTTGTCCACTTCCTGGACTACTGAATGCGGCGAAGAGATTACAACTGATACATTCCGTGTCGTTCTTAAGCATCAGCCTGATAGCAAATCAGCTGATTCTTCTGTGGATGATGGAATGACAGATTTTGATCTTTCTTTTATTCTAAATGTCAACTTAGATCCAGATGCACCACCGTGTGAAAATGAGGAAGAAATCATCACCGATGTGACATTGACTT
>CAZVOD010000011.1:994-82478 GCA_964628385.1 uncultured Saprospiraceae bacterium
GTGAAAAAGATGAAAACTCCGGCTTTGAGGTTGGAGGAACGGATTTAGACATCGATTGGGACATCAATGTGTTGGTAGATCCCGATGCACCACCGTGTGAAAATGAGGAAGAAATCATCACCGATGTGACATTGACTTTCACACCCGTTGGCGAAGGTGAAGTAGTGACTGCTACGGCTACTGACCCCGATGGCGAAGGTGTTTTACCGCTTGCTCCCGATGGACCTATCAACCTGCTAGAAAGTACGGAATATATACTAACCATGTCACTATTCAACAGCATCGAAGGCGAGGACATCACCGAAGAAATCAATGAAGAAGATGACGAGCACCTCTTCTTATTTGAATTCACTGATGAAATCTTTGCTAGCCCCGCTGGTGATGGTAATAGAGATAACCGCAATGATCCAATCAATTATTTGGATATGGATGAAAACGGTTTACCGGTAGGGTTGGAAACTGCGTGGACTACTGAATGTGGGCAGGAAGTTACTTCCGGAAACTTCAGAGTCATTCTCAAGCATCAGCCCGGTGAAAAAGATGAAAACTCCGGCTTTGAGGTTGGAGGAACGGATTTAGACATCGACTGGGACATCAATGTGTTGGTAGATCCAGATGCACCACCGTGTGAAAATGAGGAAGAAATTATTACTGATGTGGTATTAACCTTCATTTCAAGGGGCGGAGGAGATACGCTGGTAGCAAGAGCTGTAGATCCTGATGGAAGCGGTGTTCTTTCACTTGAACCAGAAGGAGAAATTTCATTAGCACCAAACGCATCTTACGATTTATTTATCACCCTAACAAATTCAATAGAGGGAGAAGATGTTACCGAAGAAATCAATGAAGAAGATGATGAGCATCTCTTCCTGTTTGAGTGGACCGAAGGCTTTTTCACTTCACCTGAAGGTAACGGTAATAGAGACAACAGAAATGATCCGGTTAATTATGAGGATGAAGATGAGAACGGTCTACCTGTAGGCTTAGCAACAAGCTGGACTACAGCAGAAACGCCATTATCAGGAACGTTCCGGGTGATTTTAAAACATCAACCCGGTGAAAAAGACGAAAACTCCGGCTTTGATGTTGGAGGGACGGATGTAGATATCGAATGGGTAATCAATAACTCATTTGTTACTTCTAACAATAACATAAGTGTTAACACGACTAGTCTTAGAGTTAGTCCTAACCCTGTCAATAGTACATTAAACTGGCAGTTGGACCAAAATCTTGGTAACGTGGAACGTTTGATCATATACGATACATTTGGAAGGTTAGTTAAAACATTTACCAACAATAACCAAATGCTTGATGTAAGTGATCTAAACGGCGGAATTTATATCCTTACAGTTGAGGGAGAGCGTGAAATCTTTATGACGAGATTTGTAAAGGAATAATTCTGAAATAAAAGTAGGTAGAACTAAAGGTTTCTATACTTGAAAAGGTTTTTTGTGCTCGTCCGCCCTCGTGCGGACGAGTTTTTTTTGGCCTTATCTAAACTAATTCTTTGTCCTTTACCTTTACTATTAATATAAACAAATAAAACATCTGTCATGCAGAATGATCCGATGAGGCTGTTAGAGCACTATAATTTAAGAAAGACAAGTGTCAGAAAGGAAGTGCTGATGGTATTCCTGAATGTAGGAGACCGAGCATTATCCAATGGAGATATTGAAGAAAAAACATCAGGACTGGATCGAATTACCTTATACAGAACCCTAAAAACATTTGAAGAAAAAGGACTGATACACAAAGCAATTGATGGAAGTGGTGTAGCCAAATATGCCTTATGCTCTGATAATTGTGGTACTCATGGCCATCAGGACGAGCATGCACATTTCCATTGTAAGACTTGTGGTAAAACGGTATGCCTTGATGATATTGTCCCTCCCAATCTCTCAACGCCCAACGGTTTTAAGATTGATAATGTGCATTTAGTCCTCTCCGGCATCTGCGCTGATTGTTCTGTTTAATTTACTTAATAGACTTGTTTCTCAGGTAGTTGAAATAGATTGAACCTGATACTTTTCTGTTATTTTACCCCCCAAAGACAAGTCCGACGATACACAATTCCCTTATTCTTACTCTGCGGCTCTTTTAATGACGCAATTCCCAGCAGTGTCTTCGCTTCTTTTCTCCCAGAAAAACGGGTTGTCCAATTCGATAGTGTAGGCTAATACTAAAAGAATGATAATAGTCCATTCGTTTACTTCCACGCCTGTGTATCTTGGGAATTTCAGAGGCATTATTAGAAAAATAAGACCCGGTAAAAAAAGCGGTTTGCGCTCCTTTTTCCTTTAATATTTCCTGATAATTAACTTTAGCAAAGGTAATATCGTCCAGATAGTCAGTAAAAGTATACCGCAGCAACAGATCAGCTACAAATGCCCAATTCCTATTCAATTGTAGCCGGATGCCTAGTCTTAGTGGCAAAGCCAGGGCCCAATTGTCGTAGACACCAGCGTGGCCCGGCATTCCCTGGCCTTCTGTGCCCAGAGGCCTTAGCTCCAACCATTGCCCTTCGTATTTTCCGTACGTCGTAAAATTAAAGAATGTGGTGCCTCCGGCAATGAATGGGCTGACACTAAAATGGTGCTGAAAGGGATGCCAACGAAGCGGATAAAATATGGCCTGCCAGGAGTATTCTGTTATCTGCATAGATACCTCCAAGTTGTTGTGGCGCAGCGCATAAGCTCCATCTGCATATAGCTCCATACGTTGAGCAGATAGTTGAAAAGACATCCACCGAAAAAGATTGATCTTCATACTCCCACCCCAATTTGGCCGCATAAAATTCCTAAAATGATCGGGGTTTTTAGGCGATAGCTCTCCTTCGTATAGAGTAAGACCACCAATAATACCAAATTCAACGTGCTGAGACTGAATAGCAGTAACGCATCCCAACGAAAAATAAAGCAAAAACAAATACCTCATTCCAACTCATTTTGCAGGAATGAAAGCCAACGGATTGGAAGCCCGATAAAGCTAAAACAAAAATCTTTAAAGAGCAAGCAACACTTAAGTACAAATTAATGATTATCAAATAATTAAAGCCTAATCAAATAAAGATCCAGCTTACTATAATTTTATTCTGTTAAATGCTTCACAAATAGCTTGAACATTTTTTAGTAGATTTGTAAAAACGAAAACTTAGTCCGTTGAAAGCAAAAGTCCGTCAATTGGTGCCCATATTAGAGTGGCTACCCAACTATCAATTCCGTTTTTTTCGTGGTGATCTCATTGCCGGCCTAACGGTTGGCATCATGTTGATTCCACAAGGGATGGCCTATGGACTGCTAGCGGGCTTACCCCCTATTTATGGCCTTTATGCAGGCATTGTTCCTCTGTTTTTGTATGCTTTCTTTGGTACTTCCCGGCAGTTATCTGTTGGCCCTACCGCGCTGGTTTCTTTGCTAATCGTTTCCGGCGTGGGCGGTCTGGCAGAACCGGGTACTTCAGAATTCATTTCTTTGGTGATTACTACAGCCCTCATAGCAGGCATCATTCAAGTCATACTGGGACTTGCCAGAGGAGGCTTTTTGGTTAACTTCCTTTCGCATCCAGTCATTTCGGGATTTACCTCGGCAGCAGCTGTACTCATCGCCCTGAGTCAGCTTAAAAACCTTTTTGGTATCAATATGCCAAGGAGTAATAAAATCCATGAAATATTTGGTTTCTTCATTGCCAGAATCGGAGAAATACATGTGCCCACATTACTGATGAGCGTAAGTGGGATTGTCTTTATTATTTTGGTAAAAAAAATTCACAAATCCCTGCCCGGACCAATCCTGGCAGTAGTAGTGAGCATTGTATTGGTCAGCCAGCTCAACCTGGAATCATTTGGAATATCCATAGTAGGGGAAGTTCCTCAAAGGCTCCCTGGGTTTATTGTACCCGAGTTTAACATTGAAGTGATACAGAAAATGCTACCTCTAGCGCTGACCATCTGCCTGATCAGTTTTATAGAATCGCTGGCCATTGCCAAGACCATTGCCGGCCGACATAAAGATTACAGGGTTATTCCTAACCAGGAACTCATCGCCCTGGGAATTACCAAGATAGGAGGCGCTTTTTTTCAGTCTTACCCAACCACCGGTAGCTTTACCCGTTCGGCGATTAATAATGATGCCGGTGCTAAAACGGGAATCTCCTCCGTAGTCGCCGCCATAGTCATTTCCCTGACCTTGCTTTTCCTGACACCACTCTTTTATTATTTGCCCAATGCTATCTTAGCAGCCATAATTGTCGTGGCAGTAAGAAAGCTTATTGATGTCAAAGAGGCGCTCTCCCTATGGAAGAAAGACCGGAAAGACTTTGCCACCCTGATCGTCACTTTCCTGGCCACCCTTATACTGGGGATACAAACTGGTGTTTTCATCGGTATCTTACTTTCTTTAGGCCAAATCATCTACCAAACATCCAAGCCTCATATGGCTATTTTGGGCCGCTTACCTGACACTAGAACCTACCGCAATATCAACCGCTACGAAGAGGCGATTCAAAGGGATGATGTACTCATCTTTCGCTTTGACGCGCATCTTTACTTTGGCAATGCAGCCACTTTTAAAGAGAGTATTGAAAAAATAGTCGATGAAAAACGCCCGGCCACTAATCTGCTCATTCTGGATGCCTCCAGTATTGCCTCTATTGATTCAAGTGGCATACACGAATTTAAAGACCTCCTAGATCAGCTGGCCATAAGAAATATCCGGCTGTACATCGTTGGGGTCAGAGGGCCCGTCAGAGATGCCCTGCAGCGATTTGGCCTGGTCGATATTATCGGTGAACGTTCTTTCTTCTTCAATATTCACGATGCGCTGGAGTACTACAACTCTACTGCTGATCAGAGCGAGCAGATATGGACGCAGAAAGCACTACAAACCAATGAATACAAGCGACGTAGAAAAGATCCTTCCGATTAGCAGGCTTACTTTACAGGATAGAATTTTTGCGCCCTAAATCACGGTTCCTCAAAAGCTTATCTACTTTATTTGGTAATCTAAAGAAGATTATTTGGTCATTTGTATTAATGAAGTTGTTTAAAAATGTCGTTTCATGTTTGCAGACAAAACATTGTTCACCAAATACTTCAGCTTTTTTTCTTTCCGTAGCTTTGGCTACGCAAAGAAAAAAGCGCTTCGCCTTGCTGCACAAGCCTTTGCCTTCAACTATAAACCCACGTTCTTAAACAACTTCATAAATAAAGAAACCGGACTGATTACCAAAAATGGTAAAACCATTGGAGTTATGATTGATGGCAGCCCCAGGGTTGGCTTCCCGACTCCTTCGCGCAAGAACGAATTTTATTCCCAAACGATGGTTGACTGGAACTGGGCAGAATATGCTCTACCGACTTATATCAAGAGCCATATCCACCCTGAAAAACTGGACAAGCAAAAGGGAGAATACTGCCTGGTGCCCACCTTTCGCTTACCTACCCTTATTCACTCGCGTTCGGGCAATGCCAAATGGCTCAATGAGATTTCTAACAGGAATCCTATCTGGATGCATACCAGTGATGCCAAAAGGTTTGGATTACAGACCAATGACCTCATCAAATTGCATACGGACATCGGATATTTCGTTGACAAAGTGTGGGTTACCGAAGGCATGAAGCCCGGTGTAATTGCCTGTTCCCATCATATCGGACGCTGGAGAAGGCCGCAGGATAAGATCGGTAACCGTTGGGCCACTAACACTGTGCGTATTGAAAGCGACGGTGATGGAGGCTGGAAAATGCAAACTGTAGCGGGCGTGCGCCCATTTGAAAGTAGCGATAGTAACTCCAAAAGAATTTTCTGGACGGATGGTGGTGTACATCAAAACAGGAGGGAATAAATTATTCAACTACCCTGCAAGGTAATTTAAGCGATAGATGACAATGAAGAGAATGACAGAAATAATAATACCGACCATAAAAATATTATAGCAGACCCGGAGTTGGTAGTATTTGTTACCCAGAGATTTTCCCAAAAAAAATAAATCCCGCTGGATCGTATCTTCCAGCATTTCTTCATCACTAATCACTTCGGACATTCCCTTTTTGTATTCCGGATATTTCATTTTATAAAAATTTCCAAAAAAGAAAAGATTGGATTCCTGGCTTTTGACTTTCTCTAGAGTAGTTTCACCAGTCATTTTGATGGGTCGGGTAGCTAGTGTAGCAAAGATCATAGATAGCAAGCAGGTCAATAAAAGAGACATGACCGGATAAATGAGCTTCGGCTGCTCCAAGATGTAAGAAACAGCCATTGGCATAGCTACTGTGATAATCAGGGCATTAACACTAAGCATGATGTTAGCTTTATTATCAGCCAGCGTACTCAGGTCAATATGGTTGCGCAGTGCCGTTTTGAACATCATTTGTACACTTTTACTACCCTGTAAGCTACTCTTTACCTGCTTCTCATCCAGCTTTCGCTCTTTTTTCGCCGTTTTCTTTAAATATTTTTGGTTTTCCTTTTTCTTTTCTCCGTAAAGAGCTTCCGCCGCCTGAGTGTGGTAAGTATGAGACTTCAAAAATTTAGTATTCATCTCAAACCATTCGGTATCCGAAAAGGATTTATTGAGAAAAACTCTCCATTCATGTCTGAGCGCTGATAAACCAATGGGATAATTATCACTTGCCAAATTCACCAAGTCCGCATCTCTTATTACCTCCTCCAAAACACTGTTCGGCTGATGGGCCGGCAAAGTAGCATCAATGCACGAAAGCACCTTCTCTTTTGACGCTTCAGGATAATCTTGCCAGTTCAAAAAACCAATGGCAATATTCCTGCTTTCCAGCTCATGCCCTTCGTAAGTATTTGTAAACCCAGTGTCGTGAAAAAGAGCTGCCAGCTCGAGTATTTCCAGCTGCTCTTTATTGAGCTGCATTTCCTGCCCAATAGCTAATGCAGCACTCCGTACCGATAAAGTATGCGGAAGGTTGTGATAAAGATGATCAGGTGTAAGTTTTTCGTTGAGGAGCCGAGTCACGTGCTGCTCCGCTTTATTTACAATTTCACTACTTGGCATTACTGCTGTTTTCAAGGATAATTAAGATCAGGAACTGATATAAATATAATTAACCCTTTGCGTTTTTCTAATTTTGTTAGAAAAGTCTTTAAACTTGTTTCGGAAACTACGCAACAAGTCTTTTATTTAGAGCGAACCGTAATTCGTAATGCTCTCAATCCTTGAACACCCTGTAGCTTTCCAAGTTTGACATCCTCTATATCATCCGTTATGAGTTTTTCGTGCTCCAGATATTTGAAATATTCCAGATACTCCTGCTTGTCTCTGTCTTGAAGGTAAACCACCGCAATTTTCCCCATCACTGTAAGTCTCTCGTTTGTCCCTTCGATAACAGCTTTATCGATTCTTTTTTTCAGGATTTCATACCTAACATTATAAGCGCCGTCAACATCAAATTGCTTTTCATCCATTCTAAAACGGATAGAAAGCGGAGTGGTATAAGCAAATATCAACTGTGCAGTGGTGAGTGCGACCGGTAATTCCTCTTGCATATCACTAACCAACTGTGTAATCTGACACATCTTGATCAGTTGCCATAAGCGAAGGTTTTTTAAGTGCATTGCTGAAAAAATATCATTTTTCAAAAGTGACTGCCCCACATAAAGGTTGTACTCTACCCCATCAGTTTTATATTTTTCAAAATAATGAGGAAGGATTCGCTGAGCTTCTTTTTGCTCCCGATCCAGAAAATTAGAAATGGCATTGTTGATCTGCGCGACGCTGTCTTCGTAGGCCTTGCGCTTACGATAAACAACCTCGAAGTCACGGTCCAGGTAATCAAAATATTGATTGACCTCTCCCAGCAGCTCGGGAAACTGTTTTTTCAAATATTCAAAAATAGGATGTACCTCCTGCTGTAATAACTCTACCAGCCGAGACTCATCATTAGAGTTAAAATCTTCAGTAATCTCTTTGATTCCCTGGTCTACTTTCATAATAGCCTGGCGTACCAGTGGAAAATCTACTTCATCCAGACTTTTACTGAGTACATTCCTGGCCCTGGTAAGATTGTCCAACAAGTCAGCCTGAATGGCATTATTGCGCTTTATCGAAGAACTCACAATATCCGCCTGGCCATACAAAGGATACACATCATCAAATACGATGGGATCAATCATGGCACTTTTTTCATCCTTCTCCCTCTTTTCCAGTAGGTTGTAAGAAGTTTCTATAAATTTCCATTCTACACTTGGATGCACGGCCGTAAACTGCTCTCTAATGGTAGCCTCAATCTGGTTGTCAATCTCTTCCCGACTTCGCTCCACTGCCAAGGAAAACAGGCTAATCAATTCCTTGAATTTCATCTCAGTGAAACTATGCAGCTCAAAAGGATTGGGCGATGCTATCTCCAGCAAACCAATAACCTCTTCATTCTTACTAAATAATGGTGCCACCATGATACTGCGAAGCCCCCGTTCTATCAGGCCACTCTCAATAGGGGTTTTATGCTTCACCTCCTCCAAGTCTTCTATTAAAAGCACCTCTCGATACTTACATACTTTTTCGTAAATCGAATTTTTATTCTCCGGGCTGAGCAAACACGGCTGGCGATCAACAAGAAAATCAAATCTGATCTTGTATTGGTGAGAAATAGCCGTTTCCGGTGGATAATCAATCGCAGTGAGTCCCAGCCGCAAAGAAGGAGAATTGAAGTAGGTCCGTAACAGTTTTTCCAGCTCATCAATATTTTCTCTGTAAACTACTGCATCTTTTTGTAGCAGCCGGTACTTAAGGTTAGAAAGTGTTTCTTCTACTGTGATCTCGGTCATGTCGCCAATAAAAAAGCCTTCAAAAGAGAAATTTTCCGCAGGCAAGTACCGAAGCCATAATTCAGAATCGTAAATATTGCTAAGTAAATTATTGATCTGTTCCTGAGATAGCGGCTTGAGCGGCTTGAGCAATTTGATATCCACAAACTGGAAATCTACATTAAATTTGTAGTGGCTCTTCAAACCGGTTCTATCATTGAAAATCGAAAAGCTTATAGGGGGATCAATTTCGAGGTTCTGATCATAAAATCGGTTTAGGATAAGACTACAGGCCATAATGAGCATAGAGCATTGAATATCCTCTATGGAGCCTTTTACGATCTTCTTTATGGTATGATTTTTCAAAAGTTCTTTCATACCTGAAGTCACATAAAAGGCATCTAGGCTGAAAGGGGCGGCCAGTTTTTTGAGTTCCGTATTTCTCAGCAAGGGTGGTAGTACGCTGCTGATAAGCAGATCAAACGCTTCGCAGTTTTGATCCAGCAGAGAAGGGTCTTCAATTGGCCCATCAAAAATTTCTTTTTCTTTAACCCGGTCGACGATCAATTTAGCCAGCTGCGACTCTTGTGAATCCTCTTGTTCTATTTTGGCTTCCAGTTTATTGAGAAGTGGACGAAAGCTCAACACAGAGGGATAAGGTATAGCATTGACCCCCATTTCTGCATACATGTCCTCAACGACCTGAACTTCCTGTATCATGTTGTTGTTAATAGTCATTACTTAAGCATTTGCTCTGGGATGCCGGTGACTTGACTGACTTTTGGCTTTCTACGGCTCCCCCGAATGAAATATTGATAAATAGATGCTAGTTTGGCATTTTGCAAAATAATAACATCTCGACTTAACGTTAAGATTAAAAGCGGGTTTGGATTTTGCTTTTGATGCCGAAAATGCATTTAGGATGATGAAAATGAAGCTATTTTTGAGTTGCATAGCAGGGCTATGGAGTGAAAAAAAGCTAAAATAGGCAGTATTCTAAATGTATTTGCAGGCCAAAGGGTAAAATCCATGCACGCTCTACCCCCTTAACGATTATATGAGGGGAGAACAGCTATTCAGCCGTCTGGTCTTAATTCAATTGGTCGGGAGTGAAGACGCGGGTTTTAAAATCTTGCTTTGCTGCTTTTTGAAATTGCTCGACTGTTTCTTCAATGGTTTGCTCCAGAGGTCGATAGGCGAACTTCAGTTCTTTGATTGATTTTTTATTTTCATAATAAAAAATACGAGAGGAATGATAGGCGGTCTCTTTAGTGACAGCGGACGCTTTGCCTGTAATTTTTGACTTTAGCCACTCCCATCGCCAGGCGATGGCGTTCATGTACGATTTGACGGGCACTGTTGGGGACTTTTTCCCAAGTTTTTCTGCAATCAACTTCATGAGTTGTCGATAAGCCAGGTTATCAGCACTACATATATAACGCTGGTCAGAGATATCACTTTCCATGAGTTGTATCATCATTTGGGCTACATCTCTCACATCCACGAAGCCATTAACCCCAAGCGGATAAAAGGAGAGGTTGTTCCACGCCAGCTTAAAGAAAGCCTGTGGGCCGTCTTCCCAGCGGCCTGCCCCCAGGATCATAGACGGATTGATGATGACGGCATTTAGACCTTCTGCCATTCCTCGCCACACTTCCCGTTCGGCAGCGTACTTGGATATGGCATAATAAGTATTGTATTTACTATGCTCCCATTTGGACTGCTCGTTGATGGTTGTTCCTTGCTTGACCCGGCCTATGGCCGCAATAGAACTCACATGGACCAACTTTTTGACCTTACCTGCCAGGCATAAATTAACCACATTAGCCGTTCCTTCCGCATTAACCTGAATCATTAATTTGCGCTCTTTGGCTGTAAATGAGACCATCGCGGCACAATGGTATACCAGCTCCGCCTCGGCGGTGATATCTTCCAACCCCAAAAGGTCAAGCACATCACATTCTACCCAATTGATTTTATCATAAATATCACTTACTAAATCCAGGTTGCTGCCAGATCTCTTGAGTGCAGTAATATTTTGGTACCCCTTTTTTAGTAAATAGCGCAAAAGATAAGATCCTACGAAACCTGTAGCTCCTGTGACAAGAATGCGAAGATGACGATCAGTTAATTCCAAAGATTCTTAATTTTGATTGCTTGAATAGTTATTGCTTATCCAATGCACAGCGCCTCCAATACTGTTGGATCGCGCACCAGTCACAGAAGACAGGCAATTGGGCTTTTCTTGTATCCTCAATAGGCCTAGCAGACTCATCAATGCAGCTTCCTTGAACTCTACCAGCAAATTATCTGGTACTACAACTTCCGTAGGACAGCCATTTTTTTGACATTCTTCTGTGAGCAACGCTATAAGGTGATCATTATAAGCTCCTCCTCCGGTAGCTAAAAGACGGTAATTATTTTTGGAAAAAAGATATTTTTGAGCAAGATTTTTCACTTCCCAAGCAATCAGCCGGGCAATTTGTACAGCGGCAGTTTTTAGCCGATCATTGACAGGTTCCTGGCTTTGCAGATAAAGAGCTGTTTGATTATTTTCCACCCACTCATTACTCAAAGATTTAGGAAAACTTTGCTGAAAGTATTGTTGACGGAACGATTGCTGAAGTAAATCTTCCAAAACTTTACCGGAAGCAGCTACATGCCCCCTATCATCGTATCCATGACCATTCAGGCGTGCCAGTGCATTCAGCGTTTGATTGGCTCCACAGATATCATAAGCCAGGACCTCCTGATCATTCAAGACTGTTATATTGGCAATTCCACCCAGATTTAGAAAAAAATCGTATTCTCTAAGGAGGTATTTATCAGCTACAGGCGCTAATGGTGCTCCCTGTCCCCCCATTGCAACGTCCATCATTCTGAAATCACTGATTATAGGCAAACCACACTGCGCAGCCATAGTAGCTCCGCAACCCAATTGAAAAGAAAGCCCCTGATTAGGCAAGTGAAATAGAGTATGACCATGTGATGCCACATAATCCGGCTTTTCTGGCAGTCTTTTTATGAACGTTGAAAGCTTTTGCCCACAGTAACGTCCAAATTCAGTGTGCAATAGCAGTAAGCCCAGGCCACTCTCCTGCATTCCGGTTTTCAGCTTCTCCAACCAGTAATCATCGAATGGAACTGTTTCTGCCTTGAGAATAGACCAGTTTTGAATGTATTCTTTGGGCTTCCTGGCTTTTTCATTGATTTGAAACTGACAAAGGGCAATATCCAGGCCATCAAGGGAACTACCCGACATTAGCCCGATACCTTCAAAAGAATCTTTATTGTTGCGTAACACGTAAGCTAATTTTTTGTGTGTTACGAAAGTACGTCTTTTTTGTTATTCGGAAGTTTCGCTGATTGTCAGGGTATATTCGGCTACTGCTTTTATCTGTGCCTCGCTCATCAAATTACCCAAACCAGCCATATTTCCTCTACCATTTTTAATAACATTCATCCGCTCCTCCACGGGTAGCTCTGAAGTTTGGAGGTTGTAAGCACCGCTAGCGCCCATATCACCGTACAAGCCATGGCAAGTAACACAATATTGCTTATATACTTTTTTACCGTCTATCTGCTTAGGCTCTTTGGCAGCCATAGTTCCTCCATCTTTGTCTAGTACCTCTTCTTTTCCACTCTCACTGTTGCTGCATGCCCAAATCGTGGCCATAATAGTAAGGGCAATAATTATTTTTCTCATAACTCTAAAAAAGTTGTTCTTTAATTCAAATGGCAGTCCTAACCCGTCGAAAATTATCAACATTTCGGCTAAAGGTTAATCAAAATTTATCTAAATTGTTTGTAAAAGTAATTCAAAAATCAAACAATATCTATTGTATCCATTGTTCTATGTAAAAAATAAATAAAATGAGCGAAGCAAAGAAAAACCCTCAAGGAAGGTTGATGACCACAGGTATCGTTGGCCTGCTTATACTTATTCTTATTATCATCTTTTCAAGCTTTACTTTCCTGACTATACCTCAGGAAAATAGAGGAGTACTCTTTAAACCTTTCGGCGGTGGTTTGGATAAAGAAAACATCTATGGCCCGGGATTCCACATCGTAGCGCCATGGAATACCATGCACCAATACAATATCCGCCAGCAAAAGCTGGAAGAAAGTATGAAAGTACTGTCCAGTAACGGTCTGAATATTTCCGTTGACGTCACAGTAAGAGTAGCACCAGAAATGAAGAATATCGGTAGCTTACACGAGACATTTGGTAAAGAATATTTACGCTCTCTGGTAAGCCCGGAAATCAGATCATCTGTGCGTAAAATTATCGGTAAATTTACGCCCGAAGAGTTATACTCTACTAGGAGAGATGAGGTGCGACAGCTTATTGAAAAAGACCTCGAGCAAACACTCAATACTAACTACATAAGACTCGAAGCTACTCTAATCAGAGAAATTGAGCTACCCGAAAAAGTACGGCAGGCAATCGAAACCAAGATTGAAGCCGAGCAAAGTGCTCTGAAGTACAAATATGTCCTGCAACAGGAAAGACAAGAGGCCGAGCGTAGAATTATCGAGGCAGAAGCCAAAGCAGAGTCTAACAAAATCTTGAGCCAGAGTTTGACTTCTAATATTTTAAGAGATAAAGGTATTGAAGCTACATTGGAGCTAGCTAACTCCAGTAACTCAAAGATTATTGTTGTTGGTAGCGGAGAAGATGGTTTACCACTTATCCTGGGTAACCAGTAAAAAATAAGTATCTTTGTATAGACAAGAGGCTGAAGGCTATTGCTTTCAGCCTCTTTTTGTTGTGTTTATACACGCTCATCTTTTCCTGCTCCCCAATTGTTTATTGTCCGATTTGGAATATACACCCACTATTTGATTCAAAGAATTACCTTTTCTTTATTTGTACGACATTAAAAATATGTTAACTTTATGTAGAGTTTTAGTAACTAGTAAACGCGTTCTATTGGACAGAATTTTGTCTGCTGGGTTTGGGAATGAATCAAGGATTTCTCAATTATATGCCAATGACTAGACACAAAAACTTATACAGTTTATAAACTCAAATAGGGACTTAAAAAGGTGGTAAAATCTTAGTTTTTACCGCCTTTTTTATTTTTAGCCTCGGTCTTTCCTTTTATTTTTCTACTTTCCCGTAATGAATAATCCCAATTACTTTTTTGATATGATTAAGACAAATGTATGCATTGTAGGAGCAGGGCCGGGTGGTGCTGCTACAGCTTTAAAGCTCAGTTATATGGGTATTTCCTGTGTTTTGATAGACAAGGCCGGTTTTCCCAGAGATAAAATTTGTGGAGATGCACTAAGCGGAAAAGTAACTACTTTACTCAACAGGCTGGATCCAGAGATTCTGAAAAGATTCAATGGTGACCCCATACAGACTGATATCTGGGGGGTCATTTTTGTAGGCCCTAACGAAAAAGCTATTGAATTGCCACTGAGCCCGGATTATCAAAAAGAGCCGGATGCGGCCCCCGGTTATGTTTCTAAAAGAATAGACTTTGACAATTTTCTGATCGAAGAAGTAAAGCGGCGTGAAAATATAAACCTGCTATTAGAAACAGAAATCACAGCATTTGAAAAGACAGACAACGGGTATATTGTCCGCGATAAAAGTGGCCATTTGGAGGTAGACACAAAGTTGCTCATCATCGCTAATGGTGCCTACTCAAGTTTTAGCAGAAGAATTGCTGGGCTGGAGAAAGACCCCAAACACTACGCCGGAGCGGTGAAGGCCTACTTCAGCGGTGTAAAAGGCTTACATCAGGACAATTTCATTGAATTACACTTTGTTAAGGAAATCACCCCCGGATATTTCTGGATTTTTCCACTACCCAATGGAGAGACTAACGTAGGAGTAGGCATGCGCACGGATATTCTCAAGAAGCGCAATGTGAACCTGAGAAAAACACTGGACTATTTGGTTCATGAGCACCCCAAATTCAAAGATCGCTTTTCTGATGCCAAGCAATTATCCAAAACTGAAGGATACGGCTTGCCATTGGGGTCAAAAACTCGTGTTATATCCGGCGATCATTACATGCTGGTAGGCGACGCTGGTCACCTGATCGATCCACTTACCGGCGAAGGTATTGGCAATGCTTTTTACAGCGGCTTTATCGCCGCCGAGCAAGCCGAAAAGTGCCTCAGAGCAGAAAATTACTCGGCTCGGTTCATGAAAGCTTACGATGTACGCGTAAAAAGAGTGTTGGGTTCTGAAATGAAGATCAGCTACAAGCTTCAAAAAATGGCTAGTTCACCATTTATAACCAATATCATCACGGGAATTATCGCCAGCAACCAGAAAGTAGTCAATGTTATTAGTTCCATGTACACGGATTTTAAACTCCGCGAACAGATCGTTAAACCACTTTTCTGGGTGAAAATGATGTTTAAGAGGTAATTTCCACCACCCGAAGACTTTTTTACCAAAAGAGCCGGGTTTCCTCATGAGTTTCGGACGCGCTAAGCGACTGATTGAAGGCTCAAAGCGAAAGAACGCGGCAGCGCCGGGGTGAGCAAAGAACCTATTTTAACACCTGCGAAACCCTTCAAATAAAGCTTTAAAAAATGGAATGCTGCAAAAAATCATAAACCTGGAAGCATATCTTCTGCTAATTCACTGAAACTAAATTTTCCCTATCAGCGTAATAGAATAAAGTGATACTAATAACAATTCTTTAAACCTAAGCTCCCAGAGTGGATTCGCCTTTTAAGATTTTTAATTTTAAAAAACTTTACAAAACTATCCAGGAGGCTATTTTCTTCTTCCATCTTATTGGATACGGTTCGGATAGTTATGTTAAAAGTGGCCTGAACATATTTTTTATACAACCCTGACTGGGCACTTTGATCTCTTTTAATGCACCAAATCAAAGGTCGTCTACCTCCCTGATTGGTACTTTTTTTTCAAAGTGTTAACTTTTATCTTTAGAGATTTAAGAAAATTTAAAAGGTTGGAGTTTTTTTAGTTTTTATTTAACTACCCTAGCACTGGATACTATGAATAATAATTTCCATTTTTGCTAGAAGTCTAACAAAACCTTTTTTATTAGGGAAAAAGTTAAATTCTTATACAATATTAACCATTACATATGGTTTTTAATATAAAAGCTTTTTAGCGTCGGCTTAAGTTTCATAAACTAGTGAGTGTAAAAATCGAGGACCTCTTCCATCCAGAAGAGGTCTTTTTTGTTATTATTGGAAAATTATTCCTGTTTGGCACAAAAAAACAGAAATAAACAAATAACAAACAGTACATTCATGAGATACAACCAATGGCTTCTGCCGCTCTTAATTACGCTGATGCTCAACGCTTGCGCCAACTATAAATTACACATTGACAAAGAAGAAAAAAACTGGGCTGCTACTCCACTGCCCGACGAAAAATTAGCTCACCGCCTCTATCTCATTGGCGATGCTGGTGGGGCAGAGCATGGAAAGTCGCTCCCTGCCATTGATCTCCTGAAAGAAAGATTGGACCAGGAAAAAAAAGAGAAAAAGGTAACGGTCGTTTATCTCGGAGATAATATTTACTGGAATGGTCTTCCACCAGAAATGACCGATGAGACTAAAGAAGAACGTGAGTTAGATGAGCATAAGTTGAGGGTTCAGCTGGATCCGGTAAAAGATTTTAAGGGGAAAGTTTTTTTTGTGGCTGGCAATCACGATTGGTATGGATATGGACTTGAAGGCCTGAAGGCTCAAAAAGACTTTATTGAGGAATACCTGGATGAAGATGATATTTTGATGCCAGAACCTAGCTGCGGAGACCCCGAAGAGATAGAGCTGAACGATAATCTTATTCTTATTTTGCTGGATTCGCAGTGGTGGCTTGAAAACTGGAGTAATACCCCTGAGATGAACGAGGGCTGCGACATCAAAGACCGTAATGCTTTTAGCCTGGAGATGACAGATATTTTGAAGGGAGAAAGAAACAAGAATGTCATTATAGCTCTTCACCACCCCTTAATGACTTATGGCCCACACGGAGGAGGCTTCACATGGAAAGACCACATTTTTCCACTAACTAATGTAAAAAAGAACCTATGGATTCCTTTGCCTGTCGTAGGGTCTATCTACCCTCTGTTTCGGTCGACAATAGGCACAAAACAGGACCTTTCTCATCCGGCTTATCAGGCTTTACAGAGTACGCTAGTCAATGCTGCTTTAAATTACGGCGAATTCATATTCGTATCAGGGCACGAGCATACCCTACAGTACATTGAGCGGCAGCGTCAAAAATTTATTGTAAGTGGCTCGGGTTCCAAGAGTGCTCCTACTCGCCTTGGGGACGGTGCCAAATTCGCTTCCAGTGCCAATGGTTTTGCTCAGCTGGATGTTTACAAAGATGGCAGCATTTGGGTACAGTATTGGGGCATAGAAGATGGAGAAGGGAAAATTTTGTACCGCACACAAGTAAAAGGCCCTCTCGAATCACTTAATCAAAAGCTGGATACCAGTCAATTTACGGATAGTTTCGAGCCTATTACCACGCGCATTTCAGACAGAGATTACTCCAAAAAAGGTCTGGGCAAAAAAATCTGGGGCAAACACTACCGGCAAGCTTACGCTAAAGAAATTGAAGTCAAGCAGTTAAACCTGGATACTTTTGCCGGAGGCGTGAAGCCCGTAAAAAGAGGCGGAGGCAATCAGACGCGCTCCCTAAGACTGGAAAACGAGCAGGAACAACAATACACCATGCGTTCGGTAAAAAAAGATGCTTCCCGAACTTTGCCCTATCCGTTTACAGAAACTTTTGTCAAGGATATCGTAGTTGATAATTTTAGTGCCGCCCACCCTCTTGCTGCGCTGGTAGTACCGCCTATGGCTGATGCTGTTGGAGTATATCATACCAATCCTGAAATCTACTATGTTCCCAAACAAGTAGGTTTGGATACCTACAATGATGATTATGCCAATGAGCTTTATTTGGTAGAAGAAAGACCCGATGATGAGGTCTGGCAGGAAAAAGCCTCTTTTGGCAAGCCAGATGAAATTGTAAGTACCTCCAAAGCGGTGGAAGAGACCCTGGAAGAGCACGATCATGTCATTAATACGCGCCTTGTAGTACGCAACAGGTTGTTTGATAATATTCTCGGCGATTGGGACCGCCACGATGATCAGTGGCGCTGGTCAGTGTGGGATGGTGATGATATGAATCTATACACACCTATTCCAAGAGACAGAGACCAGGTTTTTAGCCGTTATGACGGTTGGTTCATTGATCTTTTCAGATCTTATGCACCCGCTTTTCAGCCTCTGCGCGCTTATGATTCCAAATTGAAATCCGTCAAATGGTCTAATTATGGAGCCAGGCATTTTGATCCTACCTTTACTAATGCTGCTGATTGGGAAATGTGGAAGGAAGAAGCCTTGCACATAAAAAAGAATCTTACAGATGAAGTTATTAATAAAGCTTTTGAAGAGAAATGGCCGAAAAATCTCGTAGAACTAGACGGCCCATTTATCAAAAAACATCTAAAAGCCAGAAGAGATAATATCGTTGATATTGCCCGTCGCTTTTACGAGCACTTGGCAAAAGAGGTAGATGTGATTGGAACTTTTGAAAGAGAACGCATTATCATCAATAGAAATGAGAATAATACCACCACCGTTGAAATGTTCCACCTCAGCGATGGTAATGAACCTGTATCTTTTTATAAAAGAACTTTTCTGCCGGAAGAAACTAAAGAGATACGTATTTTTGGTTTGAGTGATGATGATGAATACGTCGTACAGGGTCGGTCAAATAAAGGCCCCAAAGTCAGATTACTTGGTGGACGTGGCAATGATACTTATTCTGATGTCTCTCGTGTTGGAGGAGGTAAGAAAACGATTATCTATGATTACAAAGATGAGGACAACCAATATGACAAAGGAGCGGAAACTAAGTTGAAGCGCTCTAATGATCCTTTGGATAATGCTTATATCCGCAAAGAGCCGCACCACGAATTTGATTACTCCTTCGGCTTACCTATCCTTGGTCTGAACCCCGATGATGGGATATTTCTGGGTGGCTTATTTCAATGGACAACCTACGGCTTCAAAAAAGCGCCTTATGGTAGTCAACAGACGATCAGTGCCCTTTATGCAGCGGGAACGAACGGAGTCAAGCTCAATTATTCCGGTGAGTATATAGATATTTTGGGAGAAGCTGATGTAAGGTTGGATGGGGAAATAAAAACGCCGCTTTACACCGACAACTTTTACGGTCTTGGAAATAATACCATCAACAGAGAGGAAGAACTGGGTCAGGATTATCACCGGATAAAGCAACGAGAAATCAGTCTTTACCCTGCTATTATGAGTAGGCAATATAATTCATCATTGAGTATAGGGCCTGAATTTGAAGCTATTAGGGTGGAAGAAACGCCTGGCAGAATTATTGCTGAATTGAGCGATCAGTTTGATCCTAATATTTTCAGAGGAATGGAATTTTTAGGATTGCGCTTTAATTACAATTACGAAAATACAGACAACGTGGCCTATCCTTCGAGAGGCGTGGGCCTGACCATTGATGGAGGCTGGAAAATGATGTTGGATAATGCCAGCCGAAACTTTCCTTATTTGGAGGGAGCTATTTCTTTTTACCAGCGAATCGACCGGGAAGGCATTCTGGTCTTTGCTACTCGCATTGGTGGAAAACAGATTTTCAATAATAAATTTGAATTTTTTCAGGCAGCTACTTTGGGAGGTACCGGAGACATGGCCAACATCCGAGGTTTCAGAAGAGATCGTTTTGCCGGTCAGTCTTCTTTTTTCCATAACACTGATCTACGGCTTCAAGTGTTTGTTTCCAGGAATCGCGCCGTGCCATTTGTGGCGGGTATATATGGTGGTTTTGATTATGGTCGGGTATGGCTGGAAGGAGAAACCAATTCCAATTGGCATGTTGGCTACGGTGGCGGAATTTTCCTCAGCCCCTTTAACCAGGCTACCCTCACCCTTGGCTTGTTCCGGGGGGATGACGAGCCATTGAGAGTCACTGTTGGCGGCGGATTTTTCTTCTAAACTACAAAAAGACCTGATCAATAAAGGGGATTTAGCCGGCATCATCTGGTTATTTCCTTTACTCTTCTTTGCAATTCCGGAAGTACAGCCTCTTCGAACCATTCGTTTCTGATTCTCCACCTGGCGTTTAGCGGGGACGGGTGTGGTAGGGGTAAAAATTCGGGCAGGTATTGCTCAAAAGCTCTTACCGTTTCCGTCAGGTTTTTTTCTCTATTCTTCCCTAGATACTGTTTTTGAGCGTACTGCCCGACGACGAGTTTGAGCTGCAAGTTGGGTAACAACTTAAAAATGCTGTCATGCCACTGGGGCGCACATTCCTTGCGAGGCGGCAAGTCACCGGTTTTTCCTTTTCCAGGATAACAAAAACCCATTGGAATGATTGCAAAATGCGGTGTATTATAAAAAAAATCGCGACTTACCCCGAGCCATTCCCGCAGACGATCACCACTTTGATCGTCCCATGGAATTCCTTTTTCATGGGCAACACGGCCCGGTGCCTGGCTTATAATAGCGATGGTAGATGCTGCATGGAAAGAAAAAATCGGCCGGGGCGGCTGGGGTAGGTGGTCCTTACAGATAACACAGTGTCGTATTTGGTCAGAAAGCTGCTCAATCATTTTAATGGCTTTACCTCGAAACATGACATGTTTAGACATGACATGTCCTAATTTTTTTTAATAAAAAGTTGGTTTTCAGTTTGTTTTATTACATGACATGTCTATCTTAGAAGAAAATGACATTTTTAAATATGACATTTTTGAACTTTTATAATTTCCTCCAACGCAACCCTGCACGCCTGTCAATTGTTTTCCCGATAAATAAAAAGTTATAATGAAATATAATAAACTCACTCCCGAAGAAGCGTACGTTATTGTTAACAAAGGGACAGAAATGCCTTTTACCGGTGAATTTAACACCCACAAAATGCCCGGTGTATACATCTGTCGACGTTGTGAAGCTCCGCTTTATCGTTCGGAAGACAAGTTTGAGTCTGGTTGTGGATGGCCCAGCTTTGACGACGAAATTCCCGGGGCCGTAAAGCGGGAAACAGATGCCGATGGCCGCCGAACAGAAATTCTTTGCAATAATTGTGGAGGCCACCTGGGCCATGTTTTTGTTGGTGAAAGATTTACCGCCAAAAATACACGTCACTGTGTCAATTCTATTTCCATGAAATTCATCCCGCAAGAGAAATGGGATAAAATGGAAAAAAAAAGCTAAATCTTAAGATAGCTGTTTTTGCCTGTGGCTGTTTTTGGAGTAAAGAATATTTCTTCAACAATGCGCCGGGTGTTGTGACCACTCGTGTAGGTTTCACGGGGGGCCACACCCAAAATCCCACTTACAAGCAAGTTTGTACAAAAACTACCAGTCACGCTGAAGCTGTGGAGGTAGCCTATGATGCCGATCTTACTTCTTTCGAAGACCTCGCCAAACTATTCTTCGAGATGCATGACCCTACAATTGATCGCAGCAATAAAGGAGGACAGTACCGCTCTGCCATATTCTATCAGGACCAACAACAAAAAGAAATCGCAGAAGCCTTAATTGCCCTACTTAAAGATAATGGCTTTCATATCAAAACTTCCCTGGAACCAGCTTCCGCGTTTTGGCAGGCAGAAGCAAGGCATCAAAAATATTGCGAAAGCCGGGGATTCGAGCCGAAAAGCCACAAAAAGCTTAGATTTGCCGAAATAGAAAGAAAATAAACGATCTTACCCTCTATCCATCTTAAATAATCCCACCTGAATGCAACTTTGTTGCAAAAAAGACATTAAATTAGGGGTTCAATTTTGAAATAGTATAGGATGAAAATTGCCAAGCTTGTCGCCTACATTTGCATTGCTGCGTTACCATTCCAACTGATGGGTCAGAAATCAGATTCCTGCAATTATGTGTTAGAGGGAAAAACTTTTGACCTAGAAACATCGGAGGCTTTACCCTTCGTCAATATTCAGATAGAGGGTACAGAAATTGGTTCTGTTACGGATGAAAATGGATATTTCAGAATTGAGAATTTGTGCGAAAAAGAATACGATTTACTGTTCTCTTATATTGGATATAAGAAACTGAAGCATCACCATGATTTTCACCATCCTTTCATAGAAATTTACATGGCGCCAGATCAGGTAACTCTAAATAGCATAGTAGTAGAAGCAGAAGCTAACCAGAGCGACCTACAGACGATGACAGCCAGCAAACTAAACAGCGAAGACCTTGATGAGGTCGCTTCAGAGTCGTTTGCTGATGTAGCCAGCCAAATTACAGGAGTCAACACCATAAGCACGGGACAAAATGTAGCAAAACCCATCATCCATGGCCTTCATAGCAACCGAATTCTAATTATCAATAATGGACTGCGCCACGAATTTCAAAATTGGGGGATTGAGCATGCCCCCGAAATAGATCCCTCCATGATTGATAACCTGGAAGTAGTAAAGGGAGCTGGTACAGTCCGCTTTGGGCCGGATGCACTGGGTGGTGTTATTCTGCTAAACCCTCCAAAGGTTGAACTTTCATCACCGTTAGAAGGTAAAGCCGAGGTGATTGGTAAGTCAAATGGCCGTTCTTACGAAAGCAATCTGGAATTACAAAAGGGCTTTAAGTGGTTCACATTGATGGGTGGCGCCTCGTACGTAAAGCAAGGTGATCTAAGTGCTCCAGATTATTTGCTGACTAATACAGGAAAAGAAGAATACAGCTACTATGGCGGCTTCAGGGTTCATCCATTTGCCAACCTCGATATCGAAGGCTACTACAGCAGATTTAATCAGCAACTCGGTATATTGCGGGCCTCTAATTTTGGTAATCTGGATGATCTACAAAGAGCACTGGAGAGCGAGCAGCCGCTCATCATCGACTCTTTCAGCTATGATATTACTTCTCCGTATCAAGATGTTCAGCATGACCTGTTCAAAGCCAGTGCTAAATACGTAGGCGGTCAGCATGCAATTAACATACAGTATGGTTATCAAATAAATAAAAGGCGCGAATTCGGCGTTCGACGCTCTGATGCTCCTAACATTAATCTTGAATTAGTAACGGAAAGTATAGATCTGGATTATCGCCATCCCGATATAGGTATTTTATCAGGAAAAATCGGCGTACAATGGCAAATTCAAGCTAACGATAATCAGCCAGGGACTAATACAGTTCCTTTCATTCCCAATTTTGATCAGGAAAGGCTGGGTGTTTATTTGATAGAAACCCTCAATTTCGACAAAAGCGCCATCGAAATAGGACTCAGGTATGACTATATGGACGCTTATATCGTGGGTAGAGAACCTGATAATACCATTTACCGAAATACAGTAGTCTACAAAAGTATGACCGCTACGCTGGGCTACAAAACACAGCTGGGAGAAGGGGAAACGTTCAGAACAAATTTTGGTACTGCCTGGCGGCCGCCTAATGTGGCAGAGTTATACCGCTTTGGTCAGCATTCATTCTTCTTGGAGTACGGACTTTGGCGTTACACCATCAACGAGGAGTTTGATGTTGTGTCTACCAGTGGAGGTATTTTGACAGAAGAAGAACGGCCAGTACCTACAGAACTAGGCTACAAATGGATCAACACTTTTGAAATCCAAAAGCCCAACTTCAGGGCTGAAATTACTGGTTATATTAATTATTTGGAAAATTATATCAATTCCCGTCCAGCCGGTTTGACCCGTACGCCGAGAGGTTTTTTCCTGTTTTTCATCAATGAGCAGACAGATGCATTATTTTGGGGGATTGATGCCAGCGCTGAAGTGAAGCATAGTAAACAGTTGAGCTCGATAATTAGAGGCAGCTATTTGTGGTCAAGAGATGTTAGACGCAACAGTAACTTTGTGGGCCAACCGCCAATGAAGTTAAGCTATGATGTAAAGTTTTCTCCAATGATAAAGGGATTGGATCGTAATAATTTTCGCCTCAACTTAAGTTATACCTTTGAGCCGTTTCAGGTGCCTAGAATCCTTACAATTGATGAGTTTTTATTTGCTAATTCTAACGGTATCAATCGGTTTACTGAGGATTCCAGCAATTTTGATATTGCCCCACCTCCGGATGGCTTCTTTCTGGCTAATTTTTCCTGGCGGGCAAGCTTTCAGCGCCTGGGCTGGCATTTTCAGGTAAGAAATATTTTCAATACCAGCTACAGAAACTATACAGATCGCTTACGCTACTTTGCCGATGATCTCGGACGCAACTTTATTTTGGGGTTATCCTACAAATTTTGAATTAAATAGGTTGGTTTCACAGGGGTTGAATATTGGTAGAAAATGGAGCGTCGAATAGCTAGCTATTTTTTGCTACCCGACGCTCCGGAGCATCCACTTCACTATTCTGCTAGTAAAGGATCATCACGGATCTCCAGACTTTGACTTTGCCGTTCATCGCCCACTTGCAAGCTGATTTTGTAGCTTCCAGGGCCGGCTGTTTGAATCCCCCAGGAAGGTTCGATATCAAAATACCAGCCCATTTCTCCAACAATTTCTCTTTTCTCTTTTGGCGAAGAACTATTTTTGAAAGTGCGATAAGCTCTTCTTAAGCGATTAGAACTATTATCAGCTATTGCATTTTTAAAAAGCTCATCTATTACTTTTTCTTCTTCAGCTGTGTAAGGTTGTGCATCAAATTCTAGGTCCCAATAGTATCGATGAACTCCGGGCCTGGCTTCCAGGTGAATTTCGCGGCTATTTTTCCCATCCAAATCACTGATTACTAATTTGACTTCACTCAGGTCTTCATTTCCCACATAAAAACTAATCGCGGCTTTATTCCTAAACCGGGCTCTGGCCAGTGAAGAAGTAGGCTCGATAGTTTCAGGGTTATCTCCGGCAAACCAAAAATGCCCACGCTGACCTCCACGGCTAACATTTTCCCAAAGTGTGGCCCGACGTTGTTCAAACAAGTGAGCAGGCTTTCTGACTACCTCTGCTGTCATTTGTTGCAAGGGCGTAATATCATCAAGAATCCATAAGCTACGGCCGTGAGTACCGACGATCAAATCATTGTCGCGGGGATGTATCTTAATATCATAAACCGAGACGGTAGGAAAATTCGTACTCAATTTACTCCACTCTGCTCCCTGGTTTATGCTATACCAGACTCCCGTTTCCGTCCCAATAAATAGTAATTCAGGATTAATATGATCTTCTCTGATCACTCGCACCACTTCTCCGTCTGGTATATTACTTTGGAGGTTTTGCCAGGTCTGTCCATAATCCGTTGTTTTAAAAACCCAGGTCTCAAATTTATCGCTGCGATGCCCATCAAAACTGACATATGCAGTTCCCTGATCAAAATGAGAAGCCTCTATCCTACTCACCCATATACTATCTGGCACATCGGGGATATTGGCACGGATATTTTGCCAGGATGCACCATGATCAGTGGTAACCTGTACATTACCATCATCTGTACCTACCCAAATTACCGACTCTACTATTGGTGAAATGGAAATGGTAGTTATAGCACAGTGATACTCTGCTCCAGTATTGTCAGATGTTATTCCACCGCTTTTGCCGGTCACGCTCTTTACGGGATGGTTAGTCGTTAAATCAGGACTAATGGCCCTCCAGGATTGTCCTTTATTGGTAGTTTTAAATAAATAATTAGCCCCCACATAAATCGTCTTATTATCATGCGGCGAAAGCACCATGGGAGCTTCCCAATTGTACCTAAGATTTAGCTTACCATTTTCCACTACCTCTTGCAGGTTGATGATATTTTTCCGGTTGGGGTTGATGCGATCAATGCGATGGGTTAATGGATCGTAATGATTGAAACGTCCATTTTCAGAGGAAGTAAACACGGAGCGCCAATTAGTAGGATCAGCAAAGCCAAACATTCCATCCCCCCAATGTACCTTCCAGTTGTGATCGTTCAAAATACCCCGTACATCTCTGGCAAAGCTGGCCACAGCGTAAAACCCATTATCCTGCAAACCACCGTATACGTAGTAAGGCTCACGCATATCGTACCCTATTCTGTAAAACTGTCCTATGGGGAGGTTGTCCATCAGAAAGAAGTGCTCGCCGTGATCATATGTCAAAGATATTCCTTTATCTGCCCCCATATAGTATCGGTCTTTATTGTTAGGGTCCAGCCACATAGCGTGGAAGTCCCCGTGAACCTCCTCATCTTCACTACCATTGACAAATGTTTTTCCACCATCTTCAGATTTCATAAAGCGAGTAGTAAGTACGTACACACGTTGATCATCCAGAGGGTTGATACGAATCTGACTATAGTAAAAAGGCCGATTATTGTAGGTATTCACGTATTTCCAGGTGGCACCGCCATCTTCCGAGCGATATACTCCGGAGCCAGGCCTGGATAGGGTATTTGTTTCTTCTGCTTCAATCAAAGCCATCAGGATATCAGGATTAGACTTGTAAATAGCCAAACCTATCCGGCCAGTAGGGCCTGAAGGCAGACCATTGCCAAGCTTTTTCCAGCTCTTACCACCATCGGTACTTTTAAAAATGCCCCCCTTATCATTACCGCTATAGAAATGCCAGGGCTTACGACGGCGATGATACATGGCCACATACAGAATATCGGAGTTATTAGGGTCTCTGACCAGGTCTGTACATCCAGTCTTTCCGTCATTAGGGAGGCCATTAGTGATTTTATTCCAGTCCTTTCCTCCATCTTCAGTTCTGAATACCCCTCTATCACCGGAATATCCCCACAGGTGGCCCTGCGCACATACACACACCTCATCTTCATCATTGGGGTGCGTCACTACCCTGGCGATGTGATGAGTAGTTTCCAGTCCCATATGCTCAAAGCTTTCACCACCATCTGTGGACTTATAAATGCCATTACCCCAGGAAAGACTATTTCTATTATTTGCTTCGCCGGTTCCCACCCAAAGAGTGGTTGGCTTTTTTTGGAAAATAGCAATATCGCCAATACTGGCTGTTTCGTATTCATCAAAAATGGGCGTCCAGGAGTTGCCGGCATTTACCGATTTCCATACGCCACCTGAGCCGGTAGCTATGTAGACTTTGGTAAAGTCATCTTCCAGCGCTTCAATATCTACGATACGCCCTCCCTGATTGGCAGGACCGATATTACGCCATCGCAAATTGCTTTGCATTTCCTCCAGGGATGCTTGGCCAAAAAGGAATGTGCTCGAGAAGAGCAGCAGTAAAATTGAGAGTTTTTTCATAAAAATATATTTTTTGATAGGTAACGGAAGAAAGTTAAAAAGACCAATATTTATAAGAAAGAACTGCTGGTAGTATTTTTCAATAGCTCCAGCAGCTCATGTATTATTATCTTTTTCCCTCTTTCCTCCCATTTCTGACCTCCTATCTCCTACCCCAATTACTGATTCACAGGTGTCTTTACAAAGATTCCAGGATCTTCAGCGGGAGCATTAGAGTTGGTATTTAATTCATCAAAAGAGTAAGGCATTCTCTCCGGATGAGCAGTAGCAGTAGGCACATTGAACTGGAATGGTACACTGATATCGTCATCGCTGGCGCGAAGGCGACGGGCATCATCAAATGGCATGAACATACCAAAACCTTCTACATAACGCTCTTCAACAATTTCGCGTAACAGGGCGCGAGTATTATCAATATTATCAGGGTTTTCAATACCCCCCGCCTGGAAGTCCGCCTCTACATAGTCTTCGTAAGTGAATGGCTCATCGATAAAGTTGGAATTCAAGCGGCCGCCAGCTCTCAGATAAGCTCTGTGCTCATTTAAATGCTGTAAGCCAGTAGCAAAACCCTGAGTTCTGGCTCCAGCCTCTGCCAAAATCAAGGTATTTTCACCGAAAGATACTAAAGGTTGTGGCTCAAATTGCTGGATTATACCATCGTTTAATTGCCCGCCTCTCTCATTAATAGTGTAATATTCAAAGCGTGCAGTTTCGTCTGTTTTGGCATTGCCGCGATATACATCAGATTCAGAATCCAGTAGTTGCATAAGATAACTGTTGCCAGTACCGATATCTCCCGTTCTCGAACCTTCAAGTATGGTCCAGAAGAGATTTTTATCTCCATCGGAGCGGTTTTCATCACCACGAGGAATGTATGCCAGGGTTCCATCATCAGAAGAAATCCCATTTTGAGCTGCCGAGTAGGCGGCGGTGTATTCTTTGGTATGCATGTAATAGCGAGCCTTTAAAGTATATGCCGCTTCCAGCCACTTTGTAGCATCTCCGTTGAAGTGGATGTCTTCAGAAAGCGGTCTTGAGCCAGCAGCGCTTAGGTCTGCAATGGCATCATCCAGCAATGTTTGTAAGCTGTTAAATACCTCAATCTGATTATCAAAGGCCGGGTTAGAAATATCTGCATTGAAAGCCTCAGAATAAGGAACATCCCCAAAAAGAGAAGCCGATGTTCCTATAGCGTGCGCTTCTACCGTTTTGGCTATACCAGTAAGTAAAGCATCTTCCGGAGACTTTTCCACTACCTGACGAACGTTAGGTAAAGTACCTACATACAAACGGCTCCAGGTGGTTACAGACTCCGCACTGGAAAGTGAATACCCGTATATATTAGAGTACAACGATGTGAAGCCAATCAGTTGCCCACTGTACATCCCGGCAATACGATTCAGGTGACCACCCTGAGCAACAGAGTTAGCTAGCATAGCACCTGTCAGAAAGAGTTGACCGTCAATATCATCAACAGTAATTTCATTGGGGTTATCATTGATCCCCTCTACGATATCCTCACAGGATACCGCCAGAATGCAAATAGATAGAAATAAGAATTTTATATAATTTCGCATAATGATTTTATCCTTTTAAAATTAATAATTAACACTGATAGCAAAGACAAATGAACGAGTGGTAGGATTGGTAAAGTAATCCAATCCAAGGCCGTTAGATACACCACTTTGGTTCACCTCAGGATCAATACCATTAATTTCATTGATCAGGAACAAGTTACGTCCAGTAGCAGATATTTTTATTGAACCTAGCTTTGTCTTGTCTTTTAACCACTGTGAATTCCATGTATAAGCCAAAGTAAGCTCGCGCAATCTCGTAAATGTAGCATCCCTCAAAGAGAAGTTGTAAGCCTGGTTATCACCAAAGCCACCACCAATACCGGTACGATACCATGATTCATCCAGTAAAACCGGGCCACCACCAAAATCTTCAATATTACCCCTTACACGAGTGCCGGCAGGGATAACTTCGCCATCATAGTTAACAAGGTCCTGTGGAGTTGACTCTATCAGGTTGGCAGTTTCTGTTGTCGTACCAAAACGACGCAGTACCCACAGCGTTCTGGGTGAGAAAACACCGCCCTGAGAATGTTCCAATAAAGCATCAAGAGAGAAATTCTTCCAACGCATTCTGAACCCGATACCTCCTCTCCAATCCGGGTTAGGATCTCCCAATGGAATAGGGCTTGGAGTAATGATAGGGAAACCATCCTCGTTTAGGATAAAATCACCATTCTCATCAGTCAAAGAACCAGTACCAAACAAGGTACCCAGAGGCTCGCCTTCTACTGCTCTTGAACTTACAGAACCGCCATCAAGCACTACAGATTCCGTACCTCTAAGGCTAGTTACTTTATTCTCATTGGCATTGAAGTTAGCAAAGAAGCCCAGGCCAAAATCCTGTGTATTGATCGCTGACCAGTCAATTTCTGCTTCTACCCCGACATTTTCCATTTCTGCAGCGTTAGCATAACGAGAATCAAAACCCGAAGAAGGTGTCAAATCGATATTCAGTAAAATATCCTCGATTTTATTCTGGTAGTAAGTAGCCGAGAAGGACAGCTTTTCGCGGAATAAACGCAAGTCAAAACCTACTTCAAACTCTGTTTTGATCTCAGGCCTAAGATTAGGGTTACCCTGATCATCATCTATCCTAAAACCACCACCAAATAAACCCACACTGATAGGGTCACTATAAGTACTGTAAGAGAAACCGCCTTCAGCTACTGTTTGGAACCGGTGAGGTAGAGGCTGAACACCTACTTGACCATAAGAGGCCCTCAACTTACCAAAAGAAAGAAAATCAGTAGGGGCTATAAAGGTTTTAGTAAATTGCCAGGCTACATCAGCTGCCGGATAGAAGAAAGTTCCATCAACCGTAGAAGCAGCCTCTAACCCTCCCGAGAATGTTACAAACAATTCATCCAAAACATCAAAAGCAAAGACACTGTACCCACGATTAGAGCGAATGAAGCGCTCGGTATTATCTACCGAAGAAGCTTCCGCTGCCGTATTCAAATCAGTAGTTGGTTTTCTGGAATTAACAAGAAAACCGGTTATCTGAGTGGAATTGATCCGTCTTTCACGATCGTTGATATTCCAGCCTATAGTAGCATTCAGCCCAATGGCATCAGAGAGCCTGAAGTTGGCTCTGGCAATACCATCAAAGTTGATTTCTTGCTCATTAATAACGTCTTCGGCATAAATACCTACGTTACGATCACCCCCCGAACCAATGGGGAAGAAATAATCCCGCTTATCTTCGTAAGAATCGACACCTCCTCTCAAAGTAATCTGTAACCAGGACGTCGGAATGATATTACCCTCCACACTCATGGTAAAGCGACTGACGTCGGTAAGCGATAGCTGCTCATTAACCGTCCATCCCGGACTGTTATATATCGGGTTTTGAGCACTCCCCAAATAACGGCGGTAAGCACGGTGCCGAAGTGGAAATCGAGCCCCCGTTTCATCAATATAGGTACCAATATAATCACGGTTATCAAAATCAGGTGGCGTACGTAACAACCCCAAGAGTAATCCGGCAGTATTAGAATTTTGCTGAGTTCGGTTGGCCGAACTGCGGGTGTAACCAGCTTTTGAACTGATAGTCAGCCAGTCCGTCAAGAAAAACTTATTATTCAACCTTAAGTTCGTTCTATCATAAAAAGACTCCCGGATGATCCCATCCTGATCCAAACGTCCCAAACTAAAAAAGTAGGTGGCCTTATCGTTACCCCCACTTACTGTTAGGTCATTTTGTAAAAAACCGCCCGTACGAAAACCTGAATCAAAATTCTCGTCTACAAAAGTTTCTCTAGAATTTTTTTCTTCAATTGGGTAGTAAATTGTTCCATCCGCTGCTTCAAAAAATTCACCGGAGCGGTCAAATACATCTTCGCCTCCTGAGCGGTCTGGAATATAATCACCCCATGATTCGACTTGCGTAGGAGAGTATACGCCGTTACGTCCCTGTCCCCATGTATCCTGCATGGAAATGCGCTCTGATACCTGATCTATAGAAAGAGAAGACCTGAAAGTAATCTTGGGCTTACCGGATGCACCACTTTTCGTAGTGATGACCAATACACCATTGGCAGCACGTGATCCCCAAAGAGCAGCCGCAGAAGCTCCTTTCAAAATCTGTACCGACTCTATGTCGGCAGGGTTAATATCATTCAGACGGGATTGCTGAGAAGTACCGCCAGTCCGGCCACCAGTAACGCTATTACCACCACCGTAAATAGTAGAGTTACTAATCGGAATACCATCCAGGATAATTAGTGGATTACTTGATCCTGTAATGGTATTGGCTCCTCGAATACGAATAGTAGCCCCTGCACCAGGATCACCATTGGAGCGATTAATTTGTACCCCCGCTGCACGTCCTCCCAGTGAGTTGAGCAGCGTATTTTCACCATTCCTGGTGATATCAGTAGCTCTAACAGTAGATGAAGTGGACCCGGTTTCATCTTTTTTCTGTTCAAAACCAAGCGCACTTACTACTACCTCGTTCAGAATGGCCACATCCTCCTGTAAAGTTAAATTGATCGTATTACGATCTCCGACAATTTCCTTTTTCTGTCTGTAGCCCGTGTAACTAATCACTAAAACGGCATCATCGCCTGGTACATTTAATGAAAAGTTACCATCGAAATCAGTGGTAGTACCCGTGGTAGCACCTTCTATGGCAATGCTGGCCCCAATTAAGGGCTCGCCATTACTGTCCGTGATGGTACCTGTGATTGTTCGCTGTGCCATGGCAGAAAAACCCAGCGCCAGAAAACACCCTAACAAGAATAATTTAAGCTTCATAAACCAAAATTTTATAGAATACGAATAATAGCAACCATGCTGAGTGACGGCATGGTCAAACAGATATATGAGTAAGTATTGAACTCCGCCTACAATGTGTTATATATAAAACTCATCTACAGAGAATTGAAAGGACTTAAAATTCATCTTCTTTCACTTCCCTTTAAAACGAGCTTGCTTTAGAGAGCTCCAAGGATATGTTCAGGAATAGGAATCAACCCATAAAAGGGCTGTCACTTGGTTCTACAATACAATTTAATAAAATTTTAAGAAATCAAACAAATTGCACATTTCATTTTTCGCCCATTTTTTTCTTATTCTATACTTTCGAGAAAGTAGCATGTATCAAAAGATTATTCCATTGTCACTTAGCTACCCATTCTTTTGGAAAAATACCCGGCTCAAAATCCCATAGGAAAGGCAGGAAAAAAAATGTTATCAGCGTTAGTAAAACAATGGAAATTAAGTTCATCCAAATACCGGTTTTTACCATATCAGGTATTTTCAAATAACCGGAACCAAAAACCACTGCATTGGGAGGAGTGGCTACCGGCAACATAAATGCACAGGATGCAGCAACAGTAGCTCCTATCATCAGTAAATAGGGATGTACATCAATGGCCAGTGCCATGGGGGCCAATATAGGTAGCATCATTGCCGTGGTAGCCAAATTCGAGGTAATCTCTGTTAGAAAATTAATGGAAGCTACCAGGATCAATAAAAGAACAATAAGTGATACCCCATTCAACAAAGTCATTTGACTGCCAATCCACTCGGCCAGGCCGGAGTCTTTAAATCCGGCAGCTAGCGCCAACCCCCCGCCGAAGAGCAATAAAATACCCCATGGTATTTTCACGGCCTCTTTCCAATTGATAATCTTCCTATTCTTATCTTTTGAAGCCGGAATAATAAATAAAGCCATAGCAGCAATGATGGCAATTATTGTATCATCGATAGCGGGAATTAATTTGGCCAAAATAAACGAACGGCTAATCCATGCTACTGCGGTAGCTACAAACACTGTTAGCACCATTTTTTCTTCATAACTAATAAGACCAATCGCTTCCAACTGTCGATCTATCTCCTCCCGGCCACCAGGGAAGGTTTTTTGGGTAAACGAAAACGCATAGTTCGTCAAATAGTACCAGCAAATAAACAACAACAAAATAGAAATCGGTAGCCCAAAAAAGATCCACCTGGCAAATGTAATTTCTATTCCGTACAACTCTTGTACAATACCCGCCAACACGAGATTAGGAGGCGTACCAATCAAAGTTGCCACTCCACCAATAGAAGCACTGTAAGCAATTGCCAGCATTAAAGCTTTTCCAAAAATATTAGTCTCATTCTCTTTTGTACTCGGGTTATCTTTCAGCTGAGCCACAATGGCCATTCCTATCGGCAACATCATAACAGAAGTAGCTGTATTTGATATCCACATGGATAAGCCTGCGGTGGCTACCATAAATCCCAAAATAATACTCTTGATATTTGTACCTATCAGTTTGATAACATTTAAAGCTATACGCCGGTGTAAATTCCAGCGCTCTATTGCAACAGCCAACATAAAACCACCAATATACAAGAAAATATATCGGTGCCCGAAAGAACCCGTTGTAGTCTCAAGGTCTAATGCTCCGGTTAGCGGAAATAAGATTATTGGTAAAAGAGAAGTAGCAGCAATAGGAATGGCTTCTGTGATCCACCAAATAGCAATCCACAAAGTAGAAGCCAAAACGGCTACACCCTGTTTGCTTAGTCCGGTAGGTTTAAAAAAAATCAACACTAAAATGAACAATATAGGTCCCAGTATCAGTCCGATATTCTTAGACTTTAGCATGCAGTTTTTTTTGGTAGGTTAGGTATGTAAATAGCGACTTCCGTCTTTAGATTATTTGCTCCAATTGTTAATAATGTCCTCAGCTACCTTTTGGCAGAACAAGGCATCATTAGGGGATTGTATGTTGAGGTATAATTTTTCACCATTTCCATCCGTCATGAGCAAGCGGGCTGGTAGCCCCACTGGCGATTTTCCGGTGATCATACCAAAAAATACACAGGCTGTCAGGTAGGTTCCCATTGGCGAGGGATGGCTTCCATCAAAATGGTACAATGGCAAATCCGGCCTCAAGTTCAAAGCCTTTTGCCAGGCTAAACCAACAGGTACGATCTTGGCGCCGAGTACATTACCCAGCTCCAGGTATTTTCGGGCGATTGTCTCCTGCATGTAGGGATCCCATTCTCGGGACCAAGTCATGTAAAGATACACTTCAGCGCCGGCTTCACGGGCCATCTGGGCTAGCTGCCGGCCAAATATGAACATACTATCAGGACGTTCTAGTGTACTCATGCTGTGATTCTGTAAAATCACAATATCAAATTCCTGTTCGTTAAGTACTTCTACGGTTTTTAGCGCTTTCTCCCCTCTAAGGTGCTGCCCCCAGTTAGTACCTCCGGCAGTAGACTGGCTCGTTTTTAATAGTATACCCTCACTTTCAGCCATCACAGCTACAGATTGTGGTAAGTTCCAGAAATAAGTATAACTATTACCCACAAAAAGCACCCGCCGAGAAGTCTTATTTTGTGTAAAGGCAGCTACACTAAGTATCAAACTTATAAATAACAGCAGTATTTTCTTTGGTACGTCCATTGGTAATGCGTATGTTTAAATTTAAAATGTAGGAGAACTCGAATTAAATTGGTGTGGTAAATGTAGAAGGATGAAAACGATATTCATAATATAATATTCCAATTATTTAATTTTTTACAAAATTTTATACCTTTTACACTGATTGTAGCTACTCGACTATCAAAAAGATGAAATCAAAGAAAAAATTATATAGGACTTAAAGGGATTGAATGAGCAAAAAGAAACTCATCCAACCCCTACCAACTAAAAGCGATAGGCCGCTTTTTGTAGAGTTTTTACATCCTCAATCGGGCTGGGAGGATTAAGATAGCCCGCCAAAAATTGATAGATTTTAACCCTGACCTCTTTAGCTTTTTTAGTATCGATCCGGTCAAAAGTATGACCACCAGGAATATCTTCGTAAATCTCATATTCAAACTCTTTATCTTCTGCTTTTAACGCCTTGATCAAATGTTCTACCTCCAGGACATTTACGTCCGAATCGTTGGTGTTGGTATGTATCAGCAAGGGCGTTTCCAGTTTGTAAGCCTGCCAGGCCGGCGAACGACGGCGATATTCATCCGGATTATCATGTGCCGTTTCTCCAATATGATAATCTACAGAGTAAAGCGCCCGGTATCCATCCGTTTTATACCCCATTCTGGCAATCAGGTCGCTTACAGGTACGCCCGCGTAAGCTACTTTATAAGCCTCCTGAAACTCAAAAATATTCATTAGGGTGATTAAGCCGCCGTGACTCCAACCAAAGATACCCACCCGGCTTTCATCTACGATGTCATAATTGTCCAGCATATAATCTCTACTGGCTTTTACATCTTGTACTTCCAAACCACCGTAGTCGATGGATTCGTAAAAGCGACGGCCATATCCGGTGCTTCCTCTATATTCAGGTGCTACAACGATATACCCCTGTGCCATTAACTCTCTTAGGATATGGGTATAAAAAGTATTGAAATTACTATGTACACCGCCGTGTGGAAAAACCATCAGAGGATATTTCTTATCCGGTTCAATATTTTTGGGAATAAAAATATAGGTATTGAAGCGCAGAGGATTTGTATAGTAAGAAGGATTAGCCGCTCCACCACTCATTGCCTTTCTCTTGTCAGCTCCCAGCGGTGGCCCGGTGAGCATTACTTTGTCAATGTAAGCTACATCTTCTAATTTATTGTAGAAAAGCACATCATCAATAGCCTTGGATACCTGATTAAAGGAATGCCTCAAATTTGAAACCTGACTTCTGAGGGCCTTGATTTCGTTCATGAGTTCTTCATTAGTTTGCCCCTCAACACAAGGCGTGAGGACAATCATTAATGCGATGATCTGAATAAATTTTTTCATACTTTAAATTTTGAATTACCAACCATTGGCATCAGCTTTCGGGCAGTAACTTTTTATAGTAATAGACCTGTTTGACCAAAGTAAAACAGTTTGAAATCAATGGCTTTCCCCCGGCTTCTAGCCCTGCGAAATAAGTTTGGTAAATTCATAAGACCCTTCCGACCAAAATCCCGGTGTATTCCCCCGTGGCAATAGCAATATAATTTTTCATAACCAATCCTTTTATCGCATAATCAACAGTTTCATCATCTCATAAGCCGACTTTATTCCCTTTGTCCGGATGAAGTCTCGCGGCGTATCATCTCCTATCTCATAGGTTATTCCTTCAGCATTTAATTGCTTATAAAACCAATTCTTGGAAGTAGGAGAATTAGCTCCGCTGGGAGAATCTTTGGGGGTATAATCAGGAAAAGCCTGATCAATACCCTGAATCCAAAAATCTTTGTAGCCATCAATATTGGAAGTTAATTCTTCGCTCAAAGTGTAATAAACATCATCGTAAGTCGAGTGAAAGTCCAGGCCCAGTAAAGGCTTATTATTTTGTGCATTCAGCTCATCAACCATATAGTTGACTACCGCTCGTATTTCCGGCTGTCGATAGTACGCCCAATCTCTATTCAGATCAATACCCGCTGTACTATGCCTCCAATGCCCCAGGTCTACTCCGTCGGGATTCATTAAAGGGAAGACCAGTGCCCTGAATTTTTCTCTGAAGGCATTACTAAGCGGAGTATCCTCCAAAATGGCTTCCACAAAAGCCTGCATGGCCAAATATCCGGTAACCTCCGGTGGATGCTGACGACTAATAATCAGTATGGCGGCTTTATTTTTCTTCTCTCCTTGGCCTATTTCCAGATGCAGCAAATCACGCCCTGCTTTGCTTTTTCCAACCACAAAGAAAGAGACGTCGGGATGGTCGGCTTTGTCCAGGCACCAATTTCTGACGTCTGAAGAGTTGTGAATTTCCTGGGCAGCTACCCACAGCGTATCCGGCCCCAGCTCAAGATCCAAGAAAGCGTTGATACTATCAACAGCCAGTGTAAAGGCAGCGCTGTCAATTCGTTCCCAGTTTTTTCCATCTGTACTCAGCTTTGGAAAATAACGATGCCTGCTATCGGTATAATTGAGTTCCAGTTGTATGTCCATTAGCTGGTCAGCCCATATTTTGAATGCATAATAAGGACTCGGATTAATAGGCGTATTTTCCGGCTCAATAGTTACTTTTACTTTGTTATCTTCCACAGCAACTATATCGTTGAGCCTTGCTCCATTAAAATTATTACTGGCATAAATACCCAGTTCTGCTAATTCAAAAAGACCTTTGTCCTGGTATTCGATAGGCCGGGTAGAAGTATCGACTTTTGTAGAAAATTCTTGCTGCTGTAGCTTTATACCTGAACAAGCTACTCCTAGCAGCATAATAGTCACTACAATAAATTGGATAAGAGATGAGTTTTTCATACCGATAATCTGTCTTTAGTTGCAATGCGAAGAGATGAAGCAGGTTAGTATATCCCAAATGTGGGCAAGCCCGGCAACACACCTCCAAATGCCAGCCATTTTGTTAACAACCCTAAAATAAACAGAAAAAAACTTTAGGCAAGCCAATAGCCCAAAGAAAGTATTTGCTCATAAACCAGAGCTAACTATCGGCTTACCAAAATCTCTACATATTCTTTTACCTGACTTTCGTAAAGGTCCATAATCATTTTAGTGGTCTTTCCTACTTTACCATCGCCGACCAGAAAATCATCAATGGCTACTACGGGCATCACTTTTTTATTAGAGCCTGTTACAAACACTTCTTTTGCCTCCTTCAATTCCTGAACCGCTACTTCTCTTTCTTCTACAGTCAAAATATGCTGAGCGGCCTCCAGGACTCTTCTTCTGGTAATTCCGAAAAGGATGTTACTGGCTGGTGTTATCAGCCGCTTATCTTTGGTTACAATGAATAAATTAGAGCGTACAGCTTCCCTTACAAACGAGCCATCGTAATAAATAGCTTCAATAGCTCCGGCAGCTTTTATTTTGGGGATCAGTTGGATACCCATGGCATAATTAGTAGTTTTAATATCAGGTACTTCCCGCTGAAACTGGGCCGTAATCATTTTTACACCTTCTGTATAATACTGATTAGGGTAACCACCAAAAGGGTATTGCATAACCATGAGATTGGGTTTTATGGGGGTGTAACCATCTTCGGTGTATCCGCCGGTGGCTACTAGTCGCACCCCTGATTCAGGGACCTGATTGGCCTGCAATAATTCGTAAACCCAGTCTTTTAAAGTCTCGGAAGAAACGTCCAGCTCCAGATTCATTTTTTGTGCAGATTGCATAAAGCGATGGATATAATCATCGATGAAAAGCGGCTGGTTATCATGAGTAAGGAAATAATCAAAAATGCCATATCCACGAATGATTCCAAGGTCATTTACTTTGATCGATGCTGTAGTGGCATCAACCATTTCACCATTGACATTATAGTATTTTACCATGGCTGAGGACAAAATTATTAATTTAAGAAAGCTGCAAATAGTAAAATACCACTCTAAAATTCAAGAGAATGACTTTTTATCTGACAAAAAACTAATAGCAACAATAACACTGACATAAAATATGGTATTACATTTGGCTTTTCCCATGAATTTACCTAATTTAAATCAGCAACTAATCTTCAAGCAGAATAAAATTCTCAACTGACGATATTTCTCCATACACTTTTAAGTCAGGCAGCAGGTATATTTTCTAACCATAAAACTATATTGATGAGCTTTAACACCGAAAACATCCGTGATATAGCCTTTCCTGGCCACTCCGGCTCCGGAAAAACCAGCTTTGCCGAAAGCATGCTTTTTGTGGATACCAGGCTGTTCCACACGACTTACAACAGCAACTTATGAATGAGGATTCGTCCGCAATACCTGCTTAGCAGGCAAAACTAAGAAGCCGTTCGTTTGTAGAATACAATAGAAAGTCTGAGTTGTAGGACAATAAAAGAGAGAATCAATTTAGTGTAAAAGCCAGTTTATAGGAATCGAGCAAAAGCTTTTTCAAGCTTTTGCTCTTTCTTTATGCTGCATTTACGATATTATCCACACTCGGAAAAACCACAGCTTTTACACATCAAACATCCTTCTTTATAGATCAGTCCATCTGGATCACCGCAGTTGGTACACTCTTTCTTCTCGGCTCTAGTACCATCCGGAATGAATTTCTTAAGTGCACGGACGATGCCATTTTTCCAGGTATTAATATAGTCTTTATCTACATTTAATCCTTCAACCATATTAACCACGTGGACAATCGGCATACCATGACGCAGCACTCCGGAGATTAACTTAGCATAGTTCCAATATTCTTGGCTAAATGATCTGGACAATCCCTCGATAGTAATTCTGTAGCCCTCACGATCCATAAACTGGAAATCATAGCGATTGCCATGGCCATTGTCACGCTCCTTGATGACCCATCCCTTGGTTACATAATCAGGCAGACGGAAAGTATCAACAGCTCTACCCGTGAATATTTCGTAAGGTTTGCCTTCGTACAGACCTATAACCGCAATCCAGTCTTCATCATTATTGTAGAACCTCAATACTGAAGCTTCCAGCTTTGTGGGTCGCTTGGGAGGCATAGTCTCCTTAAAGGTAGCATCGTCTTCTTTTTCGTCTTTTTTCTCATCAGAAATCAATACACCGGAACGAGAGCCATCGCGATAGATAGTACAACCCTTACAGCCTTCTTCCCATGCCGTTTCATAAATTTTCTGTACCATGCCAACGGTAGTCTCTTTAGGTACGTTTACCGTTACGCTGATAGAGTGATCTACCCACTTTTGAATAGCGCCCTGCATCTTTACCTTCTGTACCCAGTCAACATCATTAGCAGTACCCCTGTAATAAGGAGACTTTTCAATGATAGGCTGAAGTTCTTCGGCAGTCATTTTCTTAACCACTTCCGGATCGTAACCATTCGCTTTCAGCCAATCAAGGAATTTGTGGTGAAAAACGTGATATTCTTCCCAGTGATCTCCTACCTCGTCCACAAAGGATACTTTTACGTCCTTATCGTTAGGATTAACCTTACGACGGCGCTTGTAGTTGATCAGGAATACAGGCTCGATACCGGAAGTTGTCTGCGTCATCAAGCTTGTCGTACCCGTAGGTGCAATGGTCAATAAAGCGATATTCCGGCGACCGTACTTGATCATATCCTCATACAACTGCGGTGAAACTTCTTTCAACCTGTTTATAAACGGGTTAGCAGCTTCTCTCTTCGCATCAAATATTTCGAATGCTCCTCTTTCCTTTGCCATATCCACAGATGAACGATAGGCGTTCAGGGCAATAGATCTATGTACTTTAACAGCAAACTCAGTTGCCTCATCACTTCCATATCTCAAGCCCAGTGCAGCCATCATATCTCCTTCGGCGGTGATACCCACCCCTGTTCTGCGGCCTTCCTGGCAAGTTTTTCTTATTTTCTTCCACAAATTATACTCCGTAGTCTTGATATCCTTATTTTCAGGATCCATGTCAACCTTCTTCAGTATCTTGTCGATCTTTTCCAACTCCAGGTCAATGATATCATCCATGATACGTTGAGCTAACTGCACATGCACAGAAAACTTCTCAAAGTTGAATCTGGCATTCGGCGTAAATGGAGCTTCAACATAGCTGAATAAATTGATGGCCAAAAGGCGACAACTATCATATGGACATAAAGGAATCTCCCCACAAGGATTAGTAGAAACCGTATTGTAGCCCAGGTCAGCATAACAATCCGGTACAGACTCATTGATAACGGTATCCCAAAACAATACTCCAGGCTCCGCTGATTTCCAGGCGTTGTAAATGATTTTCTTCCATAACTTATTGGCGTCAATCTCCTGAACTACTTTGGGCTCCCTGGAATCAATAGGAAACTGCTGCTGGTACATCTGATTAGATGTGGCAGCCTTCATGAAATCATTATCAATCTTTACAGATACATTCGCACCAGTCACTTTACCTTGCTCTAACTTAGCATCTATAAAGTCCTGAGCATCCGGATGTTTAACAGAGATGGATAACATCAAAGCCCCCCGGCGTCCATCCTGGGCTACTTCTCTGGTAGAATTGGAATAGCGCTCCATAAAAGGTACAATACCAGTAGAAGTCAAAGCACTATTCATTACCGGGCTACCCTTCGGACGGATATGCGATAGATCATGCCCAACACCTCCACGGCGTTTCATTAACTGTACCTGCTCTTCGTCAGTGCGAATGATTCCTCCATAGGAATCTGCTCCGTCACCTATAACAAAACAATTAGATAATGAAGAAACCTGATATTTATTCCCGATACCGGCCATTGGGCTTCCCTGCGGAACGATGTATTTAAAACCTTTCAGGACTTCATAGATTTCTTCTTCTTTCAGAGGGTTGGCATATTTTTGTTCGATTCTGGCTACCTCTCCGGCAATACGACGATGCATGTCATCGGGCGTCAATTCATAAATGTTGCCAAAAGAATCTTTCAGGGCATACTTATTGACCCAAACGCTGGCTGCCAGCTCATCTCCATTGAAATATTCAACAGCAGCTTTCAATGCTTCCTCATAAGCATAAGTCTTAACTTGCTTACTTAATGTAACTCGATTAGTCATATCTCTAAACTATTGATTGACAATAAATTTTATTTATACATAAGCGTTTCATCATAACAAGGATCATCTTCTTATCTCCGAAACTTACTGATGAAAGTGATAATGAAAGCTTCCGGATATTCAGAAAACTTCTTGTTTATTTCCCCGAGATGAGTACCTAAAAGTCGATAGCTTGATCGGCATTAAAACCGAATATTCAAGGACAGACTTTGTGTATTGGTACTCTAGCAGATAGTAATTGAATGGATTTATGAAAACCCTTTTTTTCCTGCAAAGACATTCTTTTATTAAGTCGCCGGTTCTACAAACCAAGTTGGTTATTTCTTAATTATGCTTTTAAATAGTTAAAACAAGATAGGAGCAAATGAAGCGGTTTTCAATTTTTTTTTTCCACAGCTGTTAATTGTCTAGTTTGCAATCAGCTATGTAACTAATTAAGCATCAACTAAAGGGAATTCCTGTATCCGGGAAGAAAAAGAGTGGTGAAATTACCACGGCCTGTTCCCCACTACTTGCTCTGATCACAGAATTTGGAGTCATTTATTATCCACATTTCCACAATCCAACCCCCCATTTTTGAAATTAATCATGGGAAATAGTTGTCTTTTCTACTTAAAAAACATTAATTTACTTGATAAACTGTTCGGCAGGTTTTTACTTGCCTTAATGTCTTGGTTTTAGCATTATCATACATTTCAGGACAGTATGAGTAGTAATCATTGCGGTACTAAGAAGCTGTTTGAAATTGGTGTTTGAAACCTGTTAGAGTGGGTTTTGGAATAAAGCAAAATAAAGTAACCGACTTGCTTCAAGGATAGTTATTTTGCTATTTCAACAGCTTTGGTGAGTTGGTTTTTTTAAAAATAACAATAATTGTTAATAAATTATGGGACTTGTCATTTCTTTACTTAATCATAAGGGTGGTGTAGGCAAAACGACATCTGCTATCAATATAGGAGCTGCCTTGGTGGAATTGGGAAAAAAAGTATTATTGATTGACCTTGACCCTCAGGCCAATTTGACCTTGTCATTAGGGATACCCAGGCATCCTAACACTATCTATGAGGCAATCAGAGGAGAAAGCCCGCTGGTTCCATACAATGTAAAAGAAAACCTAGACGTTGTAATCTCTACTTTGGATTTATCGGGCGCAGAAATGGAACTGATCAATGAAGCTGGCCGGGAATTTATCATGAGAGAACTCTTTGAGCCGCTTAAAGATAATTATGACTATCTGATTATTGATTGTCCTCCCTCGCTGGGTTTGCTCACACTCAATGCATTGACCAGTAGTGATATTGTGTATATTCCGCTTCAGACGGAATTTTTGGCGATGCAGGGCCTGGCCAAGATCAAGCAGATCATACAGAAGGTAAAGTTGAGATTGAACAAAAAGCTGGAAATAGGCGGAGTTATACCTACGATGTACGACCACAGAAAAGTATTGAACCGAGACGTTGTAGCAACCATCAAGAAATATTTTGGTGCCCTGGTATTCGAAACAATGATCAGGGACAATGTAGCGCTGGCAGAGGCGCCGGCACAACGCAAAGATATTTTTGCTTATAATCCGAATAGTTCCGGCGCTGAAGATTATCTGGCGCTGGCCAGAGAAATTCTTGAACGTACTGAGAAGGTAGCCGTAGAGGCCTAATCAACCGCAAACTATAATTTTTGAAAAGTATTGGTTCAATACCATTTAAATATGAGCAAGAAGAAATTTACAGAAGGGTTGGAGAGTTTGTTTGCAGAGCCATCAGAGGAGTTGATACAGATGGATCAGTCTATGTTGTCTGCCTCGCCTTCAGCATCCCGGAAGCCTTCACAACTTAAGCCCAAAGAAAAGCCACGAAAATCCAATTCAAAAAACTTTGAGGAGGACTTACATTCTTTTCTTCAGGATGCTTTCAAAGAATCGCTTGAGGAAAAAATCCCTGGTTCAAGTCCTTTACCTCCCGATTTGGAAATTAAAAAACGGACGAAAAAACCAGCGGATGGAATTGACTCGCTGATCAGAAATACTATTGAGCCAGAAAAGATAGTCTTCAAAGGAAAAAGTATAAAACAGGTGGTGGTAACTTTTGATGAAGAAAAACTGAAAAAGCTTAAAAAGATCGCCAGGTTAGAAAAAAAATATTTGCGAAAAGTCATCAATGATATTGTTGATGAGTTCATCCACGACTATGACTCAAGAAGAAAAGAATCGTAGAATTTAAATTATATTTCACCATATTTCTAACTATAACGAGGGTGCCCCTTATCAGGAAGAGGCACCCTCGCTTTATGATAAGTGTAGCAGACTTGCCTGTTATTGTATCATAATTTTGAGTTGTTCTCTAATATTTTCAGACTCTACACTCAAGATGTACATCCCACGCTCTAAATTTGACAGCTCCAGGCCTAATTGCTGCCCATCAAATTCAGGGAACTGCTAAAAATATACTTCCTGCCCATTGAGGTTTAAGACTCTTAATGTCACTTCTTCTTTCATCAAAGCGTTCACACTTACCGTTAATTGTCCGTTGGATGGGTTAGGATAAGCAGTAACCTGGTTGATGGAGGCTACACGGCTTTCTCCTAACGGCGCAGTAATATTGTTGTTTGCTGTACTAATTCCAATATTTGTAAAGCAGGCTGTAGCCGTATAGGTAACACTTATAGTACCAACAGGAGAGTTAGTCTGAGTACCAGGACCAGCGTTATTCGGCAGATTAGAAGTAATGGTCACTGTTCCCACAGCGTTATTGACTGTGGCATTTGGTAAAGTGACTACTTGCTCGCAAGTGGCTGTAAAAGAGGATACCGTAATATCATTTTACAACACAACCCAAATTAATACATGTGTAAAATGATTTTTATTTGTCTAATCGAAAAATTAATATTATTAAGTTTTTTTTGAAAAAAAGTAATTTTTTGTTGATGTACTTTATTGATTTGGGTTTGCTAAAAAAAGTTACCCATCCCAGAAGCCTTTTTTAGCATTATCCTGATAAAAGGGTCAAATGATTATAATTTACTGTACTTTTTGAAAGCCGAGCCTTAAATTGCGACTTCTAATTATATTTTTACTTACAACTCAAAAATGCTTAACGATGAAAAATATCTCTTTTGCTTTCGCAATGATCTTTTGTCTATTCGCCTGCCAAAACAATACCGATAAAGAACAGGGAGAGACGCTACCTCCGGAAGAGCAGGCAGGAATGGAAAAAGTAAAAATGGAGAAAGAAGTCATGGAGATTCACGATGCGGTAATGCCCAACAATAGCGATCTCAAACGAATAGAACGTCAATTGAATCAATATTTAGAAGAAAATGCTAATGTGGATCAGGAAAAGAAAGAAGAAATCGAAGCTATGACCCAAAAACTTAACCAGGCTCACAAGGGAATGATGGATTGGATGGCCAGCTATGGCTCAGTAGCTTCAAAGTTCAGCGAAATGGAACAATCTACTGTAATGGAAGCTCTAGAAAAAGAAAAGGATAAAATCCAAAAAGTTGCCGATAATATGGAAAGTGCTCTTGAAGAGGGGAAAACTATGCTTCAATCTCTGGGCATAGAAGAATAAAATCAACCGGGAGCATCAGCTTTATTTTCAATACGGAGCAATTCAGACAACCTCCATTTTATTGCGGTTGTTATTTCAATTAGGGACGTAATGTTAGTATTTAAACTTACGCTCTGAAAGATTGAATCATCACTCAGAAAAGATATGACATGAGAACGTTATCACTTTTATTGATTATCGCAGCTTTCCTTGCCAGCTGTACAGAAGAACCTAAAGAGCTTCCTATTTTGGGTAACCGGGAAGTTGTTGAAGGCGATACCATTTATCACACGATTCCTGATTTCAGCTTTATCAACCAAGATAGCCAAATAGTTACCAATGCCACATTTGGTGACAAAGCTTACGTAGTAGATTTTTTCTTTATTTCTTGTCCCACCATTTGTCCTAAAGTAAAAAAGCAAATGCTTAGGGTGTACGAACAGTTCAAGAATGAAGAAGACCTGGCTTTGTTATCTCATACTCTCGATGTGCGCCATGATACGATTCCCAGGCTGAAAAATTATGCCAGAAATTTGGGGGTTTCACCACCAAAATGGCATTTTGTAACTGGTGACGAAGATGAAATATATGAAATTGTTGATGACTACTTTAGTATCGCAGTAAAAGACCCCTCCGCTCCCGGAGGCTTTGATCACAGTGGCAGGTTGATCCTAGTAGATGAAGATAGGCAGGTACGTTCCTTTTGTGACGGTACCGATCCAAAGTCAGTGGATCAGTTTATGAAAGATATCGAATTGCTGCTCAGCGATAACTAAAGAATTACTGGTATAACATAGACTTATCCCGGATTATCGATCAGGTCGATAATCCGGGGCTACTTACTTTTCGTTATTCCTTCTTGAGTCTTTTCTAAATTTTTCTCAACTTAGATAGCCTCTAACCAATCGAACAATTGTTTGAACGCACTTTCTCTGACTTCTTTTTCTGAGGCAAATATATCATGCATAGCATTCGGAATTTCTTGGACAGTGACATTTTCACCGAGCTTTGGTGACCATTTTTTGATATCTTCGACATTCAGCACCCCATCAGCCTCCTGCCATTTTTCAGAGTATGTCGGCGAGGTAACCGATTGATCAGAAACCATCACCAATACTGGTAATTTCAACCCTAAACCATCATGTACTTTTTGGTGAGCGTTTACTACGGCTTCTGTCCACATATGATATTTGGGAAAACCTTCATTCGGCTTCCAGTCCAGACAATAATCCCACTCACCTTTTTGCTCCTTATGCATACTCATTCCGTAGGGAGATGGGCCACTATCAAGTACCAGAGCACCACCGGGCTGTAAATCGCCGAGCGTCTTCACAATGGGTACCAGAATATTGCGAGTAGTAGCATCAAAAGGCCAATCCAGGAAAGGGCTATTCAAAAATAATACATCTATCAAACCTTTATTTTCACCCTCAGCAGCGTAAAGGCTAGTTAGCAGTCCTCCCTGTGAATGACCATTCAAAACAATAAAAGTATTACCAGCTTCAGTTATTCTTTTTAAAGCTTCATCAATTTCCTCATAGTACTCACTAAGGTCTTTAGTAAAGCAGGGCCGTTGATGAGGCAGCCAGGAGCGACCTTGTTTTCTCAGATCCAGCGCATAAAAGTTATAGCCTGCTTCCAAGTATTTCACGGCCATATTGTACTGAAAAAAATAATCTCCATAACCGTGAATATAAAGGACTGCTTTATTCTGATTCAGGCTATCCGGCACTTTTTTACTCATTAGGGTTGCCTCTACCCTACCTGCATAATCATCTTTACACTCAATGGTTTGAATTTTAAAATCTCTGCTGATTTTCTTGTCTAATTCACCAAGATCAGGATGCTCAGGATAAGGATAATTAGGAGGGCCAGTAAAAACCAGTGCTCCAACAAAAATGACAATGGCAACGGCAAGTAAAGCTATCATAAACCTTTTTATCCACTTATTCATTTTAAACGTACTTCAATTTTGCAATAAACATTTTAACGACATAAAAGTAAGTTATTAATGGAAAAAACTATTCTTCCTGAAGACTGGGACCAGATGGAACGTTTTTATAAAAGAGCTTTCTTCAATGCCCTTTCTGGGTATAAGAATGCTGCGCTTATAGGCTCTAGATCGACCGATGGTGTAAGTAATCTGGCGCTATTTAATTCTGTTGTTCACATAGGAGCGAATCCACCACTTTTGGGGTTTATTTTACGGCCCACTACCGTAGAACGCCACAGCTATGAGAACCTGGAAGATAGCGGTTTTTACACCATAAACCACACTCATGAATCATTTTATGAGCGAGCACATCAAAGCTCTGCCAAGTATCAAAGGCAACAATCTGAATTTGAAGCAGTTGGCCTACATGAGCAATTTACAGCCACTCATCCTGCTCCTTATGTCAAGGAAAGCCTGATCAAAATAGGCCTGCAGTTTCAGGAAGAGCACTTTATACAGGCTAATGGTACCCGCCTGATAGTTGGTAAAATAATTGAGATACTTATTGAAGATGATTTAATTGAAAAAAGTGGCCATATCAATTTGGAAGCCGCCAGGAGCGTAGGTGTTGTTGGCCTCGACACCTATTTTGAGGCAAATCGCCTCAACAGATTGGAATATGCCAAACCTTAATAGCCCAATCGCTGTAGGCTTGTTATATTGTGTTCAAAAACTATGACCAAATCCAGCGTTGCTATTGTACAGGCACAACCCATATTTTTTGATCTTCAAGCTAGTGTAGATATAGTGGAGAAATGGGCCATGGAAGCAGCAAAAGAAGCTGTCTCCTTGATATTGTTCCCGGAAAGCTTTCTGCCGGGATATCCCAGAGGTCTGGGTTTTGGAACAGTAGTTGGCAGTCGATCTTCTGAAGGTCGGGAACAGTGGCTACAATACTGGGAAAATGCCGTAAACATCAATGAACCTGTTGTGAAGCGCCTGAGTGATATCGCCCAAAAGGCCAAAAGCTGGCTGGTTATCGGAGTTACTGAGCGGGATGAATATCAGGGCACTCTATACTGTACTTTGTTATATTTCAATGAGTTAGGCCTGCTTGTTCACAAACATAGAAAGCTCAAACCAACTGCAGCCGAACGCATCATCTGGGGGGAAGGCGACGGCAGTAGCCTGAAAGTGCTGGATACTCAACTAGGCCGACTGGGAGGTTTAATTTGTTGGGAAAATTATATGCCTTTGGCGCGCATGGCCCTTTATGAGCAAGGAATCCAACTGTATCTGGCCCCCACAGCGGATGAGCGAGATTCCTGGCAAGCCAGTATGCAGCACATTGCCTGTGAAGGACGCTGCTACGTGCTGGGATGTAATCAGTATGTAGAAGCCAGTAGCTACCCTCTGCCTTTGCAGCAGGAACTACCAAAAGACAAAAAGGTACTCAGCAGAGGCGGAAGTGTTATTATTTCACCGCTAGGAGAAATCCTGGCCGGCCCGCTATTTGACCGGGAAGGAATCTTATTTGCTGAATTGGACTTAAAAGAAATCGCTAAAGGTAAACTGGATTTTTCGCCCGTAGGTCATTATACTCGACCAGATGTATTTAACTTTGAATGGAAAAAGAAAAACGATTATGAAACGAATTGATAAATTTGATTGTTTTAGAATGCGTATGTACAAAATCTAAAAATCAAAAGAGTGATATTGGATTGGCAAAGCGGCAGGAGCCGGAAAAGTCGTAGCAGGCTATCCCAAATATATCCTGAAGCTTGATTTTTCAATTGACCAATCGCTTTTTAAATTTAAATAAATATTCATGAGTAGAAGAAGAAGTCTCACACAATCAAGTAACCCCTTTTTGAATGAAAAGGCTTTAGCAAAAAATGCCCAATCCGGCCCTGTTACAGCCAATGATGGGCAAACCATGACCGTTAGCGGAGCGGTTAACAAAACTTTTATCCTTGCATCTTTAATGCTCCTAACTTCCATTTTTAGTTATACCTACTTCAACCAGGCTTATATGTGGATTGGAGCCATAGGAGGATTAGTAGTGGTACTTGTTGCAGTATTTCGCCCTAATTTATCCCCAACATTAGCACCTTTGTATGCCGGCCTTGAAGGGTTATTTGTCGGAAGTATTTCCTTCATGTATGCTAGTTTGATGAGTGGTATTATTTTTCAGGCTGTAACGCTTACGCTGTCCTTGCTTTTCATGATGCTATTCATCTACAAAGCCGGATGGATAAAAGTAACAGACAAGTTCCGATCGGGCGTGATGATGGCCACCGGTGCCATTGTTTTGGTTTATTTCCTCAACTTTATCCTAAGTATGTTTGGAATAAATATCCCTTTTCTGCACCAGGGGGGTACAATAGGCATTTTGATCAGTCTGGCTATTATTGGAGTGGCATCACTTAATTTGTTGCTAGACTTTGATAACTTCGAAAAGGGTGAGCAGTACGGAGCTCCAGCTTACATGGAATGGTTTTCCGCCATGGGATTAATCATTACTTTAGTTTGGTTGTATATAGAAGTACTTAGATTGCTTACACTTATCAACTCAAGCGATTAAAATTCAAAGAAATAGGCAGCTATTTATGGTTTGCTCTTTGATAAAATCGGCTTGTTGCTTTTAGGCAGCAAGCCGATTTTTTAGTAGCACTTCTTTTTGGTAATTTAAGTAAACAAAAACAGGGCTGCAATTATCAATTGCGCCCTGTATAACCCCAAAAAACCAAATGAAAACAATCTACATATGAAAAATCTTTTTCAGAAGATACTGATTTTCTTTTTGATCGTAACACCGAAGTATTTTTTTAGTTGTTGGACCGAAACTTTCTTAACAATAATTTAACAATAAGTATGTCAAGGAATTTTATTACTTGGAGAACAAGCAAATAACAATTAATTAAAATATGCTGGCTGGTCTTTGTTAAAATCTGTTAAGTCACTCAAAAAAAATCATCAATAGTTAACATTCTAAGAAAGTGTACTTTTTCTTTTTCAAAATATAATATGTTTTTATTGAAATAAACGCAGTAATTATTATTTTTCAAATCATTAAAAGAGAAAGAAATTGGCTAAAATCAAAAAGGTTTTTGTTTGTACAGAATGTGGGGCTACATCTCCGAAATGGATGGGTAAATGTAATTCTTGTGGGAGTTGGAATACTTTTCAGGAGGAGGTTATCAGCAAGCCTAGCCAAACAGAGCTTAAGAGGTCCACGTGGGCCCCGTCTAATGATACGCGCATCCGTCAGCGGCCCAGGTTGGTATCAGAAATTGAAACTGGCCAACACATTAGATACCATATGCCAGACGGGGAGCTCAACCGGGTCTTAGGTGGAGGTCTGGTACAAGGTTCTCTAATTTTGGTCGGTGGCCAGCCGGGCATAGGTAAATCTACGCTAATGCTGCAAGTTGCCCTGAAGATGGGCCAGGCCAAAGTACTTTATATATCAGGAGAGGAAAGCGAAGAGCAAATTAAAATGCGCGCTCAACGAATTTTTGACGGCCAAAATCAATGCTACATCCTCAATGAAACGGATGTCTCAAAAGTTATTAAACAAACCCAAAATATAGAGCCCAATCTATTGATCATTGATTCCATACAAACGCTAAGTTCTCCTCATATTGATTCTATGCCGGGAAGTATCTCTCAGATACGAGAATGTGCCGGTGAGTTACAGCGCTTTGCCAAGATGGCCAATACCGCTATTTTTATTATCGGACATATCACCAAAGATGGCGCCATTGCCGGGCCAAAGTTACTGGAGCATATTGTAGATGTTGTCTTGCAATTTGAAGGTGATCAACACTATACCTACCGTATTCTGCGTACCCTAAAAAATCGCTTTGGCTCTACTGACGAAATGGGCATTTACGAAATGCAATCCGATGGTTTGCGTGAAGTGAAAAACCCTTCTGAATTGCTTATTTCCCAAAAAGATGAAGACCTCAGCGGAAGCGCTATTGCCGCTACCGTAGAAGGCATGCGCCCCATGCTCATCGAAACTCAGGCATTGGTTAGCACAGCCGTATACGGCACTCCACAGCGGTCTGCTACAGGATTTGACCTTAGAAGATTGAGCATGCTACTCGCCGTTCTGGAAAAAAGAGGCGGCTTACCGTTTGGGCAAAACGATGTCTTTCTGAATATCGCCGGAGGTATCCGTGTTGATGATCCGGCTATTGACCTGGCTATCGTCAGCGCTCTGATCTCCTCCCTGGATGATGTAGCCCTCCCCAGTAAGATATGCTTTGCTGGCGAAGTAGGGCTGTCCGGCGAAATCCGATCCGTCAACAGAATTGAACAGCGCATACAGGAAGCAGATAAGCTGGGGTTCGAACAGATTTTCATTTCTAAATATAATATCAAAGGGTTGAATCCTGCCAAATTCAAAGTCGAAATCGTTCCTATCAGCAAACTCGAAGAACTCTATAAAATTTTATTTGAAGCCTGATACCAGCAACGTTTTCCAATGAAATCGCTTGAGTATGTAGCTTTATAACTAAGGGCAAAGGCTTATGGATAAGGACGAAGTACTTTCTCCTTTTCTTAGCATGAGCTACGAGAATAAAAAACTAAAGTATTTTGAGAAGTTGCCTAATAGACTTATTTCGGCTGTAAGTAGGAAAGTCTATTCTTCAAAAACTTTGATAAGCGTTAGTTTGCGATGCGGAACAATTTAGCAAGCTTAGAGGTTTTTTGTTTAAATTTCTGATAATATGTCTGTTGATAATTTATCTCACCCTGTTTTGTTGTTTGATGGAGTTTGTAACTTGTGTGACCAGTCTGTACAATTTATCATCAAACAGGACAAACAGGCACAATTCAGATTTGCCTCGCTACAATCTGAATTGGCTAAAAATCTCCTAAAAAAATACCAGCTAACCGATAACCAACTCAGCACTGTAGTTTTGATTACTGATGGCAAAGCCTTCACAAAAAGTAATGCTGCCCTGATTACCCTAAGAAAGCTAGGTGGTTTATGGTCCCTTTTGTACAGCTTCATTATTATTCCTCGTCCTATAAGGGATGCCATCTATGAGTGGATTGCACGCAACAGGTACAAGTGGTTTGGTAAAAAAGACCAGTGTATGATTCCTACCCCCGAACTAAAAGGCCGTTTCCTGGACTAATAGGCTCAAGAAAAAAGGCAGTACCATAGAAGATTTGGTGGCCAATACAGAAGTCATTCCGGGTAGCAATGAATGGCGAGGTAACGGTATACAAAGACCACTCAATGCAGCGTGGATAGAAATTAGTGAATAGTCTACAATATTCGGGCATAACTGTTTATTTTTGCAGCCTCAAATACAATGCCTATGAAAAAGCGAACAGAAATCGCAGATGTACTAGCGAACCCTGCGCTCAATCAGGATGTAAAAGTTGCCGGTTGGGTAAGGGCTTTTCGTGCCAATCAATTCGTCGCACTTAATGATGGCTCTACAATCGAGAACCTACAGATAGTAGTGGATTTCAATAACTTTGATGAATCGCTATTGAAAAAAATCAATTTCCATTCCTGCATTAGCGTGGAAGGTCAACTGGTTGAATCAAAGGGTGCTGGCCAGAGTGTAGAAATCAATGCCGAAAAAATTGAAATTCTGGGAGGCAGCAACCCTGATGAGTACCCTTTACAGCCTAAGAAGCAAACCATGGAGTTCTTAAGGGAGCGAGCACATTTAAGAATGCGTACAAATACTTTTAGTGCTGTCTTTCGCATACGCCATGCCCTTGCTTATGCTGTTCATAAGTATTTTCATGAGCGCCGGTTTTATTATTTACATACGCCTATTGTGACGGGTAGTGATGCTGAAGGAGCTGGTGAGATGTTTAGAGTAACGACCTTACCGCCTGATAATCCGCCAAAAGACGAAGCCGGGCAGATTGACTGGAAGAGCGATTTCTTCGCCAAGCCTACTAACCTGACTGTATCGGGCCAATTACAAGCGGAGATTGGAGCGCTGGCACTGGGGAAAGTATACACTTTTGGTCCGACTTTCCGGGCTGAAAATTCCAATACAACACGCCATCTGGCTGAATTTTGGATGATAGAACCGGAGGCCGCTTTTTTCGATATCGAAGATGATATTAATCTGGCTGAAGATTTCGTAAAGTTCTTACTTAATTATATCCTGGATAATTATCCAGCGGACCTTGCTTTCCTCAACGACAGAATCGTTGATATGGAAAAGAACATGAAAAAAGAGGAACGCCGTCCTATGAGCCTGATTGATTCACTGCGGTTTGTTGTGGAAAATGATTTCGAACGCATTACCTATACTGACGCTATCAGAATATTGGAAAGTTCAAAGCCCTACAAGAAAGGGAAATTTGAGTTTCCGGTAGAGTGGGGTAAAGACTTACAGGCAGAGCATGAAAGATGGCTGGTGGAAAAGAAATTCAAAAAACCTGTTATTGTTAAGGATTATCCTAAAGACATCAAAGCCTTTTACATGAGAAATAATGAAGATGGCAAAACGGTGGCAGCTATGGATGTATTGTTTCCTGGTATAGGAGAAGTCATTGGAGGATCTCAGCGAGAAGAACGAATAGATTTACTGAAAGCAAGAATGGAAGACTTTAATATCCCGGAAGAGGAACTATGGTGGTATCTGGATCTCAGAAAGTTCGGTGGTGCACCGCATGCAGGATTTGGAATGGGTTTTGAAAGGATGCTACAGTTTATTACTGGTATGTCTAACATCAGAGATGTTATCGCATTTCCAAGAACTCCAGGTAACGCTGAATTCTAAAAAAAATCGAGTATTGGAAATAATGTTCTGAATGCTAATGTATAGTATTCAGAAATTATTTCCAACTACGTCGAAATAAATTACTGATAGTAATTAAAGTTCTTTCGAGAACTAGGTCAATTACAAGATTACTACCTGTTTAAGAAAGTGAGATTACTGAAAGAGATTATGAATTGATGGAATACCTTTTTTAGTTTTGTTAGGTCGTGTTCTTATCAGATATTCCTTATGAATGAGATGTTTTATGACTTATTGCAGTACAAATATATGATTTTTTGTTTTTTGTGCAAACTCCAATAATATTTTAGCCGGCTTCTTCGCCCCCAAAATCTTTTGAACAAGCCATTCAAGCCCTTTAAAATAAAGCCTTTCAGAAGATATTGCCTTCCTTAAGATTTTTTTAATTTTTTTTGATACACAATAATTTTGGTTGGTACCCAGGAGTATTCTTCGCCGTTTCCTGATTGTATCAAATTATAAACTTGTTTCGCAAGGGGAGAATAGTGGTGAGATGATTATTTCAAAGAAGTTAATGCCTTTAAGTGTATTTACAAAATGGATCAAAATGAATTTGTATCAAAAGGATGACAAATATGCAATAATGTCATTTTTTTAATGTAAAAGCATATGCGAGAAGCGAACATTTCACCTTAAACAAAAAAATATTAGTTTTTTTTCATTATTTTATTTGGAGAGAGTCAAAAAAAGTCTCTATTATTGTAGGAGCAACGTGAGATTAGACAAAAAAAAAGCCACGCTACTTTCGCGTGGCCTCTCGCTAATAACAAATCATAATCTCATGAAAATAATAAGACGACCTAATTCTTTATGTTGAATTACTCTTATCAGAATAAACAAAATTTGCTTTTAAAAAGTTCCCTGATCTTTTCAAATCAGGGAACGCATGGTTTATGGGATTATGATTACCGTATCATTAATTTACCGCTATTAATTAGTTGCCCTTCAGATTCCAGGTTGTAAAAATACATCCCGGTAGGTAAATTTCTGTTGCGATAATACATAATGTTATTACTATTGTATTGGCAGCTTTCCACCAACTTGCCTGTCAGGTCAAAGATGTTAAAGGTAATCTCTTTGAACGCTTTCCCTTCGATGTCAATTTTCATCGCATCATATAACGGGTTAGGATAAAGATTTATTTTAACTCCTTCGATATAAGTATTATTTGTGCTAGTTGACATATCCATAGTCTCAATGAACTCAGGATAATCACCAACTATGCGAATTACCTCGTTTGTAATGCCAGGACTTTCGTAGTCAAAAAATACCGTAGCCCTGTTTTTGATCATGCTCCCCAGGGGTAAATCAACCTCCTGCGCTACCTTAAACTTCACATATCCATAGTCGATAGTTGAATCAGAAGGCGCTGTTCCTAAGGGAACTAAATTGATATCATCAAAAATAAATTTCACTATGCCACCTTCATAAACTTCCACCTCATAATCCAGATTACTGGCACCCGGTGAGACGGAGGAAGGATTGAGTAAATCAGAAATAGTATCCCTGATGACTACTCTATTAACGGTTTGAGTTCCAAGATTTTGAAAAAAGATGGTGTATGTCAAATCGGTGTTTTGTGCTATAATTGAATCTCTATAGCCTTTGGGATAGCCTCTCATTTCGAAGGCGTCTAGAGTCGAAGAACCTATATTTTCCTGAACATCTATCTCAATATTCCTTTCAAAATCATCTTCTGGAAACTGTGCGAAAAATCCGGTTGAATAAGTACCCTCAGCATTTCGTCCGTTAGCTTCAAAACCTAATGAACCAAATCCATTGAATCCTTCTCCGTTTTGGGTGGCAAGTACTCTTATGGTTGAACCTGTATCTGGTAGTGGCTGTGGTAGTTCAATTTCTATCTCTTCACTCTGCGGAATTGGATCAATCTCTCTTCTGAGAAAGATGATATCATCACTGATCACAATACCCGTAATCGGAAAGGAAATGACCGGGCCGGTGTTTCGAACTCCCAGCCTACCTGTATTACTGTCAAAACTTACGCTTAAATTTGCACCTGTTATAGGTATATTGTTGGAAACCTTAGCAATAGCGCTTGTGGCGACTGCCTGCTCATCGATAAAATTTTCACTTTGCTCATCAGCCTCTGCTATAATCTGGAACCGCTGAGACTCGCCCGCTTCAATGTTGTTGAAAAAGAATACTAAAAATCCATTTTCAACATCACTGGAATCCAAATTTGGGGCTGAAATTTCAAAACTGCTGTAAGATACTTCCTCGTCGAGCTGTACTTCAACTCTTACATTCTCAGCGTCTTCGCTACCTTCATTGAAGCAAATGACATCGAAAACAACACCACGGCCCTCCTGTACAAATGGAGCAGAAACCGAAACCCTCAAGTCAGCATTGCTCTGCTGCAAACTGGAAGTAAGCACAATGTCTTGCGGATCACCATAAGTAGTTTCAAAGTTTACTACCTCCGGCGAACAAGTAGTCCAGGTCACAGAGTTGGGAAACGCAGTTACAATGTATTCTCCTGTATCAACATCTATTTCAAATCGTCCGTTAAGGTCAGTAGTCCCGTAAAATTTCTTATCTCCCTGTTCGGCTATAACCACCCATTGAAGATGAGAAAAATCAGATGTTTCAAATGTACTACAATCTATTGCATCAAGATCTGATTCAATTGATCCGGTTATTTTATTAGGAAGTGTATTTAAGCCTTCATCCGTTTTTATCAATAGAATATCATCGGATAGCTCTATCAGGGAGGTAGTGGAAGTAGAAGCCACTATGTAACCTCCATCAATTGTCTCATCAATAGCTATACCCTGATCTATCGACTCTACCGAACCCAATGTTCTGAGCCACTCAAAGGAACCATCAGCGTTCAATCTGGAAACAAAGATGTCAGCATTAGATGCTGTTATTTCTGTAACCCCGGCCAAAAGAAAACTACCGTCCGCTGCATTCTTTATCCCGAGTGCTTGATCGCTCAGCCCATTATTATCTAAAATATTAGTCCAAATGGTATTACCTTCTAAATCATATTTGGCTACGAAGACATCACTTTGATTACCCTGAAAGCCTGCAAGAACGATATTTCCATCGGGTGCCGTTACAACGCCCTCTGCTTGCTCCGCCTCATCAGTAACCACTTTTTGCTGCCAATTTAAAGTGCCCTCACCTGTGAAACTAATGATCAAAATATCATTATCGAAATTATCCGGATTCTCACTGTCGCTGGCTCCCACCAAAACAAATCCGCTTTCTACGCTAGTCACTCCAAATGCCCGCTCATCAAAATCACCACCAAATGCTCTAGTCCAGACTGTATCCAGCGAAGCATCTATACGAATGGCAAGTGCATCGTCTTCACCGCTGTTAGTGTTATCGGTATTTCCAACCACTACATAACCACCATCAGCAGCCGCAACAATATCTCTCCCCACCTGATTACCTGGCATTTCATAAACCGTTTCACTTATCAATTCGCCAGTTTGGGATACTTTCAGTAAATAAGCATTCCTGTTGGTTTGACCCTGAAGCCTTATTTCTCCAACCACTACCAAATCGCCATTTGCCTCTTCTATAATATCATATCCTCTGACGCCGGATTGACCAAAAGTTTTGGCCCAAAGTACTTCACCATCTACATCTGTTCTTACCAGATTTACGCGGTTACCATTGAGTACTTCTTCTCTAAAACCTAAAAGAATGTGACCTCCATCTATTGTAGTTAATACTTCTTCAGCCTGATCCAGTGTGTTGTCATCAACCCTTAAAAACCAACCCTGTGCCGTTACCTGACTGCCGCTAAACAGCAGTAACACCATAAGCAGTACACCGCCTATCGTGTTTTTCCAGTTTGTTGAGTCAGTCATAGTAGGTCTCATTACTTCAAGATTTAAAATGTTCGTTACTGAATGCATTACAAAGGTGTTATTTATTGATGCTAATTACAATGACAAAAAAGAGCACTTGTTGATTAAAAAATCGTATATTTGCTATGCCTAAAAGCCAATACTCAAACAATATCAACCACTTACAAGCCTTCAAGCATTGCTTTTTGTTGATACAAAATTATTTTCACCCATGAAAAACAGTTATCTTATATCGGTTTTAAGTACTTTCTCAAAAAAAGAGGTTAAAGAGTTCAGGAAATGGCTTAGCTCTCCGGCCCATAATTTACGCGAGGACGTAGAAGACTTGTTTAGTTACCTCATCGCTTCCAATCATTTGGATGACGAAAAATACCTGGATAAAGAGCGGGTTTACAAAAAATTATTTCCAAAAGAGCCTTATAATGATGATAAGCTCCGACAAAGTATTCATTTTTTGACGAAAGCGATGGAAGATTTTATGGCTTTTCAGGAATGGAAATCTGACGATGTTAACTTTAACATGACTTTGTCCAGAATTTATCGGAAAAGGGGGTTGGAAAAAGCGTTTCAAAAAACCATCAAAACAACCCAGCAAAGGAAGGAGAAAAGTCCGCTAAAAAACGCAGATCACTACTGGAATGAATTTGTCATCCAAACTGAATTGTACTCCTACCAGTCGTCCAGAGTAAAGCGCCACTCCACTTTTAATTTCCAGGAGATATCGGACTCTCTGGATATCAGTTATATCGCCAATAAGATGAAGTACCTCTGTATCATGATCGCTCAACAGGCAGTAGCAAGGATGGAGTACGATATCGAAATGATAGAGGAAGTGGTCAATCATATCGAGAAAAAACAATTGTATTGCATTCCTACTATAGGCATTTATTATTATGCTTTCAAATCGATAAAAGTACCCGACGAGCTTAGTTATTACGATAAGCTCAAGGAGCAGATCCACACTAACGGCGGGTTATTTCCGGCAGACGAGCTGAACTATATTATTCGCCTGGCTCTGAATTATTGTATAGCAAAGATCAATAAGGGCTACAGAAACTTCCGAAGAGAAGCGTTCGAATTCCAAAAAATGTGGATTGAAAAAGACCTTTTCCTTCCTGAAAATATAATCGATCCTCACTTCTTTAAGAATATTGTTACGGCTGGTTGCCTGCAGGGTGAATTTGACTGGGTGGAGTCGCTAATCCAGGATTATCAAAAATACCTGCCGGGAGCACAACGGGAAAAAATGACCCACTTTTCGTTAGCCTCCCTGCATTTCTTAAAAAACGATCAGGACAAAGCCAGGGACTTACTCGTTCAGTTTGATTATGATGACCCCGTACTTACGGCGCAGGCCAAGTCGATGCTTATGCGTTTATATTATGAGCAGGATGACCTGGACTTGTTGGAGTCTCACCTGGACTCTATGAGGACTTATTTGCACCGACACAAGGGCATGGGCTATGGCCGGGATCAATTTAACAGCCTCATCCGTTTTACCAGAAAGCTGATCAGAATCAACCCATTTAATAATTCGGAAAAGAAAAAGCTGGAAGAGGAAATCAAGGCCGCTAAAAACTTTGCGGGCCGCGACTGGCTACTACAAAAGCTAGCTCAATTGTAAAATTGAATACAAAATAGGTAACTTTCCGGCATTAACAGCACTATATACATGAAGATTATAGAAGTAACCGATCAGTCGACCTGGAAGCTCTTCCACCGTGTTCCACACCGCATTTATGGTAATGATCCCAACTGGATTTGCCCATTAGAATCTGATGTACAGAATATTTTTGACCCGGCATTCAACAAATACCTTAAGACGGGTAAAGCCAGGGCTTATGTTTTATTGGATGATCAGGGCCAGCCGGCAGGCCGCATTGGTGCCTTTATTGACTATGCCAGAAATGAAAAGCAAAATTCCTCAGCAGGTGGTATTGGCTACTTTGAATGTATTGAAAACGAGGCCTACGCTGAAGCGCTTTTCAATCGAGCTGAAGATTACCTCACCGGTAAGGGAATGAATATCATTGATGGTCCTATCAGCCTTGGCGAACGCGATCGATTCTGGGGGCTTCTGGTTAAAGGATACGATAAGCCCCCCTATTATCAGGAAAATTACCATCCCAGATATTATAAAGCCATTTTTGAGCGACAGGGCTATCGGCCATTTGAGCAAATACTTACCCTAACCACTACAATGGATACGGTCCCTGTTGATCGGTTTAGGAAAATTTCTAAGCGCGTATTATCCAAGTACGATATCCGGATGGAGTTTCTGGATCTAAAGAAAATTGATAAGTACGCCAGTGATGCTGCTAAAGTTTATAATCAGGCCTTTAAGCATATTGCCTTTTTTCAGCCTCTGAGCGGTCCGCAAATCATACAGATGTTTGAAACCATCAAGCCCATTTTGGAGCCTAAAATGATTTGCTTCGCCTACTATAATGGAGAACCCATCGCTTTCAATGCTATCGTACCTGAAATCAACCTTTATCTTAAAGGCTTTAATGGTAAAATGAATTGGTGGAAAACATTCCTGTTTTTCTGGAAATTTAGAACCAAAAAGAAAAAGCCATTAAAAGGAGTAGCGTTTGGTATACACCCTGACCATCAAAATAAAGGCGTCTACGCCGTCCTTGTTGATTACTTACATACCGACTATACACAAAATAAATATGGAACAGTATGTGTCCCTACTATCCGAGGCCACAATAAAACTATGGTAAAGACTACGACTCAGCTCGGTGCCAAAGTAGATCGGGTACATGTGACTTATAGAAAAATACTGGACCCTAATATTCCTTTCGAGCCTTTTGACTTTTACGAAGGAGAGTAAAAAAATAGATGATCAACTTCTTAGCCGGATTATCTTTACTTGACAAGGATAATCCGGCTACGAGTCATTTTAGACAATTATTTATTTTTAATATCTACCAGGAATTTTTCTAGCTCTACCTCGTCGTATATGAGTACTTCCCGGGCTTTACTCCCCTCACTGGGCCCGACAATCCCAAAAGCTTCCAACTGATCCATTATGCGGCCAGCTCGGTTATAACCCAGCTTTAGCCTCCTTTGTATCATGGATGTGGAGCCATGTTGATTTTGTACGATCAATCGGGCTGCTTCCTCAAACATTTCGTCTAGGTCTCCAAATTTTAGGCCGGAAGTGCCATGTACTTCGTCATCCCCATGAAATTCAGGCAGGTAGTAGGGTTCCGGGTACCCCTGCTGCTCTGAGATATAATCAATAACCCGCTCCACTTCGGGAGTATCTACAAAAGCGCCCTGTATGCGCTTCATCTCTCCGCCTACTGATAGCAGCATATCTCCCCTACCGATCAATTGATCTGCTCCGCCTGCATCAAGGATCGTTCTGGAATCAACTTTGGCGGTCACTTTAAAGGCAATTCGAGCCGGGAAGTTAGCCTTGATCACTCCAGTAATAATATTTACGGATGGCCGCTGAGTGGCGATAATCAGGTGTATTCCTATAGCCCGGGCCAGCTGAGCAAGACGACCGATGGGCATTTCTACTTCTTTACCGGCCGTCATGATGAGGTCAGCAAATTCATCAATTACCAGTACAATAAAAGGAAGGAAACGATGCCCGTTTTCAGGATTGAGCCGACGCTGAACAAATTTTTCGTTATACTCTCTGATATTCCTTGCTGAAGCTTTTTTAAGCAGGTCGTATCGATTATCCATTTCAATACACAGAGAATTCAAGGTATGTACGACTTTATTAGTCTCGGTAACTATTGGCTCATCCTCTCCCGGCATGGTAGCCAGAAAGTGATGCTCCAGCCTGGAATAAAGAAATAATTCAACTTTTTTGGGGTCTATTAGCACCAATTTAACCTGAGACGGGTGCTTTTTGTAAAGCAGAGAAATTAAGATAGAATTTACCCCTACCGATTTACCCTGTCCGGTGGCACCCGCTACCAGCAAGTGGGGCATCTTGGCCAGGTCCACTACTACTATCTCGTTGGAAATGGTTTTTCCTAAAGCAATGGGCAAGTCCATCTTAGCCCGCTTAAACTTTTCAGAATCTAAAACTTCTCTGATTGAAACAATCTGTTTTTTCTTATTAGGCACCTCAATACCAATAGTTCCCTTACCCGGTATAGGCGCAATAATACGGATACCCAGTGCCGCCAGACTCAAAGCAATATCGTCTTCCAGGTTTTTTATCTTAGAAATCCTGACCCCGGGTGCCGGTACTATTTCGTACAAAGTAACAGTGGGGCCAACCGTCGCGCGAATTTTTACAATCTCAATCTTGTAATTGAGAAGCGTTTCAATAATCTGGTCTTTATTAGCCTCCAACTCTTTATGGTCAACCTCAACTTTTGTATCTGAATAATCAATCAACAGCGGTGCTCCGGGAAAATCGTAGGTAGACAGGTCAAGTGTCGGATCGTAGGGCTCCGTGTGGTTCTTATTTTCCATCTGTACCGAAAGAGCAGGCTCGGGAGCGGGCGAAGGCCCCGGGTCAGCTGTACTTTTCTGTACTTCACTGCCATCGTTAGGATTGTTCACCTCAAAGTCCGTTCCAAGTGGCTGGGGTACTTTTTTGGCAATCGGTATATCTTCCAGAGTGATAGAAAGCTGACTGTCGTCACCTTCTTCATTGTTTTTAAAGGAAGCTAAATCATCCTCCGGAATAGGTTGTGGCAGTCCCGTCAACGCCCCCTCATCTAATTCTTCTATTGGCGCTTCATCATCTGGATCTTCAGCTACAGACTTTCGCCTTCTTACAGTACGTCGTTGAGCCCGTCTATTGCCCAAACGGGCACTAACTGTGTCTTTTATTTCACCGTAGAGATCCCGGGCGCTCATTTCTTCAAAATTAGGGTTGAAAATCCATACCACATATCCTACCAGCATAGCAAGAAAAAGAACTAACATACCAGCCGTACCCACAAATTTGGTCAACCAACCACTGATACCCTGTCCTATCGTACCTCCCCAGGGAAATTCAGCATTTCCTCCGATAAACCCCAGAAATATTGATAAAAGCACCATACCTATAAAAGCATAGCGCAATTTGCTGACATAGGTGATGAGCCTGGCCCTGCGGATCAATGAAAACCCAGTAAGAATCAACATATAAATGATAATGTAAGAAGGTAAGCCAAAACCCCAGTAGAAAAATATATTCGAAACGATAGCACCAAGCCGCCCCAGCCAATTAGCCATTTGGAGGTTACTATCCAGAAGCTTGATCCATTCGAAGTGAAGAACTTCATTCTGATCTATTTGCCAGGTAAACAAGTAGGAAGTGAACGCTATAAACAAATAGAAAGATAGAAATAAAGCCAATACGCCTATTAGTTTGGGTATCCTTTCATCGTTTATACCAAAACCAAATGATAATTGTCCCTTCTTCTTTTTTCTTTTCTTCGCCATGAACAGTTAGGTACGTAATTATGAAAAATTATCTTACAAATTAAGGCCCACAATATCCTCTAAATTAATCATAAAAAGAAGAATAAAGAATATGTTTGAAATTTATCCTTGCGGACCGTAATAGAAAAAAGTTGTTTCATCATCAAAAAAATTATACCGTAATAATATTTCATTAAAAGTGGTGGAAATTGCAAGTATTTGCTGACTCTTTTTATCTTATGCATTAATTTTCACAAGTGTTGCTAACACAAAATGTGTGGAAAACCTTCTTTTTTTAATTTTAACTACTCAAATATGAAAATTACGATAGAGATCAGTCTTTATCCACTTCAGGAAAACTACGTGCCGGCTGTCCTTGGTTTTATAGAAAGGCTAAACAGGCATCAGGATGTCAAAATAAAAACCAATAATATGAGTACGCAAATTGTTGGTGATTACGAAAAACTGATGCCACTTATTGCCAGAGAGCTAAAGCCCAGCCTGGAAATCGATAAAGGGACTGTGGCCGTGCTTAAAATACTCAATAAAGCTGTAGAAATATAAACCTATGCTAAGTACATCCACCATATTACGGTGCCGACGCCAAACCCCCGGGGTCAGGAATTATATTCACCTCAATAATGCAGGTGCCTCACTGATGTCTAAAAATGTTTTTCAGGCCATTCAGGATTATCTGGCACTGGAGATGGAAATGGGCGGGTATGAGGCCGCAGCTCATCAAAGAAAAGCTATCAGTGCCTTTTCTGATGTAGTAGCACAGCTATTGAACGCCACGCCGGATCAGATCGCGTACGCCGCCAGTGCTACTGATGCCTACAACAGAGCCTTATCCGCCATTCCTTTTGAGCAGGGGGATGTTATTGTAACTACTCAAGATGATTATGTCTCTAATCAAATTGCTTTTTTACAATTACAAAAAAAATATAAACTAACCATTCTGCACAGTCAATACGACAAACAAGGAGGAGCTGATCTGGATCATCTGGAGCAACTCATCCGGCTGAATCATCCCCGGCTGGTAGCGGTGACACATGTGCCTACCAATTCCGGACTGATACAGGATGTAGAGCGTATTGGAGAATGGTGTAAGCATTCGGAAGCCTGGTATCTTGTCGATGCCTGCCAGTCAGCCGGGCAGCTTCCTTTGGATGTCAAAAAAATCAATTGTGATTTTTTGAGTGCTACATTCAGAAAGTTTCTGAGAGGCCCGAGAGGTTCTGGTGTTTTGTACGTTTCTGACCGTGCGCTGGAGCAACAGTTGGAGCCTGCTTTTCTAGACTTACACAGTGCTTCCTGGATTAGCCCTGATCAATATCGGCCGTATTCAGATGCCAGAAGCTTTGAGCTCTGGGAACGGCCCTACGCTGTGGTTATGGGCAGTAAGGCCGCCACGGAAGAGGCCCTTGAGCTGGGATTGGACAACATCAGGCAGTCTGTTCAGCACATTGCCGATTATTGCAGGCGCAAACTATCGGAAATACCGGCTGTAAAAGTGATGGATCATGGCGCCAACCTCTGCGGTATAGTTACTTTTCACGTTGAAGGCCGCCACCCCATGCAGTTAAAAGAAGCTCTTTTTCAGCACAGGATCAATAGCTCTCTGGCTTTCAGAGAATACGCCTGGTTTGATTTTAATCACAAAAATATTGACTGGGCACTGCGTGTTTCTCCTCATTACTACAATACCCAGGAGGAAATCGACGAATTTATAGACCGGCTAAAGCTTATAATTGCCTGAATCTATTTCTGTTATAAAGAAAAGAATGTTAAATCTCTGTATCAAACTATTTTTTTATGTAAATTATATTAAAGTTGTTTACACTTTCCTGCTTGTGGGCCAAACCCTCAGCTAAAAATTACATGCTTAAACAACTTCATTGAGAGCGTGTTTGGAATTTGCTTTTGATGCCGAAAATACATTTGGGATGATGAAAATAAAGCTGTTTTTGAGTTTCATAGCAGGGCTATGGAGCGAAAAAAAGCTGAAATATCTTGTCCCGCTGAAAGCGGGAAGCATTATTCTAAATGTATTTGCAGGCCAAAGGGTAAAATCCAAACACGCTCTGAGCAAAATGCTATTACCCAACTCTTAAATAACCCACTGAATGGATTTTGAAAAGCTGCACGTCAATAACAGGATAGACTTACTAAAGCCTCAACTCAATTTTTCGAAAGCCATTTTTAATATCATCCAATCAGAGCGGCATTATCTGCAAAAGTGGCTGGCCTGGGTAACGGATACCCGTACAGAATACGATGTCAGGCGTTTTTTAAGGGAGCTACAGGCTTTTAACGAGGGAGGTCAGCAACTTACCTATTTCATTGCTCTTGACCAACAGATTGTAGGTTCTGTGGGCTTTGTCAATGTTAATATTAAACACCGGAAAGCTGAGTTGGGCTACTGGATCAGTAAAAGGCGGCAGGGTAATGGCATCATCACCCGATCTTGCCATACTCTGATCAATCATGCCTTCCTGAACCTAGCCTTCAACCGGATAGAAATAAGAGTACTGGCGGGTAATCGCAAAAGCTCAGCCATCCCGTTGCGCCTTGGTTTTAAACACGAAGGTCTTTTAAAACAATCTATATGGCTACATAACCAGTACTATGATATGGCTATCTATGGCTTACTTCAAAAAGACTGGCATCCGCACCCTACAAGGCCTTTAACACCTTCCACCATTGCTTCCTAAACTTCTCCGGTAGCTCCTTACCAGTATCGGGAAAAACACTTTGCCAACAAAAAAATTAAAATAATTTGTTTATAACAATATTTTGTTTTAATTTACAGTCGTAAATAAACAATTTAAGTTATGATTCGCGAAGATCGTATTCGTCTCAATGAAAGATTCAGAAAAGTATTTAAGTTATTGGAAGAACGAGGAGATATAGTAAAAAATGACAGAGGTGGAAAAGGTATGGGTGATTTTGCTGAAAAAATCCTGGGTAACCGGGCTTACGGCCATATTGTCAGGGCTTTCCTCAATCCCGATGACAAACGTTGTATTGATTATCGCCATGCCCGAATCCTCTGTAGAGAATACGGTGTTAATGAATCTTATATGCTGGATGGTGTAGGTACACCATTTGGAATGGATCTCCCCCAGGATAAAGTCATAGCCGAAGAACCGGCCTCGGAGTACAAAGGCAACATTTTGTTTACCACTACGGAGGCGTTCGCCGGATCAACAATAGAACAGGATAGCTTTACTGATGAGCAGCATAGTTTCTTTAGCCTTCCCGGCATTTCGGGCAATGGTCTGGTAGCTTTCCCTATTAACGGTAGCAGTATGGAACCTATCATCAACAATGGTGATCTGGTAATTTGTCGCCAAATCAGTGGACTCAATGAGATTATGGACAACAAAATCTACGCTATTAAACATAATGGCTCCATCTGGATCAAATATGTTCAGAAAATAGTGAACAGAAAAGGACGCATCACTCATCTAAGGTTGATCTCTGCTAATCACCTGGAACATGACCCTTTTGTTGAAGAAACAAATGAATACACAAGAATTTACGAAGTGATCCGTAAAGTAAGTGACGTTTAGATCCAGGGAATTACAAGTATTTAGAAATTTTTAATTCCCGAGATTATAGTCTCCCGTCGGTACAGGGTTTGTACCCGGGAGTTTTTTATTTCCCTCTAAACATACGCTGCTGTGCAGCCTCGTACAAAATAACTCCGGTAGCTACCGATACATTGAGAGAATCAATTTCTCCTACCTGCGGAATTATAAAAGATTGATCGGCAGCTTTGAGTAAAGCAGGGCTTGCTCCGTTGCTTTCAGACCCCATAATTATAGCAGTAGGCACAGAAAAATCCATTTCGTCCAGCCGCGTTGTTGTATTTAAATCACTGGCTAGGACCTGCAAACCAGAATTTTGTAAAAAACCTACCGCCTTTAATAAGCTGTTTTCTCTACAAACCGATAGCTTACTCAAGGCACCAGCAGAAGTTTTTATAGCATCAGAATTAATCATAGAACCACCCGTTTTGGGAAGAATCAGTGCATGCACTCCCATAACTTCGGCAGACCTGGCTATAGCTCCTACGTTCCGAATATCGGATATTCCGTCTAATACCAGCACCAACGGCACAAGCTGCTGCTCAAACAGGCCGGGAATGATATCAGAAAGCTGAGCGTATTGAATAGGAGAAGCAAAAGCAATGACTCCCTGGTGATTGGAACGGGTGTACTTGTTGAGCCGCTCCTTTGGGACATACTGCAGTGGAATGTTATTTTGCTTACTCACTCGCCGCATGGTCTTCTCAAACTCTCCACGCGTACCTTGCAGTAGCATTACTTTTTCAATAGACTTTCCTGACTCAATAGCTTCAATCACCGGGTGCCTGCCAAAGATAAAATTTTTCTCTTCCATAATTTATGTCGTAAGATAGTACTAAGGAATGAGAAAAAAATAACTCATCATTTTTGACAGAGGCTTTTGCCCCAATACTTCGTTAGAAAGCCTCGCCAACACCCTGCATTGCCTACGCCCGCCTGCCGGCCGGCAGGTTTTCTGCCTTGTCTTGGAACAAAATCCCCTCGGTCAAAAAGCGCGATCTATTTATTACTCATTCCTAAGTCTATTTTTTATTCTCAAAATCAAATCAAAGTATTAATTTTTACTGTTTGGGATACAGAAAAACAATAAATCTATAAAAATGAAATCAGGGCTACTTCTGACCTTCAGCTTCTTTATTATTTCTACTTCCCTAATTGCACAGCAAAAACAACAGAACCAAAAGGCAGAATCAGTTGTTAAGAATCTTTATGCACAATGGCAACTGGCTCCGGAAGATGTTTCTGATATCATTCTCCAGGGTCAATACAAAGATCTACACAATGGAATTTCCCATTTTTATTTCCGGCAAAGATATCAAGGAATAGAAATATACAATGGCATTTGGGGAATTCATCTGTCTAAAGATGACCAGGTAATCTTCAATGCAGTTAATTTTGAGTCCAATATTTCAGAAAAAATCAATAGTACGTCACCGCGATTGACGGCGGAAGAGGCCGTCAAGGTTGCGCTACAGCTATTCAACGCTCGCAAAAGGATGGACCTCGTGCCTGTCAAGCGGAAGGGCAACACCTATTTTTTTCAATCCAAAAAAGTTTCTGACGAGCCTATTTTGGCTACACTCAACTATTTTCCCAGCAGTAAGCATGAAATTACACTGTGCTGGAAGGTTTTTATCAACCTACAAGAAGATCCGGACTCCTGGTTACTACAAATCGATGCCCGGACAGGCAATATGCTGAAGCAAATCAATCAGACCATTCATTGCACTTTTGACCATTATCCCGGTGTTGCTCACGAGCTGCACGAATGCACAGCGGTACCACCGAAAGTAGCCGCCCATAGCCCCTTACTGCACGCGCCTAAGGACCAAAATATGAATTCGCGGGCTCAGTATAGGGTTTTCCCGGTACCCGTTGAAAGTCCGCTCCATGGATTCAGAAAGCTTATCCCGGAGCTCAACACTCCGGGGTCTCCACTAGGCTGGCATGATATCGATGGCCGGGCTGGAGCCGAATTTTTTACCACTCGGGGGAATAATGTTTATGCATATTTTGACAGAGACGCCAACAACATCCCAGATTCCATTTTTATGGGAAGCGATAATCTTATTTTTGATTTTCCGTACAATGCTACCAGTGATCCGAATAACAATAGAGAGGCTGCTCTCACACAGCTTTTTTACATGAGCAACTTTATGCATGATTTTTCATATAATTATGGATTTACGGAATCGGCCGGCAACTTTCAGCAAGTCAATTATTCCGGAGCCGGACAAGGTAATGACCCTATCCTGGCAGAAGCCATGGATGGTTCGGGTTTGAATAATGCCAACTTTTCACTTAGTTCTGATGGTAGGCCCAGCAGGATACAAATGTTTCTGTGGAACAGAGGAGCTCGCAACTTATTGAGGGTAAATAGTCCGGCAATCTTAACCGGACTTTACCGGGCCGGGGATGCGGCATTTGGCCCTCCGATCACTGAAGTGCCCGTGAAGGGTCAGCTAGCTATAGCCAAAGATGATTCGAATTTTCCGGAATTGGCCTGTGCTCCTATTATTAATACAGATGAAATTAACGGAAAAATTGCAGTCATTACCCGGGGCAAATGTACGTTAGAAGAAAAGGTAAGTAACGCTGAAGCAGCAGGAGCCAAAGCAGTCATAATTATCAACAACAGAGAGGGTATTATAGGCATTGGAGATTCTCCCGACATTGAAGATCCTAGTATTCCGGCTATTGCGATTAGTTTATCCAACGGAAGGCTTCTAAAAAAATTTATCGATGACGGTGTTGAAGTGAGTATTGCCCTTCCTGAAGGCCCTGGGGTGTTATTGGATGGTAGTTTTGACAATGGCATTATAGCCCATGAATATGCGCACGGAATTACAACGAGGTTAACAGGCGGGCCGGAAGTAAACAGTTGCCTGCCTAATCCACGCATAGGCAGGTTACCTTCCGAACAAATGGGAGAAGGTTGGAGTGATTTCTTTGCTATGGTTGTTTCTACTCGCGAGAATATTATTGCAGAACGCACAAAGGGGATTGCCTCTTTTTCAAGTGGAGGAGAAATCAATAGCCAGGGCATTCGCCGGAAGATTTACTCGGTATTTCAGGACTTGAACGACTACACTTACGACGATATCATTCAATCTTTTTCAGTGCATAATGTAGGAGAGATTTGGGCTAGTATGCTTTGGGATTTATATTGGGCATTTTCCGACAGATATGGATGGAGTCCTGATTTGCTAAATGGCAACGGCGGTAATAACATGGCAGTACAACTGGTTATGGATGGTTTGAAACTCCAAAGTTGCCAGCCGGGCTTTATTGATGCAAGAGATGCCATACTGGCTGCCGACCGGGCTAATTACGATGGTGACAACCAGTGCCTAATCTGGGAAGTGTTTGCCAGGAGAGGTCTGGGTTTTAGCGCCCGTCAGGGAGACCCTACAGATATTAAAGATGGTCAGGAAGCCTTTGACAAGCCACCATTTTGCAATACGGTTTTAAAGATTACCAAGAAGGCATTGCCTACTATTTTCCCGGGAGATAATGTGGGGGTGAGTATTAATATTGAAAATGGACAATCTACACCAATTACGGGTATTGTAATTGAAGACCGGATACCAGAAGGTGCGGTGTTGAGGAGTACCTCCATCCTGGGCGGTCGTTTCATCTCTAATGACGGCCAACGCCTGGTTATGGAGGTTGACAACCTCCAACCCGGAGAAGGGACCACCCTTTTTTACTCCCTCTTAACAGACCCTACTCTGGGCTCCAAGAGGCTTTACAGAGACGACCTCGATGACCCTGACCCCAACTGGCAGGTCAGTTCACTGGAGGGAAGCGAAGAAGATTCCTGGCGAATTGTAATTGACACCTTGAGGAATGCAGAAGTAAGCTGGATGATCCCTGCTACCAGAAGGGCCAATGAACATATCCTGGAATTAGCCAGAGACCTATTAATAGAGGGAGAGCATCCCGTTCTAAGGTGTAGGCACCGATACAGTACAGAGCCCCGTTACGATGGTGGTATTGTAGAAATATCAGAAGATGGCGGTAACAGCTGGCAAGCCGTTAGAAGTAATAATTTTATAAGAAATACTTACCGGGGTGAAATGGCTTTTTCCACCACCCTACTCGATGAGCAACAAGGTTTTTGGGGACTTGCCAACCAATCCATAGAAAGCTTTATTGACCTTAGCCAGTACAACGGTCAAAAAATAAGGTTCCGCTTCCACTTTTACACTGATGACGAACCCGATACTGATGCTTTTACCGAAGGCCAGGGATGGGCGATTGACTTTGTAGAGCTACTTGATTTATTCAGCTATAATACCCCTGCCTGTTTTAGTACCGACCAGGGGGACCTTCGCTGTTCTATGCTCAGCGATGTAGGCATAGCGGTGGAGGCTCTTGACAACCAGGTTACTAATACTGAAGATATTGAACCGAATGATGCATTAAAAGTAAATATTTACCCTAATCCAGTAGGTAATCAGTTTCAGGTGGGACTAGAACCAATACAAGTTTCGGGCGCTGTTCATCTCAGGTTATTCAGCCCCGAGGGTAAAAAGCTTCTTGAACAATCAACGGAAGTTTTTGAGGGCCAACAGCAAATGATCAGTATGGATGTCAGTCAGATTCCTTCTGGCATCTTCCTGCTTCAGGTTCAAACGAATAGCCAACTAATCAGTAAGAGAATAGTAAAGCAGTAGCTCTATCGGCTTTAACGTTTGGAAAATAAGTACAGGAGATTCCAATTTCAGCTCTTATTCACTGAAAAAGGGAGTTCCCTCATTAGCTTTTTTTCTGAGAATGGGGCTACAGCGGTATCGATCTTCCAAATACCAGTCATGCAGTCCATCCATCTGCATGACGCATTTACTCAGGCCAATCTCATCTGCCCAGCGCAACAGCCCTTTTGGATAATTAACTCCTTTGGTCATGGCCAGGTCTATATCTTCTTTGGAGGCTACTCCCAGGTGTAGGGCGTCGGCAGCCTCATTGATGAGCATGGCGAGCACTCTATCCAGAATTTGCTGACCTAGTTTTTCGTCTTTTACCGGTGCTGGATTAGAAGCCCCTTCCTGGTAGTTGTAGAATCCACGGCCCGTTTTTTTTCCCAAAAAACCCGCTTCCATCAAACGCTTTTGCGCAAAGGAAGGCTTATACCTTGGATCGTAGTAGAAGGCCTTAAAAACAGTCTCTGTAACTTTATAATTGATATCATGGCCTATGTAATCCATCAATGTAAAAGGGCCCATTTTAAAACCGCCTACAGCCTTAAGCGCCCAGTCTATCGTTGCTATATCCGCTATTCCTTCTTCTAGTATTCTTAGGCTTTCGCCGTAGAATGGTCGGGCTACTCTGTTGACAATAAAGCCCGGCGTGTCTTTTGCGGTAACAGTCAGCTTGCCCCAGCTAGCTATCAGTTCAATAGCCTGCTCCAGATAGTTATCCGTAGTTTGAACGGCCGGAATAATCTCTACCAATTTCATTAGAGGAGCAGGATTAAAAAAATGAATACCCAGTACTCTTTCCGGCTTTTTACAAGCCGCGGCAATGGCTGCGATAGGTAATGAAGAGGTGTTGCTAGCCAAAATACAATCCTGGCTTACGGAGTCTTCCAATTGCTCAAAAAGTGTTTTTTTGACCCCTAAATCTTCTACCACGGCTTCTATTATGAGCTTTGACCTAGCGCAACCCAGCATAGAAGTATGATATTGTATCCTGCCCAGGATATTATTTTTCTGTTCCGTTGTCATTCGTTCCTTTTCCACCTGCCTGGCCAGGATTTTTTCCAGAAAAGCTCTGGCATTATCAAGTGCAGTTGGATTATTATCATAAACATGAACCGTATGTCCGGCAGTAGCCGCCACCTGAGCAATGCCTCTACCCATAGAACCGCTTCCTATTATCCCTACTTCTATCATGGTATTTTTTTGGAATGTGATCAGAATTCAGTATTCGGTAAGAATGGGTATTGAGAGGGTAACACTACAGGCAACAGACGACAGAGATAAGGACTGTCTGACGCTATACCGAATAGCGAAGGCACTGTATAGACCTCCCCCCTCAATACCCAACTTGTAATTACTTACTGTCCTGTTTTGCGAATACTTTTTTCAAAAGCTCCGTAGAACGGGCTTCTACATTTCGTCTCATATTTAATTCTTCTTTTCTTACCATATCGAACAATCCCATCAGGGCCTGCTGAGTAACATAGTCATCTAAATCAGGATTCGTCTTATTTACGAAAGGAATTTTATTGTAAGTATTTACTGCTGAAGACCATACCTCACGGGCATCAAATTTATCCAGTGACTCTACAATAACCGGATTGAATTCGTTGTAGAGATTTTGATAGGTCGCATTTTTCAGATAGCTGGTAGCGGCAGTATCTGGTCCCATCAGGATATTTAGGGCATCATTAAAAGTCATTTGTTTAATTGCATCTACAAATATCGGTGCCGCTTTTTTGGCAGCATCTTCCGCTCCCCTATTGATTTTTCTGATGATACTTTCTTCCAAATCTTTAAAGCCTGGAATACCACTCAATTTATTGGTAATGACTCTGGCTTCTTCCGGAAGAAGAATTTTGTAGACGCTTTCGTAGTAGCCATCTGTTTGTGAAAGCCGATCTGCGCCTTTTTGGATTCCGATATCCAGGGCCTGCTTAAGTCCCATACCAGCTTCTTCCTGAGTAACTTCTCCACTCATACTCATGATGTTATCCAGCGTATTCTGGAATTGAGAAGAAGAACAGGCAAAAAGTTGTGTTAGAGCAAGGAATAAGAGTAGTCTCAAACGCATAATAGTTTGGTTTTGATTAGATAGATAACGATAACTGATTAAGAAAATTTACTATCTAGATGTTAATTGCTGATCAATATTTGCTGTTGTCAGGAGCCAAACGATCCGGCAAAGGCCCCCCCGCCCCCGCTTGAGCTTCCTACAGATACTTCTACGTAAGCACTTTCTACTCTACCGGCCAAAGGTGGATTAAGTTTTCTTATCCTTATTTTGACGATTCCCACCTGATCAAAAAAGCCCTTGATCCGTTCTGCAATGCCTTGTGCGAGTTTTTCCAATAGCTTTGAAGGCTTTTTCATTTCAGCTTGACAAATCAGGTAGATAGTTTCGTAGTTTACCGTTTGACCTAGTTCATCCGTTGATCCCGCTGCATTAACTACCAATGAAACGTAAGCATCTACTATGAAATGGTTACCTATTATCTGTTCCTCTTCGTAGTAGCCATGAAAAGCATGGAAGTGCATTCCTTCAAGCGCAATAGTTGTCATGAGCGATTGTTTATTTCAAAAAAAAACCAAGACTAAAGTTAGAGATACTATGTCGACATCTCCCAATAGTGCGATAGCAATCTTTTAAAACAAGTTTAAAGTTTTTATTTCTGTTTTGTACCGGGCCCTGTTTTAGATAAAATGACAAAAATAGGAGGACTTTGTTTTGTTTCAGATTATCGATCGGACTTATTTCACAAGCTGCCTAAAACACTTGAATTTATTAGTAATTTTACATAAATATATTAAAATTTACAGGGTAGCTTTAGCTTACTCCTTATTTGTTTGTTCCAGGATTACGAAATCACCACAAAAATTAAACTAATGCAAGTAGAAAAAAACGGTACCCTTCATCAGACTATAGAGAGAAAAACCAGAGATGACAGATTTGAGGGGCACGATTATTATAATGTTGAGGAACTATTGAGTGAAGACCACCTGCTGGCCAGAGATGCTGTACGCACCTGGGTGAAGCAGGAAGTCAGTCCAATTATTGAATCTTGTGCAGAGTTAGGCCAATGCCCAACGCACTTGTACAAAGGGCTTGCCGAGATTGGAGCTTATGGTCCCAGCTTACCGGCAGAATACGGTGGCGGCGGAATGGATGAAATAGCTTATGGCATCATTATGCAGGAGCTAGAAAGAGGCGACTCGGGTATTCGCTCTATGGCCTCTGTACAGGGATCTCTGGTTATGTACCCCATTTACAGGTACGGATCGGAAGAGCAGAAGAAAAAGTATTTACCAAAGCTAGGAAGAGGAGAGCTTATCGGGTGCTTCGGCTTAACGGAGCCAGATCATGGCTCTAATCCGAGCGGTATGCTAACGAATATTAAAGAGGATGGTGATGCCTACATATTGAATGGTTCCAAAATGTGGATCACCAACTCTCCGGTAGCTGATATGGCTGTAGTTTGGGCCAAAGCAGAAGATGGAAAAATAAGGGGTGTTATTGTGGAAAAAGATATGCCCGGATTTAGTGCTCCAGAAATTAAAGGGAAACTATCATTGAGAGCATCAATTACAGGAGAATTGATCTTTGAAGATGTAAGAGTGCCTAAAGCCAACATGCTTCCAGAGGTAAAAGGATTGAAAGGCCCACTATCTTGTTTGTCTAAGGCTCGTTATGGTATTGCCTGGGGCGCTATTGGTGCCGCAATGGACTGTTATGACTCTGCCTTGAGATACGCCCTGGAAAGAGAACAATTTGGAAAGCCCATCGGACAGTTTCAGCTTACTCAGAAAAAGCTGGCAGAGATGATTACCGAAATCACCAAGGCTCAATTGATGGCCTGGCGCCTCGGAACGCTAGCCAATAATGGTAAAGCTACTCCTTCTCAAATTTCTATGGCTAAGCGCAATAATGTGGCCATGGCCCTGGATATTGCCAGAGAAGCCCGCCAAATCCATGGTGGTATGGGGATTACTAATGAATATCCAGTAATGAGACATATGATGAACCTCGAAACGGTACTTACCTATGAAGGCACCCATGATATTCACTTACTTATCACGGGAATGGACGTTACTGGCCTAAACGCCTTTAAGTAACTGTTAATATGATTTTACATCATTCCGGGCAACTGGAGTGATGTAAAATATTTTTGCTTTGCTTACGTTTGACAATATAAAATTTACAATAGCTGCAAAGGGCTATCGCCTGCATCCAGAGCATACTATAAACCTTTTTTATACCGGAAGAATTTTGAGTCTATTAACTCAAATCTGATAGCACTTATCATATATTTGGGTTTTATCCTTTATATTTATTGTAATTTCATCTATTTTATCTTTTTGAGAAAACAAGTTTTAGGGTTTTAGCCTTTATTAAACCTGAATACTAAAATTAAGCACCTATGAGTTGGCGCAAATCAATGATCTTCTTTTTTAGCATTATATTGTGCACCGCATCTATCTTTGGCCAGGAATCATTACCATCAGATAATACGGCCAAAGCCGAGGAAATATATCTTACTAACTCTTCTTTCGAAGATTACCCGCATCACAGTAAACCACCGCGTGGATGGAATAACTGCGGCTTCATTCAGGAATCTCCCCCGGATGTTCAGCCTAGTGGCCAGTTTGGAGTTACAAAGCCAGCCTACGACGGAGAGACCTACCTCGGGATGGTAGTCAGAGATAATGACACCTGGGAGGCTGTAGGTCAACGGCTTAGTACCCCCATGGAAAGAGGACAGTGTTATAGCTTTTCCATCTACCTGGCGAAATCTGAGCTTTATCTGAGTCCCAGTCGTACCCAGGCCAACAATCAGGAGGTTAATTATGTGACCCCGGCCAAACTGAGAATATACGGAGGCTTCGATTATTGTGATAAACAGTACATGCTTGGAGAAACCAGCCTGATCATTAATGAACGCTGGATAGAATATAATTTCAAGTTCGAACCTATCGATGATTATACCCACATCACTTTCGAGGCGTTTTACAAAACGCCTACCCTATTTCCATATAACGGCAACGTATTAATGGACAAAGCCTCTTCTCTTCGTCCTATTCCATGTGATGAAGAACCGCAATCACAGGAAGAAGTTGAAGAAGAAGTATCAGAAGTTGAAACACCAGGAAAACCAGTAGTTACCCCTGCTCCGACAACAGCTCCGGAGCCTTCCAAAGAGGTTGTTGAAAAGAAACCTACCCAACTGACTCCCAAGCCTGCAGAAGTAACCCCTCCAAAAATAGCGGATAAAGAGGTAGATACACCTCAGGAAGCCAAAACATTTACAAAGGACCTCACCCGCGACGAGCTTATTGTAGGGCAAAAACTTCGATTGGAAAGTCTCTTCTTCCGGGCTGATTCCACTAATATAGAGCCTGGTTCCATAGAAGCACTAAATGAAGTTTATGAATTCCTCTCTAATAATAAAGATTTAGTAGTAGAAGTAGGAGGACATACCAACGGTCTTCCTGAAGACGCCTATTGCGATTGGCTATCAAATGCCAGAGCTAAAGCCGTTGTTGACTTCCTGATATTCAAGGGCATCGATAAAAACAGGCTGCGATTCAAAGGCTATGGCAAAAACCAACCCATCGCTACCGACGAAACGGCCGCCGGTCGGAGAAAAAATCAGCGAGTAGAAATAAAAATACTATCTAAAAGTGGGAAGTAACCTGGATTAGGTAAGCTCCAGCAGAATCACTGCATCAACTTTAACACAATAGATGCAGTGATTCTTCCACCTTAATATTTCAGCTCAAAACCCAGGTATTCCATATCCTTCCAAAAATCTGGATACGACTTCCCCACAACGTCGGGTTCTTGTATTTGTATGGCTTGATGCATGGCGAGCGGAGCAAAAGCCATGGCCATCCTATGGTCTTCATAAGTAGCAAAAACAGGTGTACCTTGAAAACTAGCCTTTCCCATTACTTTATAGGGCTCGCTGTGGTTGGTAGATTGAAACGCCACATTTATTTTTTCCAGCTCTTTTTGTAGCGCCGCGATACGGTCTGTCTCTTTAATTCGAAGTGTTTTCAATCCACTGAAAGTCCCTTGAATTCCCATGCCTGCACAAACCACAGCAATAGTCTGGGCCAAATCAGGACATTTGATGAAATCCTGCACCAGAGGGGAGGTATTAACCTGCGAGGATTTGAGCAGACGAACGCCCCTATCATTAAAAATAGATTGTACGCCAAAATGCTCCATCATTGCCACCAGTACGGAATCCCCCTGGACACTATTTTCAAAAAGTCCGTTAAGCTGTAAATCCAGCTCATCAGCGAAGGCTGCCAGGGCATAGTGGTACGATGCTGCCGACCAGTCTGCTTCCACGGTGTATGCTCTGGCCTGATAAGCCTGGTGGGGTATATTGATTTGATTATTCGTAACCCACTCGTGTCGTACACCAAAGTAAGCCATTAAGCTGAGGGTCATTTCCAGGTAAGGACGCGATACAATATCGCCTACTAGAGTCAATGATAAGCCATTAGGCAAGGTAGGGGCAATCATTAATAAAGCAGAGATATATTGGCTGCTGGTGTCTGCCGGAATAGAGACTTTATTGTTCTTACCTAAGTCCGGACCGGGTTCTTTAATTAATAATGGAGGGAAGCCTTCCTTTTCTATATATTCAATTTGTGCTCCAAGTGACCGTAAAGCATTTACCAAAAGGCCTATAGGACGCTGTTTCATACGTGGCGTTCCCGTAAGCGTTTGCGCTCCAGGTTGCAGGGCTAAATAGGCTGTCATAAATCGGAAAGTAGTACCGGCCGGGCCGGCGTCCTTGATGGAATCATCAGAGCTTAGGATGGCCTGCATCAGTTCTACATCCTGAGCATTAGCCATACGATGAATTGGAAAGGATCTGCTACAAAGCGCTCTGATCATTAGCGCTCGGTTATTAATACTTTTAGAGCCCGCAAGCTCTATTTCCCCTTTAATAATCCTATTGAGCTTTTGAAGTGTCAGTATTTGCATGAAATCCGGGCTTTCTACTATTTGAAATTTCGAAAATCCAATATATTAAAATAACTCTACTGGCAGGGCTTTATTTTCCCCGGATTTCCATTCAGCAGCCCCTTCTTTTCAGGTCTGCATTTTACCAAACTAACTTTACATCCTGCACTAGATCGGGACTTAGGCTTTTGGCTACAGGGCAATTCAGAGCGGTATGCTCCAGAATACTTTTTGCCTTTTCAGAGTACTCCTTTTCAGGAAAGTTAATTACTATTTCTACCTTACTTATACGACGAGGTTCAGAAGCCATGATCTTATTAACGGTTGTTGTAATACCGTCGATATTAATGCCTAATTGTTCTGCTTTTATTCCCATCACGGTGAGCATACAACTTGAAAGCGCTGTGGCTACCAAATCAGTCGGAGAAAAAGCCTCGCCCTTCCCATGATTGTCTGTAGGAGCATCCGTGATGATCTTATTCTGGGATTTTACATGTGTACAATCCGTACGAAGCCCTCCCTTATAAACTACTTCAGAAGTCATGATAATTGTTTTGTTTTATGGCTGTAATTAAAACAGACTTGTTCCGGGGTACAAAAGCAGTATCGGCTTACTACTACTTTACACCTTCGAAACAAGTCTATTTGGAATTTGCTTTTACGATTGAAAATACAAGCGATTTAATCCTCTTCCTGCCTTTCGTCTTCTTTTCTTTCCCGGTCAAAACGATTGTTCGCAGTTTGTTCCTTATTTTCTTTTCTCGCTTTCGCCTGATTATCAGCTAGCTCATAAGCGTTGATGATCTCCCTTACCAAGCGATGCCTTACTACATCACTGGCATCAAGATTAATGACGCCCACACCTTCCAGCCTTCCAAGAATACCAATAGCTTTGCGTAGACCTGATTTTTGGGCAAAGGGTAAATCAACTTGAGATAAGTCACCAGTGATCACACATTTTGCTTTCGGCCCCAAACGAGTCAGAAACATTTTTAGCTGCATCGTAGAACAGTTCTGGGCTTCATCCAGAATGATAAAAGCATTATCCAGTGTTCTACCCCTCATGAAAGCCAACGGAGCAATCTCTATGGTACGGTTTTGCATGAAATGATCCAGCTTGTCAGGTGGAATCATATCATCAAGCGCATCGTAAAGTGGCCGAAGATATGGATCGATCTTTTCCTTCAAATCACCTGGCAAAAACCCCAGACTTTCTCCGGCTTCAACTGCCGGGCGAGTCATTATGATCTTTTTGACCATTTTATTCTTTAGTGCCCGTACCGCCATCGCAACGGCCGTATAAGTTTTACCAGTACCTGCCGGCCCAACAGCAAACACCACATCATTCTGCTCGATTTGGGTGACTAGCAACCGTTGATTTTGGGTCTTTGCCCGAATCGGCTTACCACCGTTGCCATGAAGGATTACTTTATTGCCATGGCCATTTTCAGCCAGCCGATTTTCAAAGGGATTGTTGCCATTCAATAGGTCCACCACTACCTGCTTAGGTAATTCATTGTGTTCCTTCAAAATCCTGACCATTATTTCAAGCTTAGCTTTAGCCTTTTGGGTAAATTTCTTATCCCCCATTAGCTTTATACTATTACCGCGGGAGGTTATGGTTACTTCAGGGATGGCTTTACGGAGAAGATTCAACTTCACATTATTCTGTCCAAAAAGCTCTACCGGGTCAACTCCGTCAATGGTTAAAATGATTTCGCTCAATACGGCTATTATTTTTTTATAAAGTAATGATCACCCGAAGGTAATATGCGAACGTCTTTTGCTTTTCTTTTATAAAAATGACGCTATTCCTTTCAAAATTAAGATATTCGCAGTGATACAAAAAGGAAAAGCTCTATAAACTTTATATGCCAATAGTAACAATTACATCAGACCTTGGCTTAAAAGATTATTACCTAGCTGCCATAAAGGGCAGCCTGCTCAGTAAAATACCAGATTTAACAATAATTGATATCACGCACAACATTGAAAGCCACGACATAGTTCAAGCTGCTTTCATTTTTAAGAATGCATGGAAAAATTTTCCTGAAGGAAGTATTCATCTTTTAAGTGTCAAGAATTTTTATGGTAAAAAAAGGCGCTTTATCGCCTTTGAGGAGGAAGGCCAGTTTTTCATAGGCCCGGATAATGGTATCTTTTCACTGGTTTTTGATCAGATGAATAATAACAAACATTACGAAATCAGCTTGCCAAATGATTCGGGGAGTTTTCCCATCAAGGACTTGTTCACTGAAGTGGTTGGAAAGCTCTGTCAGGATGCTGATTTACAAAAGATAGGAACGGTGATAGAAGATATGGTCCGCCGGATTACCTTCCAGCCCGTTATCACTGCATCAGAAATTAAAGGCTCGGTCATTCATATTGATAGCTACGAAAATGTTATTGTCAATATCTCGAAAACGCTTTTTGAAAGAATAGGCCAAGGTAAGGCATTTGAGCTTTATTTCAAAAGACACGATCCCATCACCAGGCTCCATAACAACTATAGCGAAGTACCCATCGGTGAGGCACTTTGCCTTTTTAACGACTCTGGATTACTGGAAATCGCTATCAATATGGGTAAAGCAAGCAGTTTGTTGGGCCTCAAAATTGAAGATACCGTCCAGATCAGCTTTTTATAATCTTTTATCAACACCAGATAGACTCATTGATTGACCAAATATAGCACCAATGATAAAACGAATAGTCAAATTGAGTTTTCGCCCAGAAGAAGTAGAAAACTTCAAAGTGATTTTTGAAGAGAGTAAAACAAACATCAGGGGGTTTGAAGGCTGCCAACACCTGGAACTCCTGCGTTGTATTAACCCTGATAATATCTTTTTTACTTATAGCTTCTGGGAAAATGAGGAAGCCCTGGATGCCTACAGGCAATCTGATCTATTCAAGCGTACCTGGTCAAAGACTAAACCACTCTTCAACGACAAACCAGAGGCCTGGAGTGTAAAAGTGAATGGATAAACCGCTATAATTTATCTTTCCACAATATTTCCCAGTTTAAAAGTAAAGTACCTATACCCAAAATAATCAAGAAAATAAAATCTTCCATACGGACTGTCTTGTTTGCCGAGCTATCTTTAGCCTCTTGATCAGTGTTTGATCTTTAAAATTGAACCAAACATTGTACTCTCCTTGCTTCAGAGAAGAGACGTCAAGCTTAATCTCGGATTTACCCTCTGACAATTCCTGACTATTTTGCTTATGAGAGCGTCCCTGTTTATCAAGAATATCTGTATCCAATACTCCTTTTTGGGAACAATTTACTGTAAATACAAAAGTAGT